>JBBQFP010000105.1:0-1528 GCA_038322045.1 Actinomycetes bacterium | reverse complement strand
GCGTCCCGGGTCGACATCTACGGCATCGGCGCGAGCGCGATCGTCGGCACCGACGCCCAGCAGAAGCTGCACCGGATCGGCGTCATCGCGTTCTCGTGGAACGACCCTCACATCGCCCTGACGAGCGCGACCCTGCTGGGTCCCGGCGACGTCGCGATCGGCATCTCCCACTCCGGCTCGACGAGGGAGACCATCGAGGCCCTGGCCCTGGCCCGCCGACGAGGCGCCACGACGGTCGCGATCACGAACCACCCCCTCTCCCCGCTCGTCGACAGCGCCGACATCCTCCTCACGACCGCCGCCCGTGAGACCGCGCTGCGCTCCGGGGCGACCGGCAGCCGGATCGCCGCGCTCACCGTCGTCGACTGTCTCTACATCGCCGTGGCGCAGCGCGACCTGGCCCGGGCGCAGCGGGCCGTCGCCGAGACGCACGACGCGGTGGCCAGCCATCACCTGGCCCGCTGACCCTCCCAGGGGTGGTCAGTTGTTCACGACGTTGACGGACGAGTTGGAGGAAACTAACATCGCGACCGTGGGTGACGTCGTCAGGGTGAGCGCCCCGACCGAGGAGCGCAACCCCGCCTCGGTCGGGATAGACCGGCTGCCCACCCTCGACGTGCTGCGACTGCTCAACGCCGAGGACGCCACCGTGGCCCCGGCCGTCGCCGGGGTGCTCCCCGAGCTGGCGCGGCTCGTCGAGGGCGCAGTCGACCGGATCCGCCGCGGAGGCACGGTGCACTACTTCGGGGCCGGGACCTCGGGTCGGCTCGCCGTGCTCGACGCCGCCGAGCTGCGGCCGACCTTCAACGCGCCGCCCGGGCTCTTCTGCGCCCACCTCGCCGGCGGCCCCGACGCCTTCGTCGCCGCGCTGGAGAACGTCGAGGACGACCTCGCCCTGGGTCGGAGCGAGGCCCGGCTCCTCGGGCCCGAGGACGTCGCGATCGGCCTCACGGCCTCGGGCCGCACCCCGTACGTCATGGGCGCCCTCCAGGCCGCCCGGGAGCGGGGCGCGCTCACGGCTCTGGTCACGTCCAACCCTGACGCCGAGATCGGCCCGCACGTCGACCACCTGATCGCCCCCGCAACCGGCGCGGAGGTCGTCACCGGGTCGACGCGGCTCAAGGCCGGTACGGCCCAGAAGCTCGTCCTCAACGGCTTCTCGACCGCCGTGATGATCCGCCTCGGGCGGACCTGGTCCAACCTCATGGTCGACGTCGTCGCGACCAACGCCAAGCTGCGCGGCCGGGTGGTCCGGATCCTCTGCGAGGCGACCGGTGTCCGTGAGGACGACGCGCGGCAGGCCCTCGCCGACTCGCACGGCGAACTCAAGCCGGCGCTCCTGCACCTGCTCTCGGGGGTCGGCGTGCCCCAGGCCCGCGCGCTGCTCGAGTCGCACGACGGCTCCGTCGCCGAGGCGCTCGCCTCGGTCGCGGCTCGCGCCTGAGTGACGTCGCAGGCCGTGCCGAGCCCGTGAGCACGCTTGTCGGCGTCGATGTCGGCGGGTCGGGACTGCGCTGTCAGCGGGTCA
>JBBQFP010000104.1:0-1643 GCA_038322045.1 Actinomycetes bacterium | reverse complement strand
ACGGCGCCGTCTCGGGCGCCGGCCTCCCGCACACCGGTGCCAGCGTCCTCCCGGTCGCTGCCCTCGGTGGAGCGCTCCTCATCGGTGGTGGCGCCCTCACGGTCGTCAGCCGCCGTCGTCGCGGCGCTCACGAGTAGAACGCCTCGGCTGGACACCACAGCCGACTACAACGGGCCCCTTCCTCTCGAGGAAGGGGCCCGTCGTTCGTCTACCCGTGAGGCCCGTGCTCAGCAGCCTGTGCTCGTCACCGGCACGGCCGCGACCTGCGGGGCCACCCGGATGTCGGTGACCCCCACCCTCGAGCCGCCGGCGGGTGCGCTCATCGTCACGGCGATCGGCACCGTCTGCCCTGGCTTGACCTCGACGGTGACTCGCAAGACGGTCCAGCCCCGCTCCTCGTTGACCGCGTAGCTCACCGGGCGGCCGTCGACGGTCATCGTGCCGATGCGCTGGCGGGGCGAGACGTACCACGACGACACCATCCGCATGGTTCGACGGTCCAGGCCGGGCACATGGCTGAGCATGTAGTCGGGCAGCTTCGCCGGCACGGTGCTCTTCAGCGCCGCCGTCACCGTCTGCGAGCCGTTGACCGCGCAGCTGCGGGTCACCGACGTCGCCAGGTACGCCTGAAGCTTGGACGCCTCCGCGTTGTTGAGGGCGAAGGTGAGGCGTGAGGCGTCCTGCGGCGCGCCGAGGTCGCCGCTGACGTCGAGGCTCTGCCAGGCGTTCTGGGCCTCGGAGTCCTGCCCCCAGACCATGATCCGACGGTCGTCGGCGAGCCGGGTGAGGGTCTTGCCGAGCTCGAGCGGGGAGGCGCTGCTCGCGGTGAGCCCGGCGAACACGGCCTTCGTCACCGACCCGAGGAAGGCCAGGCGCCGGGCCTGGTCCTTCTCGTCGAACCGGAAGTACACCCGCCGCAGGAGGACGTCGGCGGCATTGCCCGAGGTGACCTCGGTGCCGTCCGACGCCCGTACCGGTCCGGTGATCTTCAGCAGCTGGCCCAGGGCCACCGGGTCGATGCTGATGACGGCGTCCGGGGTGCGGCCACGCCCCGGACCCTTCGTCCACATCGTCGAGACGAGCTTCGCGGCGTCCGGCCAGCTCGCTGAGAGGTTGGCGTTCTGCGAGAGCAGGATGTCCTCGCCGAAGAGCGCGGTGAGCTGGGGGTTGACGCCCTCGGGGAGTGCGGTGAGGGTCGGCAGGTCGTCGTTGGCGCCGAACTCGGTGAGGGACATGCGCCCGCGGGTGGCGGTGAGCTCGCCCCACGCCCCGAGCAACCCGCCGGTGGCCCGCGCCTCGCCGGGGTTCTGGAACACGAGGAGCAGGGTGCTCGGGGTCTGTGCGCCGAGCAGTGACGGCAGCGCCCCCGCGGCGACGGCGGCGTCGCGGGTCAGCGACCGCAGCTCCCCGAGCTTGTCGGCGGTCTCGCCGACCCCGCGGTCGACCGGTCCGAGCAGGCCGGAGCGGTCGATGCCCTCGACGGCACGCTGGGAGACGGCGATGACCTTGGCCGCGTCGACGATGACGTCTTTGTCCTCGCCGAGGCTGACGAGGATGTCGCCGACGGAGCGGTCGGCGCGCTTGACGGTGGTGATGGTGCGCGACTGCGCGAGCGGGCTCACCGCGCTCTGCGCCACGTAGTC
>JBBQFP010000103.1:0-2031 GCA_038322045.1 Actinomycetes bacterium | reverse complement strand
CACCACCGAAGGGGCGCAGCGCTGATGGACCTCTACCAGGAGCTCATCCTCGAGCACTACAAGCGCCCCCACCGGGCCGGGCTGCGCGAGCCGTTCGACGCCGAGGTGCACCACGTCAACCCGACCTGCGGCGACGAGGTGACCGTGCGCATCGACCTCGACGGCGAGGGCGAGGAAGCGGTGCTGCGCGACGTGTCCTACGACTGCATCGGCTGCTCGATCTCCGTCGCGTCGTCGTCGGTGCTCGCCGAGGAGGTCACCGGCCGAACCGTCGCGCAGGCGCGCACCACCGTTGCCGCGATGCGGTCCATGCTCACCTCCCGCGGCGAGGACCCCGGCGACGAGGGCGTCCTCGGCGACGGGGTCGCCTTCGCCGGCGTGGCGAAGTACCCTGCCCGCGTCAAGTGCGCCCTGCTCGGCTGGGCTGCGCTCACCGACGCACTGGCCCGCGCCGGCGTCGACATCGCCACCCCTGTCGTGAACCCCGCTGCCACCAACACCCCGCCCGCGACCTCCCCGCCTGCCATTGCCACCACCTCGACCGAGAAGGGCTGACCACCATGTCGGACACCCCCGCTGAGACGCTGACCGCTGAGACAATGACCGCTGAGACAATGACCGCTGAGACAATGACCGCTGAGACAATGACCGCTGAGACAATGACCACCGAGACAATGACCACCGAGACAATGACCACCGAGACAATGACCACGGTGACCAACGTCGCCGACGACGAGGAGGCCATGCGAGACGTCGTCGAACCCGAGCTCGGAATCAACGTCGTCGACCTCGGCCTCGTCTACGGCATCACCGTCGACTCGCAGTCGCAGGCCGTCCTCGACATGACCCTCACCTCGGCGGCCTGCCCGCTCACCGACGTCATCGAGGACCAGACGCAGCAGGCGCTCGAGGGCCTCGTCACCTCCTTCCGGATCAACTGGGTCTGGATGCCGCCGTGGGGGCCCGACAAGATCACCGACGACGGCCGCGAGCAGCTGCGGGCCCTCGGGTTCAACCTGTGACCGACCCTCGCGGGTGACCACACGCACGGTCGAGGTCGACCCCGGCCGGGTCGAGCGCTGGGTCACCGGCTTCGGCGAACGACACGACGGCGCCTCCGTGCAGACGGACGGCGCCGTCGTCGTGTCCGTGCTCGGCGGCGACGGGGCGCGAGCCACGTTCGAGCGTTTCGAGCACGACCCGCTCGGCCTCGTGCTCGTCCGCCGCGGCGGGTATGCCGTCGGGCTGGCCCTCGGCGGGGTGCTCGGCGCGACGAAGGTGGGCACCCGCTACGTCCAGTCGCGAACCGCCGCGGGCGGCTGGTCGCAGCACCGGTTCGCCCGCCGACGCGGCAACCAGGCCGACGCGCTGGCCCTCGCCGTCGCGGAGCACGCGGTGCGGGTGCTGCTCGGAGGCGACGAGTCCCCGCGAACCGGTGCCGACGGCATACCGCATGGGTTGGTCGTCGGCGGTGACAAGGCCCTCGTCGCGCAGGTGCTCGCGCAGCCGTCGCTCCGGGCGCTGAGCGGGCTGCCGCGACGTGAGCTCTACGACCTGCCCGACCCGAGGCGGGCGGTGCTCGACGCGGCGCTGCGCCGGGGCCTCGCCGTGAGGGTCACCCTCACCCACCCCGAGACCACGCCGGCCTGACCACACGTGTCCCACCGGTCACACCCGCACCCCGCCGTCCACCGCTGAGCGCGCAGTCCATGGGATCCCGTTGACCGCGCGCTCAACGGTGGCTGCGGCGCGGCCTACTCGACGCTCGACGCCCCGAAGGTGTCGCACGCGTTGAGGTCACCGCTCTGGTAGCCGGTCGTGAACCACTTCTGTCGCGCGGCGCTCGAGCCGTGCGTCCACGTCTCCGGCGTGACCCGGCCCTGGGACGACGTCTGGATCCGGTCGTCGCCGACCGCGGAGGCCGCCGACAGCGCAGACGTGATGTCCGCCTGGGTCACCGGCTTGAGGTAGGCCGTCCCCTTCGCATCCACGGTCTGGGTGGCGTGCTTGACCCACGTGCCGGCAAGGCAG
>JBBQFP010000102.1:0-2802 GCA_038322045.1 Actinomycetes bacterium | reverse complement strand
CATCGGCCCATCCTCATCCGGTGTTGCGAAGCCCCGCCGCGACCCCGTTGACGGTGAGCAGCAGCGCCCGGCGCAGCAGCGGGTCGCGCTCGGCGTCGTCGGTCGCCCGCCAGCGCCGCAGCAGCGAGACCTGCAGGTAGCTGATCGGCGCGAGATAGGCGTCGCGCACCTGGAGCGTCTGGGCGAGCACGGGGTTGGACCCGAGCAGGGCCCGTGAACCCGTGACTCGGAGGAGCTCGTCGACCGTGCGGTCGTGCTCCTCGCGGATGACGTCGAAGAACCGGTGCAGCGAGGGGTCGACGAGCTCACGGACGTAGTGCTCGGCGATGCGCATGTCGGTCTTGGCCAGCGTCATCTCGACGTTGGACAGGAAGGTCCGGAAGAAGTGCCAGTGACCGAACATCTCCTCGAGCACCTCGCTGTGCCCCGCGGTGCGCGCGGCCGCCAGCCCCGTGCCGACGCCGAACCAACCGGGGACGATCTGGCGGGACTGCGTCCACCCGAAGACCCACGGGATGGCCCGTAGGCCCGAGAGCCCGGCGCCGGTGTCCGGACGACGAGACGGCCGCGACCCCAGGTGCAGGTCGGCGAGCTGCTCGACGGGGGTGGACTGGGAGAAGTAGGCGGGCAGCTCGGGGTCGTCGACGAGTCGGCGGTAGGCGGCGAACGCCTCGGCCGAGACCTGGCTCATCACCGGGTCCCAGCGGTCGAGGTTGGCCACGGTCTGCCGCGGGCCCCGGTGCAGCACCGTCGCCTCGAGTGCCGCAGCGACGGTGAGCTCGAGGTTCTCACGGGCCAGCGTGGGCAGCGAGTACTTGTCGCTGATGACCTCGCCCTGCTCGGTCACCTTGATGGCGCCGTCGAGGGTGCCCCACGGCTGGGCGAGGATCGCGTCGTGGCTGGGGCCGCCCCCGCGCCCCACGGTGCCGCCGCGGCCGTGGAAGAGCCTCAGCCGGATCCCGTGGCGGAGCGCGACGTCGCGCAGCCGGCGCTGGGCCCGGTGGATCTCCCACTGCGACGTCGTGATCCCCGCGTCCGTGTTGGAGTCGGAGTAGCCGAGCATGACCTCCAGGACGTCGCCACGGAGCGCGACCAGCCTGCGGTAGCCCGGGTCACTGAGCAGGGCCTCGAGGACGGTGTCGGCCTCCCGCAGCTCGGCGACGGTCTCGAGCAGCGGCACGAAGCCGATCCGCGCGACCCCGCTGGAGAGGTCGACGAGCCGGGCCTCGCGGGCGAGGACGACCGCCGCGAGGACGTCGTCCGGGCCGTGGGTCATCGAGATGATGTAGCTCTCGATGACGTCGGGGCCGAACCGGTCGAGGGCGCGCCGGATGGTGGTGAAGACCTCCATCGTCCGGGCCGCCGCGGCGTCGACCGGTGCGGGGGAGGGGGCGAGCGGCCGTCGTCCGGTCATCTCCGAGGAGAGCCAGGCCAGCCGCTCGTCGCGGGTCAGCTCGCCGTAGGGCTTGTCGAGCTCGCCGAGGCGGTCGATGAGCTGGGCCAGCGCGTGGTGGTGGGCGTCGGAGTGCTCACGGACGTCCATCGTCGCCAGCTGGAGCCCGAACGCCGCCACCGTGCGGATCGTCCGCTCGAGGCGGCCCTGCGCCGCCAGCTGACCGCGGTGGGTCAGCAGAGAGTCCCGGAGCACCTCGAGGTCGTCGAGCAGCCCCGCCGTGCTGGCGTAGTCACGGCCCGGGGTGTGACGGCGGCCGTCGACGAGCCGGGCCCGCGTGTGGAGGAGCTTCTCGCGCACGCACGTCGCCTTGAGGCGATAGGGCTCCTCGGCGTTGAGCCGCCGGTAGCGCGGGTCGAGGTCGGGCAGGGCCTCGAGGTCGGCGATGAGGCTCGCGACGAGCTCGTCGCTGACGTGGACGACTTTGACCGAGGACGAGAGGTCTTCGAGGAGCTCGTCCATGGCGCGGATGAAGTCGCGCAGCGCCCGTTGGTGCTGCAGGGCGAGAACCTCGAGGGTCACCGACGGCGAGACGTTGGGGTTGCCGTCGCGGTCACCGCCGATCCACGTGCCGAAGCTCAGCGGACGGGCCCGGACGTCGGGCGCGGCGTCGACCCTGCTCAGCTCGGTGGCGAGCACCTCGAGGACCTCCGGCACCGGCCCGGCGAACAGCTCGTCGAGGTAGTACAGGGCGTTACGCGCCTCGTCCACCGGCTCGGGGCGGTCCAGGCGCAGCTCGTCGGTCTGCCAGAGGAGGTCGACGAGCTCGGCGATGCGCCGCTCAGCCCGGGCGGCCTCGGCGCGGTCGCTGCGGTCGACGTCGAGCAGCTCGGCGATCCGGCGCAGCTTGATGAGGATGGAGCGACGCTGCGCCTCGGTGGGGTGCGCCGTGAACACCGGCCGGACGGCGACCCGCCCGACGAGCGCGAGCAGCTCGTCGCGCTCAAGACCGGCAGCGACGATCTTGTCGACGGCCTGGGCGATCCAGCTGCCGCTCTCGGCCCGCCGCCGGCGCAGCTCGCGGCCGCGGTGGACCTGCTCGGTGACGTTGGCGAGGTAGAAGTAGCTCGAGAAGGCGCGAACCAAGGTGATCGCCGTCGCGAGGTCGAGCCGGTCGAGCGAGCGCCCGACGGCGGCGGCGTCCTCGCGGGTGAGCCGGCGCACCTCCTCGACCAGAGCGAGGAGCTCGGGGCCTTCCTGGCGGCTGATCGTCTCGCCGAGGATGCCGCCGAGGTGGCGGATCTCGGCGCGCAGCGCTGCCTCGTCACCGAGCGTAGCGCTGCGGGCGTCGCCGCTCAGGGCGAGGGGATCAGGCACGTGGTGAGCGTACCGGTCGTTTCTCCGCACAA
>JBBQFP010000101.1:0-3058 GCA_038322045.1 Actinomycetes bacterium | reverse complement strand
CGGGTCAACGGGGTGTTCCTGCTCGCCGGGCTCGTCGTCCTGTTCCTCACGACCAGACCGCGGCCGGCGTGGAGCGACCTCGCCTGGCTGGCGCTGCCGCTCGGGGTGCTCGCCGGGTACGGCGTGTACCTCCAGACGGCCCTCGGGGACCCGCTCGCCTGGCTGCACGCGCAGTCGCAGGGCTGGGGACGGCACGTCGGCAGCCCGCTGACCGCCTTGCATGCGACCTGGGTCGCCGCCTTCGGGGGCACCCAGCCGCCGGCCTACGCCTGGATGTTCCGCCTCGACCTTCTCGCGGTCGCCGTGGGAGCGCTCACGACCTTCTGGCTGGTCGGCCGGGGCTGGTACGGCGAGGCCGTCTACCTCGGGCTGTCGGTCATCGCGATGTCGACGGCGACGTGGTACCTCTCCGCGGGGCGGGCGAGCCTCTTGTGGTTCCCCCTGTGGCTCGCGCTGGCCCGGGCAACGAGGCGGTGGCCGTGGCTCTGGTACGCCTACCTCGCCTTCGCGGCCCCGGTCTCGCTCCTGCTCGTCGTCGTGTTCACCCGCGGCGGCTGGGCGGGCTGACGCTTCAGCGGAGGGGTCCCTCGACGACGTCGTCGAAGCTCACGGTCGTCATCCGCACCGTCACGTCGAGCTCGTCGCCGAGCTGCGGTGGCGTCACGGACGGCGGCAGCAGCACCATGCTCACCTGCATGTGCGGGGGCTCGGCGAACGGCCGCCGTGCCCCGGCGACGGAGAACGGCGAGAGCGCGTGCCCGGCGGCCTCGAGCCCGGCGAGGGCGAGCACCTGCGCGCGTGACCGCAGGCTCGGCACCGACGACGGGGCCTCGAGGGCCACGCCGTGCGACGTGCCGCCCCCCACGACGACGAGCCAGCCGGGCGGCCGCACCCGACCCACGTGGTGAGCGCGGTAGCCGTAGGCGTCGCCCGGCGCGAGCTTGTGGACGTCGAGGACGGTGCCTCGCGCCCGGAACGCGTCAGGGTCACCGAGCCACAGGTGGGTGCCGCTGCGCAGCCGGACGTCGCGGCCCGGTTGGTCAGCCGCGAGGGCGAGGACCTCGGCGGGGTCGAGGTGGCTCACCCAGACGACGTCGTGCTGGAGGCCAGCCTGCGCCGCCTCGGCGAGCAGCCGCCGGGCCTCGCCGAGCCGGTCGCCGACCATCGGCAGGTGCAGTGCGAGGCCCTCGACCTGCAGCGCGCCGCGGCGCTCGGCCTCGGCGCTCGTGGCTGCGGCGCGACCGAGGTCGGGCCCCGGCAGCCCGTGGCGTCGCATGCTCGTGCGCAGCTCGAGGACGACCCGGCGCGGCCGTGACCGGGCGGTGTCCGGTGCCCGCCAGGCCGCGGGTGGTGTCGCCAAGGCCTCGAGGGCCTCCAGGGCCTCGGCGTGGGAGACGGTGCGGATGACGGCGTCGTCCGTGATGTCCGCCGCGGGCAGGCGCGGGTGCCAGGGGGTGAGCACGAGGACGTCACCCGGGAAGGCGGAGCGGACATCGGCCGCCTCGCCGGGCAGGCCGACGGCGACGGTGCGTACGCCGAGGCGTCGGCACTCCTCGGCGAGCCGGCTCAGGCCGAAGCCGTAGCCGTTGCCCTTGACCACCGGGACGAGCCCGGGCGTCGTGGCGAGCACCCCCGCGTGGTGCGCGCGCCAGCGCTCGGCGTCGAGGTGCAGCGCGAAGGTCATCCGTGCCCGCCCGAGCGCCGCCGCAGGTAGGCGTCGAAGGCCGCGTGGAGGAGCCGGTTGAGCGGGAGGTCCCACTCGCCCAGGGTCTCGACGACGTCACCACCGGTTCCGAGCTTGAACTGCACGAGCCCGGCGGTCGGGTCGTCGGCGTCGAGGGTGTCGGTGATGCCCCGGAGGTCGTAGACCGCGGCGCCGGCCTCGCGGGCGTCGCGAAGCATCTGCCACTGGACGGCGTTGCTGCCCCGGTGCTCGCGCCCCTCGGTGGATGAGGCCCCGTAGGAGTACCAGACGTGGCTGCCTACCCGGACCCAAGTCGTCGCCGCGAGGAGCCCGCCCTCGCGCTCGGCCAGGTAGAGCCGGAGCCGGTCGGGGTCCTCGGCCGCCATGGCGTGCCACATCTGCTGGAAGTAGCTGAGCGGCCGGGCGGTGAAGCCGTCGCGGCGCGCCGTCTCGAGGTAGAGGCGGTGGAAGGCGGCGAGGTCGTCGTAGCCGCCCTGCTGGACGGCGACCCCTGCCTTCGCGGCCTTCTTGATGTTGCGGCGCCACAGCTGGTTGAACCCGGCGAGCAGCTCGTCGTCGCTTCTCCCGTCGATCGGCAGCTGGAAGACCGTGCGGGGCTGACCCGCGCTGAACCCCTCGCCGCTTCGAGGGGCTCGCCACCCCAGCGCCCGGAGCCGCTCGCCGGCAGCGAGCCCGTCGGCGCTCGTGGCGTCGGGCGGGAGGTCGGCGAGGCGGTGGACGGCAGGGTCGAGCAGCCCCGCCTTGACCGTGGCGGTGTGCCAGCGGCGCACCTCGACCGGCGGGCCGATGCGGACGGCGAAGGCCCCCTCGGACCGGGCGTGGGCCGCGAGCGGACCCAGCCAGCGCCCGAGGTCGGGATCGGCCCAGTCGATGAGCGGCCCCTCGGGCAGGTAGGCGAGGCTTCGGCCCACCCGCGGCAGCGAGCGATAGAGGACGAGGCCCGCACCGAGGAGGACGCCGGAGGGGTCCTCCCAGCCGAGGCTCTGTGCGCGCCACCCCGCCTTGACCTGACCCCAGGCTGGCGTCTGGAGGAAGCTCGCCGATCCCCGCTCGCCGACGACGGCCAGGTGCTCGGCCGCCGAGATCTCGCGGATGCGCAGGTCCATGGGCGCCGAGGCTACCGGGGCCGACCGGTAGCGCCTGGAGCCGAGGCGACCCTGTGGACGGCGAGGCCGGATCGCCGAGCCTGTGGACGACGGGCTGCGGCGGTCCGGGTGCGTCGTCCGGCCCGGTAGTCTTGGGGAACTGCCTCGACCCGTCGTCGCCGACCGGCGCCGCACCGTGGCAGACGCACCACGTCGCATAGAGCCCTCCTGCCACGGAGAGACCGTGGCCGCTGAGTCCACAGGAGGT
>JBBQFP010000100.1:0-3636 GCA_038322045.1 Actinomycetes bacterium | reverse complement strand
CGGCGCCACCTTCTCGTGCGTCGGCTTGACCGGAGGCGTCGGCTTCTCGCTCTTCGGCTCGGACGGGTCAGCGGACTTCCCGTGCTCAGCGTCCTGCAGGCTCGCGGCCGGGGCGGCCGGCGCAGCGGCCGGGGCGGTCGGGGCGGTCGGGGCGGTCGGTCCAGCGGTCGGTGCAACGGTCGGTGCAACGGTCGGCGAAGGGGTTGCTGCGTCGGTCGCTTCGGGCGTCGCCGGGGCGGCGTCGGAGTCGAGCCGCGCGGCCACCCGTTCGTCGTCCGCCAGGCGCACCCGGTCCTGCGCGGCAACCGCCGCCGACCACGCGCCGATCCCTCCGGCGCCTCGGCTGCGCGCGCCACCACCGGCCGGGTCCAGCGACGCCGAGACGCCGGGGCGCAGCGGGGCGCTGGCGACGACGCTCGCGGCGGTCGTCTGACCGGCCCACGGCGGGGGCGCTGCCACGGCCGCAGCCGCACCCATCGTGACGACGCCGCTCAGCGCCGCCGCACCCACGCTGTACGAGGCACTCATCGTCACCGTGGGGATCGCCTGAGCGCCGTTGCCGATGACCGGCAGCGAGCACAGCCACGACAACGGCCCCATGGCCACGGCAAGCTTGCGGTGCGAGACGGTGAGCATGGCCCGGACGACGACGGGGTCGAACTGCCCCCCGGCGCAAGCGACGAGCTCCTTGAGGGCGGCCCCACGCGGCTGCGCCCTCTTGTACGAGCGCGCCGCCGTCATGACGTCGAAGGCGTCGGCGACGGCGACGATCCGCGCGCCGAGGCAGATGTCGCGGCCGGTGAGGCCCCGGGGGTAGCCGCCCCCGCCGAAGCGCTCGTGGTGCTGCTCGATGGTGGGTCCCCACGCGCCGAGCCATGCCATGAGCGGACCGGCGAGGCGTGCACCTGCCTGCGGGTGCGTGCGCAGGCTGACCCACTCCGACGTGGTGGGGGGACCGAGCTTGTTGAGCAGCGTGGTGTCGACGGTGAGCTTGCCGATGTCGTGGAGCAGCGCGGCCCAGCGCAGCCGCTCCCGGTCGCCCTGGTCGAGCCCCATCTCCGCCGCGATGAGGTCGGTGAGCACCCGCACCCGCTCGGAGTGGCCACGCGTGGCCCTGTCGTGCAGGCGCAGCGCGCCGACGAGGGCGAGGATGCGCTCGGCAGCTCGGGCGTCTGCCGTGTCGTGCTGGGCGGCGTTGGCCTCGGCGACGAGCGCCTCGAGGTGCCTCGTGCTGCCGGCCTGTCGCGCGACCCGGAACCGGCTCGGGGCCCGCCCCGGGAAGAGCACCGACATCTCGAGCAGCGCCGTCAGCGGAAGCAGGCGCCGAAGCACCCGGTCGACAAGGACGAGGACGACCCACGGGACGACGAGCACCATGGCCCACCACGCCACCGTCGCGCCACCGGTGGGACGGGGCACGAGGCGGCTGAGCACGGCGGCGGTGAGCACCGCGCTCGTCAGCGGTCCCAGGGTCGTGACGAACCGGAGTCCGATGGCCACCACCGGCCGCGCCTGCCAGGTCCCGCCCGGCCCTCCCGGCTCCTGCGGCCCCCCGCCGCGCATGCTGCTCACCCTCACGCTTTCGGCGTCCGGCCAATGGCGCAGGAGCACCCGAACGGGTGACGCGCCGGTGCAGCCTTGCCAAGCTGGACGTCTAGCGTCGGCACATGACCGATGCGTCGAGGGACTGGTACGGGCGGGACCTCACCGGCTCGACCTTCGAGGGCGAGTCGTTCTCCGACGTAGGGCTGCGACCTGCGCGGCAGCGACCTGTCCGCTCTCGACCCCCGCGACGCCGAGCTGGCCGGCGCCCTTGTGACGCCCGAGCAGTGCGTGACCCTCGCGACCTCGCTGGGCCTCGACGTCCGCCCGTCGTGACTCCGCCATGGGCCGCACCCCGCACGCCGGCCCGGCTGTCAGCCCTCCGGCGGCGTCCCGAAGTAGTCGGGCCGGCTCACGTAGGTCTCCGAGACGAACATCACCCCGGACGACGAGGCCAGCAGCGGCCGCAGCCCGGCGATCAGGGCATCGACCTTGTCGTCGGGGACGACGGTGATGAGCAGCTCGAGGGTCGCCTGCTCGTTGAAGATCAGCCGACCCTGGTGGTAGCCGTGGTGACCGAGCCCGGACACGCCCGAGACGGCGGTGTAGCCGGTGGCGCCCACGGACTGGACGAGCTCGCGGACCGCGGGAGCGTCTGCCCCGTTGACCACGACCTCGATCTTGGTCATCCTCGTGAGCCCGTCGAGCCTCATCGTGTGACGTCCTCTGCCGTCGGCCACGGAACCCAACCGTGGGAGGTGTACCTGGACCAGTCCTGCCCCGGCTCGGCCCGGGCGGCCAGCGCCACCCACTCGTTGCCGAACAGCTGCCTGAGCACCGTATTTCGGGCCACGATCGCATCGATCCGGTCCAACGGCGCGTGGACGACGGTGAGCAGCCGCATCGGCTCGTGGACCAGCCTGTCGCCGACCGCGACCGACTGCCGAGGGAGCCCCACGCGCAGGTCGCCGTCCTGACCGCGCAGGACCCCGAGGCCGCCGACGACGTTGTGCACCGTCTTCGTCCCCGCCCCGAACCGCTCCGGGTCGACCGACGAGAAGTAGTACTGCGCGTTGATCCACTGGGCGACGACCATCGGGGCGGTGAGGATCGTCTCCAGCGCGGTGCCCTCGGGGTCGCCGTCGGGGTCGTAGGAGTGGAGGAACGCACGCCGGCGCAGGTCGATCCCAGCCGTGAGCCAGCGCGGGGCGACGACGAACGCGGCGTTCCCCGCGAGCCCCCACTCGGGGAACACCTGCGCCCAGTCCGTCGAGCGCGACCGCACCTGCCCGACGACGGCGCCGCGACCGGTGACACCGACGAGGCGACGACGTCGCCGCACCCCGGGCAGGTCCCGGCCGCGCTCCTCGGCCAGGCCCTGGCCAGCGCTCACGAGGTCCTCGGCGAGCGCATCGAGCCCCCGCTGGTGCACCGCGGGGACGAGGTGCCTGTCGAGCAGCGTGACGACGTCGGTGGCCGTGTCGTGCTCGGCAGCGACGAACCACGTCCCGCCCGGGATGTCGAGGCCTGCCGTGGCGAGGTGCTGTCGGACGTCGGCGCCGTTGAGGATCGCCGCCGCAGCGCGCGCGGTCGGCCCCCCGGGGTTCCCGCCGCAGGCGCCGCAGTCGAGCGCGCTGGCGTAGGGGTTGTTCTCGGTCGTGCTCCCGTGCCCGGCGAGGACCACGAGCGGCGCGAACCCCCTGACGAGCCCCGTCGTCCGGAGGATCACCTCGGCGAGGAGCCTCCGCTCCTCGTCGGAGAAGCCGTCGCGGACCGGCAGCTCCGTGGCGACGTCGGGCACCGCGGCACCGTGCAGCCGGGCACGCGCCCTGCCGTACGGGCCCGCCGCGAGCGTGCGCGCCACGGAGAGCGGACCGGCGACCCACCCCGAGGCCTCGGCCAGGGCGAAGGGCGCCACGGTGTCGTCCTTCGCCGCGTGGAAGCCCTCGACGGCGCCGGCGAGCACGCTGCCGCCGGTCCGCGCACGGTCCGCCCTGGCCTCGGCGCCGGCGACGGGACGCTCGACGACGTCGTTGCGCGGGTCGATGAGCACCGGGCACAGCGCGGTCGCGTCACCGCCGAGCAGGTCGCGGA
>JBBQFP010000099.1:0-4024 GCA_038322045.1 Actinomycetes bacterium | reverse complement strand
AGCTGTCGCCACGATCCAGGGACAGCCAGGCCACGGCCCGCGCCGGCGCGGCACCCGCGCCCCTGCCGCCGCCCGGGCCGGCCGCCGCTTCGACGCCCAGCCACTGGGCGAGCAGCGTCGTCTTGCCGAACCCGGCCGGCGCGGACACGAGAGTCAGCGTCGAGCGTGCCCCCTGGTCGAGCCGCTCGCGCAGCCGGGTGCGTGCCACCAGCCCGCGGGGCGCCGGTGGAGCGTAGAGCTTCGTCGCGAGCAGCGGGGTCGCACCCGCCGTCTGCACCCCCTCAGGTTAGGCAGGTGCGCAAGCCCCTGCGGGCGGGCCACACCCGTGGACCTGGCGGCGTCGGCGCGCTCAGTGCCCGGCGCAGCAGGGTGTCGGGTTCGGGACCTCCCACGCCACCAGCCGACGCGGGTCCCGGTGGCCGACGAGGAGCACGAGCCGGCCGCCCTCGCGCACCGGCCGCAGAAACTCCGACGCCGTGACGACGGCGTCCTCGGCGAACGGCCCGTGGCTGGAGCGCACCATGTCCACCGCCGTCCGGGCAAGGATCTCGGCGACGGCGACGTCCCCGGACAGGGTCGACTGCCCGGGGAAGACCACCGCCCGCCCGCGCCCCTGGCGGTGCTCGAACAGGGCCCCGAGCGCCCCTGGTCGGGCTCGCTCCGGGCCCTGGACGACGACTGCACCGGCAGCGTCGGTCCACACCGCCGCGACGCCGCCGTGCTCGTCGATCGCGGCCGACCACGCAGGCACGTCCTCGGCCGCGACGTCGACCGAGAGCGCCTCGTGTCGCCACGGGGCAGCGACGAGATGAGTCAACGCCAGCAGCTCGTCATCCGCGCGGGCTCCGGCGGCGCCCACGAGGGCCGTCAGCTCGGCGAGCAGGTGCTCGGAGTCGCCGCGGACTGCGTGCAGCGCGCTGAGCGCGCCGACCGCCCGACCGGGTGGCGCAAGCACGCGCGGGGCGGGCGAGAGGCGCGGATCCGGCGCGTGGGCGGCGGCCGTCATCGCCGGACGTCGATGAAGATCGGGTTCGTGTAGAACCACAGGTCGGCCCACGGGTCCGCGTCCCCGCGCACGTCGGCAGAAGGCCCGGAGGGGTCGACCGAGGAGCCGAGCAGGCCGGGCTGGCTGCGACGTCCGTCGGTCCCGCGCAGGCGGAGGTAGAACGGCTTCTCCGCCCGGATCCGCATGGACAGGGTGAGCACCCCGCGGCGCCCCGAGGTGTCGAAGGAGCGGGTGACGCGAGCGGTCGGCGCCGTGACGGCGTCCCGGTCGGAGGCCGGACCGGTGATGTCGCCCTGGATGACGTCCACCCGCGCGAGGCTCGGCAGCTCGCCGCCGAAGTTGACCCGGCTCGCTGTCGCCACCCGGATCGTCAGCTGCAGCGGCCAGCCCCGCCGCGCAGCGAGCGAGCCGCCGAGGGTGACCCCGCGCTGATCGGCCCCGAACGGCGCGAGCCGGACGTCGATGCCGTCGATGAGATTGCCATGGTCGACCCACACCCGTCCGGCGCGCAGGCCGGTCATGACGTCGAGGTAGCCGTAGCCGGCGGCCCCGACGTGCGTGCGGCTGTAGAAGCCGGGGAAGAAGTCGCCGTTGTCGAGGTTCGGCACGCCCGTGTCGATGGGATCGGGGTAGCGCCCCTCGGTGTCGAAGGTCTGGCCGGCGGCAAAGGCACCCCGGGCGAGGGTGTCGCCGAAGACGGCGTGCGAGTCGGAGTTCGATGTCACCCACCACGGGCGACCTTCGGCCAGCAGGGAGTCCCAGAGCCCGCCGACGGTCGACGTCATCGCGTCGAACCCGCCGTAAGTGACGTAGGACTCGAGCGGGTAGCCGGGGAAGGACTGCGCGCTGGGGTTGTTGTCGTAGTACCCGCGGCCGTTCTGGGCGTGCCCCGGGACGCCGGGGATGGCCGCAGCCTGGTGACCGGGCGCGCCCTCCATGCCCATGGCGATGCCGGGGGCGGCGTCACGCCAGGCGCGGATCTCGTGCGGGGAGTCGATGCCCTTGCGGGCGGGGTGGTTGGCGAACATCAGCGCGTCCGCCACCGCGCCGGAGGCCTTCTGGGCAGCCAGGAACTGAAGCCCCGTGATGGCAAGCGCCTCGTTCGCCAGGGTCTTCGGACCGCCGGGGGCGCCGTCCGTCGTCCCCGTGACGACGCCGTCGTAGCCCTGCTCGAACGCCTTGAGCACGGCCACCTCGTTGGCGCCGGGGGCGACGAACACCGTCCCGTGCTCCGCCGCCGGGATGTTCCACTCGAGGCCCTGGAAGACCAGGGTCCGCCGGTTGGCCTCGCGCGCGGCGCGGATGTCGGGGTTGACCCGCTCGACGCCGATCTTGGAGTGGGCGACGCTGCCGTGATCGGTGATGACCATCCAGTCGAGGCCGAACTCGGCGCCGCGACGCACCTGGTCGGACACGCGGTAGAGCCCGTCAGGGCTGGACTGGGTGTGGATGTGGTGGTCACCGGCGAGGAAGGCGAGCGGCTGCTCGTCGCCGCGGCCGGCCCTCCAGTCCTCGGGCGCGCTCGGCGCGGCGGCCGCTCCGGCGACGCTGGGGCCGAAGGCGCTCATCGCGGCCGCACCGGCACCGAGCAGGCCGGCGGCGCGGAGCATCTGCCGGCGGGAGAGCCCGCTCGGGCTCAGCTCGGCGTCCGGGATCGAGGTGTCGGCCCACGCGGGCGGCTCCGTGGCGGGGACGGCGTCGTCCGAGTCGCGGTTGTGCTGGTGCGGGTGCCCGGGCCCGTGGCCGGTGTGGGGGTGCTCGCCGTGGCCGTACACGTCGTGGTCCTGTCCCATGTCCGTCTCCCCTGAGGCTCGCAACGTCGGTGGCGACGGCGACGCTAGGAGTGCCGGGCCATCCGGCGATGGATCGGCCAACTGACAGGTGGATGAACAGAAGGCTTCGGTCCGGTGCGCTCTGCCATCCTCGGAGCCGACGCACGAGAGGACCGCATGCCCGCCGCACCGACCCCTGACCGGACGGCCGTCGCCGCGACGCTGCGCCGGGCCGGCTCGGTGTTCGCCGAGGACGAGGCCGACGTGCTCATCGCGGCCGCGACGACGACTGACGAGCTCGACGCGCTGGTGCGGCGACGGTGCGCGGGTGAACCGGTCGAGCACGTCGTCGGCTGGGCGGAGCTGTGCGGACGCCGGGTCCTCGTCGGCCCCGGAGTCTTCGTCCCTCGGCGACGCACCGAGCACCTCGTTGCCGAGGCGCTCCGGCGAACCGGCGACGGCGTGCGGGTCGTCGTCGACCTCTGCTGCGGCAGCGGCGCCGTGGCTCTCGTCCTGGCCGAGGAGCTGGGGCGTCGCGGGGTGCGCCCGCAGATGTGGGCGGTCGACGTCGATCCAGCGGCAGCGGCCTGCGCGCGCCGCAACCTCGC
Organism: Actinomycetes bacterium; assembly: GCA_038322045.1. GTDB lineage: Bacteria > Actinomycetota > Actinomycetes > JBBQFP01 > JBBQFP01 > JBBQFP01. The sequence goes on along the minus strand of JBBQFP010000099.1, from coordinate 638 downwards.
CGGGACGGGAGCGCAGGTCCGAGTCGGTGACCTGCTCGACCCCTTGCCGGACGCGCTGCGCGGCACGGTCGACCTCATCGTGGCCAACGCCCCGTACGTGCCCACCGCAGAGATCGGGCTGCTGCCGCCGGAGGCCCGTCTGCACGAGCCGTTGGCCGCCCTCGACGGCGGCCCCGATGGCCTCGACGTCCACCGGCGGGTCGCCGACGTCGCCGGGCAGTGGCTCGCCCCGGGCGGCGTCCTCATCGTCGAGGTAGGCCAGCGCCAGGCCGCGACGGCCGAAGGCCTGCTCCGCGCCGCCGGCCTCGACGTCGACGTGACGACGTCGGACGAGCTCGACGCGACAGTCGTCCTCGGACGCGCCGCGGCTCCCTGAGGCGGCCGGCCTAGCGGTCGAGGTGGCGGCCGCCCGCGTCGCCACCAGACGCAGGGTCCTCGGGGTTCGCGGAGTGCTGCGATGCCGTCCGCGGGGCGGTGGACGGCGCGGCGGACGTCGCGGGCGTCTGTGTGCCGGAGGCCGCGGGCCTGGGCTGGGTCGGCGGGACCGGCCGCGACGCTTCCGGCTCCCGAGCCGGAGGCGCGTCCTCCTTCGGCTTGGCCGGAGCCGTCGGCTTGGCCTCCTTCGGCGTGGCCGACGG
>JBBQFP010000098.1:0-4070 GCA_038322045.1 Actinomycetes bacterium | reverse complement strand
CAATGACGACATGTCGCAGACGCTTCTCGCTAGATGCCCCCGGGTCTATACCGCGGCGAGGTAGAGGGTGCCGAGAGCGGACGTTGCGAGGCCCGGATCGAGATAGGAAGGATCCCCGGCGGGTGCCTCACCGTCGATTACGAAGCGGTCGGCGCCGATGGCGTCCAGCACGTTGAGCACACCGTTGTCGCGCCCGGCGCACTACATGTCGCGCATAGCGAGGCGTCTGGGGTCGCGGTGTTCACTGAAGCTGACCAAGGAGTCTTTGATGGGCCGTGTGACGGCCCGTACGTTCAACGCCTGGTCATCGCCTGGGATGGTCAAGCTCTGACATGGTCGTGGCACTGGTCGCCGGCCGGCGAGAGCCCAAGGAGCAGTCCAGGGCTGTGGTTCGTCCGGCGGCTTGCTGACCTATTGAGGATGGTCACGCGGAGCGTGCCGGTAGCCGATCGGCTGGCGTCATTGCCAAGACCCCCAAGGCCGGACTTCCGTAGATGATGAGCACACGATCTGCTGAATATGGGCTGTGACCTGCGGAAACGCGGAAACGGCGGGTTGGGGTCGTGTTACTACAAGCTCTTCGCGGGCACTCGCTGGCGGCGACGCACAGCGGCGGTCAGTCGCTGGGGAGGGTGAAGTCGAAGAAGCGTGCTGGCTCGTCCAGTTCGAGGGCGGCCAGGATGGCCTTCTGCCCGGCGGTGGTCGCGGAGCGTTGCGCGACCTGACCCTGAGCGGTGGCCAGCGTCACGAGGTGCATCCGGTCGAGTTCGTGGCGGACGTTGCGCCAGGTGTCTCCGGTGGCGTTCTCCACGACCCGGGGCAGCAGCAGGGCGAGCCAGCACAGTTGGACGTGGGCGCGGATCCGGTCCTCGCGGTAGTGGAAGACCGGACGTAGGCCCAGGGCGCCCTTCATGTCGCGCCAGCCGCGTTCGACCTGGAGCAGTTGTTTGTAGGCCGCAGCGAGGTCCTCGGGACTCAGCGTGGCATCGGAGGTGCGCAGCAGCCACTTGCCGTCCAGGTGGGCCTCGTGTTTGATCGCGGCCGCATCGATGCGGAGCAGCCCGGAACCGGTGCGGCGCAGGTAGCGGCGCAGTCCGGGCTTGGACTTCAGCGACCCGACGAACTCATCACGGCGCCGAGGAGTCCACCCATCAGAGCCGGCCATCAGCTCCTCCAGGTGCCTCACGAGCCGGTCGCGGACGACCGCGTCGCGGTCGGCCTGTTCGGGGTTGTGGCAGACCACGAACCGTTGCGCCCGGGCACCCTCATCGCCGTCACCCCCGCCGCCGGGGGCGACCGCGACTTCCTTGACCCTCAGGTTCCCGGCCACGGTGCCCAAGCCGCCTCGATGGCGGCGCGAGGCCGAGGGTCGTCAGCGGCGACCTCCTCGACAGGGGAGGGACCACCTCAGCACCCTCCGCTGCATACCGCGCTACGGCGCGCAGCTCGGCCATCGTCAGCTTGAAGTGGGCTGGTCGCGTTGCCATGCCTTCATTGTGGTTACCGCCGCCGACTCGCAAAGCGACCGGTGACCCGAACGCGTCCGCCCTGCGACGCGTGGCTCGTCAGTCACGTCCTGTCTGCCGAATACCTTTGGCTTTAATATTGGCAACATTGCAGTCCTAGTGGACCTACCTAGGGTGAGGACGCTGCGCTGAGGGGAGTCGAACTCCCGAGGGCCCACCGCCCAGGGCCTGCACGGGGCGCAGCCACGGGGCGCTGGCACTGGGCGGTGGGCTCGACGTGGGCGTGGGAGGATCGACGCCGCCATGGCGCCCACCCCCTCCTCCCCCGATCCTGCGCCCAGCGGGAACGGGGAGCTCGCCGACGAGCAGGCATACGTCTGCGACCTCTACGCCCGGCTCGACGAGCTGCGCGAGCGCACCGAGCGCCAGCTCGTCGCCGTCCGCCGGTCGAGGGCCTCGGGGAGCCCGCAGAACCGCTCCGAGCGGGACGCCTTCGCCACCCTCCACGAGAACCGCCTCGCGCAGCTGAGGGCCGTCGAGGACCGGTTGTGCTTCGGGAGGTTGGACATCACGACCGGGGAACGCCGGTACGTCGGGCGCATCGGGCTCTCCGACGAGTCGCAGGCGACGCTGCTCGTCGACTGGCGCGCACCGGCCGCCCGCGCGTTCTACCAGGCGACCGCCGCATCCCCCGGCGACGTCGTCCGCCGCCGTCACCTGGCCACGGCGCGACGAACGGTCACCGGCTACGAGGACGAGGTGCTCGACCTCGACGCCCTCGACGAGGACGAGCGGACGTCGCTGACCGGCGAGGCCGCGCTGCTGGCGGCGGTGGGAAGCTCGCGCACCGGGCGGATGCACGACATCGTCGCGACGATCCAGGCCGAGCAGGACGCGATCATCCGCTCGGAGCTTGCCGGGGTGCTCGTCGTCCAGGGCGGCCCGGGGACGGGCAAGACCGCCGTGGCGCTGCACCGCGCGGCCTACCTGCTCTACACCCACCGGGAGCGGCTCGGGCGCAGCGGCGTCCTCGTCGTCGGCCCGAGCCCGGTGTTCCTGCGCTACATCGAGCAGGTGCTGCCCTCTCTCGGCGAGACCGGGGTCGTGCTCTCGACCCCCGGAGAGCTCTTCCCAGGGGTGGCCACGACCCTCGTCGAGCCCGACGACGTCGTCCGGCTCAAGGGCGACGTGCGGATGGCCGGCGTCATCGCGCGAGCGGTGCGCGCCCGGCAGGGCGTCATCGACGCACCGGTGCGTCTCGACGTCGAGGGCACCACCGTCACCCTGCGTCCGGCCGCCATGGAGGCCGCTCGCGCCCGGGCGCGAGCCACCCACAAGCCGCACAACGAGGCGCGGGTGACCTTTGTCCGCGAGATGCTCGACCACCTCGCCGCCCAGCTCGCCCGCGCTCTGCGCATGACGATGACCTCCGAGGACCACACCGACCTCGTCCACGACCTGCGGGCGTCCAAGGACGTCCGCAGGGTCCTCAACCTCGCCTGGCCACCGCTGACCCCGCAAAGCCTGATCTCCCGGCTGCTCAGCGACCCAGACGGGCTCGCCGGGGCCTCGGCGAGCTCCCTGAGCGCTGCGGAGCAGAGGCTCCTGCTCCGCGACCGTGACGCGCCCTGGACCGTCGCCGACGTGCCCCTGCTCGACGAGGCCGCCGAGCTGCTGGGTGAGGACGATGCCGTCGCCCGCCAGGCGGCGCTGGACGCCGTGCGCGCCGGCGAGGAGGCCCTGAGCCATGCCCGCGAGGTGCTGGAGTCGGGCGCCGCCGGGGCCGCGGCTGGCATGCTCAGCGCGGCGGCGCTCGCCGAGCGCTTCGCCGACGAGGGACCCGTCCTCTCGGTCGCTGAGCGGGCCGGGCACGACCGCACCTGGGCCTACGGGCACCTCGTGGTCGATGAGGCGCAGGAGCTCTCGGCGATGACCTGGCGGCTGCTCTTCCGTCGCTGCCCGTCACGCTCGATGACCGTCGTCGGTGACATCGCGCAGACCGGTGGCGCGGCCGGCGTGGAGTCATGGAAGACCTCGCTCGACCCCTACGTCGAGGGGCGCTGGCGGCTCGCCCGGCTCTCGGTCAACTACCGCACCCCGGCGAGGGTCATGGCCGTCGCCGAGGAGCTTCTCGAGGCCGCTGGTCTGCGGGCCCAGCCGCAGCGTGCGGTTCGCGAGGGCGCGTGGGACCCCACGGCGCACCCGTGCGCGCCCGAGGACCTGCCCGAGACGGTCGCCCACGTGGTCGGACAGGAGCTGGGGCTCCTGGGACAGGGCCGACTGGCCGTCGTCGCGCCCCGGTCGCTGCTGGCGCGCGTGAGCAGCGAGCTGCTCGCCGCGCTGCCCGCCGGAACCGTCGGCAGCGGCGTGGACACCCCGGTCAGCGTGCTGCCGGTCGCCGAGGTCAAGGGGCTGGAGTTCGACGCCGTCGTCCTCGTCGAGCCCGCGGCCGTCGTCGGTGAGTCGCCCCGTGGCGTCAACGACCTCTACGTCGCGCTCACCCGACCGACCCAGCGCCTGCGAGTCGTGCACGCGCAACGGCTGCCAGCGGCGCTCGAGGCCGGCCTGACGGTGGTTCCCCGCTACTGACGGCGAGATCGTCGG
>JBBQFP010000097.1:0-4246 GCA_038322045.1 Actinomycetes bacterium | reverse complement strand
GGCGTGATGAGGGCGCCGGTGCCCTTGCCGAGGACCTCGATCGTCGTGCCGAAGCCGTAGTCGTGGCCCGGCGAGGTCATGGTGATCGACGCGATGCCGCCCGTCGCCGGGTCGACCTCGGCGGTCGCCTCGGCGCCGGTCCCGCCGCTCGCGCCCGGGATGATCTTGACGCTGGCGTTGGAGAGGGTGAAGGGGCTGTTCGCCCAGTTCGGATACGGCCCGAAGTAGTGCGGCACCTTGGTTTCGTCCGTGGGCGAGGTCGGGCCGCTGGCCGAGGCCATCCCTGCCATGCCTGCGGCGGTGGCGGCGGTGGCGGCGGTGGCGGCGCGCGCGGGAGCCGCCAACGCCTGCGCCGACCCCGCTGCCGCGCCGGTGACGAGCGCCAGCACCCCGACGGCGCTGACGATCGATCTGGTTCTGCGGCGGACGTGCCCTGCCGCGAGCTGGGTGTGCCTCATGGTTCCTCCCCGGGACTGCCTGGTCGTGCGCTGTGGCCGGAGTGCGCAGAGGACTGGCGAGCGCGCATGGGTCATCAAGGACCCACGGAGGCTCGGAGTGTTGTGCACGGCGGTCGGTGATGCCCCCACCAGGACGCGGCGTCGAAGAACGGTAACTCTCCGTATTCAATCACCCTGGGCATTACCTGGAACAGCGCACTTAGAGTGACGGTTGCGGTGTCACGTGGCTAGTAGGCAGACCTAAATTCAACCGTTCGGCTGACCCATTCCGGGCACTTCCGCCCTAGGGGCAGAGGCATCTACGCCTAATGCCCTGACAGCGGCGAAAGCGTGCATTCACCGTCATCTCAGGAGAAATGGACGCCGCGTCGGCCTCACCGACGCGGCTTGTCGGAGGGCGCTGGTACCACTTGTCCTCGGGGTCGCAGCCGTGCCCTGGACGACGGGCCGCCGCACACTGTCCCGTCGGCCCGATGGAGAGAGGACGTCCGATGGTCTCGCCCCCGCAGGTCGGTGCGCGCCAGGAGCATGCCGTCCTGCTGCGTCGTCCGGTGGCGCCGGCCGGCAGAGCGCCGCTGCTCGACGGCGACCAGCGCCGCGCGCTGAGCCACCTGTCCGGGCCGCTGCTCGTGCTCGCTGGTCCGGGCACCGGCAAGACGACCACCCTCGTCGAGTCCGTCGTCGAGCGGGTGGCCGGGCGCGGGGTCGACCCGGCGAAGATCCTCGTCCTCACCTTCGGGCGCACGGCGGCAGCCGAGCTGCGCACCCGGATCTCCGCCCGCCTCGGCGGCACGGTCCGCGAGCCGCTGGCCCGCACGTTCCACTCCTTCGCCCTCGGCCTGCTTGGACGTGACGCCATGCTGTCGGGCGGGCCGCCGCCACGGCTGCTGACCGGTTCCGAGCAAGACCTCGTCGTCCGAGAGCTGCTCCGGGGCGACCTCACTCTCGGCACCGTCCCGTGGCCGCCGCAGCTGCACGCCGCGCTGGGCACCCGAGGGTTCGCCCAGGAGCTCCGCGACCTCCTCCTGCGCGCGGTCGAGCGCGGGCTCGGTCCACAGGACCTCCGCGACCTCGGCAAGCTCCACGACCGGGCCGACTGGGTCGCCGCAGGCGCCTTCCTCGAGGAGTACCTCGACGTCACGGCTCTGGCGGGCACCGGGGGCTACGACGCCGCCGAGGTCGTCCGGGTCGTCGCCGAGCGGATGAGCGACCCCGCGGACTCCCTGCACGGGGTAGGGGGCTCCTACGACTGGGTCTTCGTCGACGAGTACCAGGACACCGACCCAGGGCAGGAGCTCCTCCTGCGGCGACTCGTCGCTCCGGGGGGCAACCTCGTCGCGGTCGGCGACCCCCATCAGTCCATCTACGCCTTCCGCGGCGCCGACGTGCGCTGCATCGAGCGGTTCTGCGACGTCTTCCGCACCGTCGACGGGGGGTGCGCCCCGCTCGTGTCCCTGACGCAGGTGCGCCGGTGCGCGCCGGCCGTGCTCGCCGCTGCGGCTGCCGTGGCCGACCGGCTGCCCGGCGCGCCGACCCACCGAGGGCTCGTCGCGATGCGAGACGAGCGGCCCGGCTCGGTCGAGGTCCTCCTCGCGCCGAGGGCCGGCTCCGAGGCGGCGATAGTGGCCTCCGTGCTGCGGGCCGCGCACCTCGTCGATGGCGTGCCCTGGTCGCGGATGGCGGTGCTCGTCCGGAGCACCAAGGGGCGCCTGCCTGTGCTGCGGCGGGCCCTGAGCTCGGCCGGCGTACCGGTCGCGGTGGGGGGCGAGGACCTGCCTCTCGCCGAGCAACCGGCTGCCCGGATGCTCCTCGACGTCCTCTCCCTCGCCCCGGCTGATGTCCGCGTCGATCCCGGGCACGCCACCGCTCTGCTCACCGGGCCCCTGGGCGGGCTCGACGGCGTCGGCCTGCGGGCGCTTCGCCGTGAGCTCGTACGCGGCGAGCGGGCGCGCGGCGGGGTCCGCTCGAGCGACGAGCTCGTCGCTGCCGCCCTCGGTGGTGAGCTGCCGAGAGGGCTGTCCGGGCACCGGGGCGCGCCGCTGCAGCGGGTCGCGGCAGTGCTGGGCTCCGTGCGGGTCTGCGGTCAGGACGACGACGCCGAGCGCCTGCTCTGGGCGGCCTGGCAGGCCAGCGGCCTGGCTGCCCGGTGGCAGGCGCAGGCCCTCGGCGGTGGTGCGGCGGGCGCTGCTGCCGACCGCGACCTCGACGCCGTCGTCGCCCTCTTCGCGGCCGCGGCCGTCTTCGTCGACCGGATGCCCGGTGCTGGCCCGGCTGCCTTCCTCGACTCGGTGCGGGCTCAGCAGATCCCCGGTGACAGCCTGGCGACGCGGGCTCGGGGGGGCGAGTGCGTGCGCATCCTCACCGCCCACAGCGCCAAGGGCCTCGAGTGGGATCTCGTCGTCCTCGCCGGCGTCCAGGAGGGCGTCTGGCCCGACCTCCGAGTCCGTGGCTCGTTGCTCGGCAGCGAGGTCCTCGTCGAGCTGACCGAGCACGGTGAGCCGAGCGGGCACGGCGACCTTCGCGGCGGCGAGCCGCACCCTGGCGGACCGGGCGACGCGGATGGCGGCCCTCGGGTCAGCGCTGCGGGCGCCGTGCGCAGGTTGCTGCACGAGGAGCGACGGCTGTTCTACGTCGCCTGCACCCGTGCCCGCGACCGCCTCGTCGTCACCGCGGTGGCGAGCCCGGAGGGCACGGGCGACATCCCGTCGCGCTTCCTCGACGAGCTGCGCCTGCCGGACGACGACATCGCCCTGCCGCCTGTCGTTGCCGCAGCCGCGGGACTGGAGACGTCGTCGGAGCCGTCTCTGGGCGCACTCCTTCGCCGGGTGCCCGCTGCGCAGGCGCTGGCACTGCTGCGGGCCGCCGCCCCGACCTCCCCTGCGCTGCGCGGGGCCGTCGAGCGGCTTGCCGTGATCCGTCGGCCGATGGCGCTGCCGCCGCTCGTGGGCGAGCTGCGCTCGGTGCTGGCCGGCGCGCAGTCGAGCGATGCGGCCCGAGCAGGAGCCGTCAGCGCACTCGCCAGGCTCGCTCGAGCGGGGGTGCCCGGCGCGTCGCCCGACGAGTGGTACCACCTCGCTGCCCTCAGCGACGCCCGTCCGCTCCGTGGCCCGGACGAGCCGGTGCCCGTATCCCCGTCGCGGGTCGAGGCCTTCCACGACTGCCCGCTGAGGTGGCTCCTCACGACCGCAGGCGCGCGGGACGCCACGGCGACCCCCGCGGCGCTCGGCGTGCTCGTGCACGACCTCGCAGCACGCACCGTCGATCCCGCGTGGCGAGACCTCGACCGGTTGACTGCGGCTCTCGACGAGGGGCTCGCGTCGATCCCGCTGAGAGGTCCCTGGTTCGCCGCCCGGGAGCGCGCCCGGCTCGTCACCATGCTTGAGCACCTCCTGGCGTGGTCGGAGGCGAACCCCCGGGAGCTCGTCGCCGTCGAGCAACCCTTCGAGGTGCCTGTCGGCCGCGCGGTCCTCGGCGGGCGGGTCGACCGGCTCGAGCGGGACGACGCCGGCCGGGGTGTCGTCGTCGACGTGAAGACGAGCCGCACGAGGGTGACGGACCCCGCTGTGGCCGACCATGTCCAGCTGGGCATCTACCAGCTCGCCGTCGACCACGGCGCCTTCGTCGCCCTCGGCATCGAGGCAACCGGCGGTGCCAGCCTGCTCCAGCTCGGCGCGCCCAAGAAGAACGGCGTAGCGGAGTCGCTGCAACGACCGCTGGAGGACCCAGGACGGCTCACGTGGGCCCACGGCCTTGTCGTCGACGCGGCCGAGGGCATGGCTGGAGCGCAG
>JBBQFP010000096.1:0-4305 GCA_038322045.1 Actinomycetes bacterium | reverse complement strand
GAGGATCCGCCGCGTGCGCAGGCCGAGAGCCCGGCGACAGCCCCGACCCCGGCCACGCCGAGCATGACCTGTCTGCGGGTGACCTGCGGGCCCACTCGTCGCCTCCGAGAATCAGGAAGCGCCGCGATCTGCGGCGCTTCCCACAGCCTCGGTGTCGGTCATCGAGGAACGGCTGTCATCCCATGAAGGTTCGATGAAGATCGAGGCTTCACCGTTCCTTCATGACTCCCCATGCCCTACCTCCACTTATCGCGGTCATGGTCGGGGCAGGAACAACAAGGAGGAGACGGCCATGATGGATTGGTATGACAACGGATCGGGCGCCGGCAGCTGGGTCGTGATGGCGGCGCTGATGCTCGTCGTGCTCGGCCTTGCCGCTCTCGGATTGTGGGCTGCTCTGCGCTCGACGGGCCGTGACACGCGAACGTCGGTGACCGAGACGCCGCGGGCGACCCTGGATCGGCGCCTGGCAGCGGGTGAGATCGACGCTGAGCAGTACGCCCAGACGCGTCGCCTGCTCGAGGGTCAGTCCACGCCCGACGTGCCGCACGCGACGCAACCGGGTCGCTGAGGACCGTTAGCCTGACGGCTGAGCCGCTCGCACGAGGAGGATCCGGATGGCCCAGCCGCTCACGGTTCTCGTCGTCGACGACGAGGTCGCGTTGGCGCGGGTGGTCTCGGGCTACCTGGAGAAGGAAGGCTTCGACGTCGTCCAGGCCCATGACGGGCCGTCGGCCGTCGAGCTCGCCCGCTCCCGCAAGCCGGAGCTGATCGTCCTCGACGTGATGCTCCCCGGCTTCGACGGGGTCGAGGTGTGCCGCCAGGTCCGACAGTTCACCGACGCCTACGTCATCATGCTCACGGCCCGGGACGAGGAAGTCGACAAGATCGTCGGCCTGTCCGTCGGCGCTGATGACTACCTGGTCAAACCGTTCTCGCCTCGCGAGCTCATCGCCCGGGTGCGGGCGATGCTGCGTCGCCCACGCGCCGTCCCGAGCGAACCGGCGCCGAGGACCATCGGTGATCTGCGCATCGATGAGGAGTCCCGCACCGTGACCGTCGCCGGGGAACGCGTCGAGCTGACCCGCACCGAGTTCGACCTGCTGGCCACGATGGCCGGCCGACCGCGGCTTGCGTTCTCCCGCCGCCAGCTCATCGACGAGGTGTGGGGCTCGGACTGGTTCGGCGACGAGCACCTCGTCGACGTCCACATCGGACATCTGCGACGCAAGCTCGGGGACGAGGTCGGCGAACCGCGATACGTCCGCACCGTGCGCGGTGTCGGCTACGGCATGGCGGAAGGGTGAGCCGACCACCGGCGCGGTTGGCCGTCCGCCTGATGACGGCGCAGGCCGTCGTCATCGCGGTCGGCGCCCTGACCCTGCTCGTCACAGCCACGGGGGTCGCCCCGGGGCTCTTCCATGACCATCTCGCACGCGTGTCCGGCGACAGTCCCGATCTGCAGCGCCACGCCGAACAGGCCTTCGCCTCGTCCTTCGGCATCTCGATCATCGTGGCGGTGCTCGCGTCGCTCCTCGCCGCCGGACTGGTTTCCTGGTTCCTGGTGCGGCGCGTCGCGGGTCCGGTCGAGGAGCTGGCCGATGCAGCCGAGTCCGTGGCCGGCGGAACCTACACGATCGACGTCCCTGCGGCTGCCTTCTCCAGCGAGCTGGCGCAGCTGTCGACGTCGTTCTCCCACATGGCGAACCGGCTGTCAGAGACCGAGGCCAGCCGCACTCGACTTCTCGGTGACCTCGCCCACGAGCTCCGAACGCCGCTGGCAACCCTGGAGGCCTATATCGATGGTCTCGAGGACGGAGTGGTCGCACCGACGGCCGAGTCCTACGAGACGATGCGCACTCAGGTCACGCGACTGCGCCGACTGTCCGGTGATCTGCGTGAGACGGCCGCGGCCGACGAGCATGCACTGCACTTAGCACTGGTCGACCTCGACGCTGCCGATGCTGTCGCGCAAGCCGTCACCGCGGCGACGCCAGGGTTCATCGCCAAGGGCGTTGCGCTCGACCTGATCAGCCCCCAGGACGGGCTGATGGTGTGTGCCGACCCGGAACGGCTCCAGCAGGTCATGGCGAATTTGCTCGACAACGCTCTGCGTCACACCTCCCCTGGCGGGCAGGTGCGCGTCGCTGCCGGCTCCGTTGGGGAACGAACCGCAATCACCGTGGCCGACGACGGCGAAGGCATCCCTCGCGACCAGCTCACGGCCGTGTTCACCCGATTCCATCGCGTCGACCCAGCGCGGGCGACGACCGACGGATCCGGGAGCGGTCTGGGGCTGACCATCGCCCGAGCGATCATCATCGACCACCGCGGGACGCTCTCCGCGCACAGCGACGGACCTGGAACCGGAGCCACCTTCACCGTGACGCTGCCCGCGTCGCCCTAGCGCCACGCCTCCCAAGCAGGCCGCCCACGGCCCACCAGGTGACGTTCGGAACATGATCCTGCACCTCGGATCTGCCATGCGGCACAGCCGCTCAGGCCGCTGACCAGTGGCTTCATCGGATCTCTATGAAACGTCCGGGGAACCCCCCGGGTGAACATCCGACGCTTGAGGCAGGGCGCGACGCCCTCCGACCGGGACCGGCACCACCGAGGAATGAGAAGGCTGCGATGACCACGAAACAGACTACGCGGGCACGGGAGAGCAAGGCCGCCGCGATGCGGGTCGAGCAGCAGCGCGCCGAGCGCCGCCGGAGCAGGCTCACGGTCGGGGCGACCGCGGCCGGATTCCTCGTCGTGATCGGCGGGGTCGCGTGGGGGGTGTCTCGTGGCGCCTCCGGTGGCACCAGTGCGCCGTCGACGTCCTCGATCCGAGGGCTGGTGACCTACCCGAACCTGGCCCGCGGTCACGGGAACGGCACCGTCACCTACGCCCAGACCCCACCCGCGGGCGGGGACCACTCCGCGGTGTGGCAGAACGCCGGCATCTACAACTCCCCTGTCGTGAAGGAGAACGCTGTCCACACCCTTGAGCACGGCGGCTTCTGGATCACCTACCGGCCGGGTCTGCCGGCCGACCAGATCGCCGCCATCAAGGCAGCCGTCGCCGGAGAGGCCTACGCCCTCGTCAGCCCCTATCCCGGGCAGCCGTCCCCGGTCGAGGCGACCGCGTGGGGCGTCCAGCTCAAGCTCGACACCGCCACCGACCCGCGGCTGGCCCAGTTCGTCGCGGCGTACTCGGACGGGGCCAAGGCACCCGAACCGCGCGGCGAGGTCACCGGCGGCACCGGCACCCCCATCGGCTGACGTCTCACGGCTTCGGTGGACCGCGCACTCTTCTCCGGATCTTCACGACACCACCACAGGACCTCGACGTCGTTGAGTGATCCTGGCGGTGGACAACGAGACCGGCAGCTCGCCGGCCTCAGCGGGAAGGCGTGAGCATCGATGATGGGGTGGAACGGTCGCAGCACCGCAGGGACCGGGTGGATGTTCGTCGGGCTGGCCCTGATCGTCCTGGTTGCCGTCGCGGCCCTCGCAGTGCTCGCGGTGTTCGTCGTGGCGCGAACAAGCGGTGGGCGGCGCTCCGTCGACCTGGTTGCGTCCCGGTCATCGCGGCCCCTCGCTGGTGTCGCCATGGTCGCCGGTCTGGCCGCTGTGCTCCTGACCGGAACCTCGGTCGCCCTGGCGTGGACGACGTCTGCCCGTCAGGGCGGACCCGGCTCGACGATGGCCGGAATCAATGGGGCGACGCAGATGGGGTCCAGTGCTAGCGCCGCCTCGGCGCGTTCTGACTGCCCGGCCGCCAAGACCGCAGGGACACTGGTCACCTTCACCGCCCGCGACATGGGCAACCGCTCGTCCATGGGCAATACCGGCATGAGGCCGATGTTCTTCACCCCGCGAGCCGCCTCCGTTCCCGCCGGGTCACTCACGCTGACCCTGATCAACGCCGGCTCCCGCCCACACGAGCTCCTCGTCTTACCGCTCGCCGCCGGCAAGGCCGCAGGCCAGCGCAGCATCGGGACCGACGGAAAGACAGCAGAGGCCGACTCCCTCGGCGAGGTTGCACCGGTCTGCCCGACCGACACCGGAGCCGACGGCACCGTCCCCGGTGGCATCTCCCAGATCACGCTCACCCTGGCCCCGGGAACCTACGAGATCGTCTGCAACCGGCCCGGGCACTATGCCCGCGGCATGTACGCCACGCTCACCGTCACCGGCTGACCGTTCCGAACAACGCGCCGACTCCCCCGCTGTGAATCAGGCAATCGGGCGATACCCCCTATGGGTATCGCCCGACTGCTCGGCTCCTTCGCCGGACATGCGCCAGGCCACCGG
>JBBQFP010000095.1:0-4520 GCA_038322045.1 Actinomycetes bacterium | reverse complement strand
GGCGTCGCTGACGACGGCGTCGTCGGGGCGGTAGTCGGCGAAGAAGTCCCACCAGGCCTCGTCGACGGAGGACGGGTCCTGGCGGTACTGGTGGTAGAGCTCGTCGACCAGCCACTCGTTGGGGCCGAACACCTGCCCGATGCTCTGCCGGGCGCTGGACTGAGAAGCCTGAGACACGCTGGTCACGCCTCCGATGACGTCGGCTGCCGCGCACGGCATGGGCCGACGCGAGCTGTCCCGTCCGAGAGTAGCCGCCGCGGTGGCGGCCGTTCCTGCCATGGGAGTGGCTCGGCCGACGCCTCACGACCGCTCGCCCTGCACCGCTACGACCCGGTCCCCTGAGCGCAAGATCGACGGGCCCGCAGAGTGCTTCCGGGCCAGGCTGGCCCCATGGGAGAGCTCGACGGCAGGACGGCGCTCGTCACGGGCGGCAGCAGGGGCATCGGCTTGGCCGCAGCTCGCGGGCTCGCACGGGCCGGCGCCTCGGTCGTCCTCGTCGGTCGGGATGCTGAGCGGGCCGAGCATGCCGCGAGCGCGCTGGTGTCCCGAGGGTTCGACGCCGTGGGGCTCGGTGCCGACGTCAGCGACGCCACCGCCGTCCGGTCACTGCCCGCACGGCTCGGGGCGCTCGCCGATGTCGACGTCCTCGTCCTCGCCGCCGCGGTGATGTCGGAGCGGACGGCGAAGACGCTGCGCACCGATGACGCGCAGTGGCACCGGGTGCTCTCGACGAACCTCGACGGCGCCTTCACGACGATCTCGACCTTCGTCCCGGGGATGGTCGAGCGCCGTTGGGGCCGGGTGGTCGCGGTGTCGGCCTGCCTCGGCCGGTTCAGCGGCCCCGGGACAAACGGTGGCCTCGCGCCGTACCGGGTCTCCAAGGCGGGGCTCAACGCGCTGACGAAGAACCTCGCCGCGGAGCTGGGCTCCGGCTCGCGCGGCGTCCTCGTCGACGCCACGTGCCCCGGGCACTGCCGCACCGACATGGGAGGCCCTGACGCCCCGAGGTCGGCCGAGCAAGGGGCCGCCACCGCGGTCTGGCTCGCCACCCGGGCCGCGGCCGGGGCCAGCACCGGGCTGCTCTGGGAGGACGGCGAGGTCGTCCCCTGGTGAGTGCTCGCACCACCCCGGCGACCTGGGTCGGCCGCTGCCCGTGGGTCAGAGGATGTCGCGGTGGCGCACGACCCACGCGCCGACGGCGACCGACGCGGCCGCGTAGGCCAGCAGGAGCAGCCCACCCGGCAGCGCCCCGAGCAGGTCGCCCCCGCGCGCGGGCTGGGCGCCGACGAGCGCGCTCGCCCCGCCACCGGGCAGCCAGCGGCCCACGGCCGGCACGAGCGTGACGAGCAGCGCCTCGACGAGCATGACCCACACGAGCGCGCCGATCATGGCGGCCACCTGGTTGCGCACGAGCGCTCCGACGCCGACCGCGACCATGGCCCAGAGCCCGCTCGCCAGCACGGCCCCGAGGAGGACCTCGACGACGGCGCCGCCGTCGCGGAAGGGGTCGAAGCCCCGGAGCCGGACGATCGGCCAGCCGACCGCGACCGCCGTCGCGGCCCCGACCGCTCCGTAGAGCAGCCCGACGCCGAGCCCGACGACGGCCTTGGCGACGACGACGGGCGAGCGGCTGGGCGTCGCGAGGAAGGTCGAGGTGGCCGTCTGGTGGCGGAACTCGCCCGTGGAGATGAGCACGCCGATGACGACGGTGAAGACGTAGGCGTTGACGGCGGCCTGCCACACAGCCGACAGGCCGGCGTCGGTGCCGAGCGTGGGAGCACCCTGGCGGCCGGCGAGGGCCGCGTTGGCCCCGGCCTGCAGCGCCACCCAGGCGACGACGCCGAGGGCGAGGGCCCACCACAGCCGGGTGGTCAGCACCTTCGTCGCCTCGGCGCGCAGCAGCCGGCTCATCGTTCGCCCCCGGTGAGGTCGAGGAAGACCTGCTCGAGGTCGGTCGTGCGGGTGCGCAGCTCGTGGAGCTCGACCTGGCCGGCCAGCGCCGCACGCCCGACGTCCGGCGCGCTCGCCCCGGTCACGACGAGGAGCCCCGGCTCAGGCGTGCTCACGGCGTGACCCGCCTCGACGAGCAGCTCGGCGAGTCGCTGCGCCTGAGGCGTCCGGACAACGACCTCTCCGCCGTTGTCGAGGAGCTCGGCCAGCGGCGCCTGCCGCACGAGGCGCCCCTGCCGGATGATCACGACGTCGTCGACGGTCTGGGCGACCTCAGCGAGCACGTGGCTGGACACGAGGACGGTGCGGCCCTCACCGGCGAGGTAGCGCAGGAAGCCGCGCAGCCACGCGACGCCCTCGGGGTCGAGGCCGTTGGCCGGCTCGTCGAGGAGGAGGACGCCGGGGTCACCGAGCATCGCGCCCGCCAGCGAGAGCCGCTGACGCATCCCGAGGGAGTAGCCACCGACCCGACGCCCCCCGGCCGTGGTGAGGCCGACCTGGGCCAGCGCCTCGTCGGCACGCGCGTCGGGGACGCCCGTCTGCCGGGCGAGGACCCGCAGGTGGTCGCGCCCCGTGCGCCCGGGGTGGAAACCGCTCGCCTCGAGCGCCGCCCCGATGACGGCCGCGGGATGGGGCAGCTCGGCGTAGGGCCGCCCGCCGATGGTCGCCCGGCCTGCGGTGGGGGCGACGAGGCCGAGGAGCATCCGCAGCGTCGTCGTCTTCCCGGCGCCGTTGGGGCCGAGGAACCCCGTCACCCGCCCCGGGGCGACGGTGAACGAGAGGTCGTCGACGGCGCGGACGTCGCCGAACTGCTTGCTCAGCCCGGCGACCGCGACGTCGAGCCCGCGCACGTGTCCTGCCACGTCGTCAGATCCTTCCAGGCCACCGCCGCGGCCGAGCGGGGACTCCATCCCACCGCGCCCGCCGCTCACGGTTCAGGGCGCCGTCGCCTCGGGTACGCGGACGGCATGCCAACGGAACTCTCTGGAGCGGTTGTCGTCGTCACGGGTGGGACCAACGGGGTGGGGCGCGCCACTGCTCGCGCGTTCGCGCGCCGCGGGGCGCTGGTCGCCGTCCTCGCGCGCGGGACCGACGGGCTCGAGGCCACCCGGCGGGAGCTCGTCGAGCTGGCCGGCCGGGGGCTCGCCCTCGAGTGCGACGTGGCCGACCGGGATGCCGTGGACGCTGCCGCCGACGTCGTCGAGGGCGAGCTCGGACCGATCGACGTGTGGGTCAACAACGCCATGACCGGCGTCTTCGCCCCGTTCTGGGAGGTCGAGCCCGACGAGTTCGAGCGGGTCCTCGACGTCGTCTTCCTCGGTCAGGTCAACGGCACCCGGACCGCCCTGCGGCTCATGCGGGCTCGGGACGCCGGCGTCGTCATCGAGGTCGGCAGTGCGCTGGCGTACCGGGGCATCCCCCTGCAGTCGGCGTACTGCTCGGCCAAGCACGCGATGAAGGGGTTCTCGGAGTCGGTCCGCAGCGAGCTGCTCCACGACCGCAGCGGGGTGTCGTTGTGCATGGTCCAGCTACCGGCGATGAACACGCCGCAGTTCCGTCAGGTCCGGTCGAAGATGCCCCGGCGGAGCCAGCCGGTGCCGCCGATCTTCCAGCCGGAGATCGCCGCAGAGGCCATCGTCTCCGCAGCGCTGCGTCGTCCTCGGCAGGTCTGGGTGACGATGGCGACCGTCCGCACGATCCTCGGCAGCTTCGTCATCCCCGGGCTGCTCGACCGCTACCTCGCCGCCACCGGGTACTCCTCGCAGATGGTCGACGAGCCGGAGCCGGCGGACGCCCCGGACAACCTCTTCTCGCCGCTCCCGGGTGACCGTGGTGCCCACGGCGTCTTCGACTCCCGCGCGAAGCGCTTCTCGGTGCACGACGGGACGCGCGCCGGGGTGCCCGTCGTCGCCGCAGCCGCAGGTGCGCTGGCTCTGGGCACCGCGACCGCCCTGCGGGTCGTGCGCCACCGCTGAGCGCAGCGAGCGGCGCAGGTCGGTGTTCTGCCCCTGAGCCGGCGGAACACCGGTCGGTGCTCCACCGTTGGGTCAGCGTGCGCGGGTCGCAGGGCGCGAGAGCGCTCGCGATTGACGAGGAGGCGGCGGACTGACGTGGTGGTCGACGAGACGGTGAGCGGGGAGCTGGCGGTGCCAGGCCTGCACGAGGACGACGCGGCGAGCGAGCTCGGCGCCGGCGAGGAGCCGGACGAGGTCGCCACCGAGCGCGCCGTCCCGGTCCCGCGATCGAGCACGGCTGACGACGCCGGCGCGACGGCCCGCGCCGCTGACCCCGTGCGCGCCTACCTCGACGGCGTCGGTCGCACCCCGCTGCTCACCGCCGAGCAGGAGGTGGACCTGGCCCGGCGCATGGAGGCCGGCCTCTACGCCGCCAGCCTGCTCGACGCGGACGCCGACGCCGGTCGCGTCATGGACCCGCACCGGAGGTCCGACCTCGAGGCCGTGGCCGCCGACGGCGAGGCCGCGGGTGATGGCCTGCTTCACCCACCACGTGGCGTAGGTGGAGAACTTGAAGCCCTTGCGCCAGTCGAACTTCTCGACGGCGTGGATGAG
>JBBQFP010000094.1:0-4829 GCA_038322045.1 Actinomycetes bacterium | reverse complement strand
GGCGGGGGCGACTCCGGCGGCTGGGGCGGCGGCGACTTCGGCGGTGGCGGGGACTGGTAGCACCCCGCGCGGCGGCGTCAGCCGTGCGGGTGCAGCTGGCGCGCCGCCTCGGCGATGCTGCCGGTGAGCGAGGGGTACACGGTGAACGTGTGCGCGACCTGGTCGACGGTGAGCCCGAGCTCCACGGCGATGGCGAGGGGGAACACGAGCTCGCTGGCTCTCGGAGCCACGACGACCCCGCCGAGCACGGTCCCGGTGCCGCGGCGGCAGTAGAGCTTGACGAAGCCGTCGCGCAGGCCCTGCATCTTGGCCCGCGCGTTGGTGGCCAGCGGCAGCTTGACGACGTCGACGGCCGGGTCCTCGGCGTCGACGTCGGAGAGCCCGACGGTGGCGATCTCGGGGTCGGTGAAGACGTTGGACGAGACCCTGCGGAGGTCCAGCGGTGAGACGGCGTCGCCGAGCGCGTGCCACATCGCCGTCCGGCCCTGCATCGCCGCGACCGAGGCGAGCATGAGCACCCCCGTGCAGTCCCCGGCCGCGTAGACGCCTGGCACCGAGGTGCGCGAGACCCGGTCGACGTCGACGAAGCCCCCCGCGCCGAGGCGGACGCCGACCTCCTCGAGCCCGATGCCCTCGGTGTTGGGCACCGAACCGACCGCCATGAGGACGTGGGTGGCGTCGAGCTCCCGGCCGTCGGCCAGCGTGACGAGCACCCCGTCGCCGTGACGCACCGCCGACACCGCGCGGGAGCGGCCCACGACCGTCATGCCGCGGCGACCGAAGACGTCCTCGAGGACGGCGGCCGCATCGGGGTCCTCCCCAGGCAGGACGCGGTCGCGGCTCGAGACGAGGGTGACCTGCGAGCCCAGGGCCTGGTAGGCCCCGGCGAACTCCGCGCCCGTGACGCCAGACCCGACGACGACGAGGCGCTCGGGCAGCTCGGGCAGGTCGTAGAGCTGGGTCCACGTGAGGATCCGCTCGCCGTCCGGGACGGCCGAGTCGAGCACCCGGGGGTAGGCGCCCGTGGCGACGAGCACGACGTCGGCCTCGAGGACGTCGCTGCCGCCGTCGGCCAGGGTGACGACGACGCGGTCTCGGGTCTCGAGCCTGCCGGTGCCCTCGACGACGGTGACGCCCTCGCGCTGCATGCGCGCGGTGATGTCGAGGCTCTGCTGGCGCGCCAAGGCCTTGACCCGCGCGTTGACCGCTGCGAGGTCGACGCCGACGGCCCCCGGCTGTGCCCTTGACGCCGCCGCTCCCACCCCGCCGAGCCGGACGCCGAGCTGCTCGACCCCCGCGAGCCCCGACATGACCTCGGCGGTCGCGATGAGGGTCTTCGACGGGACGCAGTCGGTGAGGACGGCGGAGCCCCCGAGGCCGTCGCGGTCGACGAGGACGACCTGCGCCCCGAGCTGCGCGGCGACGAGCGCCGCCTCGTATCCCCCAGGGCCGCCACCGACGATCACCACGCGCGTCACAGCAGGAATCATGGCCTACGGCGCGCCCGCGGCGCGCCGGAGGTGCTCGAGGGCCTCGGGCCGCCCTCTACGATCACGCTCATGGCCCTCTATGCCGCGTACGGCTCCAACATGGACCCGGCCAGCATGGTCGCCCGCGCCCCGCACTCCCCGCACAGCGGCAGCGGATGGCTCGTCGGGTGGCGGCTCACCTTCGGCGGCGAGGATCTCGGCTGGGAGGGCTCCCTCGCCACGGTCGTCGAGGACCCCGACGGCGGCCACGTCTTCGTCGTCCTCTACGACCTCACCGACGGCGACCAGACCGCCCTCGACCAGTGGGAGGGCGCCGACCACGGCCTGTACAGCACGTTCCGGGTGCGGGTGCAGACCCTCGAGGGCGACGTCCTCGCCTGGACCTACGTCCTCGACGGCTACGAGGGCGGCGTGCCCTCCGCGCGGTACCTCGGGATCCTCGCCGACGCCGCTGCCGCAGGGGGTGCCCCCGACGACTACGTGCGCGAGCTGCGGCTGCGGGAGTGCCGCTCCCTCGGCAGCTGAGCGGCCGCTAGGGTCGCCCGGTGAGCACCCTCCGACCTGACACCGCACCCCTGCCCGCCCCTGGCGACCCGTACGAGGCCGCCCGGCTCGCCGCCGCCCGGCTGCGCGAGCTCACCGGGGTCGCGACCCACGACGTCGCCCTCGTCATGGGCTCGGGCTGGACGCCGGCCGCCGACGCGCTCGGTGCCGCCGACCACGACCTCGCCGTCACCGACCTGCCGGGCTTCCCCGCCCCCGTCGTCGCAGGGCACGCCGGGCGGCTGCGCTCGGTGCAGGTCGGGGACCGCCGAGCGCTCGTCGTCCTCGGGCGTACGCACCTCTACGAGGGGCGCGGGGTCGCCCCGGTCGTCCACGGCGTGCGCACCGCCGTCGCCGCCGGCGCCCGCGTCGTCGTCCTGACGAACGCCGCTGGGGGCCTGCGTCCTGGCTTCGCCGTCGGCCAGCCGGTGCTCATCAGCGACCACCTCAACCTCACGGCGACGTCGCCGATCGTCGGGCCGACCTTCGTCGACCTCACCGACCTCTACTCCGCACGCCTTCGAGCCCTCGCCCGCGGCATCGATCCCATGCTCGCCGAGGGCGTGTACGCCGCGCTGACGGGGCCGCACTACGAGACCCCGGCAGAGATCCGGATGCTCGGGGTGCTCGGGGCGGACCTCGTCGGGATGTCGACGGCCCTCGAGGCGATCGCCGCCCGCGAGGCAGGGGCCGAGGTCCTCGGGCTCTCCCTCGTCACCAACCTCGCGGCGGGCATCACCGGCGAGCCGCTCGACCACACCGAGGTCCTCGAGGCAGGACGCGCCGCGGCCACGCGGATGGGCGACCTCCTCGCGGCGATGGTGGCCCAGCTGTGACGACCGACGAGCCGGGCAACTGGCAGCCCACCACCGGCACCCGCGGCAGCCACGAGCACCGCACGAGCGCCGACACCACCGACGTCGTCGCCATCGCGCAGACCTGGCTGGCCCAGGACCCCGACGAGGACACCCGCGACGAGCTCACCGCGCTGCTCGCCGACGGCGACCCCGCCGCCCTCGCCGACCGGTTCGCCGGCCGCCTGGAGTTCGGCACCGCCGGCCTGCGGGGCGCCCTCGGCGCCGGGCCCAACCGGATGAACCGCGTCGTCGTGGCGCAGGCGGCCGCGGGCCTCGCGGCGTACCTCGCTGCGCGCGCGGTCGGCGGGGAGCCAGCCTCGGTCGTCATCGGCTACGACGCGCGGCACAAGTCCGACGTCTTCGCCCTCGACACGGCCGAGATCGTCGCCGGCGCCGGGCTGCGCGCCTACCTCATGCCGCGGCACACGCCGACGCCCGTCCTCGCCTTCGCCATCCGGGCCTTCGGCGCCTCCGCCGGAGTCATGGTGACGGCGAGCCACAACCCGCCTCAGGACAACGGCTACAAGGTCTACCTCGGCTCCGGCTCGCAGATCATCCCGCCGGCCGACACCGAGATCTCCGCCGAGATCGCTGCCGTCGGGCCGGTGAGCATGCTGCCTCGGGCCTCGACGTGGACCCCGGTCGACCTCGACGCGCTGCTCACCGACTACGTCGCCCGGGCCGCCGCCGTAGCTGGGCCACCGGGGACGCGCGACCTGCGCATCGTCTACACCCCGATGCACGGCGTCGGCGGGGAGGTCCTCCTGCGGGTCCTGGCCGAGGCGGGGTTCCCCGAGCCGAAGGTTGTCACGGCGCAGGCCGAGCCGGACCCGGACTTCCCGACGGTGGCCTTCCCCAACCCGGAGGAGCCCGGGGCGATGGACCTCGCCCTGGCGCTCGCCGCGGACTCCGAGGCCGACGTCATCATCGCCAACGACCCCGACGCCGACCGGCTCGCCGTCGGCGTCCCCGGGCCGCAGGGATGGCGGATGCTGCGCGGAGACGAGCTCGGGGCCCTCCTGGGCGACCACATCGCCCGCACCGAGCCGGCCTCGACCGGTGGCTTCGCCGCCTCGATCGTCTCCTCCTCGCTGCTCGGTCGCATCGCGGCTGCCCACGGCAGGCCCTACGTCGACACGCTCACCGGCTTCAAGTGGATCGCCCGGGTCGAGGGGCTGCGCTTCGGCTACGAAGAGGCCCTCGGCTACTGCGTCGCCCCGGCCGACGTCCGCGACAAGGACGGCGTCTCGGCGGCAGCGCTCGCGGCCTCCGTGGCCGCCTCCCTCAAGGCCCAGGGGCGCACGCTGCTCGACGCGCTCGACGCGCTGGCCCGCGCCTACGGGCTGCACGCCACCGACCAGCTCGCCTTCCGGGTCGAGGACCCCTCGCTCATCTCCGCCGCGATGCAGCGGATGCGCGACTCGACACCCGTCACGCTCGGGGGCCGTGCCGTCGAGGGGGTGGACGACCTCGGCGAGGGCAGCGCCGAGCTTCCCCCGACCGAGGGGCTGCGCTACACCCTTGCCGGCTCAGGCCGCGTCGTCGTCCGGCCCAGCGGGACCGAGCCGAAGCTCAAGTGCTACCTCGAGGTGATCTGCGCCGTCGAAGACGATGAGGGGGGCATCGACGCGCTGGCCGTCGCACAAGCCGATGCCGACGAGCGCATCGGTCTCCTGGCCACCGCCGTCACCGACCTGCTCGGCCTGACCCCACCCGTTCTGGCGTAGCTGGTGCGCGTATATGCCACCTCAGTTACGCCAGAACGACCTTTTGGGGATCAGGCGGTGCCGAAGAGGCGGTCGCCGGCGTCGCCGAGGCCCGGGACGATGTAGCCCTTGTCGTTGAGCTTCTCGTCGAGGGCGGCGGTCACCACGGTGACCGGGACGTCGAGGCCCTCGAGGCCGGCCTCGAGGTTGGCGACGCCCTCCGGCGTGGCCAG
>JBBQFP010000093.1:0-4831 GCA_038322045.1 Actinomycetes bacterium | reverse complement strand
GGGGTCGAATCCCCGGACGGACTCCTCGGTGAGCAGGAGGTGGTGCGGCGTGACCTCTGCCGTGACGGGCAGGCCGCGCTCCTTGGCCATCCTGATGATCTCGACCGAGCCACGGGTGCTCACATGGCAGACGTGCAGCCGGGACCCGACGTGCGCGGCGAGGAGGACGTCGCGGGCGATGACGGCCTCCTCGGCGACCGCGGGCCAGCCGGCGAGCCCGAGCACCCCCGACAGCGCGCTCTCGTTCATCTGCGCGCCCTCGGTGAGCCTGGGCTCCTGGGCGTGCTGGGCGATGACGCCGTCGAAGGCCTTGACGTACTCGAGGGCGCGGCGCATGAGGACGGCATCCTCGACGCAGTGCCCGTCGTCGGAGAACACCCGCACCCGGGCCGCGGAGGTCGCCATCGCCCCGAGCTCGGCCAGGCGGGTGCCACCGAGCCCGACGGTGACTGCCCCGACCGGGATGACGTCGCAGTGCCCCGCCTCGCGGCCGAGGCGCCAGACCTGCTCGACGACGCCGGCGGTGTCGGCGACCGGATCGGTGTTGGCCATGGCGTGGACCGCGGTGTAGCCGCCGAGCGCAGCGGCGGCCGAGCCGGTGGCGACGGTCTCGGCGTCCTCCCGGCCAGGCTCGCGCAGGTGGGTGTGGAGGTCGACGAGGCCCGGCAGCGCGACGAGCCCGTCGGCGTCGACGACCGTCGCGCCGGCGCAGGTGAGCCCGGCCCCGATCTCGGCGACGAGCCCGTCGCGCAGGAGCAGGTCGGCAGGTGCCCCGCCGAGGATGCGGGCGCCACGGATGAGCATGGTCGGCGCGGAACCGCCTGCGCCCGCAGGCGTCGTCGTCGGCCCGGTCGTCGCGCTCATCGGGCACCTCCTCGCGGCTCGGAGCCGGCGGTTCGCAGGTCTCGGGGCTCGGCGGCCGAGGCGGCCGGGGCAGGGCCCGCGCTGCCGAGCGGCGCGCCCGCGAGGAGCAGGTAGAGCACCGCCATCCGCACGCTGACGCCGTTGGTGACCTGCTCGACGATCGTCGAGCGGGCGCTGTCGGCGACCTCCGCCGTGATCTCCATGCCGCGGTTCATCGGTCCGGGGTGCATGACGACGGCGTGCTCGGGCAGCCGCGCCATCCGCACCGCGTCGAGGCCGTAGCGGCGGCTGTACTCGCGCGCGCTGGGGAAGTACGCGGCGTTCATCCGCTCGAGCTGGACGCGGAGCATCATGACGACGTCGCTGCCGGGAAGCACGGCGTCGAGGTCGTAGGACGACGAGCAGGGCCACGTGGCGATGCCGTGCGGCAGCAGGGTCGGGGGTGCCACGACGGTCACCTGGGCGCCGAGGGTCGCGAGGAGCAGGACGTTGGAGCGCGCGACCCGGCTGTGCATGACGTCGCCGACGATGGTCACCCGCAGGCCGTCGAGCCCGCCGCTGCCCCCGCGCAGGTGCCGGCGCATCGTGAAGGCGTCGAGGAGGGCTTGGGTGGGGTGCTCGTGGGTCCCGTCACCCGCGTTGACGACGCTGCCGTGGACCCAGCCGGAGTGGGCGAGCCGGTGCGGCGCCCCGCTGGCCCCGTGCCTGATGACCACGGCGTCGGCGCCCATGGCCTCGAGGGTCAGCGCGGTGTCCTTGAGGCTCTCGCCCTTGGACACGCTGGAGCCCTTGGCCGAGAAGTTGATGACGTCGGCGGAGAGCCGCTTGGCGGCGGCCTCGAAGGAGATGCGGGTGCGGGTGGAGTCCTCGAAGAACAGGTTGACCACGGTGCGCCCGCGCAGCGTCGGCAGCTTCTTGACCTCTCGGGAGGTCAGCGCAGCCATCTCGGCCGCGGTGTCGAGGACGAGGACCGCTTCGTCATGGCTGAGGTCCCCGGCCGAGAGCAGGTGAGTCTTCATCGCCGGGCCTCGCCGTCGGGGCCGTCGTCCGGCAGGTCCTCGGTGAGCGTGTCGAGGACGACGTCGTCGCGCCCGTCGATCTCGGCCAGGCGCACCGAGACGGTCTCGCGCAGCGAGGTCGGGAGGTTCTTGCCCACGTAGTCGGCGCGGATCGGCAGCTGGCGGTGGCCGCGGTCGACGAGGACGGCGAGCTGCACCGCGCGCGGTCGCCCGAGGTCGGTGAGCGCGTCGAGCGCTGCCCGCACGGTGCGCCCGGAGAACAGGACGTCGTCGACGAGGACGACGAGCCGCCCGTCGATGCCGCTGGCCGGCAGCTCGGTGCGCTGGAGGGCGCGAGGCGGCTGAAGGCGCAGGTCGTCGCGGTACATCGTGATGTCGAGGGAGCCGACCGGGATCTCCACACCCTCGACCTCGGCCAGCCGGGAGGCGAGGCGGGAGGCGAGAAAGACGCCGCGCGTGGGGATGCCGAGGAGCACGAGACCGCTGGAGCCCTTGGCCCGCTCGAGGATCTCGTGGGCGATCCGGGTCAGCGCCCGGGAGATGTCGGCACGGTCGAGCACGACACGGCTGGGATCGACGCTGCGACGGTCGTGAGCAGGGGTCACCTGCAGACCTCCTTCCCCGCCTCACAGGACGGGCCTTAAAGGACAGTCGGACGGCTGGCACGCTACCAGCGGTGAACCTCAGCCTCGGCGCGGCGCCCGGCAGGTGGGCAGGTCGTTGCCGCGACGCGACGTCGGGTGACCCTGCGTGATCGGGATCGCGTTGACCTCGGGAGCTTTACCCTCTAGCGTGACGCTGAGTTACCGCTGAAGCTGGGGAGAGCCGTGTCGTCTGACTATGCCCGCGCGCTGGGTACGCGCCTGCGTGGCATCCGCACCCAGCAGGGGCTGTCGCTGC
Organism: Actinomycetes bacterium; assembly: GCA_038322045.1. Taxonomy (GTDB): domain Bacteria; phylum Actinomycetota; class Actinomycetes; order JBBQFP01; family JBBQFP01; genus JBBQFP01. Next base: position 2,048 of record JBBQFP010000093.1, on the reverse strand, counting down.
ACGGGGTCGAGGAGAAGTCCGAGGGCCGCTGGAAGGCGGTCGTCGTCGGGTCCTACGAGCGTGGCGACCGTGCCGTGACGGTGCAGCGCCTCGCCGAGCTTGCCGACTTCTACGGGGTGCCGGTCTCCGAGCTGCTCCCCGAAGGCTCCCCCGGCGCAGCCGGCGAGCAGCCGGCCCGGCTCGTCCTCGATCTCGAGGCGCTCCAGACCGTCTCTCCCGAAGACTCCGGACCGCTTGCCCGGTACGCGGCGACCATCCAGAGCCAGCGCGGGGACTACAACGGCAAGGTCCTCTCGATCCGCCAGGACGACCTGCGCACCCTCGCGGTGATCTACGACCGCTCCCCCAGCGTGCTCACCGAGCAGCTCGTGGGCTGGGGAGTCCTCCCCGAGTCCAGCCGCGCTGCGGTCTCCGACCCGGCCTGAGTCGCCCGCCGCGTGAGCGGCAGAGCGGGATCAGCGTCGCCGCGTGAGCGGGCCGCGGGGGATCAGCGCGCCAGCGACGGCTTGAGCTCCTGGAGCCGGGCCAGCACCCCGTTGACGAAGCCTGGCGACTCGTCGGTCGACATCGACGAGGCCAGCTCGACGGCCTCGGAGAGCACGACGGCGTCGGGGACGTCGTCCTCCCAGAGCAGCTCGTAGGTCCCCATCCGCAGCAGGCACCGGTCGACGCCGGGCATCCGGTCGAGCTCCCATCCCTGGGAGTAGGTGCTCAGCAGCTCGTCAATGCGGGCCGCGTGGGCCGCCACCCCGGTGACCAGGGTTTCGACGTAGGGGTTGAACGGGTCCTGCGCGGCCGCGGCCCGCGCCTGGAGCACCGTGGCCGGGGCGACCCCGCGCTGGTCGGCCTCGAAGAGGATCTCCAGCGCGCGCAGCCGCGCCTTGTGTCGAGCTGCCACTAGCCGGTGACGCGGCCGAGGTAGGAGCCGTCGCGGGTGTCGACCTTGACCTTCTCGCCCGTGACGATGAACAGCGGGACGGCGATCTCGGCGCCGGTCTCGAGGGTCGCGGGCTTCGTGCCGCCGGTGGAGCGGTCGCCCTGGAGCCCGGGCTCTGTGTAGCTGATGACGAGCTCGACGGAGGTCGGCAGCTCGACGTAGAGCGGGATGCCTTCGTGCAGCGCGACGGTCGTCTCCTGGTTCTCCAGGAGGTACCCCGCGCCGCTCCCGACGGTGTCGGCCGAGACGTGGATCTGGTCATAGGTCTCGGTGTCCATGAAGACGAAGTCCTCGCCCTCCTTGTACAGGTACTGCATGGCGCGCTTGTCGACCGTGGCGGTCTCGACCTTGACGCCCGCGTTGAACGTCTTGTCGACGACCTTGCCCGTGAGGACGTTCTTGAGCTTTGTGCGCACGAACGCCGGACCCTTGCCGGGCTTCACGTGCTGGAACTCGACGACGCTCCACAGCTGTCTGTCGATGTTGAGCACGAGGCCGTTCTTCAGGTCGTTGGTCGAAGCCACGGGCAGGCGTCCTTTGGTTACCGGACCAGGAGGTCCCTCGGGAAGGTGGTCAGCAGCTCCGGCGCGGCGTCTCGGACGACAAGGGTGTCCTCGATGCGGACGCCCCCGCGCCCGGGGAGGTAGATCCCAGGCTCGACGGTGACCGGCGTGCGGTCGTGAAGTCTAGCCGTTCCGCTGCTGGCCAGGAGCGGAGCCTCGTGGATCTCCAGACCGACGCCGTGCCCGAGCCCGTGCCCGAAGTGCTCGCCGTGCCCGGCGGCCGTGACGACGTCCCGCGCGGCGGCGTCGACCTGCGCCACGTCGGCCCCCGGGTGCAGGGCCCGTCGTCCGGCCCGTTGGGCCTCGCGGACGACGTCGTAGACCTCACGCTGCCAGGCAGCGGGCTCGGCGCCGACGACGACGGTCCGGGTGCAGTCGGCGTGGTAGCCCAGGTAGCGCGCGCCGAAGTCGATCACCACGAGGTCGCCCCGTGCGATCTCGCGCGAGGTGGGATCGTGGTGCGGGATGGCGGAGTTCTCGCCGGTGGCGACGATGGTCGGGAAGGCGAAGCCCTCGGCGCCGGCCGCCAGCATCCGCCGCTCGAGGTC
>JBBQFP010000092.1:0-4845 GCA_038322045.1 Actinomycetes bacterium | reverse complement strand
CGGCGAGGTCGTCGTGCCGGCGCAGGTCACCGACTCCGTGCGCCCCGGCGTCGTCAGCCTCCCGCACGGGTGGGGTCACGACCGGCCGGGTACGACCCTCGGCGTCGCCGCTCAGGCACCGGGGGCTTCGGCCAACGTCCTCACCGACGAGCTGCGCCTCGACCCTCTCTCGGGGACCGCCGCGCTCAACGGCATCCCCGTCGAGGTGACGCCCGCGTGACCGCTGCCTGAGGCGACTCGTGCCGCACCTCGGCCGGCGACCCCGTGTCGCAGGCGACCGACGACCTCTGGAGATCTGCGATGAAGGTGGCATTCCTCGGCCTCGGCCGGATGGGCCGGCTCATGGCCGGGCACGTCCTCGACGGTGGCCACGAGCTCACCGTGTGGAACCGCAGCAGCGGGGCGACCGAGGCGCTCGTGGCGCGAGGCGCGCGCGAGGCGTCCTCACCGTCCGAGGCGGCCCGAGGCTGCGACGTCGTCGTGACGATGCTGTTCGGTCCGGAGTCGGTGCGCGAGGTGCTCCTCGGCCCGGACGGCGTCGTCCATGGTGCCGCGCCGGGGACCCTCGTCGTGGACTCGACGTCGATCGGCCCGGACGCCGCCCGCCGGCTCGCCAGCGACCTGGACGCGCACGGCTTCCACTACGTCGACGCACCGGTCGCGGGCTCCCTCGCCCCGGCTGCCGCAGGAGCCCTCACCGTCCTCGTCGGGGGCGCCGACGACGACGTCGCCCGGGCGCGCCCGCTGCTCGAGCTCTGGGGAGACCCGGAGAAGGTGACCCACGTCGGCCCGGTCGGCTCGGCGAGCGCCCTCAAGCTCGTCGTCAACCTGCCGCTGGGCGTCACCGCCGCGGCCCTGGGCGAGGCGCTAGCGCTTGCCGCGGACCTCGGCGTCGACCGGTCCGCTGCGCTGCGGGCGCTGGCCGCCGGGCCGCTCGGGTGGTTCCTCGCGCAGAAGGGCGACCTGGTGAGCAGCGGCGAGTTCGCCCCGACGACGTTCTCCCTGGAGCTCATGGCCAAGGACCTGCGCCTAGCCGTGGAGCAGGCCGCCGGAGCGCTCCCGGCGGCGACCACCGCGCTGCACGCCGCCGAGAGCGGAGTGGCGGACGGTCGCGGCGGCGAGGACTACGCGGCGCTGTCCTCCCTCGTCCGGGCCCCGCTGCCGCGCTCGGGATGAGCGCCTCCGCCGCCCCGAGCGACGCCGACCGGCCGCGGTAGGGCACACTGGTAGGCGACGGCAGCGCCATACGGGCGCCGCCGTGGTCGAGTGCGGCGCCGAATGACGGCGCGCGGGTGTCCGCCCCAGCGAGGGGCGTGTGGCCACGCATCAACGGCCATCACGCCATACCGAAGGGTTTACCCCGTCATGCCTGCACGTTTCTCCGAGCCTGTCCGCTCCTCCAGCCGGGGCTCGACCCCCGGCGGCCGTGGGCGCTCCCCCCAGCGCCGCGGCCAGGCCAGCTACGCCAACGCCTCGGCCGGCCCCGGCTCCGCCGGCCGTCCCGCCGCGCCTCGCCGTCCGGCCCCCGCCCAGCGCGCCACCCCGTCGGTCTCCGCGGCCCTCGGCCAGCGCGGCAGCTCCATCCCCGCGCCGCAGCCGCTGCGACCCGTCGCCGCCACCTTCACCGAGCTCGGCGTGCCCACCCTGCTCGTCGAGTCACTCGCGCGCGGCGGGATCACGGCGCCGTTCCCCATCCAGTCGGCGACGCTTCCCGACTCCCTCGCCGGGCGCGACCTCCTCGGTCGCGGTCGCACGGGGAGCGGCAAGACGGTCGCCTTCGCGCTGCCGATGGTCGCCACGCTCGCGGCGTCGGGTCGCAAGCGGCTGCCCGGGCGCCCGCGTGCGCTCGTCCTCGCGCCGACCCGCGAGCTCGCCAACCAGATCGCCGAGGTCGTGGCCCCGCTCGCGGCGACCGCGAAGATGCAGGTCCTCACCGTCTTCGGCGGGGTCAGCCAGGCGCCGCAGGTACGTCAGCTGCGCGACGGCGTCGACATCGTCATCGCCTGCCCGGGCCGCCTCGAGGACCTCAAGCGCCAGGGCCACGTCGACCTGTCGGCCGTAGAGATCACCGTGCTCGACGAGGCCGACCACATGGCCGACCTCGGGTTCCTTCCCGGCGTGACGCGGCTGCTCGAGGCCACCAAGCCGGGCACGCAGCGGCTGCTCTTCTCCGCGACCCTCGACAACGACATCGAGGTCCTCGTCCGGCGCTTCCTCGTCGACCCGGTGGTCCACGCGGTCGACCCGATCGAGGAGCCCATCACGACGATGACGCACCACGTGTTCACCACCGAGGCCGCCGAGAAGGGTGCCGTCGTGCGCGACCTCGCCTCGGGCGTCGGGCGCAGCCTGCTGTTCACCCGGACGAAGCACGCCGCGAAGAAGCTGGCCAAGCAGCTGACGGACGCCGGCATCCCCGCCACCGACCTGCACGGCAACCTCGCCCAGAACGCACGCGAGCGCAACCTCGCGGCCTTCGCCGAGGGCCGGGTCAAGGTCCTCGTCGCCACCGACATCGCCGCACGCGGGATCCACGTCGACGACATCGAGATCGTCGTCCACGTCGACCCGCCGGCCGAGCACAAGGCGTACCTCCACCGGTCGGGCCGCACCGCCCGGGCAGGCGCCGACGGCGTCGTCGTCACGGTGATCACCCCCGACCAGTCCGCCGAGGTCAAGGTGCTCGCCAAGCGCGCCGGCATCACCCCGCACACCGCGCGCGTCTCACCCGGTGACTCCCGGGTCCGGGCCCTCGTCGGCCCGGCGGCGCCGCACGTCCCCGCGTCCGAGCGCCCGGTCATCTCCGCTCCTGCGCCGTCCTCGCCAGGGCGCTCGCGCCGCGGTGGCCCCAGCGTCGTCGGTGCCCGACGGACGTCCTCGCCCGTCGCCGCCCGCCCGGCGTCGGTGCAGCCGCGTACCTCCAGCGCCGCCGCGTTCTCCGAGCGCGGTGCTCGGCGCGGGACCGCGCGCCGCGCGGGCTGAGGCTCGCTCGAGCCGACGTTGTCGGACCCCTCGGGCACCCTGTCGTCACGGCCATCCGGCCGTGGCGACGGTGGTGACCGGGGGGTTCGTGCGTGAGGCTGCTGCTCTTCTCCGACCTGCACCTCGAGACGCCGTTCGCCTGGGCGCCTCCGGCCGTCGGTCGTGCCCGTCGCCGGGCCCTCGTCGAGGTCCTGCACCGGGTCGTCGCGCTGGCCGACGAGCTCGACGTCGACGCGCTGCTCTGCGGCGGCGACCTCTATGAGCACGAGCTCGCGGGCGAGCCGACCGGGCGGCTGCTCGCCGAGGCCTTCGCCGGGCTCGGCCGTCCGGTACTCCTGGCGCCGGGCAACCACGACTGGTTCGGTCCCTCGAGCCTCTACGCCCGCACCCGGTGGCCCTCGACGGTCCACGTCTTCAGCGAACTGCGGCTGCGCCCGCACGTGCTCGTCGAGGGCCTGACGGTGTGGGGCGCCGCGCACCTCGCCCCTGCGGGGACGCCGGGCTTCCTCGACGGGTTCCGCGTCGACCGGGGCGGGGTGAACCTCGGGCTCTTCCACGCCACCCTCGAGGGACCGGTCCCCTCGGCATCGCCGCTTCCCCACGCGCCGTTCCGGGTGCCACAGATCGCGGCGAGCGGCCTGCACCACGCGCTGCTCGGGCACATCCACACCCCTGCCGACGGTGAGCTCCACACCTACCCCGGCAACCCCGAGCCGCTGACCTTCGGGGAACGAGGGGAGCGGGGTGCGGTCCTCGTCGAGGTCGCGCCCGACGGCGGTGTGCGGCGCCGGCGGCACGGTGTCGCCGTCACCGAGGTCTACGACGTCGAGCTCGACGTCACGGGCGCCGTGAGCGGCTCCGACGTCCTGACGTCCGCCGAGGCGCTGCTCGCACCGTTGATGGGGTGCGTTCGGGTGACCCTCGTCGGGGAGCTCGACCCGGGTGGCGGCGTCTCGCCCGAGGCCCTGCTCACCGACGTCCCCCTCGTCGGGCGGCACCTCGAGGCCGTCGTCGTCCGTGCCGGTGCGCTCAGCCCCGGCTTCGACGTCGAGGCGCTGGCGTCGGAGCCCACCGTGCGCGGTGCCTTCGTCCGCGACGTGCTCGGCAGCGACCTCGAGCCGCTGCTGCGCCGGCGGGTCCTGGTCACCGGGCTGCGTGCGCTCGACGGCCGTGCGAGCGACCTCGAGGTGCTCTGACATGCACGTCGAGCAGGTGACGGCCGACGGGTTCGGGCCGCTCTCCGGCGAGACCCTCGAGCTGGCTCCCGGTCTCACCGTCGTCTGGGGTCCTAACGAGGCCGGCAAGTCGTCCTGGCACGCCGCTCTGCTCGTGGCCCTCGGCGGTCGCCGGCGCGGGCGCGGGGCGGCGACGCGCTCCGACCGCGAGCTCGTGGCCCGGCACCGGCCATGGGACGGCGGGCGGTGGGCGGTGCGCGCGACCGTGGTGCTCGACGACGGCCGCCGGGTCGAGCTGAGGCACGACCTCGACGGCAAGGTGGAGTGCCGGGCGACCGACCTCACGCTCGGTCGTGACGTCACCGGCGAGGTGCTCGGCGACGGCGCACCGGACGCGACCCGATGGGTCGGCCTCGACCGCGAGACGATGGCCGCGACGGCCTGGGTGCCTCAAGCGGGCGTCCTCGCGCTGCGGGGGGCAGCCGCCGGGCTGCAGGAGCAGCTCGCCCGCGCCGCCGCCACCGGCTCGGGCGAGGTGACGGCGAGCCGGGCCTTGGCTCTCCTCGAGGAGTTCTCCCGCGAGCGCGTCGGACGCGACCTTCCCGGCTCATCCCGCCCGCTCGCCCTCGCGCGGCGCGAGCACACCGGCGCCAGGCGCGCCTGCGACGACGCCCACGAGGCGCGCACC
>JBBQFP010000091.1:0-4881 GCA_038322045.1 Actinomycetes bacterium | reverse complement strand
GATGACCCGACTGGCGCCGAGCAGGCGGGCCATCTGCCCGGCCACGGACCCCACGGCGCCTGCAGCACCGGAGACGAACACCGCGTCACCCGCCCGCATCCCGGCGACGGCCGTCAGCCCGACGTACGCCGTCAGTCCGGTCATGCCGAGGGCGCCGAGATAGGCAGACGGCACCGCGACGGAGGTGTCGACGACCTTCGTGCGCGCGGCGTCGACGACGGCGAGCTCGCGCCACCCGAGGGCGTGGACGACGACGTCGCCCACCGAGCGCTCGGATGAGCGGGACTCGAGGACCTCACCCACGGCGCCGCCCTCGAGACCCGCGCCCACCTGGAACGGGGGGACGTAGGACTTCGCGTCGTTCATCCGACCGCGCATGTACGGGTCGACGGACATGGCGAGGTTGCGGACGAGCACCTGCCCCTCGGCCAGCTCGGGGACGTCGACCTCGACGAGAGCGAAGTTCTCGGCGGTGGGCCATCCGGACGGACGGGAGGCGAGCTGGATCTCGCGCGTGCGCGCAGTCGACGTCATGGCTTCAGCCTCTCGCACCGCGTCGGATCCCCTCCGGGCGGGTCATGCCACCGGTTGCGGCGTCCGAGCGCGACCACGACGTCCGCAGGTGAGACCGGCGGCGCACACCCACACGAGGAGCAGCGGCCCGGAGACGAATGCTGCCGCCGCCAGCCCGGGAACGAGGAGGAGGTAGCCGAGCCCCGAGACGACGAGCGCCGCTGCGAGCAGCCCCCCGACGGCGCGCACCCACCTCGGAAGGACGGCCGGCGTGCTGGCAGCAACCGCCAGAGCGGCGAGAAGCCCCATCTTGACGCCGTCGAGTCGGTTGACCGCCTCGAAGAGGTTCCCGCAGGTGACGGCTTCGCCTCCGCCCACCGCCCAGCCTGCGAGCCAGACGCCGACGGCGCACTGGACGAGGGAGACCGCCGCCGCGGCCAGACCAGCGACGACCGCCACGCGGCCCGCACGGGCTGCGCCGGACTCGGAGAGAGCGCGGCCGAGCCCGAGCACGACGACCGCCAGGGCAGCTGCAGCAGCGCCGTGGACGAGCAGCGCCTGGACGACCGCTGCACCGGCGTGGCCACGGTAGGCCTCGATGACCTCGGCACCGCCGGCACTGACGTCGAGGTTGCTCGGCCACACCGCGAGACCCAGCGCCCAGGCCAGGACGAAGGCCACGCCGGCGGCCGCTGTCCGAGAGGTGGCCGCGGGCCGAGGGGCGACCGTCGGCCGAGAGTCCGCCGGCCGAGGGGCGACCGTCGGCCGGGAACCGCTGGCCGCGCGCGAGGTGCGAGAGGTGCCCATGCTGCTCCCTGCTGGACGATCGCAACCCACCGTTGCGTTAGTGGAGAGACTGCCACACCCCGAGCGCTAACGCAACGGTATGGTGCGTTCGAGGAGAGGGCACCATGAGCGAACCCGAACGACGCCCAGGCGGTCGCACCTCGCGCACCACGCACTCGGTCCTCGAGGCCACGCTGGCCGAGCTCATCGACCACGGCTACGTCGAGCTCGGCGTGGAGGCGGTCGCCGCGCGCGCCGGCGTCCACAAGACGACGGTGTACCGACGCTGGGAGTCCAAGCAGCGGCTCGTCCTCGACGCGCTGCGGTCGGCTGCGGCCGACGCCCTCCCCGCGCCCGACACCGGTGATCTCGAGTCGGACCTCCGGCTCCTCGCCCGCTCCGTCGTCGAGCTGCTCACGAACCCGGTCGGCGAGGCCGCCGTCCGGGCGATGGTCTCGGCCTCCAGCTCCTCGCCGGAGCTCAGCGCGACGCTGCGCGACTACTGGGCCGCGAGGATGGCGTCGATGTCGCCGGTCGTCGACCGGGCGCGCAGCCGGGGCGAGGTCCCGGCGGGCACCGACGCCGCCGAGGTCGTCAAGGCGATGGGCGCCCCGCTCTACCTCCGGCTCCTCGTCACCGCGGAGCCGCTCGACGACGAGGTGGCCGACCGGTCCGCGCGAGCAGCGGCGGTCGCGGCACGAGCCGGGGCCTTCGTCGCGGGGGCAGGATGAGCCCCATGCGCAGCGACGACGAGATGGCCGTCCTCCGTGACCGGTGCGAGCGGTTCGTCCAGGGCCACGGCCGGCCCTCGGCTGCTTCGCTGCTCGCGGACATCCCCGTCGACACGGCGATGGACCGCTACGGAGCCGGCGGGGTCGTCGCGGAGCTCGAGGCCGAGGTGGCCGGCCTGCTCGGCAAGCCGGCCGCGGCGTTCCTGCCCTCGGGCACCATGGCTCAGCAGGTGACGTTGCGGGTGCTCGCCGACCGGCTCGGACGGCGCACCGTCGTCTTCCACCCCACATGCCACCTCCATCTGCACGAGGACGAGGCCGCCGTCCGCCTGCACCAGATCGTCACCCGGCCGGTCGGGGCCGCCGAGAAGCCGCTCACGAGGGCCGAGCTCGACCGGGTGGCCGAGGCCCCTGCGGTGCTCCTCCTCGAGCTGCCGCAGCGAGAGATCGGCGGCCAGCAGCCGGCGTGGACCGACGTCCTCGCCCAGGTCGGCTGGGCGCGCGAGCGTGGGGCGTGGGCGCATCTCGACGGCGCCCGCCTATGGGAGTCCGCCGCCGGGTACGGGGTGCCGCCCGCCGAGGTCGCGGCGCCGTTCGACACCGTCTACGTGTCGTTCTACAAAGGCATCGGCGCGCTGGCCGGCTGCTGCCTCGCGGGTCCGGAGGACGTCGTCGCCGAGGTACGCGAGTGGCGGCACCGGATGGGCGGCACGCTGTTCGGCATGTGGCCGGCAGCCGCCTCGGGGCTCACGTGCCTGCGCCGGCGGCTGCCGCTCATGCCCGGCTACCTCACGCAGGCACGGGCGATCGCCGACGAGCTACAAGGCGTCGCAGGGGTCACGGTTCTTCCTGACCCGCCGCAGACCCCGATGATGCACCTGCTGCTCGGCGTCGGTGCGGCAGTCTTCCAGGACGCCGTCGTCGGGCTCGCGGAGGAACGCTCGACGTGGACGTGGGCCGCCGCGGCGCCCACCCCCGACCCGCACGTCGTCCGGGTGGAGCTCTCGGTGGGTGACGCCACCATGGGGTGGGAGCCTGCGGAGTTGGCCGACGTGATCGCTCGGCTCGCGGCCGGGTGATCCTCAGGACTGGAGGATGCGCGCCTTCTCGGCGGCGAACTCCTCCTCGGTGAGGACGCCGGCGGCTCGGAGCTCTCCGAGCTCTCGCAGAGCCGCCATCCGGTCGACCGGCGGTGCCGCGGAGGCTTGCGCCGGCACGACGACGACCTGCGGCGCGGCGGGCTGCTGGGGTGCCTGCTGCTGGGGCTGCTGCGCCGCCGCCTTGCGCTGCGAGCTGCCAGCGACGGTCGTGGCGGTCTTGGTGATCACCGCGGTGCGGGCCACCGTGCCGAGCAGGCCAGGGCGTGAACGTCGTCGTCCGGGCATGTCAGACCTCCAGGCTCAGTGCGCTGATGGCGAGGAGCACGTCCTCGTGCGGGATCCGCTCCATGACGACGACCTCACCATGCGACTCGCGCACGGCTGTGGCGAAGCGGGCCGCCCACGTGTTCTCCCAGACGATCATCAGGGCCGATGACCCCGGGGCGAGCTCGGAAGCGGCCTCGAGCATCTCCTCGTCGCCGAGCAGGTCGACGTGGTCGTCGGCGAACGGCGCGAAGGCCTCCGCGACCCCGGCGTCCTCCACCTCGACGAACGCCGTCGACCCATCTGCCTCCTTGATGAGGAAGACGAGGTCGAGGACCCGCACGTCCCCCCGGTCGACGAGCTCCTTGAGTGCCGGTGCGACGTCCCCGTTGAACCGGTTGCCCTCGAACGAGATGAGGGCAACGTCGACCGGTCCGATCCTGTCTCCCGAAAGCCCTGCCGCCATGACATCCCTCTCTCGAACCGCGATCACCGGACTCCCCTACCTTCGGCCCGTCCGGTTCCCGCCCGCCTCACCCCGCGAGGGTGACGCTCAGCGGCGCGTGGCGCGCCCTCGGGCGAGGGCGGCGCCGAGGGTGACGTTGCGGACGCGGCTGCCGAGAGCCGTGGGGTGCATGCCGTCGTCCTGCATCCACTCCGGGCGCTGGGCGACCCGCGAGGCCCAGTCGACGACGACGAGGTTGTGGTAGCGAGCCTGCGCGCGGACGAGAGCTGAGTTGATCTGCACCGTCGCCGCGGCATCGGCCTCGACCCGGTCGGGGCGCTGGAGGTAGACGTCGACCCAGACCACCCGACGCGCGGGCCCGGCGATGGCCATGACGTCCGCGACCTCCGACGGGACGGCGTCGACGTGGAAGGCGTCGTTCGTGCCCAGCGCGATGACGACAGTCCCCGGGAGACGCTTCTGCGCGCGCAGGACGGCGATGCCCTCGGCGATCGGGCGTCCGACCCGGGCGTCGTAGCAGACAGGGGTGCCCACGGAGGCCTGCCGAGCCGTGAGGTCGCGGCCGCCCCCAGCAAGGATGGAGTCGCCGACGGCGAACACACCGCGCGGCGAGGCCGTGGCCCGGACGCAGGCTGCTGCTGCGGTGCGCAGGACGGCGTGCTTGGCGGCTGAGGCAGGGGCGGGGAACAGCGCCGCGGTCGCGAGCAGGGCACTCACGGCGGCGGCTGCGGGCAGGGGACTGCGCATTGTCGGGTCCGTCCAAGGGGTGGCTTGATCGGTGGACCCGGGTGTCATCGGCACGCAGCACGCTTGGCACAAGTGCCTCGGGCGGGGAAATCGTTGCCGATGCGCGGTGCTGCGGCCCTACCCCCCGGCCATGGCACCGACGACGAGGAACGGCTCGGTCCCCACCCCCACGGCGTCGGGCAGCGGGGCGTCAGGGTCGTTGTGCGACAGATCCGTCTCGCAGGCGAAGAACCTGATGAACGCCCGTCGTCGCAGAGTCTCCTGGTCGCGGATC
>JBBQFP010000090.1:0-5224 GCA_038322045.1 Actinomycetes bacterium | reverse complement strand
CTCGGTCGACCTCCCCCAGCTCCAGCAGCACCTCGATGTGGAACGGCTCGCTGCGGTCGAAGAGGATGTCGACAACGCCGACCTTGTTGGCCCGCTCGCGCATCCCCGTCAGGGCAGCGTCCGCGGCACGGGCATCGCCCGCGGCGTACTCCACGAACGCCAGAGTGGAGAGGGTGAGTGCTGCCCACCATGGCTGTTCCGTGCGCTCGAACAGGGCGAGCAGCTCCTGCACCGTCGTGCGTGCCCGCTCGACCCGGCCGCAGTGCGCGTCCACGAGGGCTCGCTTCTCGAAGATCATGGCCCGTGGCCCGCCAAGAGTGAGCGACTCGACGGCGGCGCAAGCAACGTCGGCATGCTGCTCGGCCGACTCGACCTCCCCGGCCCGGAGTTCGGCGACGGCGAGGTGCGAGAGACGGTCGGCCAGCCACACCTCCTCACCACGCTCGCGATACCAGCGCTCCTCGAGGGCGAACCTGTTCCGAGCGGCCTCGATGTCGTCGGTGCATTGGAACCAGAGCAGCGGCATCGGCTGCGGGGCTTCGTCCTCGCCGCGATGGTTCGCCTCCAAGGCCAACGCTCGGTTGATGAGCCCCGCAGGCACGGCCACGCCGTTCAGTGCCGACCCCCACTGCCGATCGACCAGCACCTGAGCGAGGAGGGCTATCTCATCCTCCTCGGCGAGAAGGGCCTCGGCCTGTTGCGCATGCTCGAGAGCCGAGGCAAAGTCCAGCGAGTAGCAGACCCGCACCAGCTGCGCGTGAATGGGTCCCAGCCGACCGCCCGCCTGGGCCGTCACCGCCAGTGCGTCCTCCGTCTGCGCGCGCGCCGTGGCCGCGTCACCGTCGAACCAGGCGATGGTGGCCAGGAGCAACAATGCAGCCGCCCGCACCGGAGAGACGGCACCCGTGGCCTCGAGCGCCCGCACGGCGGCCGCTCGCGCGGCCGTGAATTCGCCGACGGAGTTGAGCGCCGCCGCGTGACCCAGAACCCGTCGCGCTCGGTCCTCCGTTGCGGCTGGTGGGGTGAGTCGCTCAGCGGCGCCGAACAGGTCGGCAGCGGCGTCCTGCGCACCTCGGAAGGCTGCCTGCGACGCAGCCGTTTCGAGCTCGGCCGAGACGGGACCGCTGGGCTCCTCCGTCGCGATGGCCAGGTGACGCGCCCGTTCCTCGGGATCCTCAACGGACTCGGCCAGGTTGAGGTGCAGCGCCCGCCGGTCCTTGGCGGACGACGCCCCGTAGAGAACCGAAGCGATGAGCGGATGGGTGAACCGCAGCCGGCCATGCTCGGAGACAACGACGTCCGCCTCCAGCGCCTCGATCAGGGCCGGCTCACTCACGCCAGCTGTCAGGGCCTGCGCGAGGACCGCCTCGGTGGGATGGGACAGAGCGGCGACCACGAGGAGCATCGCCCGTGTCGACGTCGAGAGCTCGTCGACCCGAGAGGCCACGAGCCCGTGAAGAGTCGAGGGCACCGGCAGCGGCTCGATCACGCGATCGCCCTCTGGGCGTCGGCTCAGCGCGCGCCCGATCTCCAAGGCAACGAGCGGGTTTCCGGCTGAGGCCGTCGCCAGCCGGGTGAGGACCGGTCGCGTGCGCGAGATGCCGATCCGTTCCCGGACCAGATGGTGCAGCGCTGCGACGGACAACGGCTGGAGCAGCTCGCGCCGCAGCCGTTCCGCCGGGATCGCCTCGAGCAGGAGGGAGAGCGGAGCACCAGCTACCAGTCGCCGGGAGGCGAGGAGGCCGGTGCGGATTGGCAGCCGTCGCGCGACGAAGGCGAGCACCCGCTCCGAGGAGGGGTCGAGCCACTGCAGGTCGTCAACCGCAACCAGGACTGGCTGGGCGGAAGCGAGGTGTTCGAGCGCCGAGATCACCGCAGTCGCGATCGCACGTAGCTCGATCGGACGGCTCGACGAGCTCCGCAGCAGGGCGGCTCCCAGCGCGCTCGCCTGCGGCGCGGGAAGCTTGCGCGCGACCTCGTCGAAGACGGGACCGACGAGGTCGGTCAGCCCCGAGTAAGCCAGCGCCGCTTCGCTCTCGGATGGCCGCGCCTGCAGCACTCGCTGACCGCGTCGGTCGGCGGCAGCCACCGCGTCAAGCCACACCGCGGTCTTCCCCATCCCGGCCTGACCCTCGACGACGAAAGCAGCCGAGCCGTCCACCACCGAGTCGAGGAACCGCTCGACCGAGGTCCAGGTCGATTCCCGCCCGAACAGAGACCGCATGAGTCACTTTACTGGGCAGCAGCCACGACATGCTCAGGTCAGGCGACAGCTGACGCACGTGCGGGGCGAGCGCCGCGGCCAGACCCAGCCCGGTCATCTTGACGAAGGGCGAGGGGTCGGTGACGAAGCCGCGGAAGACCACCGCCATGATCAGCGCGCCGGAGGTGATGACCCTGCCGGTAGCCGCCAGGCCGCGGGCCACCGATTCGGCGGTGTCCCCCGTGGCGACGTAGGCCTCGCGGATCCGCGAGACGAGGAACACCTCGTAGTCCATGGACAGGCCGAACAGCCCTCCGAGCCATCCCCGCTGGAACACGGCGACGACGACCCCGCAGGCACCTCCGATGGACAGGAGGTTCACGAGGGCGGCCTTGAGCGGCACGGTGACGGAGCGGAACACGACCATGAGCAGGAGGAACGATGCGAGCAGGGTGCCACCGATGAACAACGGCAAGGAGCCGGTGAGCTGCTTGGGGTCTGCGGTGCTCAAACGTCGGCGACGCCAGGGTCGGCCGCGAGCCGATCCGCGAGCCGGACAGAGGCGGTGAGCGAGGTGGTGACTTCTGGCGGGGGTCAGCCGCCGTGACCGAGCAGGCCGAGCTCCGTGGCGCGACGTACCGCGGCGCGGCGCTCGTTGACGCCGAGCTTGGCGTAGATGTTCTTCGTGTGCGTCCGCACCGTGTTGAGCGACACGACGAGCTCCCGGGCGATGGCCGGACCGCCGAGCTCGCTCGCGAGCAGCCGCATGACGTCGCGCTCCCGCTCGCTGAGCGGCTCGACGAGCCCGCCGGCCACCGGCCCTTGGGCAGGTGCGGGCCGCCGAGCTGCCGTCGTTGCGCGCAGCCGTCGGACGGAGGCAGGCGCGACACCCCGGCGCTCGGCCGTGGCCAGCAGGCCCGCCATCGCCGTCCCCTCGTCGAGGAACACCCGGACGTGCCCCTCGGGCTCGGCGAGGGACAACGCACGCTCGAGCGCCGCGAGGGCCGCCGTCGTGTCGCCGCGAGCGTCGCGGGCCAACGCCTGGAGGACGAGGATCTCGATGGCGCTGCCGCTGCGTTCGCCGTCGTCCGCCGCGCGCAGGAGCCGGTCGAGCAGCGCCATCGCCTGCTGGCGGAGGCCGACGGCGTTCTCGGCACGGGAGCGGGCCAGCAGCACGTGGGCGAGCGTGAGGTGCTCGAACTCGCGCAGGTAGCTCAGCTCGTCGTCAGGGGTCAGGCCGCGCCCGCGCACCCAGCCGACGGCGTCGTGCAGGTTTCCCCGCCGGATCTGGAGCCTCGCCGTCCGGGCAGGGACGGGGCGCACGTCGGGGGCGAAGTCGCCGACGTAGACCCGCTCGGCCTCCAGGAGCAGGGCGAGGGCGCCGTCGAGGTCGCCCTCGGCCTCGCGGAGCCTCGCCGTGACGACCCGCCAGCGGTAGGGGTTCTGCGCGAGCTCGAGGTGCGCCCCCAGATCGGCGCTGCGGCGCAGGAGGTCGGCGGCCGCGCCCGGCTCCCCCCGCTCGCAGTGCAGCCCCGCCATGCCGACGTACATGTCAGGCATGCCGCGCAGGACCGCCCCGCCCTGCTGCTGCGCCGCCAATCGCAGCGCCCCCTCGTAGGTGCCCATCGCCTCGCCGAGGCGACCCTGGGCGACGTAGATGTCGGCCAGCCCGACGACGAGGCCGAAGACGTCGGAGACGTTGCCGGCTCGCGCCATCCGCGTGAGGGATTCGGCGTAGCTCAGGTGGGCGGCGTCGAGGTCGCCGCTCGCCCAGGAGACCAGGCCGATGAGCGCGTCTGCCGCGGCACGTCCGAGGTGGTCGTCGGCACCGGCGAGGTCGAGGGCTCGCCGTGCGTGGGCCAGGGTCGCCGGGAAGTCGCCCTGAACGAGCGACTGCCCGGCTCGGTGAACCGCCACCGTTGTGGGGAGCTTCCGGAGGCCGTCCTCGTCGACGACGACCATCCCCTGCGGTCGGCCAGGGCTCCCGGGCTCCTGCGCGGCCATGGCGTCGAGCCACCGCTCGGCGTCCCGCAGCCGTTCCTCGACACCCTCGGTCTCGCCGGTCGAGAGCAACGAACCGGCGTACCAGTTGCTGAGCACGGGCCGGGCCTTGACGACGTCGTCCGGGATCGCCTCGAGCCACCGCCGCAGCACCGCCTCCTGCCGGCTGCGTTGGAGCTCCGCGGCGCTGAGCTCCGCGAGGTCGGCCGCCCGTCCGAAGTCCTCTGCTGCCAGCGCATGGCCGACGGCGACGGCCCGCTCGCCGTGGTCGTCGTACCAGGCGCTCGCGCGGCGGTGCAGGTCGGGGACGAGCTCGGGGTGCTCGTCGAGCACCCGCGCCCGCAGGACGTCGGCGAAGAGGTGGTGGTAGCGGTACCACTGGCGCCTGCCGTCGAGCGGGACGAGGAAGAGGTTCGCCCGGTCGAGCGTCGCGAGCATGACCTTCCCGTCGCGCCCGCCGGTGACGGCGTCGCAGAGGGGTCCGCTGAGGCGGTCGAGGACGCAGGTGCGCAGGAGGAACGCATGGACGTCGTCGGACTGCCGGGCGAGGACCTCCTCGACGAGGTAGTCGACGACGTACCGGTCGTCACCGGCGAAGCCCGCGATGAACCCCGCAGCGTCGTCGCGGCCCTGCATCGACAGCGCGGCGAGCTGAAGCGCCGCGACCCAGCCCTCGGTGCGCGCCTCCAGCGCCGCCACGTCCGCGGTGGTGAGGTGCAGGCCCATGACGTCGTTGAGGTAGACCAGGGCCTCGTCGGCGCTGAAGCGCAGGTCGGCGGCCCGCACCTCGACGAGCTGCCCGCGGGCGCGCAGGCGGGCCAAGGACAGCGGCGGGTCCGATCGCCCCGCGATGACGACGTGCAGGTGCGGCGGCGCGTGGTCGAGGAGGAAGGTCATGGCCTCGTGCACCTCGGGCGACTCGACGACGTGGTAGTCATCGAGCACGAGGACGACGTCGCGGCCGCCGGCACCGGCCGAGCCGCCTGAGCCGTCGGCGCCGCCTGAGCCGTCGAGGTCGTT
>JBBQFP010000089.1:0-5908 GCA_038322045.1 Actinomycetes bacterium | reverse complement strand
AACGATCTCGTCGCGCTGGTAGTGGTGGCCGAGGACGAACAGCCGGTCCCCGAGGGCGTTCTTCGCCGCCGTGGCGCGCTGGACGAGCGACGGGTCGGAAGCCGCCGGGAGGTCGCCAGGGCAGTCGACGCCCCGCTCGCTTGCGAGGTCGGTTGCCCTGCCGAGGAGCAGGAGGGCCAACGGGCTCGGCTGGACCCCCGTGGGCAGGTCGAGGTCGGAGGTGGGGTTCACGACGCTCATCGTCCCACGGCGACCTGGCGCGGGCGCTCCGGACGCACGCCGCCTCCGTGGGCCAGAGTGGGGCCTATGCGCGTCCTCGTGGCTCCTGACTCCTTCGCCGGCACCCTGAGCGCGGCCGAGGCCGCGCTCGCCATCGAGGAAGGCTGGCGGCTCACGGCGCCGGGCGACGTCGTCGAACGCCTCCCGCTCTCCGACGGTGGCCCGGGCTTCGTCGACGTTCTCGCCGAGCGCCTCGGTGGCCAGCTCCTCGCGCGCACCGTGATGGGGCCGCTGGGCGGGCCGGTGCCGGCCACGATCCTCCTCACCGCCGAGGGGACGGCCTACGTCGAGGCGGCCCAAGCGTGCGGGCTCGACCTCCTGGCCCCCCCGCAACGGGACCCGCGGTGGACGACGACCGTCGGGGTGGGTGAGCTCATCGCCTCGGCGGTCGACGCCGGGGCGCGGCGCGTCGTCGTCGGTCTCGGGGGCTCGGCGACCAACGACGGGGGAGCCGGGGCGCTGGCCGCGCTGGGTGCCGAGCCCGCGGCCCTGCTCCGTCGCGGCGGGCTCGCCCTGGCCGAGCTGGCGCAGCCGGCCGTCCGGGGCGAACCCGGCGACACCGGCAGACCTGGGGAACCGCGCGTCGACCTCGAGCCGGCCCGTCGTCGCCTCGGCGACGTCGAGCTCGTCCTCGCCTCCGACGTCGACCACCGGCTGCTCGGCCCGAACGGCGCCACGGCGACCTTCGCCCCTCAGAAGGGTGCCGACCGGGCCGCCGTGGCCGCTCTCGACGATGCGCTGGGCGTCTGGGCCCGCCTGACGGACAGCCGACTGGTGGGTTCTGCGGGCAGCGGGGCGGCGGGCGGGCTCGGCTTCGGGCTCCTGCTGCTCGGCGGACGCCGGGAGCCGGGCTCGACGCTCGTCGGGCGGCTGCTCGGCATCGACGAGCGCATCGCCGCGGCAGACCTCGTCGTCACGGGGGAGGGCTGCTTCGACCACCAGTCGCTGCGCGGCAAGGTCGTCGCCGGCGTCGCCGACCGGGCCATGGCCCAGGGTCGGCCCGTCATCGTCCTCGCGGGGCGGGTCGAGGTCGGACGGCGCGAGATGCAGGCCGTGGGGGTGGAGTCGGCCTACGCCGTCCTCGAGTCGGCGGTCGCCCCGGCACCAGGCCGGTCGGCACCCCTGCCGGAGCGTCCGGCCGAGGCCCTGGCCGCTCTGGCCAGCCGGGTGGCCCGGACGTGGTCGCCGCCGCGCTGAGCCCTCGTCCAGGCGTGGACGTCGTCGCAGCGGTGACGTCGCGGCCCGGCGGATGCCACCGCGTGTGCCACCATGGTTGCGGGCTGGTGCCAACGGGCAGCGCTCCCGGTGACGGCGTCCTGCAGGCGTCGGCGTCAGGGCGCAGGGTCAGCCGGAGGCGGAATCCCGCGCCGGTCCTCCCGCGTTGCAGCACTGACCGGTCACTGACCAACAGGCCGCACCCCGGTGCAGCCGAAGCGATCCAGGAGCACCCACATGACCGTTACGGACCACACGTCGCTCGAGGGCATCGTCCTCACGGACACTGCTGCGGCGAAGGTCGCCGGGCTGCTCGCGCAGGAGGGTCGTGACGACCTCAAGCTGCGCGTCGCGGTGCAGCCGGGCGGCTGCTCAGGCCTGCGCTACCAGCTCTTCTTCGACGAGCGCAGCCTCGACGGCGACGTCGTCACCGACTTCGGCGGGGTCGCGGTCGTCACCGACCGGATGAGCTCGCCGTACCTCGCCGGGGCGACGGTCGACTTCGTCGACACGATCGAGAAGCAGGGCTTCACCATCGACAACCCCAACGCCTCGGGATCCTGCGCCTGCGGCGACTCCTTCCACTAAGCCCCGACGACCCACGAGGCCGGCCGCGGACGGCGGTCATGACGGCGATGCTCCCGCCCTCGCGGTGGGCGCTCGACCCTTCGGGCCTGCCAGCCGGCGAGGAGCTCGTCGGGATCGGGGCTGACCTCGAGCCGGCGACGGTCCTCGGCGCCTACGCCAGCGGTGTGTTCCCCATGCCGCTCGGCCGAGGCCGCCGGGCCGCCCTCGGGTGGTGGTCACCGGACCCTCGAGGCGTCCTGCCGCTGGACCGGCTGAGGGTTCCCCGGTCCCTGCGCGCGTCGTGCCGGCGGTTCGAGGTCCGGGTCGACACCGCGTTCCCCGACGTCCTCGACGGCTGCGCGTCCCCGCACCGGCCGGGCGGCTGGATCTCTCCAGCCATCCGGCGTGCCTACGTCGAGCTCCACCGGCTGGGCTATGCGCACAGCGTCGAGGCCTGGACCCCGTCGGGGCGCCTCATCGGTGGGCTCTACGGGGTGGCCATCGGCGGGCTGTTCGCCGGGGAGTCGATGTTCCACCGCGAGCGGGACGCCTCCAAGGTCGCGCTGGTCGCGCTCGTCGACCTCCTCATGGCCGCGGGCTCGGCGGAGGACCGCCTGCTCGACGTCCAGTGGAGCACCGAGCACCTCGCCACCCTCGGCGTCTGCGAGGTGCCCCGTGAGGAGTACCTTCATCGCCTCACGACGGCGCTGAGCCTCCCGCTGCCGCCGGCGTTCGGCTGACCCGGACGACGAAGCGCTCCGGGCCGGCCTCGACGAGGGTGTGCCCGCGCATCCGGCACCAGGCCGCGACGTCGGGAACCGCAGCAGGGTCGTCGGCGAGCAGGACGACGAGGTCATCGCCCTCGGCCGCCCGGGCCGCCCGTGCGAGGGCGATCACCGGCGCCGGGCATCGCAGGCCGCGGGCGTCGACGAGGGTCCCGTCCGGTCCGTCGCCGCTCACGGCGTCACAGCCCCTCGGCGCCCAGCAGCGCGCGAACCCTGGCGACCACCGAGGGCAGCACCTCGAGGAACCGCTCGACGTCCGCCTCGTCGGCGTCCCTCGGCAGCGACACCCGGACGCTGCCCGACGTCGACGCCCCCATCGCGACGAGCACGTGGCTCGGTCGGAGGCTGCTCGCGCTGCACGAGGACCCCGAGGAGACGGCGAAGCCCTCGCGGTCGAGCTCGGCGACGAGGGACTCGCCGTCGGCGTAGAGACAGGTGAAGGTCGCGATGTGCGGCAGCCGCTCGACGGCGTCACCGAGAACCTCGACGTCCGGCACGGTCTCGGCCACGACCCGGCGGACCCGGTCGATGAGGGCGGAGTCCCGCGCTGCGTCGTGGGCGGCACTCGCGCGGACCGCCTCGAGAGCGGTCACCGCTGCAACGACACCAGGGACGTTCTCGTAGCCCGGGGCCCTGCCTCCGCCTCGCTCGTCCTCCGGCCAGGGGGAACGCCACCGGGTGCCCGTGCGCACGGCGAGGAGCCCCACCCCGGCGGGGCCGCCCCACTTGTGGGCGCTGGCCGTGACAAGCGACCAGCCCTCGGCGGGACGCTCCCAGCCGAGGCTCTGCGCCGCGTCGACGAGCAGGGGGACGCCGGCGTCTCGGCACGCCGCAGCAGCCTCCGCGACCGGCTGCCGGGTGCCGACCTCGTGGTTGGCGCTCTGCAGGCAGGCGAGCGCGGTGTCGTCGCGCAGCGCCCGGACGAAGCCGTCGAGGTGGACCCGCCCGCTCGCGTCGACCGGGACGCGGGTCACGTGGTCAGCAGGGTCGGTGCGTGGACTGCCGGCGCGGGCTGGGGTGCCCCGGGGCGTCCCGACCGCCGCACCGCTGGGGTGCGCTGCCGCCGCGAGCACCGAGGAGTGCTCCGCCGCCGAGACGACGACGTGGCTGCCCACGCGAGCGCGGGCGTGCCGGACGCCGAGGACGCCGGCATGGACCGCTGCCGTGCCCGAGGACGGGAAGGAGATCTCGTCCGGGCGGCAGCCCACGAGCGCCGCGGCCTGCTCGCGCGCCTGGTCGAGGAGCAGGCGGCTGCGGCGGGCGCTGCCGTAGCGACGGGCGGGGTCGGCCCAGCCCTCGTCGAGGGCGACCATGACCACCTCGCGGGCCGCAGGGTGCAGTGGCATCGTTGATGCTGCGTCGAGGTAGCCACGCGTGAGAGGCGCTGGGGGCGAGGGTTCGGGCAGAACGGCAGGCACGTGCCCACGTTAACGGCACGCAGCGCTACCCCTCCGTCACCTCGGAAGGGTGGTGCGTTAGTCTCCCGGGGAAGAGAACGACGTCACTAGAGTCCGCAGTCCCGCCGTTCGTGAGTCCGAGGTCCCGGTCCTCCGGCCTCCCCCGCGGTCGGTGGGTCCGCCCGCAGGGAAGGCCATACGTGCGATCTCGCAGCCTGGTCCCGGTGCCCCGTCAGGGGCGTACCAGCGCACCCGCGACCCCGTGGCGCGGGCTGCGTGCCGCTGCCGTCGTGGCAGTCGCGGCCCTCGCCCTGAGCGGCTGCGCCTCAGAGGACCTCCCGCGGTTCGGCATGCCGAAGCCGGCGACGGACTCCGGCAACCGCATCCTCTTCCTGTGGCAGGGGTCGTGGGTCGCCGCCCTCATCGTCGGCGTCTTCGTCTGGGCCCTGATCTTCTACGCGCTCATCAGGTTCCGGCGGCGCGGCGATTCGCTGCCGGTGCAGAGCCGGTACAACATCCCGATCGAGGTGCTCTACACCCTCGTGCCGCTCATCATCGTCGCCGTCCTTTTCGTCTTCACCGTGCGCGATCAGAACCAGATCATGAAGCTGACGTCGAACCCGGCGCACACCGTCCACGTCAACGGCATCCGGTGGAGCTGGCAGTTCACCTACGACGACGCCGGCAAGGCTCCGGAGTCCACCGTCACGGGCACCATTGCGCGCCCGCCGACACTCGTCCTGCCCAAGGGCGAGAAGGTCCGCTTCGTCCTCACGTCCCAGGACGTCGACCACTCGTTCTGGGTGCCGGCGTTCCTGTTCAAGATGGACCTCATCCCCGGCCGGGTGAACCAGTTCGAGGTCACCCCCACCCGAGAAGGTGAGTTCGCGGGCCGGTGCGCGGAGCTCTGCGGCACCTACCACTCGCGGATGCTGTTCACCGTCAAGGTCGTCTCGCCCGACGCCTACCGTGCTTACCTCGAGAACCTCAAGGCAGGGACCGCAGCGTGACCACTCTCGCCACCCCTCCCGGCTCCGTCGCTGCCCCGCAGCCGCCTCGGATGAGCCGGGGCAGGCTCATCGTCTCGTGGCTGACGAGCACCGATCACAAGGTCATCGGGTACATGTACCTGATCGGGTCGTTCATCTTCTTCCTGCTCGCCGGCGTCATGGCGCTGCTCCTGCGCGCTGAGCTTGCCCGCCCGGGACTCCAGCTGTTCTCGCTCGAGCAGTACAACCAGCTGTTCACCATGCACGGCACGCTCATGCTGTTCCTCTTCGCCACCCCGCTGTTCGTCGGGTTCGGCAACGTCATCGTGCCGTTGCAGATCGGGACGGCAGACGTCGCTTTCCCGCGGCTCAACCTCTTCAGCTTCTACCTGTTCGCTTTCGGCGGCACCATCGTCATGCTCGGGTTCCTCACCCCGGGCGGGGCGCCGTCCTTCGGCTGGACGGCGTACACGCCGCTGTCGAACCTCACCTTCAGCCCCGGTGTCGGCGGCGACCTGTGGATCCTCGGCCTCGTCATGGGTGGTCTGGGTACCATCCTCGGCGCCGTCAACTTCATCACGACGATCTTTTGCATGCGGGCGCCCGGCATGACGATGTTCCGCATGCCGATCTTCACGTGGAACATCCTGTTGACCTCGGTGCTCGTGCTCATGGC
>JBBQFP010000088.1:0-6405 GCA_038322045.1 Actinomycetes bacterium | reverse complement strand
CCCGCACGGTGCAGCGGTGAAGTCCGCACCCGGACGACGTCCGCACGGCGCCTCGCGCCCGACCGATGACGAGGTCCCCCGCACGGTCCGCCCCAAGCGGGCCCGCACCCGCATGCGCAGCGGGGTCCCCCTCGACGGTGCTGACGGTGCCGGGTCGGGCGACGCCGGCAGCGGCCGGGTGGACGCAGCCGGAGCACCCGCAGTGCGCAAGGCAGCCCTCGACGGCGACGCCTCGGGGGCAACGCCCCGTCGGCGGCGGCGCGGTGGTCGAGGGCGTGGTGGCGGTGCTGCCGCCGGCGAGCAGGCACCCACGGAGGGCTGAGGCGCGCGGGCGGGCGGGGGTGGTCGCAGGACTGCCCGACCGCCGGCGCGGGCGCAGGCTAGAGACGCCCGCCCGCGCTGTCGTCGGAGAGCCGCTGGGCCAGCCAGATCGGGATGACCGACAGGACGACGAGCGCCGCCGCGACGACGTTGACGACCGGGGCCTGGTTGGGCCGGAACAGGTTGTTGAAGATCCACAGCGGTAGCGTCTCGAGGCCAGGCGACGTCGTGAACGTCGTGACGACGATCTCGTCGAAGCTCAGCCCGAAGGCCAGCAGCGCTCCGGCGAGCAGGGCCGTCCGCAGCTGGGGGAAGGTGACGAGGCGGAACGTCTGGAACGTCGTCGCCCCGAGGTCCATCGAGGCCTCCTCGAGCATCGTGCCGGTGCGCCGCAGCCTCGCGAGGACGTTGTTGTAGACGACGACGATGCAGAACGTCGCATGCCCGACGATCACGGTGAGGTACCCGAACGGCACCCCGCCGGTGTTGAACGCGGAGCTGAGTGCGATGCCCGTGACGATGCCCGGGAGCGCGATCGGCAGGATGACGACGAAGCTGACGACGTCGCGGCCGAAGAACCGGTACCTCTGCACAGCGAACGCGGCCATCGTCCCAAGGACCAGCGCGAGCGCGGTCGCCCCCAGTCCGACCTTGAGGCTGGTGAGCAGCGCCTGACGGGCGCCCTCGCTCTCGAGGGTCCGGCTCCACCAGCGCAGCGTGAAACCTGACGGCGGCCAGCCGAAGGTGCGCGAGGTGTTGAAGGAGTTGACGACGACGACGAGGAGGGGGACGTAGATGAAGGCCAGGCCCACCGCCATGGCGAGCCGCAGCATCAGTCTCGCCCGCCGGGAGAGAGTCACAGGTTCTCCAGGGCGCCGGTGCGACGCACGACGACGAGGTAGCCGACGACGAGCAGCACCGGCAGCGTCGCGGCGGCGGCAGCGAAGGGCAGGTTGTTGGCCACGCCGATGTTGTCGTAGACGATGTTGGCGAACAGCTGGGTCCGTCCACCGACGATCTTCACGGTGATGTAGTCACCTAGCGTCAGCGAGAACGTGAAGATCGAGCCGGCGACGAGCGACGGGAACACCAGCGGCAGCACCACCGAGCGCAGGGTCCGCCAGGTGGAGGCGCCGAGGTCCGAGGACGCCTCGAGCAACGACCCCGGCAGACGCTCGAGCCCGGCGTAGACGGGCAGCACCATGTAGGGCAGCCACAGGTAGGCCAGCGTGACGGTCACGGCCAGGAGGCCGAATCCCGGGGCCTTCAGCCCCAGGGGCGCCAGCGCCCAGTCGAGCACCCCGCCGTTGGAGAACATGCCGCGCCAGGCGTAGGCCTTGACGAGGTAGCTCGCCCAGAGCGGTGTGAGGATCGCCGCCACGAGCAGGGTGCGCGACCGCGGGGACGCGACCTTGGCCATGTAGAGCGCCATGGGGATCGCCAGCGCCGCGTCGATGAGCGTCACCGTGATGGCGACGCCCAGGGTCCGCAGCGCGACCGTGCGGTACACGGGCTCGGTGATCAGCGTCTCGAAGTTGCTCCACGTGACCGTCCGCACGAGCGCGCCGGTGAAGTCGTCGGTGGTCCACAGCGCCGCCGCGAACATGACGGCGAGCGAGCCGAGGTAGGCGACGACGAGCCAGAGGACGGGCGCTGACAGCAGCGCCGCCAGACGGACCCTCGGCGAGCGGTGGAGGTAGCTCGACAGAGCCACCCCGCGTCGCCGAGGGGCCGCCGTGACGTCCGGCGCACCCGGGAGAGCAGCCACCCTCAGCCCTTGATCGTGGTCCAGGCCTGGGTCCAGGCCGCGTAGTCCTTGCAGACGCTGCCGCGGTCGTCACCGCAGTCCTTCGTCGGCGTGGTCCAGTACGAGATCTTCTCGGCATAGGCCGTGTCGAGCGCGTGGTAGGTGTCGCAGAACGCCTTGTCCGACGTCAGCTCGCACGCCTTCGTCTGCGCCGGGGCCTCACCGAACCACTCGGCCACCTGAGCGTTGACCTTGGGGGTGGTGATGTAGTCCATCCACTTGTACATGCAGCTGGGGTGCGCTGCCTTGGCCGCGACCATCCAGGTGTCCGACCACCCGGTGGACCCCTCCTTCGGCACGGTGGACTCGACCTTGGCCTTGGTCCCGCCGTTGACGAGGTTGTTGATGACCTGCCACTCGGTGCCGATGACGGTGTTGCCGCTCTCGAGGCCCTGGACAGCCTTGGTGTAGTCCGACCAGTACTCGCCGATGACGCCCTTCTGCGTCGTCAGCAGGTCGACGGCGGCCGTGAACTGCTTGTCGTCGAGCTCGTAGGGATTGGTGATCTTGAGGTCGGGTTTCGTCGCCTTGAGGTACAGGGCTGCATCGGCGATGTAGATCGGCGAGTCGTAGGCCGTCACCTTGCCCTTGTAGGGGCTGTTGGCATCGAACACGGCGCCCCAGCTGTCAGGAGCGGGTGAGACCTTGTCAGGCCGCCACGTCAGGACGTTGGCCCCCCACCCGTGCGGGATGCCGTACATCTGACCGCCCACGGAGTTCCAGGGCTTGTTCTTGAGGAACTCCGAGATGGTCGCGTAGCTCGGCACGAGCGAGGTGTTGACCGGGGCGACGGTGCCGCCGTAGACGAGCCGCAGCGTCGCGTCGCCAGAGGCTGACACACCGTCGTACTGACCGGTCTTCATCAGCGTCACCATCTCGTCAGAGGTGTTGCCGATCTTGACGTTGACCTTGCACCCCGTCTGCTGCTCGAACGGGTGCACCCAGTCGACGGTCTTGTCGTTGCTCCCGTCCTCGGCGTAGCCCGCCCAGGCGATGATGTTGAGCTGTCCTTCGCCCTCGCCCACCGCGCTCGCCATGGCGACCTTGGGCACCGAGGCGGGCTTGCCGCCGGACACCGTGGTGCTGCTCGAGGAGGACCCCGAGGACCCGCAGGCCGCGAGGACGAGGGCGACCGCAGTCACCATCGACGCCCTGGCCACGTTGCTCCGCTTCATGTGCACTCCTCTTCGCTGGGACGTCCGGGGCGTCGTGACGACTCCGGGCGGGTGACGTGGTGCTCTCCTCACGCGGGACCTCCGACGTGGACGAGGTGGTCGCGACGCCAGGACAGGCGCACGCGTTGGCCCTGCAGCGCCGCGACGTCGGTCGAGCGGGACTCGAGGTTCTGCTGCATGACGACGAGCCGGCCGCCGCCGTCGAGGTCGACGACGAACCGGGTGAGCGCACCTGCGTAGACGACCGACGAGATGACGCCGTCGAGCGCCGTCTCGCCGGCCCCCGGGTCGGTGAGCGTCGTCCCCATCCGCAGCTTCTCGGGCCGGATGCTGAACAGCCCGGAACCTCCGAGCTCCGGGTGCGCGGCCCCGTCGAGGAGGTTGCTCGTGCCGACGAAGCCCGCGACGAACGCCGTGGCGGGGTGCTCGTAGAGCTCCGACGGGGTCGCCACCTGCTCGATCCGGCCGGCGTTGAAGACGGCGACGCGGTCGCTCATCGTCAGCGCCTCCTCCTGGTCGTGGGTGACGAAGACGAAGGTGATGCCGGCGTCGCGCTGGATGGCCTTGAGCTCAACCTGCATCTCCTCGCGGAGCTTGAGGTCCAGCGCCCCCAGCGGCTCGTCGAGAAGCAGCACCTTCGGTCGGTTGACGAGCGCCCGCGCGAGCGCGACCCGCTGGCGCTGGCCACCCGAGAGCTGGGAGGGGCGCCGCTCGCCGTACCCCTCGAGCCGCACGGTCGCCAGGGCGGCCTCGGCGCGCTGACGCCGTTCGGCCTTCCCGACGCCCTTGACGCGCAGGCCGTACTCGACGTTCTGTCGGACGCTCATGTGCGGAAACAGGGCGTAGTCCTGGAAGACCGTGTTGACGTCGCGCTCGAACGGTGCGGCTCGCGACACGTCGGTGCCGCCGAGGGCGATGCTGCCCGAGGTCGGCAGCTCGAAGCCGGCGATCATCCGGAGCACCGTCGTCTTGCCCGAACCCGACGGCCCGAGCATGGAGAAGAACTCGCCGTTGGCGATGTCGAGGTCGACGCCTGCCACGGCGACGACGTCACCGAAGGTCTTGCGCAGGCCCCGCAGGCGGACGGCCGGCGTGACGTCGCCGGAGAGCGGGTCGTCGAGCGCGGTCAGGGGTGCGGTGCTCACCCGCCAAAGCCTGCACCGGGACCTTCGGCCCTGGCGATGGGCGCGTGCACAACATCTTCGGGCGCCGAAGGTGCGCGTGCCCAGCCTCGTGCCGGCGGGCTGCTCCTACGATCGGGCTGTGCACGGCACCGTGAGACGGCTGCTCGGCGAGCGGGACCTCCGCCTCGTCGCCCTGACGACCGGTGACCTGGGCCATGACCGGCCGCTGAGCTGGGCGGCGGTGACCGAGCTTCCCGACCCGAGCCCATGGCTGGCAGGTGGCGAGCTGCTCCTCACGACGGGGGTCTCCTGGCGCCCCGGCGGCCCGGACGCAGAGGAGCTCGTCGCGCGGGTGGCGTCGGTGCCCGTCGGTGCGATCGGCTTCGGCCTCGGCGTCGCCCATGACGACGTCCCCGCGGGACTCGTCGACGCCGCGCAGCGGGCAGGGCTCCCGGTGCTGGGCGTCCCGCTCGACCTCCCGTTCATCACGCTGAGCCAGCGCGTCGCCCTGTGGGTTCTCGACGCCGAGCACTCAAGCGCGCGCAGCCGGCTTGCCATGCACGAGACCCTCGCCGACGCGCTCCTCGACGGTGAGGGGCTCAGCTCCATCGTCCGGCGCCTGCGCACGATGGTCGGCGCTCCGGTCCGGGTCGTCGACCACCAGGGGCGGGTGCTCGCTGCCGACCCCTGGACCGACGCCCTGTCAGGGGAGTCGGGCGCCCAGTCGGTCGAGCAGGTGCGGGTGGCGGGGTCGCCGGTCGCCGCCGTCATGACCTCCGCGGACGTCGACAGCGCGCTGCTCCGCACCGCCGCGCGGCTCGTCGGCCTCGAGCTCGCCCGGGTCCAGGCCGTGCACTCCGGCCGTCGGGAGCTGCTCGGCCAGGTGCTCGCCGACGTCGTCGACCGGGTGCTCGGCGACGACGAGGCCGAGCGGCGGCTCAAGCCGCACGGGGTGACCCTCGACGGGCAGGTGCGGCTCGTCCTCGCGCGGGTCGACGTCCCGGCCCAGCGGCTGCGCGCCGTGCCGTGGCGCAGCGACGCCTTCGTGCCCGACCACCGCAGCGGCATCGTCTCGGCGCTCGTCGACGACGTCGTCGCACTCGTCCTCGCCCCCGACGTGCCAGCGCACGAGGTCGCCGCGAGCATGCAGGCCTACCTCGGAGCGCTCGGCGGCCCGGTGCGCGTCGCCGTCGCCGGGCTGCACACGGGCGTCGCCGGGCTCCGGATGGGCTGGCACGAGGCCAGCCGCCTGCTCGAGAAGGGACCGGGCACGCACACCCTCGACGGCCAGGGGCTCACGCACACCCTCGTCGCCGGCGGCGGGGCGATCCTCCACGACCGCGCCCTCGAGCTGCTGCGGCCGGTGCTCGCCAAGGACAAGGACGGCACGCTGCTCGAGACCCTGCGGGTCTACCTCGACTGCGACTGCTCGCCGTCGGTCACGAGCGAGCGGCTCTTCGTCCACCGCAACACGCTGCGCTACCGCATCCGCCTCGTCGAACAGCTCAGCGGGCTCGACCTCTCCCGGTTCGCCGACCGGATGGACGCCTGGGTCGCGGTGCACGCGCTGTCCGAGACCCCCTGACGCGGCCGCGCGTCCGACCGTCCCTGCGCAGGCCCCGATCAGCCCCAGGTCCGGAGCAGGTTGCCGGCGAGCGCCCGGTACGCCTCGGCGCCGCGGGTCCTGGTCGCCGTCGAGAGCACCGACCTGCCCGACGCCGGTGCCTCGGCGAAGCGCACCGACTTGGGGATCGGCGGCTCGAGGACGGGCAGGCCGTACCGCTCGCCGATGTCGGCGAGGACCGCACGGGCGTGGGTCGTCCGCGCGTCGTACATCGTCGGGAGGATGCCCGTCACCTCCAGCCCGGGGTTGAGCACCGCACGCACGTCCTCGATGGTGTCGAGGAGCTGGCCGACGCCACGGTGGCTGAGCATCTCGCACTGCATGGGGATGATGACGCTGTCGGCTGCCGTGAGG
>JBBQFP010000087.1:0-6714 GCA_038322045.1 Actinomycetes bacterium | reverse complement strand
CTCGAGCTCGAGCTCACCGAGGGCATGCGCTTCGACAAGGGCTACATCAGCCCGTACTTCGCCACCGACACCGAGCGCATGGAGGCCGTCCTCGAGGACGCCTACGTGCTCATCGTCGACTCGAAGATCTCCGCCGTGAAGGACCTGCTCCCGCTGTTGGAGAAGGTCATGCAGTCCGGCAAGCCGCTGGCGATCATCTCCGAGGACGTCGAGGGCGAGGCCCTGGCCACGCTCGTCGTCAACAAGATCCGCGGCACGTTCCGCTCGGTGGCCGTCAAGGCCCCCGGCTTCGGCGACCGCCGCAAGGCCATGCTCCAGGACATCGCGATCCTGACCGGCGCTGAGGTCATCAGCGAGACCGTCGGACTCAAGCTGGAGAACACCGGCATCGAGCTGCTCGGTCGCGCCCGCAAGGTCGTCGTCACCAAGGACGAGACGACGATCGTCGAGGGCGCAGGCGACGCTGAGCAGATCGCCGGCCGGGTCAACCAGATCCGCGCGGAGATCGAGAAGTCCGACTCCGACTACGACCGCGAGAAGCTCCAGGAGCGCCTGGCCAAGCTCGCGGGCGGCGTCGCCGTCATCAAGGCTGGCGCAGCGACCGAGGTCGAGCTCAAGGAGCGCAAGCACCGGATCGAGGACGCCGTCCGCAACGCGAAGGCGGCCGTCGAGGAGGGCATCGTCGCCGGAGGCGGCGTCGCCCTGCTGCAGGCCGGTGCCAAGGTCTTCGCGAAGCTCGAGCTCGAAGGCGACGAGGCAACCGGTGCGCAGATCGTGCGGCTGGCCCTCGAGGCTCCGATTAAGCAGATCGCGATCAACGCCGGCCTCGAGGGTGGTGTCGTGGTGGAGAAGGTGCGTCACCTCGAGCCAGGCTTCGGGCTGGACGCGTCTACCGGTGAGTACGTCGACCTCATCAAGGCCGGCATCATCGACCCGGCCAAGGTCACGCGCTCCGCGCTGCAGAACGCGGCCTCCATCGCCGCGCTCTTCCTCACCACCGAGGTCGTCATCGCTGACAAGCCGGAGAAGGTCTCGGCTGGCGGCGGCGGTGGCGGCGGCGACATGGGCGGCATGGACTTCTAGTCCCCGCTGCCTGACCCCGCCGCACGGCGGGGGCACGACACGCTCGACGAGGGGCGGTCCCGGGATTCCCGTGGCCGCCCTTCGGCGTGCGGGACGGCGGGCGCCGGCGCGCGGCTGCTGACGGCCGCCGCGAGCAGCGACATTGCTCGTCTCTTGGCAGGCCCGGGCCGACGAGGTAGAATCGAACACATGTTCGATACCGCCGTCGATGCCTCTGACGAGGATGCATGGGCTGAGGTGTCAGGCGGCCCGGCGTTGGCGGCGTTGCTCGCCGGACAGGTCGAGGCGCTGGGCCGGCTCGACTCCTACGGGCTCGTCGAGCTCGTCGCGGCGGCGCAGCGGCTGACGGGGTGGGCAGCGGCTGTCCAGGCCCGAGCGGTGCGAACTCTCGACGAGCGCCTCGAGGGGGAGCAGCAGCTGCTCAACGGGGGGTGGGTACGCCCTGACGCGCTGTCGGTGACCGACGTCGAGGTCGCAGCCCGGCTGGGCACGTCGCGGGCCTCGGCCGGCTACCTCGTGACCTTAGCCTCCGGGCTGGGGCGCCTGCCGGCGACAGAGGAGGCGTTGGGCCTGGGGCAGATCACCGTGGCCAAGGCGCAGGTCCTCAGCCGCGCCCTGGGGGTGCTGCCGCGGCAGGTCGCGGCCGCAATTGAGGCGCGGGTACTTCCCCGCGCGGCGCGGATGGGCACCGCGGCGCTGCGCCGGGAGGTCGCCCGCGAGATCCATGCGGTCGACCCGGCCGCGGCCGCCGAGCGCGCCGAGGTGGCCCGCGAGGAGCGGCACGTGCGCCTATACCCGAGCGGCGTCGATGACGCGATGGCGTGGATCGTGGCGTACCTGCCTGCCGAGACCGCCGCCGCGATCGACGCCGTCCTCACGGGGATCGCCCGGACCGCTCGAACCCAGCCTGGGGAGGATCGCGGCACCTGTGCCCTGCGCGCCGACGCCTTCGCCGCCGCCATCCTCGATGCCGACGCCCCGGCTGCCGACGCCCCGGCCGGTGCCGCCGGTGCCGCCGGTGCCACGGCCGTTGCCGGTGCCGCCGGGGTCCGTGCTGGCAAGGCCGGTGCGCGCGTGCGCCGGGTCGGGCCGGGGGACACCGTCGGCATGGTCCACCTCACGGTCTCAGCAGCGACCCTGCTCGGCGCCGACGAGGACCCGGGGTGGATCCCCGGCGTCGGGCCGGTCACCGCTGCGGTGGCCCGGGCTCTGGCCGCGGACATGCGCTGGGTGCGCATCCTCACCGATCCGCGCACCGGGGCCCTCCTCGAGCACGGCGCGACTGTCTACACGCCCTCCGCCGGAGTGGCCCGTCACGTGCGCACCCGCGACGCACGCTGTGTGGCCCCGTGGTGCGACCGCCCCGCTCAGGACTGCGACCTTGATCACACCACGCCCTTCCCCGCTGGGCCTACGACCCCCGACAACCTCGGGGCCCTGTGCCGGCGGGACCACCGGATCAAGCACGAGACCGCATGGCAGCTCACCCAACCTCGACCTGGGCACTTCACCTGGGTCAGCCCCACCGGGCACACCTACACCCGAACACCGCAGCCCCTGGCCGCCGCGACTCGCGACATCACCGGCAGCGTCGCCGGCTACATCAATGCCGGCGTCACCACCCAACCGGACGACCCGCCTTGGGACCCCAGCGTGCGCGAACCACCTTGGGAACCCGAGGAAGAAACGCGGGACCTCTGCGAGCTGGCCGCGGCCTGACACCGGCGCGCCTCCCGGCCTGACACCCCTGCGCCTCCGGGTCCGTAAGACCTCGGCGACTGTCGGTGACTGCAGGCAGCCGACTACATCCGCGCGAACGACGCTGCGACGGCCTGCTCCGCCTCGGCATAGGCGGAGCCCGCGTGCGCCATGAGCTGGCTGATCCCCGTCAGTGCCTGGTGCAGACCCTCGGCGCTGCGCTGCCACTCGGCCCACAGCTCCTGGAACCGCGCTTGAGCCATGCCCGCCCAGTCCGAGCCCAGCGGGGCGACCGCCGCGGCCAGGGTGCGCAGCTCGCTCTCGATACCGGCCGAACCGGTCGCGACCCTGCCAGAGAGGGACTGCAGCTGCTCGGGGGTGACGCGAAACCCGGACATGTGACTACTCCTGTCGTCGACGTGGCGGGCGCTCGACGCAGCAGCGCCCGGCCCGAGTGCCAGCGGACTGTAGGCGGCTGCGCCTCAGCGATGCGGCGCGTCATCCACAGGACGTCGGGTCGCGGCCGACGCCGTCCACAGGCGACCGCCCACGGCGTCGGCCTGAACCCGTCTTCGATAGCCTCGGGCGGCCGCACTTCATCGGGCGGTGCAGGTCGTCGAGCAGGTCGTCGATCAGGTCGTCGAGAGGAGCAGCCTCGTGCGCGTCGGGGTGCTGACAGGGGGCGGGGACTGCCCTGGGCTCAACGCCGTCATCCGCGCGATCGTCAAGCGTGGCCGAAGCCAGTACGGCCACAGCTTCGTGGGCTTCCGCCACGGCTGGCGCGGCGTCGTCGACGGCGATCTCTTCGAGCTCACCCGCGAGCACGTACGCGGCGTGCTGCCGCTCGGTGGCACCCTGCTCGGCACGGCTCGATACCACCCGAACGAGAACGACGGTGGCCAGGACGCCGTCCTCGAGACGTTGCGCCGCGAGAACATCGAGGCACTCATCTGCATCGGCGGTGACGGGACGCTCGGCGCTGCGGGTGAGCTCATGAAGTACGGCGTCCGTATGGTCTGCGTCCCCAAGACCATCGACAACGACGTCTTCGGCACTGACCGCAGCGTCGGCTTCGACACCGCCGTGTCCATCGCCACCGAGGCGATCGACCGCCTCCACACCACGGCCGAGAGCCATGACCGCGTCATGGTCGTCGAGGTCATGGGGCACAACGTCGGCTGGATCGCCATCGTGGCGGGTATCGCTGGCGGCGGGGACATCATCATCACCCCCGAGCAGCCCTTCGACATGGACGAGATCTGCAAGCAGATCAAGCACCGGCACCGCACCTACGCCAGCTCCTCCATCGTCGTCGTCGCCGAGGGCGCGACCCCGAAGGAGGGCACGCTGACCTTCCAGCCCCCGGTGGGTCCCTACGGGGCCATCGTCTCCGGGGCCATCGGTGAGCGGATCAGGCACGAGATCGAGGGCCGCACCGGCTACGAGACCCGGGTCACGGTCCTCGGCCACGTCCAGCGGGGCGGTTCCCCGACGGCAGCCGACCGTCTGCTCGGCAGTCGGTTCGGCGTGGCGGCTATCGACGCTGTCGACGCGGGCGAGAACGGCGTCATGACGGCCCTCGTCGGCGACGAGATCAAGCTCGTGCCGCTCGGTGACGTGGCGGGGAAGGTGCGCGCCGTCCCGGAGGAGCTGCTCGGCATCGCCACGTCGCTGTACTGACGACGCCACGCCGCCCCAACACCGCTACGCCAGGCCCTGACGCCGCCCCGACGTCAGCCCAGCCGGCCGACGGCGGCCACCGGGCCGCACCCAGCGGTGCACCCGGCGGTGCACCACCAGTGCGGGTCCTCGCCGAGCTCGGGTTCCACGACGAGCGGCTCCCCCGGGTGGACGGCGCACAGCGGCCATCGCGGCGCTGTCGACCTGACGCGCGCACAGGTCGTGCAGCACGGCTGCCCGCGCAGCGAGGAGCGCGCCCTCGACGTCGGCGTCCGGGCCGACGCCGGGCTCACTCACCAGTCGCCTCGCCCTCGTGGAGCACGTCGTCGGCGTCGGCGATCCGGTAGGCGTAGCCCTGCTCGGCGAGGAACCGCTGGCGGCGCGCGGCGAACTCCTGGTCGAGGGTGTCGCGCGCGACGACGGCGTAGAAGCGGGCAGCCCGCTTGTCAGCTTTGGGCCGCAGCAGCCGACCGAGCCGCTGTGCCTCCTCCTGACGCGACCCGAACGACCCTGACACCTGGATGGCCACCGCGGCCTCGGGAAGGTCGACGGAGAAGTTCGCCACCTTGCTGACGACGAGCGTGTTCAGCTCTCCGGTGCGGAACGCCTGGAACAGCCGCTCGCGCTCCTTGACCGTCGTGTCGCCCTTGATGAGTGGCACGTCGAGGCGCGCCGCGAGGTCGTCGAGCTGGTCGATGTACTGACCGATGACCAGGGTCTGCTCACCCCGGTGGTGCTCGACGAGCTGCTCGACGACGCGCGTCTTCGTCAGGCTCGTCGAACACAGCCGGTACTTGTCCTCGGGCTCCGCCGTCGCGTAGAGCATCCGCTCGTGGTCGGAGAGCGTGACCCGCACCTCGACGCAGTCGGCCGGCGCGATGTAGCCCTGGGCCTCGATGTCCTTCCACGGCGCGTCGAAGCGCTTCGGTCCGATGAGGGAGAAGACGTCGCCCTCGCGGCCGTCCTCGCGGACGAGCGTCGCCGTCAGCCCGAGCCGGCGTCGGGACTGGATGTCCGCGGTGAACCGGAAGATGGGTGCAGGGAGCAGGTGCACCTCGTCGTAGATGATGAGGCCCCAGTCGCGGCTGTCGAACAGCTCGAGGTGCGCGTACACGCCCTTGCGGCGCGTCGTCATCACCTGGTAGGTGGCGATCGTGACCGGCCGGATCTCCTTCTTGGCCCCGGAGTACTCGCCGATCTCGTCGTCGGTGAGGGTCGTCCGCTTGATCAGCTCGTGGCGCCACTGTCGAGCCGAGACGGTGTTCGTCACGAGGATGAGCGTCGTCGCCTTGGCCTGCGCCATCGCCGCGGCACCGACGACCGTCTTGCCCGCACCGCAAGGCAGGACGACGACGCCGGAGCCGCCGTGCCAGAAGTTCTCGACGGCCTCCTGCTGGTAGGGCCGCATCCCCCAGCCGTCCTCGACCAGCGCGATGGGGTGCGCCTCGCCGTCGACGTAGCCCGCGAGGTCCTCGGCCGGCCAGCCGAGCTTGAGGAGGACCTGCTTGAGGTGCCCGCGCTCGGAGGGGTGGACAGCGACGCTGTCGTCGTCGAAGCGCTCCCCGACGAGCGGCTTGACCTTCGCCGAGCGCAGGACCTCCTCGAGCACGGGGCGGTCGCTCGACGTGAGGACGAGCCCGTGGACGGGGGAGATGCGCAGCGCGAGCCGCCCGAAGCGGTCCATCGTGTCGGCGACGTCGACGAGCAGGGCGTGCGGGACGGCGTAGCGGCTGTACTTGAGCAGCGTGTCGACGACCTGTTCGGCGTCGTGGCCGGCCGCCCGTGCGTTCCACAGCCCGAGCGGCGTGAGCCGGTAGGTGTGGACGTGCTCCGGCGCTCGCTCGAGCTCCGCGAACGGGGCGATGTCGCGCCGCGCCTGGGCGGCGAGCGGGTGATCCACCTCGAGGAGCAGGGTCTTGTCCGACTGGACGATCAACGGGCCATCGGTCACGCGGGCACCTCTCGGGTCAGGGCCAGGCCACGGCGGCCCGACCCTCCAGTGTCGCTCACCGCGGCCGCGTCGGCCACGCGCCTCAGCGCTCGAGGCTCGCCACGGCGGTGATCCGATGGACGGCGAAGCTGCGCACCTCGTCGTGCCGGTGGTCGAACGCCGTGAGGTGACCGCCCTCGAGCCGCAGCGGCTCGACGACCCGTTCGGTCATCGCCCCGTGGTTGTCGACGTAGCCGATCCACAGCAGCGCCCCGCCGGCGACGGCGTCGCGCAGGGCGGCGAGCGTGTCCGACGGTGAGGCG
>JBBQFP010000086.1:0-6981 GCA_038322045.1 Actinomycetes bacterium | reverse complement strand
ACCACATGGCCGTGCCGACCCCCGTGACTCTCAACACCGCGCTGTGGTCGGTGCTCAAGGAGGGCGAGCAGTCGCCCTACGGCGGCTGGTTCGACGTCGACTGGTCCTCCCAGCAGGGCAACCTCCTCATGCCCGTGCTCGGGTCACCGATCGACGAGTGCCTCGACCGCGGCGAGATCTCCCTCGACACCTCCGGCGAGGAACCCGTCGTCCGGTACTTCGACCACGTGTTCCCCGTGCGCCGGGGCACCGAGCACCTCAGCCTCGACGAGCTCCTCGACGCGCAGAACTACCGGCTCGCGTGGTGGCGGGTCAGCGACGAGGAGCTCAACTACCGCCGGTTCTTCGACGTCGGCACGCTCGTCGGCCTGCGCATGGAGGACCCCGCGGTCTTCGCCGAGACGACGGCGGTGCTCGCGATGCACGTCCGCGACCGCCGGCTCGACGGCCTGCGCATCGACCACCCCGACGGCATGGCGGACCCCCGCGGCTACCTGCGCGCGCTTCGCGGCGCCACGGGCGGCGCCTGGGTCGTCGCGGAGAAGATCGTCGAGGGTGACGAGACGCTGCCCGAGGACTGGCCGTGCGCGGGGACCACGGGCTACGACGCCCTCAACTCCGTCCTCGGCCTGCTCGTCGACCCCGCGGGCGAGGCGCCGCTGAGCGCGCTCAACCGCGACGTCACCGACGACGGCGCCGAGTTCGCGGCCGTCCTCGAGATGGCGAAGCGCCAGATCCTCGAGGCCCAGCTCGCGGCCGAGGTCACCCGGCTCTCCGAGCTCGCGCACACCATCTCCCAACGACAGCTGCGCACCCGCGACCACACCCGCCGGGGGCTGCGCGAGGCCCTCGTCGAGCTGCTCGTCGCCTTCGACCGCTACCGCGCCTACGTCGTCCCAGGCGAGGCGCCGCACCCCGACGAGGTCGCCGTCGTCGAGCGCGCCGCGCAGCGTGCTTCCGAGCACCTGCCGGAGGAGCGCCGCCGCGACCTGACGTTCGTCGTCGAGCTGGCGCTCGGCCGTCGTGGCCGAGACGCGGCGCTCGACGAGTTCTGCGTACGCTTCCAGCAGACCTGCGGCCCTGTCATGGCCAAAGGTGCCGAGGACACAGCCTTCTACCGGTACGTCAGGCTGACCGCGCTCAACGAGGTCGGGGGCGACCCTGGTCACTTCGCGCGGGGCGTCGGGTCCTTCCACGAGACGTGCGAGCGGCTGCAGCGGGACTGGCCGCTGACGATGACGACCCTGTCGACGCACGACACCAAGCGCAGCGAGGACGTCAGGGCGCGCCTGGCAGCCCTCTCTGAGGCCGCTCCGGAGTGGCGTGCCGCGCTCGCGTCCTGGCGTCAGTCCGCCGCTCGGTACCGAGCTGGATCTGTCCCTGACCCAGCGACGGAGTACCTGTTCTGGCAGACCCTCCTCGGCATCCTGCCGGAGGACGGTGCACTGGACCCGGACCGCGTGCTCGCCTACCTCGAGAAGGCCATGCGAGAGGCCAAGACCCGCACGAGCTGGACGTCGCCCGACGAGGACTACGAGGGAGGGGTGCGGGACTTCGTTCGTGGGGTGCTGGCTGACGATCAGCTGCTCGGACAGGTCCGGACGCTGCTCGGCGAGCTGCGACCCGCAGTCGTCGCCAACACGCTGACGCAGAAGCTCGTCCAGCTCACGATGCCGGGGGTCCCCGACGTCTACCAGGGATGCGAGCTCGTCGACCTCTCCCTCGTCGACCCTGACAACCGTCGGCCTGTCGACTATGCACGCCGACGTGAGCTGCTCGCCAGGCTCGACTCCGGCTGGCTTCCCGACGCGACCGACCTCGACGCCCTCAAGCTGCTCGTCACCTCCCGCGCGCTACGGCTGCGTCGCGAACGACCACGCCTGTTCGACGCGTCATCGGCGTACGCGCGGCTCACGCCGTCGGACCCGCACGCCGTGGGTTTCCTTCGCTGCGGCGAGGTGGCGGTCCTGGCGACGCGCCTCGCCCTCGGGCTCACCCGCCAGCGCGGCTGGGGCGACGCCGTCGTCGAGCTGCCCGAGGGGGTGTGGGCGGACCGGCTGACGGGGCAGACCTACGCCGGTGGCGTCGTCCGGCTCGGCGCGGCCCTTCACCAGCTGCCGGTCAGCCTGCTCGTCCGCGAAGGAGACCCCCGATGACCCGGTTCGCCGTCTGGGCCCCGAACGCTTCGGCTGTCGAGGTCGAGGCCGCCGGAGAGTGCCAGGCCATGGAACCCGGTGAGGGCGTCGGCTGGTGGCGGCTCGACCTGCCTCACGTCGGCGCCGGCGCCGACTACGGGTTCCGGCTCGACGGCGGCGACCTGCGTCCCGACCCGCGCACGATGTGGCAGCCGCACGGGGTCCACGGGACGAGCCGGGTCGTCGACCACAGCACCTTCGCGTGGAGCGACAGCAACTGGCGCGGCAGCGCCCTTCCGGGGTCGGTGCTCTACGAGCTCAACGTCGCCACCTTCACCCCCGAGGGCACGTTCGACGCCGCTGCGCGCAGGCTCGGCCACCTCGTGGACCTCGGGGTCGACACGGTCGAGGTCATGCCCGTGGCCGCGTTCCCGGGCACGCACGGCTGGGGCTACGACGGCGTCCACCTTTTCGCCGTCCACGACCCCTACGGCGGCCCCGTCGGCTTCAAGCGCTTCATCGACGCCTGCCACGCGCGAGGCCTCGGCGTCGTGCTCGACGTCGTCTACAACCACCTTGGGCCCAGCGGCAACTACCTCGGCGAGTTCGGCCCGTACTTCTCCGACAAGCACCACACGCCCTGGGGGTCGGGGATCAACCTTGACGACCAGGGGTCGGAGGAGGTCCGGCGGTTCATCGTCGACAACGCGCGGATGTGGCTGCGCGACTACCACATCGACGGCCTGCGCCTCGACGCGGTCCACGCCCTCGCCGACGACCACGCCACGAACATCCTCGAGGAGCTCGCCCGCGACGTCGACGTCCTCGCCCATGAGGTGCACCGTCCGCTGCACCTCGTCGCGGAGTCCGACCTCAACGACCCGCGGCTCGTCACCGCCCGCGAGGCCGGCGGCTACGGGCTGGCGGGCCAGTGGGACGACGACGTCCACCACACCCTGCACGCCCTGCTCACCGGCGAGCGCCAGGGCTACTACTGCGACTTCGGCACGCTCCCCGGCTTGGCGAAGGTCTGGTGCGGCGCCTACCTCCACGACGGGACGTGGTCGACCTTCCGGGGGCGCCCGCACGGGCGCGCGGTGAGCACGGACGTCCTGCCGGGGTCGCGATTCGTCGCCTCGCTGCAGAACCACGACCAGGTGGGCAACCGAGCCCTGGGCGACCGGCTCTCGGCCACCCTGTCACCGGGTCGGCTGGCAGCCGGTGCGGCGCTGCTGCTCACCTCGCCGTTCACGCCCATGCTCTTCATGGGTGAGGAGTGGGGCGCCAGCACGCCGTGGCAGTACTTCACCGAGCACGAGGAGCCCGAGCTCGCCGAGGCGGTCCGGGTCGGACGCCGCCGCGAGTTCGCCGAGCACGGCTGGGACGCCGAGACGATCCCCGACCCGCAGGACCCTGAGACCGTGCGAGCCAGCGTCCTCGACTGGTCCGAGCCGCAGCAGGCCGGGCACGCCCGGCTGCTCACCTGGTACCGCGACCTCATCGCGCTGCGACGCCGCGAGCCCGGGGCCTCGGACCCGCGGCTGGACCGGGTCGCCGTCGACCTGCCACAGACCGGGGAGGGCTGGCTCGTCGTCCGGAGGGGCGACCTGCGCGTCGTCGTCGTCCTCGACGTGTCCGGCGCCGAGGTTCCGCTCGACGCGCCCGCGACCGAGGTGGTGCTCGCCTGGGACGACGACGCCGCGCTCGGCGAGCGAGCGGTCCGACTGGGCAGGGAGGGCGTCGCGGTCGTTCGCGTCACGCCGCCGACCGCCCCCCCGGTGCTGTGACGCGTCAGGCCCGCAGCCCGCGGACGTCGGGCCGCAGCTCGCGGGCGTCGAGCCCTTCGCCCTCGCGGGCGAGCGCGACGAGCCGGGACACCGCGCGGAAGTACTTCTTGCGGTAGCCGCCTCGGAGCATCTCCGGGGTGAAGACCTCGTCGAAGGGCACGCCGCCGGCGAGCACGGGGACGTCGCGGTCGTAGAGGCGGTCCGCGAGGACGACGAGGCGCAGCGCCGCCGCCTGGTCGGGCACCGGCGTCACACCGGTGATGCACACCGCCTCGACGCCGTCGAGCAGCGCCCCGTAGCGCACCGGGTGCAGCGTCGCGAGGTGGTCGAGCAGGGTGGCGAAGTCGTCGAGGGTGGCGCCCGGGGTCGAGCGTGCCGCCTCGGCGACCTCGGCGTCCTCCAGCGGCGGCGGCGCGGCCGGCATGCCGCGGTGGCGGTAGTCCTCGCCGTCGACCCGGACGACGTCGAAGTGAGCGGCCAGCCCCTGGATCTCCCGGAGGAAGTCCTCGGCGGCGAACCGTCCCTCGCCGAGCGCGCCCGGCAACGTGTTCGACGTCGCGCCGAGCCGGACGCCGCGCTCGACGAGGCGGGCCAGCAGCGTGGAGAGCAGGACGGTGTCCCCCGGGTCGTCGAGCTCGAACTCGTCGATGCACAGCAGCCGCAGCGTCGACAGAGCCTCGACGGTGGCCGCGAACCCGAGCGCCCCGACGAGGTTGGTCAGCTCGACGAAGGTGCCGAACGCCTTTGGTCCCGGCGCGGCGTGCCACAAGGAGGCCAGAAGGTGGGTCTTGCCGACCCCGAAGCCGCCGTCGAGGTACACCCCGACGCGGCCGGCGTCGGGCTCCTTGCGCCCGAACCAGCCGCGCCGCACCGGGGCGAGGTCAAGGCGCGCGGCGAAGTCCTCGAGCTGGCGCACCGCAGCGGCCTGCGACGGCTGGGCGGGGTCGGGCTCGTAGGTCGAGAAGCGCACGCGGTCGAAGCGTGGTGGCGGTGCCAGCTCGGCGACGATGCGCTCGACGGGGACCTCCGGGGTCCGCTGGCTCAAGGAGGGCACGGACGGGCGCATCCGCACAGGCTATGCGGGCCTGACAGACTCGGCCCATGCGAAGCCTGCTGACCGGACCGCTGGCCGACGACGTCCTCGAGGACATCGAGGAGCTCGCCGAGCTCGAGGGTCTGGACGAGGCTGCCGTGGCCGAGATCGAGGCGATGGACGACGCCCACCTCATCGAGTGCTACGCCTACCCCGAGGGCCGCACCTGGGTGCGGGCCAACATGGTCACCTCCGTCGATGGCGCCGCCGCGAGCGACGGGCGCTCCGCGGGGCTGAGCAGCCCGGCGGACAAGCGGGTGTTCAAGGTGCTGCGCAACCTCGCCGACGTCGTCGTCGTCGGGGCCGGGACGGCTCGGCTCGAGGGGTACGACGCCCTGCAGGCCAAGCCGTCCTACGCAGCCAGGCGTGCCGCTGCGGGGCAGACGCCTGCTCCCACGCTCGCCGTCGTCACGAGGACAGCAGCGCTCGACCTCGACGGCCCCCTGTTCCGCGACCCGTCCCGCAGGCCGACGGTCGTCACCTGCGCCTCGGCACCCAGCGCGGACGTCAAGGCCCTCTCCGAGGTAGCTGACGTCCTCGTCGTCGGCACAGAGCAGGTCGACCTCGTGGCGGCCTTCGACGCCCTCGTCCTCGCCCACGGCCCTCGGGTGCTCTGCGAGGGCGGCCCTCGGCTGCTCGCGCAGGTCGTGGCTGCGGGGCTGCTCGACGAGCTCTGCCTCACCGTGGCGCCGCTGCTCACCGGCGGTCAGGCGCCCCGCCTGCTCACGGGTCCGGCGCTCGACGCCCCTGTCAAGGTCCGGCTCGCCTCGCTGCTCGAGGAGAACGGCTCGCTGTTCGCGCGTTACCTCCTCGTCTGACCTGTGGCGCCAGTCGGACGGGCAGCTCGGGAAGCGGCTCGCCGCCCGAGCCGCTCAGCCGCCGAGGACGTCCTCCAGCCGGTACCCCACTGGTTCGTCGAGCTGCGCGTAGGTGCACGACGCCGGGTCCCGGTCCGGGCGCCACCGGCGGAACTGAGCCGTGTGCCGGAACCTGCTGCCCTCCATGTGGTCGTAGGCGACCTCGACGACGAGCTCGGGGCGCAGCGGGACCCAGGAGAGGTCCTTGCCTGAGTTCCACCTGCTCGTCGCCCCCGGCAGCCGGGCCGACTCGTGAGCCTCGGCCTGCGCCCACTGCGACCACGGGTGCTCCCCCGCGTCGTCCATGAGGTACGGCGCGAGCTCCTCGACGAGCTCGGCGCGCCGCTTCATGGGGAACGACGCCGACACCCCGACGTGCTGGAGGACGCCGTCGTCGTCATGCAGCCCGAGCAGCAGCGAGCCGACGACCCCGCCGGACTTGTGCCACCGGTAGCCCGCCACGACGCAGTCGGCGGTGCGGTCGTGCTTGATCTTGAACATCGTCCGCTTGTCAGGCTGGTAGGGCGCGTCCAGCGGCTTGGCGACGACGCCGTCGAGCCCCGCGCCCTCGAACACGGTGAACCACTCCTGCGCGACGGCGAGGTCGCGGGTGCCCGGAGCGACGTGCACCGGCGGTCGCGCCGACGCCAGCG
Source organism: Actinomycetes bacterium (assembly GCA_038322045.1). GTDB lineage: Bacteria > Actinomycetota > Actinomycetes > JBBQFP01 > JBBQFP01 > JBBQFP01. The sequence goes on along the minus strand of JBBQFP010000086.1, from coordinate 456 downwards.
CCTGCTCGAGCAGCTCCCGGCGCCGGGCGAACGGCTCACCCGTGAGGTCGTCGTCGCCGAGCGCGAGGAGGTCGAAGGCGACGAAGGACGACGGCGTCTGCTCGGCGAGCAGGCGGACGCGGCTCGCCGCCGGGTGGATGCGCTGGAGGAGCGCCTCGAAGTCCAGGCGGTCGCCGGTGACGATGACGATCTCCCCGTCGACGACGCAGCGCTCGGGGAGGTTCTCCCGCAACGCCGCGACGAGCTCGGGGAAGTACCTCGTCAGCGGCTTCTCGTTGCGGCTGCCCAACTCGACGTCGTCGCCGTCCTTGAACACGATGCTGCGGAACCCGTCCCACTTGCCCTCGTAGTGCATGCCCACCGGGATCTCGGGCACCGACCGGGCGAGCATCGGGGCGACGGGCGGCATGACCGGCAGCTGCATGGGTCCATCCTGCCCGCGAACCAGGCGGTCAC
>JBBQFP010000085.1:0-8195 GCA_038322045.1 Actinomycetes bacterium | reverse complement strand
GGGAACATCCCCCTGTGAGCGGAGCCGAGCGGAGCCTGCGGAGCGAGCGGAGCGAACCCAAGAACCCTGTGAGCGGAGCCGAGCGGAGCCTGCGGAGCGAGCGGAGCGAACCCCAGAACCCTGTGAGCGGAGCCGAGCGATGACCGCGCCTGCGGTCGCAGCAGGTGCCGTTCCCGCGGTCGACGTGCGCGAGGAGCCGCTGCTCAGGGTCGTCCACGGCCGTCCGGACGACGACGAGCTGGCAGCGGTCGTCTGCTCGCTGCTGCTCCAGCGGGCCGCCTTGGCCCGGGCCACTGCCGAGCGCAACCGCCGCTCGTCGCTGTGGGCCACGCCGGCCCGGGTGATCGCCCGGCCGGTCAGCCCCGGCGGCTGGCGGGGCTCAGCCTCCCCGTGGTGAGCCCGCGACCGCGGTTCGTCCTCGCCTCCCAGTCCCCCGCCCGGCTGAGCCTCCTTCGGGCCGCCGGGCTCGACCCCGAGGTCGTCGTCAGCGGCGTCGCCGAGGACGTCGACGAGCCGCTCAGCGCGCCCGACACGGTGCTCCTGCTCGCCGGCCGCAAGGCGCGCGTCGTCGCCGACCAGCTCGACGGCGAGGCGCTGGTGCTCGGCTGCGACTCGATGCTCGAGCTCGACGGTGCGGTCCTCGGCAAGCCCGAGTCCTCGGCGGACGCGGTCACCCGCTGGGAGTCCATGCGCGGACGCTCCGGCGTCCTCCACACCGGTCACTGCCTCATCGACGTCGGCGGACGGCGGGCCGCCGAGGACGTCGCCTCGACCGTCGTGCGCTTCGCTGACCTCTCCGACGACGAGGTGGCCGCCTACGTCGCGACCGGTGAGCCGCTCGCCGTCGCCGGGGCCTTCACCATCGACGGCCTCGGCGGCCCGTTCGTCGAGCGGATCGAGGGCGACTGGTCCGCCGTCGTCGGCGTCTCGCTGCCGCTGCTGCGCCGACTGACCAGGGAGCTCGGCGTGGCGTGGCACACCCTGTGGGCTGACGACGGCTCGACGTCATGACCTCCCGGCGCAGCGGACTGCTCGTTCGTCGGAGCAGGCCTGCTGGCCCAGGTCCTCCGGCACTCAGGGGCCCAGGTGCACGGACCTAGGATGCGGGGCAGCCGACGGAAGGACGTCCCGTGCGCACTGTTCTCATCGCCAACCGCGGCGAGATCGCGGTCCGGGTCGCGCGCGCCTGCCGCGACGCCGGTCTGACGAGCGTGGCCGTCTACGCCGACCCCGACCGCGACGCGCTTCACGTGCGCACCGCTGACGAGGCGTACTCCCTGGACGGCGAGACCGCACCGCAGACCTACCTCGACATGGGCAAGATCCTCGCCGTCGCCGAGCGCAGCGGGGCGGACGCCGTCCACCCGGGCTACGGGTTCCTCTCCGAGAACGCCGCGTTCGCCCAGGCCGTCATCGACGCAGGGCTCACGTGGATCGGGCCGCCGCCGTCAGCCATCGACGCCCTCGGCGACAAGGTCAAGGCACGCCACATCGCCGAGCGGGCCGGCGCACCGCTCGTCCCGGGCACGAAGGAGCCGGTGAGCGGCGCCGCCGAGGTGCTCGAGTTCGCCCGCGAGCAAGGGCTGCCCGTCGCCATCAAGGCCGCCTACGGCGGCGGGGGCAGCGGAATGAAGGTCGCCCGAACCCTCGAGGAGATCCCCGAGCTGTTCGACTCGGCCGTCCGTGAGGCGGTCGCCGCGTTCGGCCGCGGCGAGTGCTTCGTCGAGCGCTACCTCGACCGTCCCCGTCATATCGAGACCCAGGTGCTCGCTGACACCCACGGCAACGTCGTCGTCGTGAGCACCCGCGACTGCTCGCTGCAGCGCCGGTACCAGAAGCTCGTCGAGGAGGCACCGGCACCCTTCCTCACCGCAGAGCAGGAGGCCGAGGTCTACCGCGCCTCCAAGGCGATCATGCGAGAGGCCGGCTACGTCGGCGCCGGCACGTGCGAGTTCCTCGTCGGCACCGACGGGACGATCTCCTTCCTCGAGGTCAACACCCGACTCCAGGTCGAGCACCCCGTCACCGAGGAGGTCAGCGGCATCGACCTCGTCAGGGAGCAGCTGCGGATCGCCCAGGGCGAGGCGCTGAGCCCCGAGGACCCCGTCCTGCGCGGGCACGCGTTCGAGTTCAGGATCAACGGCGAGGACCCCGGTCGGGGCTTCCTCCCCGCGCCCGGGACGATCACGAGATGGGTCGCCCCGAGCGGGCCGGGGGTGCGCCTCGACGCCGGATTCGGCAAGGGCGACACCATCGGCGGCGGCTTCGACTCCCTGCTCGCGAAGCTCATCGTCCACGGCGCCACGCGGCAGGAGGCGCTCGAGCGCTCGCGGCGGGCGCTCGCGGAGTTCGAGGTCGAGGGCCTCGCGACGGCGCTGCCCTTCCACCGGGCCGTCGTCGTCGACCCCGCGTTCGCCCCTGCCGACCCCGCCGAGCCCTTCGCCGTGCACACGCGCTGGATCGAGACCGAGTTCGTCAACACGATTCCCGCCTTCGGCTCGGCGCCGGGCGAGACCGAGCCGCCAGAGGCGCGCGAGCGGGTCCTCGTCGAGGTCAACGGCAAGCGCCTCGAGGTCGTCCTCCCCCGCGCCCTGGGCGTACCGGCGCCCACGGCCGCCTCTCCCGGGCCCAAGAAGCGTCGCAGCTCGGCCGGAGCGGCCAAGCTGGCCGGCGGCGACGCGCTGACCAGCCCGATGCAGGGCACGATCATCAAGGTGGCCGTCGCGGACGGGGACGAGGTGGAGGAGGGCGACCTCGTCGTCGTCCTCGAGGCCATGAAGATGGAGCAGCCGCTGTCCGCCCACAAGGCGGGCACGATCATGGGGCTCAAGGCCACCGTCGGGGCCAAGGTCGTCAGCGGCGCCGTCCTGTGCTCGATCGTCGACGCCGTCGACTAGCCCTGAGCGAGGCAGGGGGCAGACTGGTGGGCGGCCGCGGTCGTCCAGAATCCGGCCATCGCAACGAGTCGGAGGTCGGGTCATGGCACGGGGCAGGCCGTGGATCGCGCGCACGCTCGTCATCCTCGTGAGCCTCGTGGTGGTGCTCATTGCCGTGGCCTTCGGCGTGGCGCTCTCTCTGCACATCCCGCAGAACGCGGCCGGCCTGGCGGCCAAGACCGTGTGCTCGACGCGCTTCGTCGCGGGGCGCACAGACTCAGGCCAGACGCTCATGGACCAAGACGTGCTGCCCGCCAGCACTGCCCTCGGTGTCGTGTCGACGACTATCGACGAGGACAACAAGACCGTCACGGCGCGGTTCCTCGGAGTCGTGTCTCGCCGAGCAGCACTACTCGACCAGCGTGGCTGCGTGCTCGACGCCGAGCCGCAGCCGAGCGCAAAGGCGTTCGCGCCGGCTCCGCCGCGCGCTGATCCGTGGCCCGCCGGTGACGCGACGGTCCCCGTGGCGGACTGGGGCGCGGGAGTCGACGCGGCTGCGCTGCAGAAAGTTGTCGACGCCGCGTTCGTCGGTGCAGGCGACCCCTCGCTCGCCAACGCCCGTGGTGTCGCTGTCGTTCACGGCGGCCGCCTGATCGTCGCCAAGGACGCACCCGGCTTCGCGACGGGCACGCCGCTGCATGGCTGGTCGATGACCAAGACCGTCGCCGCGATGATGCTCTGGAAGAAGGCGCACGAGGACGGTCTGGACCTGAACACGCCCGTGGTCGACGCGTTCAAGCCCGGGCGCAGGCCCGCGTGGGTCGCGCAATGGACGCAGGATGACCGCAAGAAGATCACCGTCGCGGACCTGCTCTACATGCGCGACGGGCTGGACAATAAGGAGAGCTACAGCGTCACCGGCGACGTCGTGCACATGCTCTACGGCGAGGGTGACATGTCCGGCTGGGCAGCGGGGCACCCCGCCGCACACCCAGCAGGCACGTATTGGAACTACCTGAGTGCCTCGGCCAACATCCTCGCGGCCGTGGCGCGCGGGCAGTTCACGACCGACCAGGAGTACTGGGACTACACCAAGAGCGCACTGCTCGACCCCATCGGGGCCAACTCCGCGACCCTCGAGACCGACACTGCGGGCACCCAGGTGGGCTCGTCATACCTCTGGGCCGACATCCGTGACTGGGCACGCCTCGGTGAGCTCATGCTCAAGGACGGCCAGTGGGGCGGCTCGGCAGTGCTGCCGCCGGGATGGCTGACGTACGCCACCACAGCCTCGCTCGCGCAGGGCGACGGTCATGGGTACGGCGCACAGACCTGGCTCATCGGTGATCCGCAAGCAGGCGAATGCAGGGGATACCCGGGCGTGCCCGCTGACGCGATCGCCATGGAAGGACACTGGGGCCAGATCGTCGCGATGGTGCCCTCGCGCGACGCCGTGATCGTGCGACTCGGCTGGACGTTCGACGACACCGAGTTCGACGAGTGCAAGCTCGTGAGCGACGTGCTGGCGGCGCTACCCAAGGCCTAGTGCAGGTCGATCAGGACCAGGGGACGGTGGCCTGCAGCACTGCCTCGGTAAGCGCCTCTGTGCGCAGGTGGGTCACCTGCTGGTACTCCGGATCGGCCACCATCGTCGTGAAGGCCTCCCGAGAGGGATAGCGGACGAGCAGCACGGCGTCCCAGGACTGGCCGTCCTCCGCGACGAGAGTCGTGCTCCCGTCACCCGCGTACAGCACCTCGCCGCCGTATCGAGCGAGGAAGGTCGTGGCCAGAGCGCGGGCGTACGAGGAGTACGACTCGCGACCGCCGTCGCGGAAGCGCAGCAGGTTGAGCATCACCACCGGGCCGCCAGGGTCCTCGGCCAGGAAGCGCTTGAGGTCGGACCCTCGAGGATCAACAGCCATGAGCACAGGCTATGCCGGCCGTCAGCCAGTGAGGTCGCGAGACCAACGGTCCCGACGGCGTCCACGACAAGCGCGGCGGCGGCGACCAGGGCGACTGCTCGACGTACTGGTCGGGGTCGCGATCCTGCGACCTGATCCCCGCGGCATGCTGTGACTTGTAGGTGAGGAAGGCGACGCCCAACCCGTGCCGCAGCTCGGGACCGGCATGGTGGCGGAAGTCGGCCAGGTCCTCGCGCTTGTGACGACCAGCAAACTTCGTCGGCATGGCCGCGCGCGAGCGATCAGCGTTGTGCGTCGGCCCGGAGCGCGTACGAAGCGTTGATGGACTGGTGGACGACGCGACCCGAGGCCACGGTGAAGCGCACCCTCGCCTCGCCCACGGGCCCGGCGTCCGGGGCGAGGACGTCGCGGTCGAGGACGGCGACGTCCGCGCGGCACCCCGGGGAGATCCGCCCCGCCTCGTCGTCGCCGTTGACGTAGGCCGACCCGCGGGTGAACGCGTCGAGGGCCTCGGGGAGCGTCAGGCGCTCCTCGGGCAGGAACGACGGGCCGTCACGTCGCTCCGGGTCGACCCGGGTCGTCGCGACCTCGAGCTGGAGGAGCGGGTCGGGCGTCGTGACGGGCCAGTCGCTGCCCATGGCCAGGCGCGCCCCCGCGCGCAAGAGGCTCGCGAAGGGGTACTGCCAGCCGCCTCGGGTGGGGCCGAGGAACGGCAGCGTGAGCTCCTCCATCTGCGGCTCGTGCTGGGCCCAGAACGCCTGGATCGTTGCGACGACGCCGAGCCGCGCGAACCGGCAGACGTCGTCGGGGTGGACGACCTGCACGTGCGCGAGGTGGTGGCGCCGGTCCGCGGGACCGTTCGCCGCGCGGGCCGCGGCGACGGCGTCGAGCGCGTCACGCACCGCGCGGTCCCCGATGGTGTGCAGATGCACTTGGAATCCCAGCCGATCGAGCTCGGTGACGGCCTCGGCCAGCGCCTCGCGCTCGACGTAGAGCAGCCCCGACTCCCCCGTGGACCCACCGCGGCCGTCGCCGTACGGCTCGAGCAGCGCCCCGGTGCGGTTCTCGAGCACCCCGTCGACCATGATCTTCACCGACGTCGGCAAGAACCTCGGCGCCGCGCCGCTCGAGCGCGCCTCGACGAGCTCGGCGACCTGCTCCATGCCGCGGTGCCGGTCCCACCACAGCGCGCCGACGACGCGAGCGGTCAGCCCGCCCGAGGTTGCGAGCCCGCGGTAGGCGGCGAGGGTGGGCGCTGTCACCCAGGCGTCCTGCCAGCCCGTGATGCCGAGGCCGTGGAGGTGGCGCTGGGCCTCCTCGATGGCGGCGGTCCACTCGGCCGCCGTCGTCGCCGGCACGACGTGGTCGTGGAAGGAGTACGCGGCCCCCTCGTGCAGGGTGCCGGTCGGGGTGGCGTCGTCGTCCCGCTCGATCCGGCCGTCGGCGGGGTCCGGGGTGGCGGCGCCGATGCCGCCGAGCTCGAGCGCACGGCTGTTCACCCAGGCGCCGTGGACGTCGCGGTTGTAGAGGAACACCGGACGGTCCGGCACGACCGCGTCGAGGTCCTCGCGGCGAGGCGTGCCGCCGGGGAAGTGCTCCATGGACCACCCGCCGCCGATGACCCACGGCTCGTCGGGGTGCTCGCTGGCGTATCGCCCCACCGCCTCGACGTAGGCGTGCCGTCCGGCGACGTCGGAGAGGTCGAGCCGCAGCCGGTTGCGCCCAGCGGTCGGCGGGTGGACGTGGGCGTCCTGGAAGCCAGGCAGCACGAGCCCGCCGGCCGCGTCGAGCTGCTCGGTGCGACGGCCGACGAGGCCCGGCACCTCGGCCTCGTCGACGACCGCAGCGATTCGGTCACCGGTGACGACGACGGCCGCCCGGACGGACGACGACGCCCCGGGGCGCAGCACCCGGCCCCCGGTGACGACGAGGTCGGGCGTCAGCGTCACAGAGGTGCTCCTTGACGACGCCGCCGGGTTCTTTCCTGGCGGATGGCGCAGGATAGACCCATGACGCCGCTCGTACCGCTGGCCAGCCGACCGCCCCGGACGCGATCCCGCGCCCTCCTCGCGCTCCTCCTCGTGCTCGGCGGGCTGCTCGGCGTCGTCGCGACGGCCCCGTCGGCGTCGGCGACGACGGTCGACGACGTCATCGCCGCGCTGCGCCAGGACCCCGTCTACAACGACCCGAAGGCCGACATGCGGCTCTCCGACGCCGAGGTCGAGCAGCTGCGCACCCAGATCGCCGACGCCGGCACGCCGATCTACGTCGCCGTGCTCCCCTCAGCCGCGGGCCAGCCCGCTGCGGTCGGCCAGCGCATCGAAGCGGGGATCGGTGAGGACGCCTCCTACGGGGTGATCGTCGGCCGCCGCTTCGTCGCCTCGTCTCGGCTCGTCACGAACGCCGGCGCGCTTGCCGGGAAGGCGACGCAGGAGAACAGCACCGCCAGCGGAGCTCTCACCCAGTGGGTCGACGCCGTCGCGAAGGAGGCCGCGAACGGCTCGAACGCCGGCAGCGGTGGCACGAGCGGGGACGGCTCCAGGAGCTCGGGTACGCCGACGTCGACGGGCAATGGCGGCGGCCTGCTCTTCCCGATCGTCGCCGTGGCGGCGATCCTCGGCTTCGGCGGGCTCATGCTTCGCGGACGCCGCACGAAGGCCAAGACGGCTGCCCGAGAGCTCGAGGTGGCGCGCCCGGCGGCCGAGGAGGACGTCACCAAGCTCGGCGAGGACATCGCCGTGCTCGACGTCGCCGTCGACGACCCGCGCCTGGACGCCACGACCCGCGAGGACTACCGGCACGCGCTCGACGCCTACGACGCGGCCAAGGCTGCGCTCGCCTCCGCGCGCACCACCGCCGACCTCGGGCGGGTGAGCGCAGCGCTGGAGGACGGCCGCTACTCGCTGGCCTGCGTGCGCGCCGCGCAGTCGGGGCAGACGCGACCGGAGCGGCGTCCGCCGTGCTTCTTCAACCCTCAGCACGGCCCGTCAGCGGCCGACGTGACGTGGACGCCGCCCGGAGGGGCCGAGCGCACGGTGCCGGTCTGCCTCGCCGACGCCGACCGGCTCTCCCGCGGGGACGACCCCGACACCCGGCTCGTCCTCGTCGACGGCGTCCGCCGCCCGTACTACGACGCCGGACCCGCCTGGGGCCCGTGGGCCGGCGGGTACTACGGCGGCTACGGCGGCGGCCTGCTGCCCGCGCTCATGGTCGGCACGATGCTCGGCAGCAGCATGGGCTGGGGCATGGGCGGTTGGGGGATGGGCGGCTCCGGCTACGGGTCGGGGTACGACTCCGGCTTCGACGCCGGGAGGGACGCCGGCGGGGGCGACTCCGGCGGCTGGGGCGGCGGCGACATCGGCGGCGGGGGCGACTCCGGCGGCTGGGGCGGCGGCGA
>JBBQFP010000084.1:0-8376 GCA_038322045.1 Actinomycetes bacterium | reverse complement strand
CACCCGCGCGCCGGGGAGCCCGCCGCACCGGAGGACCTCGTGGACGTCCCCCGGCTCGTCACCGCGTACTACAGCGGGCACCCCGACCCCTCCGAGCCGTCTCAGCGAGTCGCCTTCGGCACCTCCGGCCACCGAGGCTCGTCGTTCGCCACCGCCTTCAACGAGGACCACATCCTCGCGACGAGCCAGGCCATCTGCGACTACCGGGCCTCCGCCGGCACCGACGGGCCGCTCTTCCTCGGCAAGGACACGCACGCCTTGTCCGACCCGGCGTGGGTCAGCGCGGTCGAGGTCTTCGCCGCCAACGGCGTCACCCTCCTCGTGGACTCCGGTGACCGCTACACGCCGACGCCGGCCGTCTCGCACGCGATCCTGCGCCACAACGCCGACGGACCCGGGCACCAGGCAGACGGCGTCGTCGTCACGCCCTCCCACAACCCGCCCGGTGACGGCGGCTTCAAGTACAACCCCCCGGACGGCGGACCGGCCGGCAGCGACATCACCGGCTGGATCCAGGACCACGCCAACGAGTACCTGGCCACGAGGCTCGCTGGCGTGCACCGGATGCCGCTCAACCGCGCCCTCGGCGTCGACACGACGTCGAGCTATGACTTCATGGCGTCCTACGTCGACGACCTGCCTGCGGTGGTCGACGTGGACGCGATCCGCGAGGCCGGGATCCAGGTCGGGGCCGACCCCCTGGGCGGTGCGAGCGTCGACTACTGGGGCGCCATCGCCGAGCGCCACGGCCTCGACCTCACCGTCGTCAACCCGCTCGTCGACCCCACGTGGCGGTTCATGACGCTGGACTGGGACGGCAAGATCCGGATGGACTGCTCGTCGCCGTCCGCGATGGCCTCGCTCATCGAGCGACGCACGGAGTTCCAGATCGCCACGGGCAACGACGCCGACGCCGACCGTCACGGCATCGTCACGCCTGACGCCGGGCTCATGAACCCCAACCACTACCTCGCCGTCGCCATCGAGTACCTGTTCACCCACCGCGAGGGTTGGGCCGGCGGCGCAGCGATCGGCAAGACCCTCGTCAGCTCGAGCATCATCGACCGGGTCGCCGAGTCCCTCGGCCGGCGCCTCGTCGAGGTCCCCGTCGGGTTCAAGTGGTTCGTGCCCGGACTCGTCGACGGGTCGGTCGCGTTCGGTGGCGAGGAGTCCGCGGGCGCCTCGTTCCTGCGCCGCAACGGCACGGTGTGGACCACCGACAAGGACGGCATCCTCCTCGCCCTCCTGGCCTCGGAGATCCTCGCGGTCACGGGCAGCTCTCCCAGCGAGCACTACCAGCGGCTCACGGAGCGCTTCGGCGCCCCGGCCTACGCGCGGGTCGACGCGCCGGCGAGCCGCGAGGAGAAGGCGGTGCTCGCCCGGCTCTCCCCCGAGCAGGTCACCGCGACGAGCCTGGCCGGCGAGCCGATCCAGGCGACCCTGACCAGGGCGCCGGGCAACGACGCCCCGATCGGCGGGCTCAAGGTCGTCACCGCCTCCGGCTGGTTCGCCGCGCGCCCCTCGGGCACGGAGGACGTCTACAAGATCTACGCCGAGTCCTTCCAGGGCGACGAGCACCTGGCGCAGATCCAGTCCGAGGCCAGGGACGTCGTCTCGGCGGCCCTCGCCGGAGGCTGAGGGCTCTCCCTTCCGGCCAGCGGGCCGGGTCGTGAGCGAGGCTGCCGTCGCGGACCAGGAACATCGCGCGCCGACGACGACGTTGCAGCGATCACAGCAGTCCCTCGACGAGCCGGAGGCCGAGCAAGCATGCGAATCTACGACGACGTCACCAGCCTGGTGGGCAACACCCCGTTGGTCCGGCTCAACCGGATCACCGACGGGGCGGCGGCCACCGTCCTGGCCAAGCTCGAGTTCTACAACCCGGGCAACAGCGTCAAGGACCGCATCGGCGTTGCCATGGTCGAGGCTGCGGAGGCCTCTGGCGAGCTGCCCCCGGGCGGAACGATCGTCGAGGCGACGAGCGGCAACACCGGCATCGCCCTGGCCATGGTCGGGGCCGCCCGCGGGTACCGCGTCATCCTCGCCATGCCGGAGTCGATGAGCCGCGAGCGTCGAGCCCTCCTGCGCGCCTTCGGCGCCGAGCTCGTCCTCACCCCGGCCGCCGAGGGCATGCGCGGGGCCGTGGCCAAGGCCGAGGAGCTTGGCGCGGCCGACGGCGCCGTCCTCGTCCGGCAGTTCGCCAACCCCGCCAACCCCGAGGTCCACCGCCGCACGACGGCCGAGGAGATCTGGGCCGACACCGACGGCAAGGTCGACGCCCTCGTCGCGGGGATCGGCACGGGCGGCACGATCACCGGGGTCGGCCAGGTGCTCAAGGAGCGCAACCCTGATGTCAGGGTCATCGCGGTGGAGCCCGCGGCCTCGCCGATCCTCAACGGTGGTGCCCCCGGCGGCCATCCCCTGCAGGGCATCGGCGCGAACTTCGTCCCCGACGTTCTCGACCGCGGCGTCTACGACGAGGTCCTCGACGCCCCGAACGACGAGTCGATCGCCTGGGCGCGCCGTGCGGCCAAGGAGGAGGGCCTGCTCGTCGGCATCTCCTCGGGCTCGGCGCTCTGGGCCGCCGTCAAGGTTGCCAAGCGACCCGAGATGGCCGGCAAGACCATCGTCGTCATCATCCCGTCCTACGGCGAGCGCTACCTCTCGACAGTCCTCTACTCCGACCTGATGGACTGAACGACGTGCACCAGACCCGCACGGGGGCAGGGGTGACGGCGCGGCGCAGGCTCAGGCAGGTGCAGGGCTGGCGCCGGACCTTGGCCGAGGACGTCGACGCCGCCCTCGCCAAGGACCCCGCCGCGCGGAGCCGGGCCGAGATCATGCTCGCCTACCCCGGGCTCCACGCCTTGTGGGTCCATCGGATCTCTCACCGGCTGTGGACCTCCGGCCACCCGCTGGCTGCCCGGGTCCTCTCGCAGTGGGCACGCCGAGCCACGGGGATCGAGATCCACCCGGGCGCGCGCATCGGGCACCGGCTCTTCATCGACCACGGCATGGGCGTCGTCATCGGCGAGACCGCCGAGATCGGCGACGACGTGCACATGTACCACGACGTGACCCTCGGCGGGCGGAGCCTGGCCAAGGTCAAGCGCCACCCCACCGTCGGCAACGGCGTGACCCTGGGCGCAGGCTCTCGCGTGCTGGGGCCGATCACCGTCGGCGACAACGCGCAGATCGGCGCGAACGCCGTCGTCGTCCGCGACGTCCCGGCCGGGGCAGTCGTCGTCGGCGTGCCCGGGCAGCTGCGCCAGCGAGGCGGCGCGCACGTGGAGCCGGCCCCCCCGACGCCCCAGCCGCCCGCCCCGGGCGACGACGTCGTCGACCCGGCGATCTGGATCTGACGAGCGCCGGGCGGTCAGGGGCGGATGCGCCCGCTCGCCCGGACCTCCTGGTGGATCTGCTTCCAGCGGGAGCGCTCCTGCGCCGCCAGGCGGGCGTCGGAGCGCCGGGCGATCCAGGCAGCCTCCCGGCGCAACCTCCGCCAGCTGTCCAGCCGCCGAGCGGGCAGGTCGCCGTCCTCGACCGCGGCGAGGACGGCGCACCCGGGTTCGCTGTCGTGGGCGCAGTCGCTGAACCGGCACCGCGCCGCTAGGGCGTCGACGTCTGAGAACACCGCGGACAGGCCGCCGTCGAGGTCGGCGAGCCCGACGGCTCGCAGGCCGGGCGTGTCGATGAGCACCGCACCCCACGGAAGCACGACGAGCTCGCGATGTGCCGTCGTGTGGCGACCCTTGCCGTCGGCGCGCAGCCCCCGGGTCGCCATGACGTCCCTACCCATGAGCGCGTTGACGAGCGTCGACTTCCCGGCCCCGGAGGGCCCGAGCAGCGCAGCGCTGGTCCCGGGGGCGAGACAGGACTGCAGCTCGTCGAGCCCCCGGCCGTCGAGGACGCTCACGGCGATCACCGCCGCGCCGACGGCAGCGTCGGCGACCTCGCGGACGAGGTCGTCGGCGTCGGTGACGAGGTCGGCCTTGGTCAGGACGACGACGGGCGCGGCGCCACTCTCCCAGGCGAGTGCGAGGAACCGTTCGATCCGGCCGAGGTCCGGCTCGGGGTGCAGCCCCTCGACGACCAGGACGACGTCGAGGTGAGCCGCCAGCACCTGGCCGAACGACGCCCCCGGGGTGACGGACGCCCGCACGACGGCGCCTCGCCGGGGCAGGACCGCGGTCACCTCGAGTGTCGCAGACGGGTCAGCGGAGTCGAGCCGGCGCAGGGTCACCCAGTCCCCGACGCAGGGCGTGGACGCCGGGTCCTCCAACGCGGCCCGCAAGAGCCCCCGTGCCACGACGGCGCGCCGGAGCACCGCACCGAGGTACGGCCCACGCACGGCTGGCTCCGCAGAGGCGAGCCCGAGGGCCTCCCGGTCGGGCGAGCTCAAGTCGCGCCCCGGGACAGTGCCGTCTCCGCGCACGTCAGCGTCCCCGCGCACGTCGTCGGGGAGGACGACGTCGAGCGCGCCGCGGTCCACCCGGACCACCCGCCCGACGGCGAGCGGCCCGGGCTGCCTCGCCGTGGCGTGAGCGAGGTGATCGGCGAGGGCGTCGGTCCAGCCGAGCGCCGCCGCCGCGGAGGGGCCGCCGGCCGCCGCGGAGAGGCCAGGCTGGTCGAGGAAAGTCTCGGGGGATGTCACGCCGAGGGACGCTATCCGCGCACCGGTCAGGGTGTCAGCGGGTTTTCCGCCGCTGGCCCGGCTGGCGCCGGACGCGAGCCCAGGCCCGCATCGCCGCCGCGCACCGGCTGCGCGAGCGGGACCACGGGCTCGACGCGGCTCACCGGGGTGAGCGGGCGGTCGGGGTGGGTGGCGGCCTCGTGTCGCGCGACCTCGACCCCCACGGACGGCCACTCCTGCTCCACCGCCGCGTTGAAGGCCGCGCCGATGAGGACGACGACCGCGAGGAAGTAGAGCCACGTGAGAATGACGATCGGCGCGGCGAGCGGTCCGTAGATCGACGTCCCCCCGACGGACTCGCGCAGGACCACCCGCAGGACGACGCTGCCGACGGCCCAGACGACGAGGGTGAGGACCGCTCCCGGCAGGTCGCGCAGCCACGGCGTCCGCACCGGGACGCTGAGGTGGTAGAGGCTCGTGAGGAAGGCGACGGACACCGCAAGGGTCAGCGGCCAGTAGAGAAGGATGAGCAGGTCGAGCCCCGGGGGGAGGTTGCGCTGCAGCAGCGACGGCCCGAGCAGGGCCAGCGGCACGAAGACGACCCCGAGCGCGACCCCGACGACATAGAGGGTGAACGACAGCGCGCGGGTGACGAGAATGCCGCGATGGCCGGAGAGGCCGTACATGATCGTGATGGTGTCGACGATGACGTTCATCGCGCGGGAGCCCGACCACAGGGAGAACAGGAAGCCCACCGACACGATGTCGAACCGACCGCCACGCAGGACCTCGTCGAGGGTGGGGACGATGACCTGCTGGACGGCCTGGGCCGAGAGCGCCTCGGCCGAGAGCGACACGATGCGGTCGCGCACGGCGTTGACGGTGCCGGTGCCGAAGAACCCCGCCAGCCAGCCGAGGCTGCCGACCAGGCCGAGGATCAGGGGCGGGATCGAGAGCAGGGCGAAGAAGCCGGCCTCGGCCGCCAGCCCGGTGACCCGGTAGCGGAAGCACCCCGCGACGGTTCCCCGCACCAGGCGCCCGGGCCGGGAGGCTCCGAGCCGCCGGGCGGTCGCCTTCGCCGTGCTCACCCGCTCACCCCTTCGAGTGCTCGCGGCAGCTGCCTGCTGCGTCGGTTGCCGGCCGGGCCGCGCCTGCCAGCTGGACCGGTCGGTCGCGTGGACCGGTCGGTCGCTCCCTGCTCCGTCCACCGTAACCGGCCCGACGGTGGTTGCCTGGCCGTCACCGGGGGCAGACAGAATGCGGACCGGGGGCGAGCCCTTGGCCCAGTCCGGCATGCCAGCCGGCTCATGCACGACCGACCGAGAACGGTGCACCTGAGATGCAGACCTGGCCCGGAAAGCCGTACCCCCTCGGCGCGACCTACGACGGCGTGGGCACGAACTTCGCCCTCTTCACCGAGGTCGCCGACCGCGTCGAGCTCTGCCTGCTCGACGACGACGCCGCCGAGGTGAGGGTCGAGCTGACCGAGCTCGACGCGCACGTGTGGCACTGCTACCTGCCCAACGTCTGCCCAGGGCAGCGCTACGGCTACCGGGTGCACGGACCCTACGACCTGGCCAACGGTCACCGGTGCAACCCCTCGAAGCTGCTGCTCGACCCCTACGCGAAGGCCGTCGAGGGCGAGATCGACTGGGACGAGGCCCTGTTCAGCTACCGCTTCGGCGACCAGCAGTCGTTCAACGACGCCGACAGCGGCAAGCACATGATGACCTCCGTCGTCATCAACCCGTACTTCGACTGGGTGAACGACCGCCTGCCAAGAACCGAGTACCACAACACCGTCATCTACGAGGCCCACGTCCGAGGTCTCACGCAGACGCACCCGGACATCCCCGAGGAGATGCGGGGCACCTACGCCGCGCTGGCGCACCCCGTCATGATCGACCACTACAAGAAGCTCGGCGTCACCGCTGTCGAGCTCATGCCGGTGCACCAGTTCGTCAACGACAGCGGCCTCATCGACAAGGGTCTGTCGAACTACTGGGGCTACAACACCATCGGCTTCTTCGCCCCGCACAACAAGTACTCCGCCAGCGGTAACCGCGGTCAGCAGGTCCAGGAGTTCAAGGGCATGGTCCGCGCCCTGCACCAGGAAGGCATCGAGGTCATCCTCGACGTCGTCTACAACCACACCGCCGAGGGCAACCACCTCGGCCCCACCTTGTCGTTTCGAGGCATCGACAACGCCGCGTACTACCGGCTCGTCGACAACGACAAGCAGTACTACATGGACACCACGGGGACCGGCAACAGCCTGCTCATGCGCCACCCGCACGTCCTTCAGATGATCATGGACTCGTTACGCTACTGGGTTCTCGACATGCACGTCGACGGCTTCCGGTTCGACCTCGCCGCGACCCTCGCCCGTCAGTTCCACGAGGTGGACCGGCTGTCGGCGTTCTTCGACCTCGTCCAGCAGGACCCGATCATCAGTCAGGTCAAGCTCATCGCCGAGCCGTGGGACCTCGGCGACGGCGGCTACCAGGTCGGCAACTTCCCGCCCCTGTGGACCGAGTGGAACGGCAAGTACCGCGACTCCGTCCGCGACTTCTGGCGCGGCGATGGAGCCACGCTCGCCGAGTTCGCCGGCCGCCTGACAGGGTCCAGCGACCTCTACGAGTTCAGCGGCCGGCGCCCCATCGCCTCCATCAACTTCGTCACCGCCCACGACGGCTTCACGCTCAATGACCTCGTGTCGTACAACGACAAGCACAACGACGCCAACGGCGAGGGCAGCAACGACGGCGAGAGCCATAACAGGTCGTGGAACTGCGGCGTCGAGGGTCCGACCGACGACATCGAGATCGTCGCGCTGCGCGAGAAGCAGAAGCGCAACTTCGTCGCGACGCTCATGCTGTCGCAAGGCATCCCCATGCTCCTGCACGGCGACGAGGTAGGGCGCACCCAGGAGGGCAACAACAACGGCTACTGCCAGGACGGCCCCCTGACGTGGGTCGACTGGGACGACGCCA
This sequence comes from Actinomycetes bacterium, assembly GCA_038322045.1. Classification (GTDB taxonomy): domain Bacteria; phylum Actinomycetota; class Actinomycetes; order JBBQFP01; family JBBQFP01; genus JBBQFP01. The sequence continues at coordinate 750 of JBBQFP010000084.1, read as the reverse complement.
AGGACAACTTCACCATGCTCGAGTTCACCCAGGCTGCAGCGCACCTGCGCAACGAGCACCCGGTATTCCGCCGTCGTCGGTTCTTCGTCGGCAAGCCGGTGCGCGGCCACGGTCTCGACGACATCTCCTGGCTGCGACCCGACGGCAAGGAGATGGACGACGACGACTGGAACAGTGCCCACGCGAAGGTCCTCGGCGTTTTCCTCAACGGCGAGGGACTGTCGGACCCTGGGCTGCGCGGCGAGCGCGTGGCCGACGACAGCTTCCTCATCCTCTTCAACGCCCACCACGAGGATGCCGACTTCACCATCCCGCCGGTCGAGTACGGCTCGTCGTGGGAGCCGGTGCTCGACACCGCGACCCCCACGCTCGTCTACCCGCCGATGTACCGCGCGGGAGACCCCGTGCCGCTGGAGGCGCGTTCCATGCAGGTGCTCAAGCGTGTCGTCGCCTGACGTGACCGCGAGCCATGTCCCTGCACCCGGGATGCCGGTGCCGACCGCGACGTACCGCCTGCAGATGCGCGCTGAGTTCGGCTTCGCCGACGCCGCCTCGGTCGCGGACTACCTGCGCGACCTCGGCGTCTCGCACCTCTACCTGTCCCCGATCCTCCAGGCGGTGCCCGGCTCGGCGCACGGCTACGACGTCGTCGACCACACGCGCCTGTCGGCGGAGATGGGCGGCGAGGAGGGGTTCGTCCGGCTGACCGACGAGCTCGCCGGCCTCGGCCTCGGTGCCGTCGCCGACGTC
>JBBQFP010000083.1:0-9025 GCA_038322045.1 Actinomycetes bacterium | reverse complement strand
GACGCGCCAGCCCGCACAGCTCTCTCGTCGACGAGGTGCTGACGCTGGGCCATCTCGTCCTCGGCGACGCCGCTGCCGCCACCGACGTCGTCGTCCGCGCGCTCGCCGCCCGGCCCCGCGACGACGAGCGCCCCGGCGCGGCCGAGGACCTGCGGCGTCGGGTCCTCGACGGGTGCCTGCGTGCGGGAGGGCGATGGGCCGCGGTGCAGGCACGGCTCCGGCGACGGCTGCGGTCAGAGAGCACGCCGCCCGGCAGCTCAGGCGCGGCAGGCGCTGACGCGCTCGGAACCGCGCCGGTCGCCGGCGCGGTCGTCACCGCAGCCCTGGACGCCGCAGAGGCCGAGCGCCAGGCCCTGTGGCTCGCGCTCGGTGACCTCTCCGTGCTGCAGCGCGCCGTCGTCATCCTGCGCTGGTACGACGAGCGCAGCGACGAGGAGATCGCCGAGGTGCTCGACGTCTCGCCGGGGACCGTCCGGCAGGCGGCCCAGCGGGGGCTGTGGCTGGCCCGTGACGTCCTGCGGGAGGAGCCGTCCGAGAACCTCGTGACGCCGGGAGCCCGGGGTGAGGTGCGGCCGCACGCGCCGGCGGGGGTCGAGGCGGCGGAGGAGCTCCTCGTCGCCACCATGCACGACCCGCGCCGGGTGCTGCGCGCACCCGAGGAGCTGCCCGAGCTGCTGCGCCGGGCCGACGTGCGCCATCGGAAGGGCCGCCGCCGCGCCGGTGCCTCGGTGGTCGCGGTGGTCGCGCTCGGCGCCGCGTCCGTAGCGGTCGCCGAGCGCGAGCCGCGCCCCGACCCGGTGCCGAGCGCCTCATCGGGTCTGCTGCCCTGGGCTCCCCGAGGCGCCCTGGCCGACGACGCCGACCTCCGTGACCGGGCCGGGGCGGCCTGGCGCACGGTGGAGCCCGGGGCGCCGCGGCGTCCCTCGGTGCTCTGGGCCGGGATGATCGGCCAGGGCCGCGTCGTCGTCCTCGAGGGGCTTGACTCACGGGGGCGCCCGCGCGTCGCCCAGCTCGGCGAAGGCGGGGAACCGCGCCGGCTCGTGCTCCAGCACACCGCCGACCTGCCCCGCAGCGCTGTCCCCGCTCTCGTCGTCACCTACGACGGCGACCTGTCCCGGGGAGAGTCATCGCCTCCGGGATGGGCCAAGGTCCAGCTGCTCCTCTCCCCCGGGCTGGTCCCGCGGCCCGGGTCCGGAGAGGAGCTCGACCTGCGCTCCCGGTCGGTGACCACCGTCGGCCTGGCCGGGACCCCGCTCGGGGACTACCCGCGGTGGCGGCTGCTCGCGCGCCTCGACGAGGGCATGACCGTGTCTCGCGTGCAGCGCGACGACGCGCGGCCCATGGGGGCGCTGTGGCGGCTGGCGACGTCGGCCGCGATCCCGCTGCAGGTGCAGACCGTGGGCACCAAGGCCGGCTCCCTCCTGCCGATTCCTTCGGCGGTGTCCCAGGGGATCGACCTGTCCGGAGACGGGCTCGCGAGCCCTGAGGTCATCGACGACGTCGACGCCGCGTTCATCGCGGCCAGCAGCCCGACGATGCGTGCCCAGGGGCTGCCTTCGCCCGTGACGGTGCGGGCGCTGAGCACCCAGGGCGAGCAGAACGCGGGCCCGTGGCGCGGGGTCAGGGTGGCGCTGCTCGACGTCGAGGCTTCAGGTCGCCACGATCTGCTGCTCGTGGCCCGGCGTGGGACCACCGTCATCTGCCAGCAGCGCCAGCCGATCGCTGGTGACCCGGCACGGCTCACCGTCGTCGGGGCTGGGTGCCTCATGCGCGGGGGTGACCCCGACACGATCGTCGCCGCGGGGTGGTCCAACGTGCCGCGGGCGCGGATCAACGTCCTCATCACGGCCCCGGCGACCGGGACGTCCTCCGAAGCCACCGCGCAGCGGCAGCGGGTCTACATCGGGATGGGTCCGGGATCGGGCGTCGCCATTCACACCGTCACCGGTGGAGCCCCACCCACGGGTCCGGCGGTGTGGCAGAGCAGCGTCCCCGGGCAGCCGGTGGCTCGGTGGACCTCCCCGCCGGTGGACCGGGCCCGCTGAGCCCGGCGCGCGGGGTGCGCCCTCGTCGAGCCCCGCCTGGCCGCCCGAGGGTCCTCGCGTTAGCGTCAGGTGCCATGTCCCTCCGATCGCACCGCCCCGCCGACGACCAGCCCGAGACGACGACCTACCCCGCTGCCCGCAGCGAGGAGGAGTGGCGGGCGACGCTCACGCCGGAGGAGTACCACGTGCTGCGCGAGGCAGGCACCGAGCGTCCCTTCACCGGCGAGTACACCGACGCGAAGACCGTCGGCGTCTACTCGTGCCGCGCCTGCGGCGCCGAGCTGTTCCGCTCCGAGACGAAGTTCGACTCGCACTGCGGCTGGCCGTCGTTCTTCGCCCCGCTGGCGGGCGACGCCGTCGAGCTGCTCGAGGACCGCTCGATGTTCATGCGGCGCACCGAGGTCCGCTGCGCGTCCTGCGGCTCGCACCTCGGCCACGTCTTCGACGACGCGCCCCAGACACCCACGGGCGACCGGTACTGTATAAACAGCGTCTCGATCAGGCTCGAGCCGGTCGCCGACGACGCCTGACCGCCCCGCGCTAGGGCAGCATCGCGACGAGCTCGCCCACCGAGAGGCGGGCACCGGTGTAGAACGGCGTCTCCGCGCGGACGTGACGACGCGCGGTCGAGCCGCGCAGGTGACGCATGAGGTCGACGATCCGGTGCAGCTCGTCAGCCTCGAAGGCGAGGATCCACTCATAGTCGCCGAGGGCGAAGGACGCCACCGTGTTGGCCCGCACGTCGGGGTAGTCGCGGCCCATCATCCCGTGCTCGACGAGCATCGCCCGGCGCTCCTCGTCGTCGAGCAGGTACCAGTCGTATGAGCGCACGAACGGGTAGACGCACAGGTGCGCCCGGGGGGTCTCGTCGGCCATGAACGCCGGCACGTGACCTTTGTTGAACTCCGCCGGCCGGTGCAGCGCCATCTGCGACCACACCGGGACGAGGTGGTGACCGAGGCGGGTCTGTCGCAGCCGGGAGTAGGCGGCCTGAAGCGCCTCCGAGGTCTCGGCGTGCCACCACACCATGAGGTCGGCGTCCGCCCGCAGGCCCGCGACGTTGTAGACGCCGCGGACGACGACGTCGTGGGCCTCGAGGTCGCTGAAGAGCCGCTCCACCTGAAAGGCCAGACCCGGCCGGTCCTCTGGCAGGTGCCCGTCCACCCGGAACACCGACCACATGGCGAACCGGATCGTCTGGTTGATCTCCCGCGCCGTCATGCCGCGGGTCTGCTCGGCGGTGTCAGGGGCGTCGGGGCGAGTGCTGCTCTCGGCGGTGTCGGTCATGCCTCCAGTGTCCCCGATGCGGGGCCGGCCGCAGCCGCAGCATCGAGGCGCGTTCCCGCCCGCCCGGCCACTCCTGCCAGCCCGGCCACTCCTGCCAGCCCGGCGACGACGGCGTCGGCTGCGGTGGTGGCGCCCTTGATGCACGCCGGGATCCCGACGCCGTCGAGAGCGGCCCCCGCGACCTCGAGCCTCGGCGTCGTGGCGACGGCGTCGCGGACGCGGGCCACGCGAGCGAGGTGACCCACCGCGTACTGCGGCAGCGCACCGCCCCACCGGGTCACCCGGGTGGCCAGCGGCGCGTCCCGGACCCCCGTCGCTGTCTCGAGGTCGGCGAGCGCAGCCCAGGCGAGGTCGTCGTCGTCGCGCTGGAGGTCGAGCTCCTCGCCGTGCCGACCGACCGAGGCCCGGACGACGACGACGTCGGGGTGCTCGTCGAGCAGCCACCGGTACTTGAACGACGAGAACGTCGCCGCCTTCGCGACCCGTCGGTCGACCGGCGGGACGAGGAAGCCCGTGCCGACCGGAACCCGGTCCCATGCCGCGCGGGGGAAGACGTAGGTGACGATGCCGACGCTCGCGTACTCGATCTGGGCCAGCTCGGTGGCCGCCGCAGGGACGACCGTCGCGAGCAGGCGGGCCGTGGCCGGGGCGGGCGTCGTGACGATGACGGCGTCGGCGTCGATGACCTCGGGGGTGGAGGCCGGGCCGACGACGACCTGCCAGCCGGTCGCCGTCCGGATGATCTCGCGCACCGTCGTCCGGGTGCGGACGTCCGCCCCTGAGCTCTTGGCGACGGCCTGCGGCAGCCGGCCCAGGCCGCCGCGGACGCTGGCGAACACCGGCTGGGGGGCCTGGCCAGGCGTCGGCTTGGGCGCCACGCGCTCGGTGATCGCCAGGAGCGAGGGGCTATAGCGAGCGGGCTTGATGAGCATCGGCAGGGCGGCCGCCATGGACAGCTCGTCGGCATGGCCCGCGTAGACCCCGCCGAGCAGGGGCTCGACGAGGCGCTCGACGACCTGCCGGCCGAGGCGCGCGCCGACGTAGTGGCCGATGGCGATGTCGTCGCCGACCGGGGTGCGCGGCAGGACGCGGTCCAGCGGCACCCGCAGCAGGGCCGCCGTGGTGAGCACCTGCGAGGCCGCCAGCGCCCGCAGGTCGCCGGGGATGCCCATGAGGGTCCCCTTGGGCAGCCGTCGCAGCCCGGCCTGGGTCCACACGCTCGCGCCCTCGGCGCTGGGGTGGACGAGGTCCTCGCCCAGGCCGGCGGAGCGGATGAGGCCGACCGCCTCGGGCCGACGCCACAGGACCGACTCCGCGCCCTCGTCGACCTCGATCCCGCCGACCTCGGAGCTGCGCAGCTTGCCTCCCACCGCCGCGGATCCCTCGAGGACCGTCACGCGCACCGAGTCGCCTGCGAGCTCGCCGATCCGGGCGGCCGCGGCGAGGCCGGTGATACCACCGCCGACGACGACGACGTGCGGGCGGGTGGCATGGTCGCGGTCGAGGAGCGGCATGCCCCAAGTTTCGCACCGGTCCGAGCAGGCGGCTCGGGACCTTCGCCGCGCGAGCGCGGCCGTCGGACCCGGAACCGGCGACGGGCGGGCCGCGTCACACTGCCGCACCACGAGCACCACGAGCACCACGAGCACCACGAGCACCGCACCGGCCGTACCAGCCGCACCGTGACCCGCCCCAGGGGGCAGCCATGACCACGCCCGAGCAGTCCGTGTCCACGACCATCCCGACTCCCGCTCGCGGCCGCACCGTGTCGGCTGCCTCCCGGGGGCGGGCCGGGAGCCGACGAGGGCGGACTCCGATCGCCCTCGCGTCGGTCGGCACGGTCGCCGTTCTTTTCCTGGCGGGATGCGGCGGCCGAGGGTCGTCCGGCAGCGAGACGTCGTCGGGCGGCTCCATGACGCAGCAGGACTCGGCGGCCAACAGCGCCCCCGCGGCTGGCGCGCCCGAGCCCGGGCTCGGTCCGGTGACCGCGGGCGCAGCCGGCTCGGCGGCCCCCGCGGCCCCGCCCAAGGAGGCGTCCGGCAGTGGGTCGGTCGCGGGGGCCACGCTGCCCCTGACCCGCGCGGTGATCCAGCGTGGCTCGCTCACCGTGCGGGTCACGAGCATCACCACGGCGCTGAGCAGGGCCGAGAGCCTCACCCTGGCCGCCAGCGGCATCATCGCCGCCGAGTCCACCGGTGGTGGCACCCCCCCGGGCGCGCCGACCCCAGGCGACAGCCCCACCCAGCCCGAGCAGGGCGCCGCGCAGGGGTCCGGCCAGACGTCTGCCAAGCCGAGCAGCACCGCGACGACGCCGGGCACGGCGGACATGACCCTGCGGGTGCCCCAGGGCGCCTTCCGCGGCGTGCTGCGCGACCTCGCCGCGCTCGGCGACCGTCTCGCTCAGACGACGTCGGCCCAAGACGTCACCGGCCAGGTCGCCGACGTCACGAGCCGGCTCGCGACGATGCGCGCGAGCGTCGACCGGGTGCGGACCCTCCTCGCCCAGGCGAAGACCGTCGGCGAGGTCGTCGCCGTCGAGAGCGAGCTGACCAGGCGCGAGGCCGACCTGGAGTCGCTGCAGGCCCAGCAGAAGGCCCTGGCCGACCAGACGACGCTGGCCTCCATCGACGTCTCGTTCACCACGCCCGAGACCAGCGCGACCACCCCGACCAAGCGTGACGACAACGCCTTCGTCGCCGGGCTGCGCGCCGGGGGTGACGCCGCGATGGCCGTCGTCCGGGCCGTGCTCGCGACGACCGGCGCCCTGCTGCCGTTCCTGCCCCTCGCCGGCGCCGCCGCCCTCATCGTGCTCTGGCTGCGGCGGCGTCGTCACGCAAGCACGCCGCAGCCCGAGCCCGACCCGGCGCCCGGCGTCTGAGCCCTACGCGGCGGACTCCGTGTGGACCAGCTCGACGAGTCGGGTGAGGACGTCGGGGTCGGTCGAGGGCAGCACGCCGTGGCCGAGGTTGAACACGTGCCCCTCGAAGGTCCGTGACGCGGCGAGCACCCGGCGGGTGTGCGACGCGACCACCTCCCACGGGGCGAGGAGGACGGCGGGGTCGAGGTTGCCCTGGAGCGCACGCCCAGGGCCGACCCGGCCCGCCGCCTCGTCCATCGGCACCCGGAAGTCGACGCCGACGACGTCGGCCCCGGCCTCTCCCATGAGGCGCAGCAGCTCGCCGGTGCCGACGCCGAAGTGGATGCGGGGCACCCCCGTGGGCGCGAGCGCCTCGAGCACTGCGGCGGAGTGCGGCATCACCGAAGAGGCATAGTCCACCGCCGGCAGCGCGCCGACCCAGGAGTCGAAGAGCTGGACAGCGGATGCGCCTGCGGCGACCTGGACCTCGAGGAAGCGCGCCGTGATGGCGGCGAGCCGGCCCATGAGGGAGTCCCACAGCTCCGGCGCGCCGTACATCATCGCCTTCGTGTGCTCGTGGCTCTTTGAGGGTCCGCCCTCGACGAAGTAGGACGCGAGGGTGAACGGAGCCCCGGCGAACCCGATGAGCGGCGTCGCGCCGAGCTCCTCGACGAGCGTGCCGATCGCCTCGGTGACGTAGGGCACGTCGTCGGGCTCGAGCGGCCGCAGCGCCTCGACGTCGGCCATCGTCCGGATCGGGTGGGCGACGACGGGTCCGACGCCGGGCTTGATGTCGAGGTCGACGCCGATGGCCTTGAGCGGGACGACGATGTCGCTGAAGAAGATCGCCGCGTCGACGCCGTGCCTGCGCACGGGTTGCATGGTGATCTCGTGGACGAGGTCGGGGCGCATGCAGGAGTCGAGCATCGCCACGCCCTCACGCAGGGCGCGGTACTCGGGTAGAGACCTGCCGGCCTGCCGCATGAACCACACCGGGGTGTGCGGGACGGGCTCCCGGCGGCACGCGCGGATGAACGGGGACGACGAGAGGTCGGCGAAGTCACATGTCACCGCCGGATCGTGTCACGCCTGCCCGGCGCCGGACGCGACGGCCGGCGGACCCGATCCGACCACGGCTGGCGACACGGCGCGTCACCCTGCGGCGATGAGCACCACCCCACCCAGCGCCACGAGCACACCGGCGTTCTGCGCCCGCCCGAGCCGCTCGGCGTGGACGAACCGGGCCAGGAGGACGGTGACCACGGGGTATAGCGACCCGAGCACCGCGACCAGGCTGACGAGCCCCAGCGTGCTGGCCCAGCCGAACATGAGGTTCGCCCCGACGTCGAAGACGCCGATGGAGATCAGCGCACCGGCGTCGGCCCGGCGTAGCCCTCCGGTGCTGCGCAGGGCCAGGGCGACCACCCCGACGAGCGCCACCGACGTGACCCTCATCGAGAGCATCGTCATGACGATGCTCTCGCGGCTGCCCACGGTGATGAGCAGCAGGGCGACGCCGAAGGCAACCGCTGCGCACCCCGCCAGCACGAGGGGCCGCACCCCCGCGCGACCGCCGAGCTCGGGACCGCTCGCGAGGACGATCCCGACAACGGCGACGACCATGCCCGCCACCTGCAGCCCCGCGGGACGCTCACCTCGGGCCAGCCCGCCGAGGACGGGGACGACGACGCCCGTCGCGGCGATCGGGGAGACCACCCCCATCGTGCCGATCGCCAGCGCCTGGTAGAAGCAGACGAGCCCGAGCAGCCCGCACAGACCGGCAGCGACCCCCCAGCCGAGGTACCCCGCGGGGTCGCGCCACGCACCGCTGGCGACGGCGACGACGGCCACGAGGACGAGACCGACGGCCTGCGACGCGCCGGCCACGGCGAGAGCCGGACGACGGCGCGTGAGGGTGCCACCCGAGAAGTCCGCCGTGCCCCACATGACGCTCGACAGCAAGGCGAGGATCGCGGCCACCAGGGAACCCTATGACGGGCCCGGCGCGCCGCTGCCCACGTCCGGGCGAGGTCGCACGTACCCTCGGCGGCATGGCAGCCCGCCAGCAGGTCGAGGTCCCCGAGCGCTTCGCACGCGCGGTCGCGTCGCTGCGGGCCGTCGTCCTCCGTCCCGAGGTCGCTCTCGACGACGTCCCTGCGCCCTCGCGCCTCGCGCCGTACGCCTTCGCCGTCCGGGCCGAGGTCGTCGTCGGTGGCGACGAGCTCGCGAGCGGCCGGCTCGTGCTCCTCCACGACCCTGACGGCCAGGACTCCTGGGACGGCGACTTCCGGCTCGTCACCTTCGTCCGGGCCGAGCTCGAACCGGAGATCGTCGCCGACCCCCTGCTCACCGGCGTCGGGTGGGACTGGTTGATCGAGGCCCTCGAGGAGCGCGGGGCGGCCTTCCGGGCTGCGAGCGGGACGATCACCCGGGTGGTCTCGGAGAGCTTCGGCACGATGGCCGAGCGCCCCGGCGCATTCGAGGTGGAGCTCCGCGCGTCGTGGACACCGACCGACGACGCGCTCGGCGAGCACCTCGCTGCCTGGTGCGAGCTCCTGTGCACGACCGCGGGGCTGCCGCCGCTGCCCCCGGGCGTCACGGCCCTGTCGCCCCGTTCACGCAACGGCGCCGGTTTCGTGCACCGCGGACGCTGACGGCCGCCTGGCACGGGGTCAGTCGTCGGCCCCGTTCGTGAGCTCCGCGGAGAGTGCCCCGCCACGTCCGCCAGGGCGCTTTGTTGACAGGCGCATAACTGTCGACAGCGTTGTTGTCGCCGAAATCGTCGACAGGTCCAGCAACCTGACGGCTGGGCCCTCGCGCGACAGGGCGCTGTCCG
>JBBQFP010000082.1:0-9461 GCA_038322045.1 Actinomycetes bacterium | reverse complement strand
GCGGGAGGTGAGCGGCTTCGCCAGGACGGTCGGGGCGGTGCTCCACGCCGAGGGCATCACGGTCGGATCTCACGACACCGTGTCCCCGGCCCTGACGACGAAGGTCGAGGACCACTCCTCCATCGCCGTCCGGCACGGCCGCGAGCTCGTCGTCACGGTCGACGGCGTCCAGCGACGGGTGTGGACGACGGCGCAGACCGTCGACGAGGCCCTCGACACGATCGGCGTCCGCGACCAGCAGGCCTACGTCTCGGTCAGCCGGAGCCAGCCCATCGGCCGGGAGGGGCTCAACGTCGCCGTCCGCACCGTCAAGGCCGTGACGATCGTCGACGCCGGTGCCCCGACCATGCTGACGACGACCGCGCTGACCCTCGGCGACGCTCTCGCCGAGGCAGGCATCGCCGCGCCCGACGCCGACGACAGGGTGTTCGGCAACCTTGCCGCAGCGCCCAAGGCCGGGTCCCGGGTCGTCATCGACCGCGTGCTCACCCGGCAGGTGGTCGGCACCGGACCGGTCGCCTTCACCACCGTCAAGCGGGCCGACGCCACCCTGGCCCGCGGCACGACGAAGGTCGTCGCTGCAGGGCAGCCCGGCAGCCGCTGGAGCAGCTGGACCTTCACCTACGTCAACGGCAAGCAGGCGGGCAAGCGCCTCGTCCGCACCGTCATCGCGAGCCAGCCGAGGGCCCAGGTCCTCGCCGTCGGCACGAAGGCTCCCGCGGCGGCGGTCTCCCGCGGCTTCGCCCGATCCGGGGTCGGTGGCGGGCTGAACTGGGCCGGTCTCGCTCGCTGCGAGTCCGGCGGCAATCCGCGAGCCGTGAGCCCCTCGGGCTACTACGGGCTCTACCAGTTCAACCTCGGCACGTGGCGCGCCATGGGCGGCAGCGGCAACCCCACGCAGGCCTCGGCCTCGGAGCAGACCGCTCGCGCCCAGCGGCTCCACAGCATGCGCGGCACGTCGCCGTGGCCGGTCTGCGGGCGCAACCTCTGATCCACGTCGACCTCCTCGGCCCGGCTGAGGTCAGGGCGCTCGCGGCTCGCCTCGGCGTGCGGCCCACCAAGTCGCTCGGGCAGAACTTCGTCATCGACGCCAACACGGTGCGCCGGATCGTCCGAACCGCAGAGATCGGGCCGGACGACGTCGTCTGCGAGGTCGGCCCCGGGCTCGGCTCGCTCACCCTCGCGCTGCTCGAGCAGGCGGCTGCGGTGACGGCGGTGGAGATCGACCCCGTCCTGGCCGCGGAGCTTCCGGCGACCGTGGCCGAACGCGCCGCCGGTAGCACGTTCAGGCTCGTCACCGAGGACGCCCTGCGCCTCACGTCTTTGCCCGGCCCCGAGCCCACGGCCCTCGTCGCGAACCTGCCCTACAACGTCGCCGTCCCCGTGCTGCTCCACCTCCTCGAGCTGCTGCCCTCGCTCCAGCGCTGTCTGGTCATGGTCCAGTCCGAGGTCGCCGACCGGCTGGCCGCGCCACCGGGCAGCCGCACCTACGGGGTCCCCTCGGTGAAGGCGGCGTGGTACGGCGACGTGCGCCGGGCCGGGGCGGTCGGACGCAGCGTCTTCTGGCCGGTGCCCAACGTCGACTCCGGGCTCGTCCGGCTGGACCGCCGCCCACCGCCGTCCGACGTCGACCGTCGTGCGGTGTTCGCCGTCGTCGACGCCGCGTTCGCCCAGCGGCGCAAGACCCTGCGGGCTGCGCTCTCGGGCTGGGCGGGCTCCCCCGCGGAGGCCGAGGCGGCGCTGCGTGCAGCCGGAATCGACCCGCAGGCGCGCGGCGAGGCCCTCGACGTCGCGGCGTTCGCGCGCCTGGCAGCAGCGCGACCGCCGTCGTGAGGCGCTGACGACGCTGCCGCGACCGCCTGCCCGGGGTGCGGGCGGGCCCGTAGCATGGCGGAGCGCAGGGGGCGTGTGGGGCGCGGACGAGGGGACGGGTGAGGCGTGCAGTCGGTAGCCGCGCGCGCGCCCGCCAAGGTCAACCTCCAGCTCTCCGTCGGCGCGAGGCGTCGTGACGGGTTCCACGACCTCGTGTCGGTGTTCCAGGCGGTCGCCCTCTACGACGAGGTCCGGGCCACCCGGGCCGAGCCCGGGTCGGGCGTCACGGTGACGGTCGAGGGCGAGGGCGCCGATCTCGTGCCGCTCGACGAGACGAACCTCGCCGTCCGCGCAGCGCTCGCGATCGCCGAGCAGGCCGACGTCGAGCCCGACGTGGCACTGCACATCACCAAGACCATCCCGGTCGCCGGCGGCATGGCCGGGGGTAGTGCCGACGCCGCGGCCGCGCTCGTCGCCTGCGACGTCCTCTGGGAGGCGGGGCTCGACCGCCCGGCGCTGCTCGAGATCGGCGCCGCCCTCGGCTCCGACGTCCCCTTCGCCCTCGTCGGGGGCACCGCCGTCGGCACGGGACGCGGCGAGCGGCTCACCCCGGCGCTGGCCCGCGGGGAGTACCGCTGGGTGTTCGCCCTGGCCGAGGGCGGGTTGTCGACGCCGGAGGTCTTTGCCGAGTGCGACCGGATGCGCGGCGAAGCCCCTGTGCTCGAGCCGCGGGTGTCCGACCGCGTCATGGCTGCGCTGCGCTCCGGGGACGCCCACGCGCTCGGGAGGTCGCTGACCAACGACCTCCAGCCCGCCGCCCTGAGCCTCATGCCGCGCCTGCGCAGCGTGTTCGAGGTGGCGGCGAAGTTCACCGCTCTCGGCGGGGTCGTGTCCGGGTCCGGGCCGACCTGCGCGTTCCTCGCCCGCGACGACCTCCACCACATGGAGCTGCTCTTCGCGCTCTCGAGCACCCGCCACACCCGCACGGCCAAGCGGGCGACAGGCCCGGTGCACGGCGCGCGTGTCGTCGAAGGCAGCGTCCGCTAGTGGCGCCGCGCGGGTCGCGCAACCTCGTCAACCTCGAGCAGGTCCAGAAGTCTTACGGCACCCGGATGCTGCTCGACGGCGTGTCCCTCGGTGTCGGCGAGGGCGAGCGGGTCGGCGTCGTGGGGCGCAACGGCGACGGGAAGACGACGCTGCTGCGGGTCCTCACCGGCGGCGAGGAGCCCGACGGTGGGCGGGTCTCCCATGCCGGCGGGCTGCACCTGGGCCTGCTGAGCCAGGTCGACGACCTCGACCCCGCGGCGACGGTCGGCGAGGTGGTGGTGGGCGACGCCGAGGTGCACGAGTGGGCCGGCGACGCCGCCGTCCGGGACGTCATGACGGGCCTGTTCGGGTCGCTGGACACCCTCGACCGGGTGGTTGGCCAGCTCTCCGGCGGGGAGCGGCGCCGGGTTGCGCTCGCGCGGCTGCTGGTCGCCGACCCCGACCTGCTGGTGCTCGACGAGCCGACCAACCACCTCGACGTCGAGGGCATCGCGTGGCTCGCCGCTCACCTGGCGTCGCCGTCTCGGCGCGGCAAGGCCCTCGTGGTCGTGACCCACGACCGCTGGTTCCTCGACGAGGTCGCAACCACGACGTGGGAGGTCGCCGGCGGGCAGGTCTACGCCTACGACGGCGGCTACTCCGCCTACGTCCTGGCGCGCGCGGAACGTGAGCGGGTCGCGGCGTTCGACGAGGCCAGGCGCACGAACCTGCTGCGCAAGGAGCTCGCCTGGTTGCGTCGCGGTCCGCCGGCGCGGACGAGCAAGCCGCAGTTCCGGATCGACGCCGCCAACGCGCTGATCGCCGCGGAGCCGGAGCCGCGGGACTCGGTGGCGCTCATGCGGTTCGCCTCGGCTCGCCTCGGCCGCACGGTCTTCGAGCTCGACGGGGTGACGCTGACGACGCCGGGCGAGCACCCGCGGGTGCTGCTCGACGGGCTCGACTGGATCCTCGGCCCAGGGGACCGGCTGGGCCTCGTCGGTGTCAACGGCTCCGGCAAGACGACGGTGCTGCGGCTGCTGGCCGGCGCACATGCACCAGCGGCGGGCCGGCTGGTGACCGGGTCGACGGTGCGGCTGGCCTACCTGTCGCAGGAGGTTCGCGAGCTCGACCCTGCGCTGCGGGTGCTCGAGAGCGTGGAGCAGGTGTCACGCTCGGTCGACCTCGGTGGCGGTCGCTCGATGACGGCGTCGCAGCTGTGCGAGCGGTTCGGGTTCACCGGCGACAAGCAGTGGACGCCGGTGGGCGAGCTCTCGGGCGGCGAGCGGCGGCGGCTTCAGCTGCTGCGGCTGCTCATGGACGAGCCGAACGTGCTCCTGCTCGACGAGCCGACGAACGACCTCGACATCGAGACGCTGACGGCGCTCGAGGACCTGCTCGACGGCTGGCCCGGCACGCTCGTGGTGGTCAGCCACGACCGGTACTTCGTCGAGCGGACCACCGACACCGTGGTCGCGCTGATGGGCGACGGGCGGCTCACCGGGCTGGTCGGTGGGGTGGAGGAGTACCTCGTCAGGCGGGCCCAGGCCGAGCGGGCGACCCTAGGCATCTCGCGCGTGCCGGACGTCGTCGCCGTCGCCGCACCGGCGGGCAACGGCGCGCCGGCTGGGCCGAAGACAACCGACGCTCGCCCTGCTGCCACGGCGTCCGCGGCGGAGGTGCGCGTGGCCCGCAAGGACCTGCAGCGGGTCGAGCGTGCGCTGGAGCGGCTCACCACGCAGGAGGGGGCGCTGCACGGCGAGATGGCGGCGCATTCCACGGACTACGAGCGGGTGGCGGCGCTGCACGCGCAGCTGCGCGACATCGCGGCGGAGAAGGCGGTTCTCGAGGAGCAGTGGCTCGAGGCGGCCGAGCGGGCGGAGTGAGGACGGAGGGCTCGCCGCAGCCAGCACCCCCAGCCCGTCAGTACGCCCCGCGTCGCTGCAGCACCGCACCGGCAGTGCGCCACAGGATCGACACGTCCAGCGCCGGTGACCAGTTCTCCACGTAGTACAGGTCCAGCCGGACGGCCTCGTGCCACGGGAGGTCGGCGCGGCCGCTGACCTGCCACAGTCCGGTCAGCCCCGGCTTCACCATGAGCCGGCGGTAGACCGACTTCGAGTCGTAGGAGAGGACCTCCGACTGCAGGGGCGGTCGCGGCCCCACGAGCGACATGTGGCCGAGGAGGACGTTGAGCATCTGGGGCAGCTCGTCGAGAGACCAGGTGCGCAGGAAGGCGCCGACGCGGGTGACCCGGGGGTCGTCCTCCATCTTGAACAGCGGGCCGGCGCCGTGCTTGTTCTCCTCCTGAAGGTCTCTGAGGCGGGCCTCGGCGTCGACGAACATCGAGCGGAACTTGACCATCGTGAACGTGCGACCGCCCTGACCGACCCGGGACTGGGTGAAGAACACCGGACCGGGGGAGTCCAGCCGGATCGCGAGGCCGACCACGAGGAAGACCGGGCTGAGCACGAGCAGCGCCGCCCCGGCGACGGTGACGTCCTGGGCCTTCTTCAGCACGCTGCGCAGACCGGTGAAGCGTGGGGTGGAGATGTGCAGCAGGGGCAGCCCCGCCACCGGGCTGACGTGGATGCGGGGCCCGGCGACGTCGATGAGGGCCGGCGCGACGATGAGATCGACGCCGGTGCTCTCGAGCTCCCAGGCGAGGTCACGCAGGGCCTCGGGGCTCATCGCTGCCGACGGCGCGACGGCGACGGTGTCGATGTCGTGGAAGCGCACCACCGAGGGGATGTCGTCGAGGTTGCCGACGACCGGCGTGTCGATCTCGTGGGAGCGGCGATCGGCCTGCCGCGGTATCGCGTCTGCCCCAGCGCGGCGGTCCGCCCCGCTGGCGGCGCAGAGACCGACGACGTGGAAACCGGCAGCGCTCTCGCCGACGAGCCGCGCGGCCATGGGGAAGGCGCTGCCCGCCGTGCCGACGATGAGCACGCGTCGCATCGCTCGGTCCTTGGCCCGCAGACGCCTGAGCACCTGCCGGGCCGCCAGCCGCCCGAGCAGCGCCAGGAGCGCGACGCCGAAGACCATCATCGTGAAGAACGGACGGCTGAACGAGGCACCCGAGAGGTACGCGATCCCGGCGGAGGCGGCGGTGAACCGGACGAGGGCGTTGAGCCCCCGCTTGAACTCCTCGGGTCCGTGGCCAAGGATCTGCCGGTCGTAGCCGCGGCTCAGCGCCATGACGCCGAGCCAGCACGGCACAAGAGCCAGCTCGTAGGCGAGGTACGCCGATCCGTCGTCGCCACGGAGCGTGAGGCTCTGGAAGCGCACGAGGGAGGCAGCGGCGATGGCGAGGATGATCGCGGCGAGGTCGACGCCGACGAGGGCCAGCGCGTAGCTGCGTTGCCAGCCGATCGTGCGGGAGGTGGGCAGCGCGGGGACGAGCATCCGCAGCGAGCTCTCGCTCCGCCAGACGTTCTCCATGGTCACGGGCAAGCTCCCTGCAGTCACAGAGAGTCTACATTGGTAACTCTGTGTGATGTCAATGGGCGCGTGCACCATGGTGCCTAGCCCCCCCGGATCCCCCCGCAGCCGAGACTGTACGGGCCGCGGAGGTGAACGGCCAGGGGGCACGCGGTGAACGTTGGGTAAGCGCCCGGTCAACGTGGGGTCGGGGCCCAGAGCGGTCCGGGCCGGGTGGTTGGCTCAGTACGCACCGCGGCGCTCGAGCACCGCGCCGAGGGTCCGCCACAGGATCGTCGCGTCGAGGGCCGGGGACCAGTTCTCGACATAGTAGAGGTCCAGGCGTACGGCCTCGTGCCAGGGGAGGTCCGCCCGGCCGCTGACCTGCCACAGCCCGGTGAGCCCTGGCTTGACCATGAGCCGCCGGTACACGGCTTGAGAGTCGTAGTCGAGCACCTCGCTGACCAGGGGAGGACGCGGGCCCACGATCGACATCTCGCCCCCCAGCACGTTGAACAGCTGTGGCAGCTCGTCGAGGGACCACTTGCGCAGGAACCGGCCCACCGGCGTGACACGCGGGTCGTCCACGGCCTTGAACAACGGACCGTCGCCGTGCTTGTTGTCGTCGGCCACCTCGTCGAGCCGCTCCTCGGCGCCGACGTACATCGACCGAAACTTGATCATCCCGAACGTCTGGCCGCCCTGCCCGACCCGGGTCTGACGGAACAGCACCGGGCCAGGGGTGTCCCGCCGGATGGCGACCGCGATGGCTGCCATCACCGGAGCAGTGATGATCACCGCCAGCACGGCAAGCAACCGGTCCTGCGTGGACTTCACGAGGTGCCGGACGCCGCTGAACTCCGGCGTGGAGATGTGCAGCAGCGGCAGCCCGGCAACCGGCCCGACGTGGATCCGGGGGCCCGCGACGTCGACGAGCGCCGGCGCGACGACGAGGTCCACGCCGGTCTCCTCGAGCTCCCAGGCGAGGTGGCGGAGGGCCTCGGGGGTGATGGCCGACGACGGAGCGACGGCCACGGTGTCGATGTCGTGCTCCCGGACGACGGCCGCTACGTGGCTCAACGGGCCGATGACCTGCAGCTGGGGCCCCAGCCGGCGTCGGTCCTGCTCGAAGGGGACGTCGTGGGACGGCGAGCGCCGGTCCCTGCCGCCCCCGGCGCAGAGGCCCACCACGGAGAACCCCGCCGTCGTGTCCCGCGCCAGCCGCGACGCCATCGGGAAGGCGGTGTTGGGCGTCCCGACGATGAGCACGCGGCGCAGGGCCAGGCCCCTTCGGCGCGCGGCGCGCAGCACCCTGCGACCGACCGCCCGCCCGAGCAGGCTCAGGGCGATCGTTCCGACGATCATGCCGACCATGAAGGTTCTGGCGACCTCGACCTGTGAGGCGTATGCCCCCATGGCGGCCACCGCCGCGAAGCGAGCGAGGGCGTTGAACAACCGCTTGTACTCCTCGGTCCCGTGCCCCAGCACGCGGGTCTCGTAGCCCCCGGAGAGCGCGACGGTGCCCACCCAGGCGGGGACGCCTCCGAGGACGAGCGCCCAGTACGGGAGGTGCGGTGCTGCGTTCACCTCGGTGGCGCCGAAGCGGACCAGTGCGGCGGCGAGGCCGGCGAGCAGCAGCGCTGCGACGTCGACAGAGACGAGGCCGGCGACGTAGGCCACCCGCCACGGCGCCCGGCGCCGGGCCGGGAGCGCGGGGACCAGGTCGGTCAGGTGGTCGGAGGGGTTCGGCTTGTGGAGCGGAGCCGCGTTCTCCAGGTCTGACGCCATGTGCACCCCCTACACGCCGGAGGAAAGCATGTCATGCCCCAGGGAATCACGCAACGTTACTCATCGATGACGCTGCGAGACAAGCACCGGCTTCGCTTCGAGCCCGGCGAGGCCGTTCCAGGCGAGGTTCACCACGTGCGCGGCGACGTCGGCCTTCTTGGGCTTGCGGGTGTCCATCCACCACTGCCCGGTGAGGGCCACCATGCCGACGAGCATCTGGGAGTACATCGGCGCGAACCGGGCGTCGAACCCCCGCGCGGTGAACTCGCTGACGAGGATGTGCTCGACCTGCACGGCGATGTCGCTGATCAGGCTGGCGAAGGTGCCGGTGGTCGACGCGACGGGGGAGTCGCGTACGAGGATCCGAAACCCGTCGGTGGAGGTCTCGATGTAGGTGAGGAACGCCATCGCGGCCTGCTCGGCCATCATCCGCGGGTGACCGGACACCAGCGTCCCCGTGACCATGTCGAGCAGTCGGGACATCTCGCGGTCCACGACCACCGCGTAGAGCCCCTCCTTGCCGCCGAAGTGCTCGTACACGACCGGCTTGGAGACGCCGGCCTTGACCGCGATCTCCTCGACCGACGTCCCGTCGTAGCCCTTCTCGGCGAACAACGTTCGACCGATGTCCAGCAGCTGCTCGCGACGCTCCTTTCCGCTCATCCGCGACCGTGCCGGCGCGCGACGGGTGCGGGGCACGGCAGAATCGGGGGTCGTGGTCATCCCTCCATCATCCCGCCCGCCGATGCCTGCCCCCTCTGGCGGCGTCCGGCTGACGCTGCTCACGACGTCGGACGCCGCCGACCCCCGCGCCCAGGCCGCGCTGCAGCGCTACCTCACGGCGCTCGGCGCGGTCGCGGACCCGGGGTCGGTCAGGCTCGTCCTGCTCCTCCAGCGGTGCGCGCCGGACGGCGGCAGCGGGCTGCCCTTGCCACCCGGGGCGACCCTGCTGCGGACGCCGGTGCGGCTGCCGCTCTCGCAGGCCCGCAACCTCATGCTCGACCACTGGTCGAGGCTTCCGGCCGACCGCCCGGAGGTCATCGGCTTCCCGGACGACGACGCGTGGTACCCGCCTGGCCTGGTCGAGGGGGTGCTGCACCGGTTCGCCGTCGACCAGGGGCTCGGCATGTGGCTGTGCCGGTACTCACCCGACCCGCAGCCGCACCAGGAGGGCGGCGTGACGGCGCGGCGTGACGACGTCCTGCGCTTCGCGAGCTCCAACACCATGATCCTGCGTCGCGAGGTGCTCGAGGCAGCCGGCCGGTTCGACGAGACCCTCGGCCTCGGCACCCGCCTCGGCGGCGCGGAGGACGTCGACCTCGCCGTGCGCGCCTTCCCGTTGGCCGGGCGCACCGAGGTCACCGACCTGGCCCTCGTGGGCCACCGGGCCAAGACCCTGGCGATCCGCGTCCGTTACC
>JBBQFP010000081.1:0-9568 GCA_038322045.1 Actinomycetes bacterium | reverse complement strand
CGAGGCCGGATGCACACCGGTCGTGGTGACCCGTACCAACACAACACGATCAGCAACGGTCAACGTGACCGGCCGCTTCTTCTGCGAGGGCATGACAACGTCCTGTCCGGCAGAAGGGGAAGATCTGCCAGATCCCAACCTTCCAACCAGACACCCCGGAACTCAGCAGCGACACGCTACTAGACGCGCTGACCATCGCCGCGCTGCGCGCCCACCGGGAACGCCAAGCGGCCGAGCGCCGATCCTGGGGCGATGCCTGGACCGACACCGGGCTGGTGTTCACCCGCGAAGACGGCACCGCGCTGCACCCCGACTACGTCGGCCGACACTTCGTGGCTCTCGCGGCAGGCGCTGGGCTGCCTCCGGTCCGGCTCCACGACCTGCGCCACGGTGCAGCCACCTTGGCCCTGGCGGGTGGAGCCGACCTGAAGATCGTCCAGCACATGCTGCGGCATTCGACGATCACCTTGACCGCAGACGCGTACACCAGCGTGCTCCCTCAGGTCGCCCGACAGGCCGCCGAGAACGCCGCCGCCCTCATCCCCCGGGCAGTCACTACTGCAGCGCAGGCAAGCTCCAAGTCGATCACTGAAGAATCTTCTGCACGCACATTGCATGCACACGAAGATCATACGGCGATTGGATCTTCAAGAGAAAGAGAGAAACCGCAGGTCAGAAGGGGTGGGCCGCCTGGGGATCGAACCCAGAACCCGCGGATTAAAAGTCCGCTGCTCTGCCGGTTGAGCTAACGGCCCGGAACGACCGCGGATGGCTCGGGAGTACCCGCGGGAGGACGCTCAACGATATCTCCTCCCCGCCGCTGCCAGCCGCCGCCAGCCGCTGCGCAAGCGCCCGCGCCGATGGGGCCTGCGACGGCGCGGGAGAACGGGCCGTGCGACCGCGCGGCGACGGCGCCACCGGCATCCCCGCCATGATGGTGCCCCGACCACATCGAGGAGGCCTCATGGAGTACCGGATGCTCGGCAGGAGCGGCGCCGTCGTGTCGCGGCTCGCAATCGGCACGATGACCTTCGGTGCCGAGACCGACGAGGCCGGAGCGCAGGCACAGCTTGACGCGTTCGTCGCGGCGGGGGGCACGCTCGTCGACACCGCCGACGTGTACTCCGCCGGCATCTCCGAGGAGCTCGTCGGCCGCTGGTTGTCTGCCCGGCCGGCCGACGTCCGCGAGCAGGTCGTTCTGGCCACGAAGGGGCGGTTCCCCATGGGACCCGGACCCAACGACGTCGGGCTCTCGCGCCGTCATCTGTCGACGGCGCTGGATGCCTCCCTGCAGCGGCTCGGCGTCGAGTGCGTCGACCTCTACCAGGTGCACGCGTGGGACCCGCTGACCCCGGTCGAGGAGACGCTGCGGTTCCTCGACGACGCCGTCCGCTGGGGCAAGATCCGCTACGTCGGGCTGTCGAACTACACGGGCTGGCAGCTCCAGAAGGCCGTCGACGTCGCGGACGTCCGCGGCTGGTCGCGCCCGGTCACGCTGCAGCCGCAGTACAACCTGCTGGCGCGCGAGATCGAGTGGGAGATCGTTCCGGCCTGCGAGGCCAACGGACTCGGACTGTTGCCGTGGTCCCCGCTCGGCGGCGGCTGGCTCACCGGCAAGTACCAGCGCGATACGCCGCCGACAGGTGCGACCCGACTCGGCGAGAACCCGAAGCGCGGTGTCGAGGCCTACGACCGGCGCAGCAGCGTGCAACGGACCTGGGACGTCGTCGACGCGGTCTCTGCCGTCGCGGCCGCGCGAGGTTGCTCGATGGCGCAGGTGGCGCTCGCCTGGCTGGCGGACCGTCCTGCGGTCACCTCCGTGATCCTCGGCGCACGCACCGTCGAGCAGCTCACCGACAACCTCGGTGCGGCAGCGATGCACCTGACGGCACAGGAGACCGCGGTGCTCGACGCGGCGAGCGACCCGGGCGTCGGCGACTACCCGTACGGCGGCCCAGGGGTAGACCAGCGCTCGCGCAAGGTCGAGGGAGGACGCTGACCGCAGGCGGACGGCACCCGGACCTCCGCGACGAGGTGCGCGGGGTAGCGCCGCAGCTCGATGCCGTCGAGCCGCTCGACGACGTCGTACGGCTGCTGGTCGGTCACGCCGCCACGCTAGACGCCGCCGTCAGGCCGCCAGCAGGAGCGCGTCGATCTGCCCCATCGCCGCCGTCATGCCCTCGACCATCCCCATCGCCGCGAGCTGCTGCATCTGCTCGAGACTGGCGAACTGCGACGTCACCGTCATCCGCGTGCCGGACGGCGTGGCCTCGAGCACAACCCGCGCGCGGAGCGTCGGCATGTCCTCGACCGGGCGCCCCCCGGCGTCGGCGAAGCCGTTCTCGAGCTCCAGCGACCGGTGCTCGTCGACGGCGATGAAGCGCCACCAGCCGGCCGCCTTCTCGCCGTCAGGCCCGGTCATGACGTAGCGCGACCCGCCGCCGGGGACGACGTCGTGCTGCTCGAACGTCGCTGGCCAGGTCGGCGGACCCCACCTGCGCTCGAGCTGGCGCGGGTCGACCCAGATCTGCCACACCCGCGCGGGAGGCGCGGCCAGCTCTGCCACGACGACGAGGGTCAGGGCATCCGGGTCCTGCGTGGTGCTGGCGACGGTCACGGGCGAGGTCCTTCCGGTTCGGCGAGAAGCGTCTCCATGCGGTCGACCCGACCGCGCCAGAGCTCCTCGTACTCGTCGAGCAGCCGGACGGCGGCTCGAAGGGTGTCGACGTCGCCACGGACGAGCCGCTCCCGGCCGTGACGCTCCTTGCGGACGAGGCCCGCCCGCTCGAGCACCGCGACGTGCCGCTGAACGGCGGCGAACGACATCGGGTACCGCTCAGCCAGCACAGAGACGGACGCCCGCTGCTGGAGCACGCGGCTGACGATGTCCCGACGGGTCGGGTCGGCGAGGGCGGCGAACACCCTGTCGGCGTCGGCCTGGTCGAGCTGTCGTACAACCATAGAGTTGTACGTTATCTTGCGACGAGTGACCTGGCAAGACCCGCCCTCAGGCGCGGAGCCGCGAGCACCGGTAGACATAGGACATGACACAGAGCACCGGTCGGCCGTCGAAAGTCGCTGTCGTGGGCGCTGGGAGCGTCGGTGCGACGATCGCGTACGCCTGCCTGCTGCGGGGGGTCGCGCGAACCGTGGCGCTGTTCGACCTCGACGCCTCCAAGGCCGAGGCAGAGGTTCTCGACCTCACCCACGGCCTGCAGTTCGTGCCGCGCGCCAGCGTCATCGGTGGCGCCGACATCGCGGTGTGCAAGGACGCCGACGTCGTCGTCGTGACTGCCGGCGCCAAGCAGCGGCCTGGCCAGACACGCCTCGAGCTCGCCGGCACCAACGTCGAGATCTGCCGGACGCTCGTGCCGCAGATCGTCGAGCAGGCGCCTGACGCGGTCTTCGTCATGGTGACCAATCCTGTCGACATCGTCACCTACGCCGCTGTCAGGTTCTCCGGCCTGTCAGCTGCCAGGGTGTTCGGCTCGGGCACGGTGCTCGACAGCTCGCGTCTGCGCTTCCTCGTCGGCGAGCACCTCGGCGTCGCCGTCCAGAACGTCCACGCGTACATGGCCGGCGAACACGGCGACTCAGAGATCCCCCTGTGGAGCAGCGCCTCGATCGGGGGCATCCCGCTGCGCGACTTCGCCGTCCCCGGGCGCCCCGAGCTGACGGACGCGGCACGCCGGGCGATCGCCGCCGAGGTCACGGGTTCAGCCGACCGGATCA
Organism: Actinomycetes bacterium; assembly: GCA_038322045.1. Lineage (GTDB taxonomy): Bacteria > Actinomycetota > Actinomycetes > JBBQFP01 > JBBQFP01 > JBBQFP01. The sequence goes on along the minus strand of JBBQFP010000081.1, from coordinate 5,836 downwards.
TCCGCGGCAAGGGCGCCACGAACTACGCCATCGGGCTTGCTACCGCGCGGATCGTCGCCGCGGTGCTCAACGACGAGAACCGGCTGCTGCCGGTCTCATCGCTGCTCGACGACTACTACGGCATCAGCGACGTGTGCCTGTCGGTGCCGTCGCTGGTCAACCGCTCCGGCGTCGAGTCCGTCGTCGACGTCCCCGTGTCGGTCGAGGAGCTCCGCGGCCTGCGCGCCTCGGCGGACGCCCTACGCTCGGCCGCGCGGTCCCTGGGGCTGTAGCCGTCGACGACCTGTGGCGTCGGAGCCACCCGAGGCGCAGACTGGAGCCACAGGTCCGTCACCCCCCCTGGTGGTTGCCATGGCTCGTCACGCGTCCTCGCTGCCCGACTACATGCCGGTCCTCTCGAGGGGCCGTCACCGCAGTATGCGCAAGGGCGCCTGTTTCATGGAGCTCGCCTCCGTGCTCGCCGGTGAGCCGTGGAGCGACCACCCCGACTGCACCCACCCGCTGCTCTCCGACCTCGCCCGCCAGGTCAACGACGCGACGACGGACGCCGGACGCCACCACCTCGCCGAGCTCGTGCCGGAGGTCATCGGGGTGACGGGCGACGACCCGCATGTCGACGCGCGGATCGCCCACCGGTGCGCCGTCGTCGCGCTGCCTGTCGTGGCGGCCGAGCGGCAGAACATCCTCGCCGTGTCCCTGCTGACCGCAGATCGGGTCCTCGCGGAGCTGGACGGTCGCCCCGACGACGACCTCGAGCCGGGGACCCGTCAGGCGCTGGACTCCGTACCGCTGGCCGCCGCGTGGGCGAGGTCCTTCGTCGGGCGGAACGGCGTACGCAGCCGCGGCTTCAGCGACCACGCGGCGCCGACGACGATCCGGGTTGCCGTGCGGGGCATCGCCGAGGCGTGCGTGCCCGACCCCGACGGGATGCTGCGCGGCCTGCTCTGCGACGCCATCGCCGAGTGCCGGTGGACCTGCGTCAGCGAGCTGACGAGCGACCACCCGGGGCTGCGCGCCACGACCTGAAACTGTCGGAGGTGGAACGTATGTTCGACCCATGGCAGACAGAGCTCTCGACCCGGAGTCGTGCGAGGCCGCCGCTGCGCTGCTCGGCGTCCGCACGTCGCTCGACGAGCTCGCCACCGCCCCGATGTGGCAGGTCCCGTCGGGCGACCTCGCGACGCTGCTGCGTGAGGTCGAGCACGCGTCGCGGGTCCTCGAAGCAGCGCGCCTCGCGCTCGTAGCCGAGGTCGACGAGCGCGGCGTCGGGCTGACCGACGGCGCCGCATCGACCGGTGCGTACGTCGCCATGGTTCAGGGTGTGAGCCAGGCCTCCGGACGTCGCACGGCCGCGCTCGCTCAAGCGCTGCGGCACTGCTACCCGCTCACCCGCGCCGCCCTCGGGCGCGCCGAGATCGGGCTGTGGCAGGCCGAGCGCCTCGTGGCGACGCTGAGCTCCGTGGCCCCTCGCGTGGAGCCTGCGCGGCTGACCGAGGCCGAGGCCGTGCTCGTCGGGCTCGCCGACGAGCTCGAGCCCCGCGGGTTCGCCCGCGCCTGCGCCACCATGGCCGCGGCCCTCGACCCAGACGGCGCGCCGCCTGACGACGGCGTCGACCGTGCTGCGGCCAACGTCCTGCGTATCTCCGAGGCGACCCCCGCCGGGATGCGGCGCCTCTCCGGGTGGCTCGACGACGAGTCGGCCGCCGTCCTCCTGTCGGCGCTGACGCCGCTCGCGGCACCGACCGCGGCGGGCACGAGCAGCGGGTCGGGTCTGAGCGAGCAGGGCCAGACATCGGGGGACGCCTCCGCCGGGGGAGATCCCTCGGCCGTGCAGGGCCGTCGCGCCCGCCTGACCTCCCGCCGCCACGCTGCCCGACGGATGGCCGACGCCCTCGTCGCGCTCGCCCACGTCGGCCTGTCAAGCAGGCTGATCCCCTCGCAGGGAGGCAGCCGCGCGGCGGTCACCGTGACCATCGGTCTCGACGTCCTACGCCGTGCGGCCAGCGGCGTCGGCACGCTTGACTGGGGCGGTGACCTCAGCGCCGAGGCCGCGCGCCGGCTGGCCTGCGACGCCGGCGTCGTGCCGGTCGTCCTCGGGGGCGCGGGGCAGCCGCTCGACGTCGGCCGTGAGCGGCGCACCGTGCCCCTGCCCATGCGACGGGCGCTCACGGTGCGGGACGGGGGCTGCGCGTTCCCGGGCTGCGGCGCGCCGTCGTCGTGGTGCGACGGTCACCACGTCAGGCACTGGGCGGACGGCGGGGCGACCGGGCTCGACAATCTCGTCCTCCTCTGTGGCCCGCATCACCGGGCCACCCACCACGCCGGGTGGGAGATCCGCATCGGCGACCGCGGCCGGCCGGAGTTCAGGCCACCGAGGATCGTCGACCCGCAGCAGCGCTGGCGGCGCGCCCATGATCCCCACGGAGCGTCGGCCTGGCATGAGGGACGACTCCGGCTGGCCCGCGATCAGCAGTGAGCGGGCGGGGCGCACGGGACCCGTGGCTGGGGTGCGCGGGACCCGCGGCGTCCGTGGGCGCAGTCTCGCTCGTGCCAGACTTGTCCTCCGCATGTCTGCCGGTCGCGGTCCGGGAAGTGGAGCAACGTCGAGTGGACTACAACTGGCTCACGCCCAAGGCCGAGGCGATGCTCTTGGGCAACAAGGGCTGGGGCAGCGTCGCGACCGAGCCGATCAACGCGGGCGAGACGCTCGCGGGGTTCGGTGGCTGGGCTGTCCCCCGCGCCGTCCTCGACACGATGTCGACCGACCGACGAGCCAGATCCATCCAGATCGACAACGATCTCTTCCTCGTCTCCGACGAGACGCCGGAGCCGGGCGACATGGTGAACCACTCGTGCGACCCCACCGGCGGCCTGCTCGGCGGCACCCTCCTCGTCGCGCGCCGTGACATCGCCGTCGGCGAGGAGATCAGTTTCGACTACGCCATGTCGGACTCCTCGGACTACGACGAGTTCACCTGCGACTGCGGCACCCCGTTGTGCCGCAGGGTGGTCACTGGCGACGACTGGCGGCTGCCGGAGCTCCAGGAGCGGTACTCGGGCTGGTTCTCCCCGTACATCGCCCGCAAGATCGCCGCGCTCCCGGCTCGGTAGCTCATGCCCGCGGGATCAGGGCCGGTCGGTCGCGACGTGCTGCCGGTCGCGCGCGGTCTCGCCATCCCGACGAGCGAGCTCACGTGGCGCTTCTCGCGCTCCTCCGGCCCCGGCGGGCAAGGGGTCAACACCACGGACAGCCGTGTCACGGTGCTCTGGGACCTCGCCAGCTCCGACGTCCTCCCGGCCTTCCTCAAGGCACGGGCGACCGAACGGCTCACCGACCGCCTTGTCGACGGCGTCCTCGCGGTCACCGCCTCGGAGGAACGCTCACAGCTGCGCAACCGTCAGGTGGCGCAGCGGAGGCTGGCCGAGCTCGTCGCCGAGGCGATCGCCCCGCCACCTCCACGCCGCCGCGCCACCCGACCGTCTCGCGGGTCGGTCGTCCGGCGGCTCGAGGGCAAGACCCGCCGAAGTCAGGTCAAGGCCGCGCGCCGTCAGCCCAGGCCGGACCACGACTGACAACAGTGACTGACAACAGTGACTGACAACAGTGACTGACTACAGTGACTGACGAGGACTGACAGCGGCTGACGACGCCTGTCGACGCGTCGGCGGTTGTCGACGCGTCGGCGGCTATCGACGCGTCGGCGGCTATCGTCAGTTCCGCGGGCCCTCGCCACGCCAGGCGGCGAGCTCACGGAGCACCCGTACAAGCGCAGCCTGATCGGGCACGCGCGTGAAGAACGCATTGTCGGCCTCCTCGACGGCCGCGGTAGCCTCGCGGGCCAGACGCGCTCCTTCCTCTGTGGTCGACACCCGACGGACCCGGGCGTCAGAGCTGTCAGAGACCCGCGTCACCAGTGCCTTGCGCTCGAGAGTCCGTAGCACCTGGCTCGTCGTCATGACGTCGGTCCCCGTGTGATCGGACACCTGGCGCTGGCTCGGGGCCGCATCACCCTGGGTGCTGAGCCAGAACGTCGAGGCGAGGAGGACGAACTGCACGTGCGTCAGGCCGAGCGGAGCCAGTGCTGCGGCCATGTCGCGCTGCCAGCGAAGGGTGGTGCGCCAGAGCAGGAACCCGGGGCTGTCCCCCGGGCCCGTCGGCGCCGGTCGGGCGCGGCGCGTCACCCGACGACCGTCGCGGCATGACGTCCCAGCGACGCCACCGTCGTGGGGATGTCCGTGACGATCCCTGCCCAGACGTGCGGCTCGAGCTCGTCGGCAGCGGGACCCACGAGCTGCATCCGGTGCGTCACCCGTGTGCCCCCGGGCACCGGGGTGAGGATGTGCGTGCCAATCACCGTGGCACCCGGCAGCTCCGTCTCGTCGGTGAAGCCGCGGCCTGGCTCGGCGGCGGCGATGCGGTAGGGCAGCGGACCCACGCCGGCCGGCGTGAGGTGGCCCCGGCTTCCGGCCTCGAACGGACCGTCGATGGTGATCTCGGCGATGCCTTCGTCCCAGACGGGCCAGCTGCTCAGGTCGCTGTAGAGCCCGTAGATGACCTCGGGGCTGGCGCTGACGACTGCGCTGTACTCGTACTCGGCCATGACGGCTCCTTCGCGGTGTGCGTCTCGAGTGGGTGTCTCTAAGCGCGCTTACCGTATGCGGACTTACGACTCGCGTCAAGCGGTCGAGCCGTGCCCCTCTGACATAGGCTCCGGACGTGGCCCGTCGTGACTCGCATCCGGTCGAGCCGCCGCTGGCGCCGGGTCGCGTCTTCGTGCCACCTCGCACCTGGGGACGCTGGGGCCCGGGTCTCGTCAGCCCGCTCAGCTCCATCGCCCTGCGCGTCGCGGTGGCAGTGGCGTGCCTCGTCGTCACCGCGTTCATCGTCTACGCCGAGCGAGCCGGCTACCGCGACGGCGACAGCACCGGCACTCTGACGCTGCTCGACGCCTTCTACTACGCGAGCGTGTCCCTGTCGACGACGGGCTACGGCGACATCACCCCGGTCACCGCACAGGCGCGCCTCGTCAACACCGCCGTCATCACCCCGCTGCGCTTCGTGTTCCTGCTCGTGCTCGTCGGCACGACGATCGAGGTGCTCGCCAAGCGCGGAAGCACCGAGCTGCGCGTCCAGCGCTGGAGGCAGAACGTGCGCAACCACACCGTCATCGTCGGCTTCGGCGTCACCGGGCGCAGCGCACTGGCGGCGCTCCTCGGTGCGGGCATCCAGGCGCGGGACGTTGCGGTCGTCACGACGGATGCCGACGAGGCCGCCGAGGCCGCCCAGCTCGGCGTCGTCGCCGTCGTGGGTGACGGGCGTCGGCCGGAGGTGCTCCGACAGGCGCGGGTCGAGCGTGCCGCCCGGATCGTCGTCGCCGTCGGCGCTGACGACTCCGCCGTCCTCACCATGCTCGCGGTCAGGCTGCTGGCACCGAACGCGACCGCAGTTGGTGCCGCGCGGGAGTCCGTCAACGCCGAGCTCTTGCGCCGCAGCGGTGCCGACCACGTCATCACGAGCGCCGAGTCTGCGGGGCGGATGCTCGGACTGAGCCTGCTGTCGCCCTTCGCCGGATCCATCATGGAGGACCTCATCGACCCGGGGCGCGGGCTGGACCTCGTCGAGCGCGCCGTCGAACCTGATGAGATCGGGCGCACCCTCGACCAGCTGCCCGGGTCGCACGTCGTCCTGGCCGTCGTCCGCAGCGGCGAGGTGACGCGCTTCGACAGCGGCGACGACCGACCCCTGTCCGCCACCGACCGGCTCGTCGTCATCAGGGGCGACGCGGCGCAGTCGAAGGACTCACGGGTGCAGGACAGCATCGCGCGTGACACGACC
>JBBQFP010000080.1:0-9668 GCA_038322045.1 Actinomycetes bacterium | reverse complement strand
TCGTCGGCGAAGGACCGCCGCCGTTCCCCTGCCACCCGTTCCCGCCACTGCACGAGCCGTGGGCAGGCGCGGCACACCGAGACCCGGGCGTCGAGCCCGTCCTGCCCGTCGAGACCCGACGCCGCGAGAGCGAGGACGCCGACCCCCTGGGCGTCCTCGGCCACCGGCGTCGCCAGACCGGCCGGGTCGCCGGGCCAGCCTGAGCCCGGGGCGGCGACGTCGGCCACCCCGGCGTAGACCTCCCCGGCGGGGCGCGGCACCCGGCTCAGCGCAGAGCCGTGCGGAACAGCTCGACGGTGCGCTCCCAGGCGAGGGCGGCCGCCTCGGGGGCGTAGACCTCGGGGCGGTCGTCGTTGAAGAACGCGTGGTCGGTGCCCGGGTAGATGCGCTCGCCCACTGTGTCCTCCGCTGCTCGCCTCAGGTGACCCGCTGGGCGGATGCTACGACGTCGGGGGCTCAGACAAGCGACCACGCGATGCCGTCGAGGATGTCGTGCTCGCTCACGAGCACCTCGGCGACGCCCGCCCGGGCCACCAGCCGGTCGAGCAGGAGCGCCCCGGCGGCGATGACGTCGACCCGCCCCGGGTGCATGACGGGGATCGCGGCACGCTGCGCCGCGGTCATCGCGAGCAGGTCCGCCGCGACCTGGCTGACGCCGGAGGCCGGGATGCGGCTGTGGTGGATGCGCTCGGGCTGGTAGGAGTCCAGGCCGAGCCAGATCGCCGCCACGGTGGTGACCGTGCCGGCGAGGCCGACGAGCGTCGCGGCCTGGTGCAGGTCGACGGACGTCGCGGCCCGGTCGAGGGCGGCCTCGACGTCCTCCCGGACGGCTCGCACCTCCGCGGCCGTCGCCGGGTCGGAGCGCACGTGCCGCTCGGTGAGGCGCACGCAGCCGACGTCGATCGACACCGACTGCCGGGGGCTCCCGGCCTCGCCGAGGACGAGCTCGGTGGATCCCCCGCCGATGTCGACGACGAGCAACGGCTCGGCCGCACCCGTGAGGTCGCGGGAGGCGCCGGAGAAGGACAGGGCGGCCTCCTCGTCGCCCGCCACGACCTGGGGCTCGACCCCGAGGATGCTGCGCACGCCGTCGACGAAGACCGCCGCGTTCTCGGCGTCGCGAGACGCGCTCGTGGCGACGAAACGAACCCGCTCCGCACCCAGCCCGCTGATCTGTTCGGCGTAGCGCCTGGTCGCTGCGAGCGTCCGCGCGACCGCCTCCGGAGTCAGCCTGCCCGTGCGGTCGACGCCCTCCCCGAGCCGGACGACCTCCATGAGCCGCGCGAGGTCGACCTGGGCCCCGGTCGCGGGGTCGAGGTCGGCGACGAGGAGCCGGATGGAGTTCGTCCCGCAGTCGATGCCGGCGACCCGGGTCACGCCGCGACGTCCGGCCCGCTGCCGACGTCCGGCCCGGTGCCGACGCACGGCCCGGGGGCGCCCCAGCGGGGCAGGCGGGCCAGCGCCTGGTCTCCGAGCGGGTTGACGCCGGGCCCGGCCGCGAGGGCGTGGGCGACGAGGACGTGGAGGCACTTGACCCGGTCGGGCATGCCGCCGGCGCTGACGCCCTCGATCTCGGGGACGACGCCGAGAGCGGCCCGGCGCCGCAGGTAGTCCTCGTGCGCCGCTCGGTAGGCCGACGCGCTCGCCGGGTCGGCGAGGGTGGCGGCAAGCTCGCGCATCGTCCCGTCCGCCTCGAGCGTGCCGATCGCGCTCGAGGCCCGAGGGCACGTCAGGTAGTAGAGCGTCGGGAACGGCGTGCCGTCGTCGAGCCGGGGGACGGTCGCGACGACGTCGGGCTGACCGCACTCGCAGCGGTGCGCGACGGCGACGACCCCCCGGGGGGCCCGCCCGAGCTGGGCGGCCACGCAGGCGAGGTCGGCCAGGCTGGGCGAGGTCCCGTGTCCCGTTGGGGTCTCGGGGGCGGTTGGGGCCTCGGGGCTCGGGGTGCTCACTGGGTGCCCCGGCCGTCGGCAGGCACCGGCGCACCGGTCATCGCCGGCACGGGCGCCGCCGTGGCTGCCGGGGCGGTCGGCGCCGACCGCGGCACGGCGTCAGCGGCCTCGACCGACGCCCACAGCTGCCGGTACCACGGCCCGGACGGCGCGGGCGGCGCTGAGGGGACCGGCCGCGCCCCGGCCGCTGGGGTCGGCGCGACGACGACGTAGGAGGTCTCGCCGGGCATGGCGAAGTGCAGGCGCTCCCGCGCCTGGGCCCTGACGTAGGCGGGGTCCTTCCACCGCTGCTGCTCGGCGGTGAGCCGTGCGACGGCGTCCTCCTGGGAGCGCACGGTCGAGTGCAGCCCCGACAGCTCCGCGTTGTAGGTGAGGAACTGACGCAGGGGGTAGGCGAGCAGGACGATGAGGGCGCAGACGACGAGCGCGAGGACGGCGGCCCGGCCGGTGAGGTTCGAGCGCCTCGGCGGCCGGGGCGCCGGCCGGGGCGCCGGTCGCGGCGCACCGGCCGCCCCCGGTCGCGACCTCGCCCGCGCCCCGGATCGGGGCGCGGGCGAGCGACGAGGGACCTTCACGGCTCCAGTCTGAGGGCTGGGGGCCGAAAAACTAGGCCGTGAAACGCGGGAACGCCGACGCACCTGCGAAGCGGGCGGCGTCGTCGAGCTCTTCCTCGATGCGCAGGAGCTGGTTGTACTTGGCGACCCGCTCGGTGCGCGCCGGGGCCCCGGACTTGATCTGACCGCAGTCCGCGGCGACGGCGAGGTCGGCGATCGTCGTGTCCTCGGTCTCACCGGAGCGGTGGCTCATCATCGTCCGGTAGCCGTTGCGGTGGGCCATCGTCACGGCGTCGAAGGTCTCGGTGAGGGTGCCGATCTGGTTGACCTTGACGAGCAGCGCGTTGGCCGCCTTGAGCTCGATGCCCTTGGCGATGCGCTCGGGGTTGGTGACGAAAAGGTCGTCACCGACGAGCTGGACGCGCGAGCCGAGCGCGGCGGTGATGGCCGACCAGCCCTGCCAGTCGTCCTCGTCGAGCGGGTCCTCGATGCTCACGAGCGGGTAGGCGTCGACGAGGCTGGCGTAGTAGTCGCTCATCTCCTGAGCGGACTTCATGCCGCCCTCGAAGCGGTACCCGTCCGCGCCGTGGAACTCGGTCGCGGCGACGTCGAGCGCGAGCGCGATGTCGCGGCCTGGGGTGAAGCCGGCGTTGCCGATCGCCTCGAGGATGAGGTCGAGGGCCGCGCGGTTGGTGTCGAGGTTTGGCGCGAAGCCGCCCTCGTCGCCGATCGACGTGGCCAGCCCGCGGGCCTTGAGCACCGCCTTGAGGGCGTGGTAGGTCTCGGCTCCCCAGCGCAGCGCCTCCCTGAAGGTGCCCGCACCGATCGGAGCGATCATGAACTCCTGGATGTCGACGTTGGTGTCGGCGTGGGCGCCACCATTGAGGATGTTCATCATCGGCACGGGGAGCACGTGGGCGTTCGGGCCGCCGAGGTAGCGGAACAGCGGCAGGCCGACCGACTCAGCCGCGGCCTTGGCGACGGCCAGCGAGACACCGAGGAGGGCGTTGGCGCCGAGGCGCCCCTTGCCGTCGGTGCCGTCGAGGTCGATGAGGGCCTGGTCGACGAGGCGCTGCTCGGTGGCGTCGAAGCCGAGGAGCTCGGGGCCGATCTCGTCGAGCACCGCGGTGACGGCCTTCTCGACGCCCTTGCCGCCGTAGCGGCTGGCGTCACCGTCACGCAGCTCGACGGCCTCGAACGCCCCGGTGGAGGCGCCGGAGGGCACCGCCGCACGGGCCACGGTGCCGTCGTCGAGGGCGACCTCGACCTCGACGGTCGGGTTCCCTCGGGAGTCGAGGATCTCGCGCGCTCCGATGGCGTCGATCGATGACACAGGCCACTCCTTGGTGGGTACGGACGCCCCTCACGGGCTCGCCGGCTGTCGTGCGGACGTGTGTGTGTGCCCGGGCACCTCTCACGCGAGACGCAGCCGGGCGCTCCCGACCCTAGCCCTTGATCCCTTCGACGGGTCCGGCCGAACGGCCCGCCTCGACCTGTCGGACGGCGGCGGTGTAGCGGCGGCACGCGGCACGCAGCGCTGCTTCGGGGTCGATCCCGCTGCGGGCGCCCGCCGCGGCGAGCGCGAGGAGCCGCTCCCCCAGCGCGTCGGCGTCCAGCGCGTCGGCGTCCAGCGCGTCGGCGTCCTCGACGTCGACGCCGGCCCGGGTGGCGCGCCCGACGAGGGAGGCGGCGAGGGAGAGGGCGGGCAGGCCCAGCGGTACGCCGTCCTGCGACGACGTCCGGCTCTTCTCCGCCGTCTTGAGCTCGTCCCAGCTCGCCTGCACGCCCTCGGCGTCGCCAGGGTCACCCTCGGAGGGAGCGAAGACGTGCGGGTGGCGGCGGACGAGCTTGGCGACGACGCCCGCTGCGACGTCGTCGATCGACCACGGGGCGCGCTCGTGCTCCTCGCCGATCCGCGCGTGGAAGACGACCTGGAGGAGGAGGTCGCCGAGCTCCTCGCGCAGGTGCTCGAGGGAGCCGGTCTCGATGGCCTCGAGGGTCTCGTAGGTCTCCTCGAGCAGGTAGGTCACGAGCGACTCGTGGGTCTGCTCGGCGTCCCACGGGCACCCGCCCGGGGAGCGCAGCCGGTCCATGACCGCGACGAGCTCGAGCAGCGCCGCCCCGCGCTGCGGCTCCTGCGCCACGGGGCCAACGGGGCCGCTCAGGAGCGCAGGCTGGAGTCGCCCTGCGGACCGGCGAGCAGCCCGGGCGCGGCGATCTCGACCTTGGTGGGGTCCCAGCTGCCGAAGCGGGGGTTCACCGAGACGCCGAGCCGGCGCGCCGTCTGCGCGAAGGCGGCGCCGAGGGCCTGCGAGCGCTTGTCGCGGACCGCCTGGTCGTCGGCAGCCCCCGGCACGAGGGCCTCGGCGAGCTTCTCTTCGAGGACGAGGTCGTGGACGAAGGCCTTGAGGTCCTTCGGCGCGATCTCGGCCTGGACCATCTGCTCCGTGAGCCCCTGCTGACCCGCGGCCTTGACGACGGCGGCGATGCGGGCGTCGACGTCGCCAGGGGTCACCGAGACACCCTTCTCGCGGGCGGCCTCGGCTGCCACCACCCCGAGCACCTTGCGGCGCAGCTGCTCTCGCTGGACGACGCCGTCCTGGTCGGTCCTCGTCCCGGTCGAGGCGGTTCCAGCGGCGGCATCGGTGGAGGCGGCCGCCTTCTCGGCGATGACGGCACGGGCGGAGCCCTGCACCTCGGCGGTGGAGATCCGGGTGTCGCCGACGACCGCGGCAGCGCCGGAGTGGGCGGGGGCGCACGCGGCGGTCGAGACGGTGACGAGGACGCCGAGACCGAGCACGGCGGGCAGGGACGGACGCTGTCGGCGGGTCACGAGCGGGCCTCCGGGCGGTGAGCGGTTCGGGTCGCGGGTCGGGCGGGTGGCGCTGCGGCAGGTGGCGCCGCGGGGGTTGCCGGCGTCGTCGGCGGGGGCGTGTCGACCAGCACGGCGTCGACGAGCTCGCGGCACCACGCCAGCAGGGCGACGTCGCGCAGCGGAGTTCCCCCCACGCGGGCCGTCGTCGGCCTCGGCACGAGGATCGTACGGACGACGGGCTTGAGGATCGAACCGGGGTAGAGCCGCTGGAGCCGCAGCTGGCGGCTCTCGGGCAGGTTGACCGGCGAGAAGCGCACCGACGTGCCGGCCAGGGCGATCTCGGCGAGCCCGGCCCCCCGGACGTGGGCGCGCAGCAGCGCGACGGCGAGGAGGTTCTCGACCGGCTCGGGCAGCTGCCCGTAACGGTCGGCGAGCTCCTCACGGACGGCGTCGACGTCGGACTCCGCGCTCACGGCGGCGATCCGGCGGTAGGCCTCGAGGCGCAGCCGTTCGCCCGGGATGTAGTCGTGCGGCAGGTGGGCGTCGATGGGCAGCTCGACCCTGACGTCGGACTGCTCGGCGGGCTGGTCGCCCTTGAACTCCCCGACCGCCTCGCCGACGAGGCGCATGTAGAGGTCGAAGCCGACGCTGGCGATGTGGCCGGACTGCTCGCCGCCGAGGAGGTTGCCGGCGCCGCGGATCTCGAGGTCCTTCATCGCGACGGCCATGCCGGCGCCGAGATCGGTGTGCTGGGCGATCGTCGCCAGCCGGTCGTGAGCGGTCTCGGTGAGCGGCTTCTCGGGCGGGTAGAGGAAGTACGCGTAGGCGCGCTCACGACCACGGCCGACCCGTCCGCGCAGCTGGTGGAGCTGGGAGAGCCCGAAGGTGTCGGCGCGCTCGACGACGAGGGTGTTGGCGTTGGAGATGTCGATGCCACTCTCGACGATCGTCGTGCAGACGAGGACGTCGAACTCCTTCTCCCAGAAGCTGACGATGACCTTCTCCAGCGCGTCCTCGTTCATCTGGCCGTGCCCGGTCATGATCCGCGCCTCGGGCACGATCTCGCGCAGCCGGGCAGCCGCCTTCTCGATGGACTCGACCCGGTTGTGGATGTAGAAGACCTGGCCCTCGCGCAGCAGCTCGCGACGGATCGCCGCGCCGATCTGCCGCTCGTCGTAGGGGCCGACGAAGGTGAGGACGGGGTGCCGCTCCTCGGGCGGGGTGGTGATCGTCGACATCTCACGGATGCCGGTGACGGCCATCTCGAGGGTGCGCGGGATCGGCGTCGCCGACATCGTGAGGACGTCGACGGCCGTGCGCATCCCCTTGAGGTACTCCTTGTGCTCGACGCCGAAGCGCTGCTCCTCGTCGACGATCACGAGGCCGAGGTTCTTGAACTGCGTCTCGCCCGAGAGCAGCCGGTGCGTGCCGATGACGACGTCGACGCCGCCCTCCCGGATCCCCTTCTGGACCTCCTGCGCCTCGCCGCGGCTCTGGAACCGCGACAGCGGCTTCACGACGACGGGGAAGTTCGCGTAGCGCTCGGAGAACGTCGAGTAGTGCTGCTGCACGAGCAGGGTCGTCGGCACGAGGATGGCGACCTGCTTGCCGTCCTGCACGGCCTTGAACGCGGCCCGGACGGCGATCTCGGTCTTGCCGTAGCCGACGTCGCCGCAGACGATGCGGTCCATCGGGACGGGCTTCTCCATGTCGGCCTTGACCTCGTCGATCGTCGACGCCTGGTCGGGGGTCTCGACGTAGGGAAAGGCGTCCTCGAGCTCGCGCTGCCACGGGGTGTCGGGGCCGAAGGCGAAGCCGGGGCTGGCCATCCGTGCCGAGTAGAGCCGGATGAGCTCCGCGGCGATCTGCCTGATCGCCTTCTTCGCCCGGCCCTTGGTCTTGGCCCAGTCGGCGCCGCCGAGGCGGTGCAGCGCCGGGGACTCCCCGCCGACGTACTTCGTCACCTGGTCGAGCTGGTCGGTGGGGATGAACAGACGGTCGCCCGGCTGCCCGCGCTTGGACGGCGCGTACTCGACGACGAGGTACTCCCGGGTGGCTCCCGAGACGGTGCGCTGCACCATCTCGACGTAGCGACCCACCCCGTGCTGCTCGTGGACGACGTAGTCCCCCGTCGCCAGGCTGAGCAGGTCGACGGCGTTGCGGCGCCGCGACGGCATCCGGCGCATGTCCTTCGTCGAGCTCCGCTGACCGACGAGGTCGGTCTCGGTGAGCAGGACGAGCCGCAGGGACGGGGAGATGATCCCATGCTCGACCGTCGCGGTGACGACGGTGGCGATGCCGGGCTCGGGCGCCTCGGACAGCGAGGTGACCAGTCGGGTCGCGACCCCCTCGTCGCGCAGCCGCTCGGCGGTGCGCTCGGCCGGGCCGTGGCCCTCGGTGGCCAGGACGACCCGCCAGCCCTCGGCCAGCCAGCCCTTGACGTCGGCCAGCGCGGCCGCGATGTCGCCCCGGTAGGCCTCGACGTCGGCCGCCCCCAGCCGGCCGCCGACCGCCGAGTCGCCGTCGCCGGCGTGCCCGTCGGCGTCATCGAGGCTTTCGTCGACACCGAAGGGCGTCAGCGACCACCAGGGGACGCCGATGCCGAGGGCGTGCGCGCGGACGTCGGGGAGGTCCCAGTAGGCGGCGGCGCCGAGGTCGACGGGCGCCTTGCCGCCGACGGCAGCCGCCGACCACGAGGCCTCGAGGAACTCGCGGCTGGTCTGCACGAGGTCGGCGGCGCGGGTGCGCACCCGCTCGGGGTCGCAGAGGAGCACGTGCGCGCCCTCGGGCAGCTGGTCGACGAGGAGGTCCATCTCGTCGACCAGGACGGGGGCGAGCGCCTCCATGCCCTCGACGGCGATGCCCTCGGCCATCTTCCCGGCGACGTCGGCGATCTCCGGGTGCTCGGCGGCGAGCACCGCTGCCCGGGCGCGGACCTCGTCGGTGAGCAGGAGCTCCCGGCAGGGCGGCGCCCACAGCCCGGCGTCGGCGATCTCGAGCGAGCGCTGGTCCGCGACCTTGAAGTAGCGGATCTCCTCGACCGTGTCACCCCAGAACTCCAGGCGCAGGGGGTGCTCCTCGGTCGGCGGGAAGACGTCGAGGATGCCTCCCCGGACGGCGAACTCGCCGCGCTTCTCGACGAGCTCGACCCGTGCGTAGGCCGCCGCGGCGAGACCTTCGACGAGGTCGTCCATGGCGATGTCCTCGCCGGTGCGAGCACTGACCGGCCGCAGCTCGCCCAGGCCCTTGACCTGCGGCTGGAGGAGGCTGCGCACCGGTGCCACGACGACCTGGAGGGCCGGGAGGGCGTCCTCGCCGGGGTGGGCGAGGCGGCGCAGCACGGCGATCCGTCGTCCCACGGTGTCGCTGCGGGGGCTCAGGCGCTCGTGGGGCAGGGTCTCCCACGAGGGGAACTCGGCGACGGAGTCGGGGTCGAGCAGGCAGCCCAGCGCGCCGGCGAGGTCCTCGGCCTCTCGGCCCGTCGCCGTGACGGCAAGCACGGTGCGCCCGGCCTTGGAGGCCAGCGCCGCGACGACGAAGGGCCGCATGCCGCTCGAGCCGATGATCTCGCGCAGCCCCGAGCCGCCCAGACGGGCGGCGGTGACGGCGTCGGCCAGGCCCGGATCCTCGACGAGGACGTCGAGCAGACCCGACAGGCTCATGCCACTCCCCAGGGGTTCGCACGCGAGCGCGCCCCGCGCGGGAACCCGGCGGGGTAGGCCCCCAGGGTACGGCGCCCGCGGCGGCGAGGGCCCGGGAGCAGCCGCAGACCGTTCTACTCGCTAGCCTGCGCACGTGAGCGATCCCAGGGTGGCCGGTGTCGGGCGGGGCGAGGAGCCCCGGACCCGTGGTGAGACCGGCGGGTCGCGGTCGCCGGTGAGGCGACGACGACACCGACGTCGCCGGCGCTACGTCCTGCCCGTCGTCGGAGTGCTCGCCCTTGCCGTCGTCCTCTCCGCACTGTGGCTGGCCTGGCGCGCGTCGGTGGTCCAGCGCGAGCTCACCGACACCCGGGAGCAGGCCGTCGCCGCGGAGAAGGCTCTGAAGGCCTCCGAGTGGCGGCAGCTGCAGGAGCACGCCTACCGGATGTCGGTGCACTCGAGCCACGCCCGCTACGCCGCGAGCGACCCGCTGTGGGCAGCCGCGTCGCACCTGCCGGTTCTCGGGCGGAACTTCTCCGCGGTGACGACCGTCGCCGACGCGATGGACTACGTGGCGCAGAGCGCGGTGAGCCCGCTCGCGCAGTCGCGCACCATCACCACCGTCAAGCGCGCCGACCGCTCCGTCGGCGACATCCTCGTCAGCCTCGGCGAGGACAAAGACGTCATCGTCGACGCGGCCAAGGTC
>JBBQFP010000079.1:0-9767 GCA_038322045.1 Actinomycetes bacterium | reverse complement strand
TGTCGGCCAGCGTGGGTAGGGTCGCCGACGTCCTGTCCGCAACGCCCGGGCGACGCCGACGCACCGGCCCCGGCGTCCGAGCCACCGTGAGGTCTCGTGCCGAGCATCGACCCGGAGTTCCTCGCCCTGCCGCTGGGGGCCTGCGCCGATGCAGCCCTCTCTAGGGCGTTGACCCTCGGGGCGAGCCACGCCGACGTCCGCGTCGTCAGCACACGCACGTCCGCGCTGTCGTTGCGCGACGCCCGGCTGGAGAGCCTCGAGGACGGCGACGACGCAGGGCTCGCCGTCCGGGTGGTGCACGACGGCTGCTGGGGCTTCGCGGCCTCCGACCGCATCACCGCTGACACCGCCGCCCGCCTGGCCGAGCAGGCGGTGGCCCTCGCGCGGGTGAGCCGCCCGCTGGCGACCACCCGGGTCGAGCTGGCTGCCGAGCCGACCCACACCGGTATGTGGGTCTCGCCCTACGAGACCGATCCGTTCGACGTCCCGGCAGCGGAGCGCATCTCGCTGCTCGGCGAGCGCAGCACGCGACTGCTCGGTGCGCCCGGAGTCGACCACGTCGACGCGACCGTCCTGGCCGTCAAGGAGCGCACGTTCTACGCCGACACCGCCGGCACCCGCACCACCCAGCAACGGGTTCGGCTCCAGGCCGAGCTCACCGCCGTCGCCGTCGACTCCTCGGGCGGGTTCGAGACGATGCGCACCTGCGCCCCACCGGTGGGTCGCGGCTGGGAGTACCTCACCGGCGGCGGGACGACCGTCGGCGGTGCGCGGGTCTGGGACTGGGACGCCGAGCTCGAGCAGATCCCTGGGTGGCTCGCCGAGAAGGTCGCCGCGCCCTCGGTCGACGCCGGTCCGACGACCCTGGTCATCGACCCCACCAACCTCTGGCTGACGATCCACGAGTCGGTCGGGCACGGGACCGAGCTCGACCGCGCCCTCGGCTACGAGGCCAACTACGCCGGGACGTCCTTCGCGACCCCGGACGGGCTCGGGTCCCGCCGGTACGGCTCGGCGCTCATGGACGTCACCGGCGACCGCACCGCCGAGCACGGCTTGTCCAGCGTCGGCTGGGACGACGAGGGCGTGGCTGCCCAGCAGTGGGACCTCGTCCGCGGCGGCAGCCATGTCGGCTACCAGCTCGACCGGGCGATGGCCGCAGAGCTCGGGACGGTCCTCGGGGTGTCGCGCAGCAACGGGTGCGCGTACGCCGACTCGGCCGGGCACACCGCCATCCAGCGGATGCCGAACGTCTCCCTGCAGCCTGCGCCTGACGGACCCGACCTCGACGCCCTCATCGGCGGGGTCGAGAACGGCCTGTTCATCGTCGGGGACAAGAGCTGGTCGATCGACATGCAGCGCTACAACTTCCAGTTCACCGGCCAGCGCTTCTTCACCATCCGCTCCGGCCGGCTCGTCGGGCAGGTCAAGGACGTCGTCTACCAGTCGCGCACCCCTGACTTCTGGGGCTCGATGGTTGCCGTCGGCGGGCCGTCGACCTACCTGCTCGCGGGGGCGTTCAACTGCGGCAAGGGTCAGCCCGGTCAGGTGGCGCCCGTGTCGCACGGCTCTCCGGCCGCAGTGTTCGAGGGTGTCAACGTGCTCAACAGCGTCGCGGAGGCGGGTCGATGAGGCCGCAGGAGATCGTCGAGCGGGCCTTGGGGCTCTCGCGGACCGAGGGCTGCGTCGTCATCGTCAGTGAGACCCACCAGGCCAACCTTCGCTGGGCCCGCAACACCCTGACGACCAACGGCGAGATGGTCGGCACGGCTGTCACCGTCCTCGCCTTCGCCGCGACGTCGACCGGCATGGCCTCGGGCAGCGTCACGCGCAGCGCGCCGGCCGACGTCGCCGAGCTCGCGGCGCTCGTGGGCGCGGCCGAGGACGCTGCCCGGGACGGCGGGGACGCCGAGGACGCGGAGCCCCTCGTCGCGGGCACCCCTGCCTCGGCGGACTGGGAGGAGCCCGCGGTGCCGACGTCCGGCGGGGTCTTCGCCGCGGTGGCACCGGCCCTCGGCGAGGTCTTCGCCGCTGCGGCGGGGGGCGGCGGCGGTGCGGGTGCGGCGGGGGGCGATCGACCTGGTGCAGGTGGAGTCGACCGCCCCGACGCGGCCGCTACAGAGCACTTCGGCTACGCCGAGCACCAGGTGACGACGGTGTGGCTCGGGACGAGCACCGGGCTGCGCCTGCGCCACGTCCAGCCGGAGGGGCGCCTCGAGCTCACCGCGAAGTCCCACGAACGGTCCCGCTCGGCCTGGACGGGCGTCGCCACGAGGGACTTCCACGACGTCGACGTCGTGGCTCTCGACGCCCGGCTGCGCCAGGGCCTGGCGTGGCAGGCCAGGCGGGTCGAGGTCGCGCCCGGGCGCCATGACGCTCTGCTCTCTCCCAGCGCTGTCTCGGACCTCATGATCGAGCTGTACTGGACGGCGATCGCCCGGGACGCGGCCGAGGGCCGCAGCGTCTTCAGTCGCGCCGGTGGTGGGACGAGGGTCGGCGAGGCCGTAGCCGTGTCACGCCTGTCGCTCGTCAGTGACCCGATGCTGCCGGGGCTGGAGTCGCCGCCGTTCGAGATGGCGAGCGCCTCGTCGTCGGCGTCGAGCGTGTTCGACAACGGGCTGCCGCTGCACCGGACCGCGTGGATCGACAGCGGCAGGCTCGCCGCGCTCATCGGCTCGCGCCACGCGGCGGCGGAGGCCGGGGTCGCAGTGACCCCGGCGATCGGCAACCTCGTCCTCACCGTCGAGGGGGCGGTCGGCTCGATGGAGGAGCTCGTCGCCCGCACGGAGCACGGGCTGCTCGTCACGTGCCTCTGGTACAACCGCGTCGTCGACCCCCAGACCATGCTGACGACAGGGCTGACCCGCGACGGCGTCTACGTCGTCGAGGGCGGCGAGGTCGTCGGGGCGGCGGGCAACTTCCGGTTCAACGAGAGCCCCGTCGACGTGCTCTCCCGAGTCCTCGATGCCGGTGCGACCGTGCCCACGCTCGCGCGCGAGATGGGTGACTACGTCAACCGCGCGGCGATGCCTCCCCTCAGGGTCGGCGGGTACAACTTCTCCACCGCGAGCGACGCGCTCTGACCGGGGCTGACGTGCTGCTGGAGATGCGGGCGCTCGCCGGGGAGGTTCATGCCGCAGGTGCGGCCGCTCGCGCCTCGCCGAGGACGTCGAGCAGGTGCCGCTCGGCGATGGGGAGCACCTCGGCGACGGTGACCCGCCGGCCGAGCACCTGCGTCAGGCTGGTGACTCCGGCGTCCCGGATCCCGCACGGGACGATCCGGTCGAACGCCGTGAGGTCGCAGTCGCAGTTGAGGGCGAACCCGTGGAGGGTGACGCCTCTCGCGACCCGCACGCCGATGGCCGCGACCTTGGCGTCGTGGACGCCGGGGGCCGCGGGAACCCACACCCCGGAGCGGCCGGAGATGCGCACGGTCGCCAGCCCCAGCTCGGCGCACGTCCGGATGAGCACCTCTTCGAGGCGTCGGACATGGGCGACGACGTCAACCGGGTCGGGCAGGCCGATGATCGGGTACCCCACGAGCTGGCCCGGGCCGTGCCAGGTGATCTTTCCCCCTCGGTCGACGTCGACCACGGGCGTGCCGTCGAACGGCCGGTCGAGCGGGTCCGTGCGCCGACCCGCGGTGTACACGGCAGGGTGCTCGAGGAGGAGAACCGTGTCGGGTGCGTCGCCGGCGACCCGACGATCGTGGAGCCCACGCTGCTCGGCCCACGCGGCCTCGTAGGGGACCAGACCGCGACGGATGAGGGTGAGCTCGTGCATCACTCCAGCCTACGGCGCGAGGAGACGAGGCTCGATGCGCTCCTCGGTGACCTCGCCGTCGGGTGTGCGGGTGACGTGGTAGGCACCGGGCCCTTCGCGGTCGGCGACCGCCTCGACGAGCTCGATGCCGCGGTACACCAGTCCGACGCCGTCGTCCGTGGCGTAGCCCTCTGGCAGCAGGCCGGAGGCGATGAGCTGGTGGAAGAGCGGCCGGCGCTGCTCCTCGGAGTCGTAGTGCACACCGTTGCTGTAGGGCAGCAGGCCCAGGCCGTCGGTGATGGGTCGCAGCGTCGGTCCGAAGGAGTCGGTGGTGCCGCCGATGTGCCAGCAGATGGAGCCGGCCGAGACCCCCGCCAGCACGACGCCGGCCTCCCATGCCTCGCGCATGATCTCGTCGAGCCCGTGCAGCCGCCACATGGCGAGCAGGCCCGCCACGCTGCCGCCGTCGACCCAGACGACGTCCTGCGCGAGGAGGTGGCCGCGCATGTCCTCGATGCTCGGCATCGGGAACAGCGCGAGGGTGCTGAGCTCGACGTCGGTGCCCTGGAAGGACTCCGCGACCATCGCCCGCCGGAAGAGCTGGTCGCCTACCGCGGTGCCGAGGTAGCACAGCCGGGGTCTGGTCGGTGCCTCAGCGAGGCGGATCGCCTCGGTGAACATCGGGCCGGGCGTGATCCACCGTCGGCGATCGGAAGCGAACCCGGCGGACGTGGCAAGGATCGTCGGTGCGTCAGCGGGCATGGCGGAGATCCTCCAGCACGGCGTCGGCGGCGCGGCGTCCGCTCACCATCGCTCCTTGGATGGACGCGGAGTCGCGGTGGTCGCCCGCGACGTAGGCACCGGCTCCGAGGCGCACCGGTCTGCGGAAGTCGTGCGGGGGCGGCATCATCGGCAGCGCCTGCGCGATGGCGTAGGGCCGCACCGTGCTCCAGGCGGCGGTGTCGACCCCGTAGAGCAGGGCGAGGTGGCGGCGCACCCCGTGGTCGTCGTCATCGCTGTCGTGCACGCCGAGCACGGACGAGGCCACGAGCACCCTGCTGTCGCCGGAGTAGGACGGCGCCGCGTTCGTCATGACCACGGTGTTGACGACCGGGCCTCGATGCTGGCCGTCGACGACCAGTGCCGCGTCGCCGACCGGCGGACGGGGCGCGAGGTGGTACCACGTCGTCACCCCGTTCATGCGCGGCTCCGGTATCCCCGGGAGCAGCCGGCTCGCGGTCACCGGGTCTGTCGCTACGACGACTGCCCGGGCAACGACGGCACCGTCGGCCGTCTCGACGCGGCCCTCCCTGACCTCCGACACCTGGCACCGGAGCCGCACTGCGCCCGGTGCGAGCCGGCCGGCGAGCTGCTGGGGGATGGCCCGCATGCCGGCCGCGGGCGCCGAGGGGCTGCCATGGACGAAGCTGCGCAGGACGGCGTCGAGGAAGCGACGAGACGTCTCGAGCTCGCGCTCGAGGAAGACCCCGGCGAGAAACGGGCGGAGCACCAACTCGACGAGCTCGCTCGAGACGCCGGCGGCGGCGAGGGCCTGCGCCGTCGTCGTGTCGGGTTGCTCGACGAGCCTTCTTCCGCTGAGCCGGCTGGCGCGTACGGCGAGCGCGACGAAGCGGGCCTTGGCCGCAGCCGAGCCCACGGGCGCGCGCAGCGAGCTCCACGCCCAGCCTGGTCTGCGCATGGGATCAGCGAGGCGGTGGCGCTGCGCTCCCACAGAGACGAGCACCCCGGCGGTGAACGGGCGCAGGTCGAGCGCGCCGTGGTCGAGGACACGACGGCCCTCCGGGTACGAGGGGTTGTAGAGCTGGAACCCCCGGTCGAGCAGCAGGCCGTCCACCTCGTCGGTGCGGACGCGGCCCCCGACCTCGTCGGAGGACTCGAGGACAACGACCTCGAGGCCGGCGGCGCTGAGCCGCAGAGCGGCGCACAGGCCCGCGAGCCCGGCGCCCACGACGACGACGTCGACCTGCTCTGCCATGTGCCGAACCGTAACCGCTCGCCCCGGCGCCCACACGCTCAGGCGACGAGACCAGGGGCGACCTGTGGACAACCCGCGTTCGGCATCACGCCTGTGGATGACGCGACGCAGAGCAAAGGGTTCGTCGGCTTTGCTGCCGCCATGGCTGACGACGGCTTCTCCCTCCCCGGCTTCGACGTGATCCGCCTCATCGGCTTCGGCGGCCAGGCCGAGGTGTGGTTGGCGCGCGACCTCGCCACCGGGCAGCGGGTGGCGCTCAAACGCCTCGCCTGCTCGGCCTCGGTGGAAGAGCGGGACCGGCTGCGACGAGAGGCGGCGACCCTGCGGGCCCTGGACCACCCGCACCTGCTGAGGCTGAGGTCGCTCGTGAGCCTGCCGTCCGAGCTCGTGCTCGTCCTTGACCACGCCGACGGCGGCAGCCTGGCGGGACTGCTCGACGCAGGGCCGCTCACGCCCGGCGAGGCGGTGACGGTCCTTGTGCCGCTGGGTGAGGCGCTGGCGCTCGCGCACTCGCGGGGTGTCGTCCATGGAGACGTGACCCCGGGCAACGTGCTCTTCACCAATGACGGCCGCCCGCTGCTCGCCGACCTCGGTGTCGCGCGCGTCTTCGGCAGCGCGGGTGAGGTCCGCGGAACGGCGGGCTTCCTCGCCCCGGAGCTCCTGACCGGGGCGCAGGCCACCCCGCCGTCGGACGTCTACGCCTGGGGGGTGCTGGGTGCCGTCTGCCTCACGGGGCTCAGGCCCGCGGAGGCGGTCCGGATGGTCCGGGAAAGCACTCCGAGCATCGCGGGGCCGTACGGGCACGGCCCTGGAGGCGACGGTGGTCCGAGCAAGTCGGCGCCGGGACCCCTCGCTTTCGACGCGCTGCTCGCCGTGCTCGCCGAGGCCGTCGACGTCGACCCGTCACGCCGGCCGGGTATCGGCGAGCTCTCGCGCCGTGTCTTCCAGGCCTGCCGGCCGAGCCCGGTGCGGGTCAACGGAGCGCACCGGGTCGAGGACCCTGACCTCACCGTCCGGGTGCCTCGCGCGACGACGTCGGCCCCCGCCGCCGCCGCTGGTCGCGCCCGGCTGCGGCGGCCCGGCGCCCGGCCCCACGAGGCAGCCGGGCGCGCCGAGGGCGTGGCGGGACGGCTCCACGAGGCACGTCGAGAGGTTGGGCACCCTCGCAGCGGGCGCCCTCGCGGCGGGCGTCCTCGTGGCGGGCGAGCCGCCGCAGGCGTCGTCGTCATGGCGGCGGTCGTCGTCCTGGCGGCCGCAGCCGTCATGGTCCACGTGGCGGGTCCCGTCACCGGGGGCGACGTCCTGGCCGAGCGCCAGGGGCGCCATCCCTCCGCGGCGGCGCGCGCGGTGGCCGGACCGACGCCGGAGCCCTCGGCGGGGACGGCACGCGTCTCGTCGACGCCTCGGCCGTCTGCGGCGCCGTCGGCCACCACTGGCTCGACTGGCTCGACTGGCTCGGCTGCATCGGCGGGCGCGGCGGGCTCGGCTGCTGTTGCTGCCCCCGGCGCGACGCCGTCGGGTGCGTCCTGGGCCATGGTCATCGGCGCGCTCGACCGTCGCAGGGCGACGGCGTTCGCCTCGCTCGACAGCTCTGCCTTGAGCGGCCTCTACGCCCCCGGGTCACCGGCCTTGAGCCGGGACCTCACCCGCCTGGCGGCGCTTGCCCGGGAGGGCACCCGTCCGGCTGTCCTCTCCGAACCCGTGGTCCTCGAGGCGGCAGCCCTCGTTTTGCCCGGCGACCCGTCGCGCCCGGCGCCCGGCGCACGGGTCGTCGTCCGGGTTGTCGACCGTCGCCGAAGCACTGAGCTGCTCGACTCGGGGAGCGGGGCCGTCGTCGGGACGGTCGCAGCGAGATCCGCACGCGAGTGGCGGGTGACCCTGGCCGAGGTCGACGGCAGCTGGCGCTTCCTCGACGTGGTCGCAGCGTGAGCAGCGCCGCCGGCGTCAGACGGCGGCGCGCAGCGCCGACTCGACGTCAGCGTGCGCGTGGACGAAGCCGGCATCCTCGAGCCGCCGCGGGAGGACCCGCTGGCTCGCGAGGATGTCGGAGGCGAAACCGCCGAGGGCCGCCCGGAGGGCGAAGGCCGGCGCTGCCACGAGCGTGGGGCGGTGCAGCACGTGGCCGAGCGTCGAGGTGAGCACCGAGTTCGTCACCGGGACCGGCCCGGTGAGGTTGACCGGGCCGCTCACAGTGCCGTCGAGGAGGAAGGCGATGGCGCGCACCTCGTCCTCGAGAGAGATCCAGCTCCAGTACTGCCGCCCCGAGCCCAGCCGACCGGCGAGCCCGGCGCGGGCGAGCGGCAGCATGCGGCCGAGCGCCCCTCCCTTGGCGGAAAGGACGAGACCGGTGCGCAGGTGCGCCACCCGGATCCCGGCGTCCTCGGCGGCTGCGGTCGACGCCTCCCACTGGCGCACGACGTCGGCGAGGAACCCGGCTCCGACCGGCGCCGACTCGTCAACCGCCTGCTCCCCGGAGTCGCCGTACCAGCCGATGGCCGATCCCGACAGAAGCACGCGCGGCTGGGGGCTCAGCTGCGCCACCGCGCGACTGATGGTCGTCGTCCCCTGGATGCGGCTCTGGAGGATCGTCTGCTGGTAGCTCGGCGTCCACCGGTGGTCCCCGACTCCGGCGCCCGCGAGATGGACGACGCCATCGACGCCCGCGAGGCCGTCGAGGTCGACCTCCCCCTCGGCTGGGTCCCACCTGACCTCGCCGGGGCCGTGTGGGGCACGTCGGACGAGGTGGCGCACCTCGTGGCCTTGGCCGAGCAGGTGAGGTACCAGCGCCGAGCCGATGAGCCCGCTCGCGCCGGTCACGGCGATCTTCATGCCGCCATCCTCTCCCGCCGGTGCCGCTGCGGCACATCAGCCCCCCAGCGGCCGGAATCGCTAGAGGCCGAGGTCGGCCTCGAAGGCGCCCCCTTCCAGGCGCGCCTTGACGGTGGAGAGGAAGCGGGCGGCGTCTGCACCGTCGACGATGCGGTGGTCGTAGCTCAGGGCGAGGTAGACCATCGAGCGGATCGCGATCGTCTCGCCGAGATCAGGGTGCGTGACGACGACGGGCCGCTTGACGACGGCCCCGGTGCCGAGGATCGCCACCTGGGGCTGGTTGATGATCGGCGTGTCGAAGAGCGCTCCCCGGCTGCCGGTGTTGGTCAGCGTGAACGTCCCGCCCCCTAGCTCGTCCGGAGTGATCTTGTTGTCCCGGGTCCGGGCTGCGAGGTCGGCGATCCGTCGCGCGAGCCCACCGATGGTCAGGTCACCGGCATCGCGGATCACCGGCACGAGGAGGCCTCGCTCGGTGTCCACGGCTACTCCGAGGTGCTCGGCGCCGTGGTAGTGGATCTCATGGGCCTCGGTGTCGATCCGGGAGTTGACCACCGGGTGGCTCTTGAGCGCCTCGACCGCGGCCTTGGCGAAGAAGGGCAGGAAGGAGAGCTTGACGCCCTCCCGGGCCTCGAACCCGGCCTTCGCCTGCTGGCGAAGGCGCGCGATCCTGGTGATGTCGACCTCGGTGACGGTCGTCAGCTGCGCGGAGGTCTGCAGCGACTCCACCATCCGCGCCGCGATGACCTGGCGGAGCCGGGTCATCTTCACCGTCGTGCCGCGAAGCGGTGAGGCGGGCGCGGGAGCGCTGGTGACCGGCGCGGCCGCAGGAACCGGCGATGCAGGAGCGCTCGCAACGGGCTGTGCCGCCGCCGCGGCGGCTGCCGTCGCCGCTGCCGCGGCGGCGAGGACATCCTGCTTGCGGATGCGCCCGCCGACGCCCGTGCCGCTGACGCCAGAGAGGGACACCCCGTGCTCGGCGGCGAGCTTGCGGACCAGCGGGGTGACGTAGGCGGAGGCATCCGCCGCGCTGGTGGACGCCTCCTCTGCCTGGGCGCCTCCCGCCGACGGGGCCGGGGGAGCGGGTGCGGCCGACGGGGCCGGGGGAGCGGGTGCGCCCGGCGGGGCCGGGGGAGCGGGTGCGGCCGGCGGGGCCGGAGCGGCGGGTGCGGCCGGCGGGGCC
>JBBQFP010000078.1:0-10752 GCA_038322045.1 Actinomycetes bacterium | reverse complement strand
CGCCGCAGATCGCGGCGCTTCCTGATTCTCGGAGGCGACGAGTGGGCCCGCAGGTCACCCGCAGACAGGTCATGCTCGGCGTGGCCGGGGTCGGGGCTGTCGCCGGGCTCTCGGCCTGCGCACGCGGCGGATCCTCCCTCGGGCCTTGGCGACGGAGATCAACCCGGCAGCCATCGTGGCGCGCACCCTGACGGCGCCGCGGCGAAGAACTCCCCGAACGGGCCGACCAAGATCCCCGATGAGTCCATGGTGAGTCCATGATCTTCAAACACTCAAGCCCCTGACGCGCTTCCGCAGCTCAGGGGCTAGATCAACTTGTGTCCGAGGGGGGACTTGAACTCCGAAGGGGACCGTTCGCGGGGGTACTCATGGGTCCGTCGCGGTCCGGCTCTGAGGGTGAATCGGCCGGTCTGTCCCCGGCGACGTTCGCCGAGATCCGGCCGCGTCCAGCAGGACTTGTGACCAATCCTGTCATCAATCTGGCGATCTTGGTCGGCCTCAGCGGCCGTAGGCCTCACGCCGGTGCCGGACCTTGATGACGAGCACCATGAGCACGTCGTCCTCGATGCTGTAGATCACCCGGTACTCGCCGGTCCGCACCCGCCAGAGCCGTGGCGTGTCGTCGCCGACCAGCATCTTGGCCGCCGGCGGTCTCGGCTCCTCCTTCAGCAGGGCGATGACCTTGGCGACCCGGTCCCGCGAGGAACGGTCGAGCTTGCGCAGCTCCCGCTGCGCCGCGGGGCGGAACTCGACGCGGTAGGTCACGCCAGACCGAGGTCGGCCTTCACGACCTCCCAGGGGATCGAGGGGCCGTCCTCGGCCAGCGCCGCATGGGCGGCTGCGATGTCCTCGGCGTCCTCGAGCGCCTCGACCGCGCGCTCGTAGAACTCCGCCGTGACGAGAGCGGCCACCCGCTTGCCGTGCCGGGTGATGAACACCGGCTCCTGGCTCGAGGCCGCCAGGGCCTCGGAGAAGTGCTCCCGGGCATCGGTCGCCGTCATGTCCCTCATGTACTGATCGTACGAAACCGCGATTACCGCGTCAACCGCGTAGGCCGACCGCGCCCTTCCCAGCAGTGCGCACTCGTCTGGCACCCGAGGTGACAACGTGCGTTGTCGGGCAGGCCACGTCCGCGCCCCAGGTCCGCTCCCGCTGCCCCAGAGTCGATGTCGGCCCTCGCGCCGGAGGTCAACCCCAGTAGGCCGCACACCCTTGTATCAGTCATACGAGCCGCTAGGCTCGCGCCCCGCGAGTCGCGCTCAAGTTTGGTCACAGCCTCTGCGGTATCACTCGGGAACCGGCATTCTGTGCGGGCCCTCTGTCCACCGAATCACAAGGGTGACAGTGCCTCTGACGCGAAGATTCGACTTCCATATGGTGTCCGAGGGGGGACTTGAACCCCCATTCCCCGTAAAGGGAACTAGCACCTCAAGCTAGCGCGTCTGCCAATTCCGCCACTCGGACAAGTGCGCACGCGGACCGCCGGGGCCCTCGTGCGCGGACACCATAGCAACCTCACGGGACGGCTGACCAACGCGCCGCGAGAGCAGGCAGGATGGTCGCGCCGACCCCGCCCACCCGAGGGAGTGCCCGTGACGCAGCCCGCCGACGACGTCGTCGACCTGTGCCAGCAGCTCATCCGGATCGACACGAGCAACCGCGGCGACGGCACCGGGCCGGGGGAGCGGCAGGCAGCGGAGTGGGTCGCCGAGCGCCTCACCGACGCCGGCCTCACGCCTTCGCTCTACGAGTCCGCCCCCGGACGCTCGTCGGTCGTCGCCCGCTGGCCCGGTCGCGACCCGAGCCGGCCCGCCCTCGTCCTCCACGGCCACCTCGACGTCGTACCGGCCGATGCCGCGGACTGGCAGGTGGACCCCTTCGCCGCGGAGATCCGCGACGGCTGCATCTGGGGCCGGGGCGCCGTCGACATGAAGGACATGGACGCGATGATCCTCGCCGTCCTCCGGGCGAGGGCCGCCGAGGGACGCCCGCCAGCCCGCGACGTCGTCTTCGCCTTCCTCGCTGACGAGGAGGCCGGCGGCCGAATGGGCTCCCACTGGCTCGTCGAGAACCACCCCGAGCTGTTCGAGGGCGCGACGGAGGCGGTGAGCGAGGTCGGCGGCTTCTCGATCACGGTGGGGGACCGGCGTCTCTACCTCGTGCAGACCGCCGAGAAGGGGATGGCGTGGCTGCGGCTGACGGCGACGGGGCGCGCCGGCCACGGCTCGATGGCCAACGACGACAACGCCGTCACCGCGCTGTGCGAGGCCGTCGCTCGTATCGGCGCGCACCGGTGGCCCGTCCGGCTGACTCAGACGGTGCGTGAGCTCCTCGACGCAGTCTCCGACGTCCTCGGCGTCGCGCTGGACCCTGACGACCTCGACGCGACCGTCGCAAGGCTCGGCCCCGTCGCCACGATGATCGGCGCCACGCTGCGCAACAGCGCCAACCCCACGATGCTGGACGCCGGCTACAAGGTGAACGTCGTCCCACAGACCGCAACCGCCTTCGTCGACGGACGGTTCCTGCCTGGGCACGAGGACGAGTTCTTCGAGACCCTCGACAGCCTGCTCGGTGCCAAGGTCCGGCGCGACTTCGTCAACCACGACATCGCTCTGGAGACGCCGTTCGCGGGCAGCATGGTCGACGCGATGACGGCGGCCCTGCTGGAAGAGGACCCGGACGCCAGGGCGGTGCCCTACTGCCTCTCCGGTGGCACCGACAACAAGGCCCTGAGCACTCTCGGCATCACCGGCTACGGGTTCGCGCCGTTGCGGCTGCCGCCCGAGCTCGACTTCGCCGGCATGTTCCATGGCGTCGACGAGAGGGTGCCGCTCGACAGCCTGCGCTTCGGGACGAGGGTGCTCGACCGGTTCCTGGACTCGTGCTGATGCGCGACCTGTCAGGTGCTGTCGCCCTCGTCACCGGCGGTGCGTCAGGTATCGGTGCGGCGGTCTGCCGCAGGCTGTCCGCGCGTGGCGCCAGCGTCGTGGTCGCCGACATCGACGTCACCGTTGCCGAGGAGCTCGCTGCCGAGATCTCGGGGCTAGCTGTCAGGTGCGACGTGACGCGCCCGGACGACAGCGTCGCCGCCGTGGCCTCGGCAGAGCAGGCCTTCGGTCGGCTCGACGTCGTCCACCTCAACGCCGGCATCGGTGCCGGTCTCGTCCTCGACCCCCTCGACGTCGAGGCCTACCGGCGGGTCATGGCCGTCAACGTCGATGGCGTCGTCTTCGGCCTGTCAGCCGCGGTCCCCGCCCTGCGCAGGTCCGGCGGCGGGGTGGTCGTCGCCACGTCGTCGCTGTCAGGGCTGGCCGCCTTCCCCGCTGACGCGCTCTACGCGGCGAGCAAGCACGCCGTCGTCGGGCTCGTCAGGTCAGCAGCCGAGAGCCTTGCTGGTGACGGCATCAGGATCGCCGCCCTGTGCCCGGGGTTCACCGACACCCCGCTCGTCGGCCCGTTCGTCGACAGCTTCCGCGCCGCCGGGTTCCCCATGCTGACTGCTGACGACGTCGCTGCCGCACTGGAGCTCGTCGTCGACAGCGACAGCACCGGTGAGGCGTGGCTGGTGCAACCGGGGCTCGAGCCGCAGCCGTACCGGTTCCGCGGCGTCCCCGGCGCGTCCACCGGCTCCGGCAGCGGTCAGCCACTGCCTGACGAGGTGCGCACGGGGTCCGCGCTGGGCTGACACCACCGACAGGATCGGCGTCACCGGCATGCCCGGCGTCCGGGAAGGCCCGTGGCAGGTCGGTGAGCACGAAGATCCCCGTGCCGATGATGACCGGGCCCCGAAGACCGTGAGGTGCCACGCCGGGAGGCTTCAGCGCCGCCGGTGAACGTGTAGGCGCTCGCGGACGGCCGCTTCGACCGATTCATCCACAATCGGTTCACGTCGACTCCTTCACTGCGCTGGCGGGTCGATCACTGCCGCCCTGGTGCCCACGAGGAGTCTTCGCCGAACTCACCTGCCGACCGACAGGTGCTGCGAGTACGGTCAGCCCCATGTCATCGCGCACCCGGGCCGCCGCCGTCCAGTTCCTCGCCGCTGTCGAGGCCCACCTCCAGGCGGTCGAGCAGAGCACCGGCGAGACCGACGCGGGCGTGCGCGACGCCTTCAACCAGCTCTCCGAGGCCTTCATCGCCTACGAAGACGCCCTCTACGACGAGCACGACGAGGTGTTGCCCTTCGAGGTCCTCGAGCTCGACGACGAGGACGACGAGGACGACGAGGACGACGAGGACGACGACGAGGACGACGACGACGACGATGCCGTCGTCGTGGCCGCCGCGGACGACGCCGACGAGGACGACGAGGACGACATCGACTGGATCGACGACGAGGGCGCCTCGCCGGCCCCTGCCGAGCCCTCCCGCACCTGAGACTCCGCTCCGGAGCCGTCGTCAGGCAGGCAGCGCGGAGACGTCGTCGAGGGCGTCGCTGATCTCCACCGGCAGGTGGACGAGCTCGGAGGTCAGCGAGCCCCGCAGCTGCGCCGCCGTCCGCGCCCCGACCACCGCCGAGGTGACCCCTGGCCGGTCTCGTACCCACGCCAGCGCGACCTCGACCGGTGAGCAGCCCAGGCCCTCGGCCGCGGTGACCAGCGCGTTGACGACGTGCCTTCCCCGCGGGTCGAGGTAGCCGTTGACGTAGTCGGAGAGGTGCGGGGAGGCGGCGCGCGAGTCGGCGGGGACGCCCGTGCGGTACTTGCCCGTCAGGACCCCGCGCCCGAGCGGTGCCCACGCCAGGACGCCGAGCCCGAGCGCCTCCGCCGCAGGCAGGACGTCGCGCTCGACCCCCCGCTGCACGAGCGAGTACTCCACCTGCGTGCTCACGAGGCGTGCCCGCCCCGGCCACGTCGCCTGGTGGGTCGCCGCGAGCGCCGTCTGCCACCCGGTGTAGTTCGCCACCCCGACGTAGCGTGCGCGTCCGCTCGACTGGGCGGCGTCGAGCGCGGAGAGCGTCTCGGCGACGTCGACGTCGCCGCTCCAGCAGTGCACCTGCCACAGGTCGACGTGGTCGGTGCCGAGCCGGACGAGCGAGGCGTCGAGCTCCCGCAGCAGCGCGCCTCGCGAGGTGTCCCGGTGCCGCTGGCCGCCGCGCCCGGCCGATCCCGCCGACGTCGCCAGCACCACCTCGTCGCGCGCCACCGTCGTCGCGAGGAGCGAGCCGATGACGCTCTCGCTCTCTCCCTCGCCGTAGGCGCCCGACGTGTCGAGCAGCGTTCCTCCTGCGTCGAGGAACGCGCGCAGCTGGTCAGCGGACTCGTGCCGGTCGGTGTCACGGCCCCACGTCATCGTGCCGAGCCCCAGGCTGGACACCCGCAGACCCGACCGACCCAGCTGGCGCAGCTCCATGGCACGGGAGGGTAGGGCACGTGATCCTCGCCGCACGGGGCTGGCTAGAGTCCGGACCGGGTGCGGTCGCCGGACGACGACCGCTCGGGAGGCGGTCAGGATGAAGCTCGGCGTGAACCTCGGCTACTGGGGCGCGGGCAACGACGCGGAGAACCTCGAGCTCGCCCGGGAGGCCGACCGGCTCGGCTTCGCCGTCGCGTGGGCCGCCGAGGCCTACGGCTCCGACGCCGCCACGGTGCTCGCCTGGGTCGCCGCGCAGACCGAGCGGATCGACGTCGGCAGCGCGATCTTCCAGATCCCCGGCCGCACACCCGCCCTGACGGCGATGACGGCGGCCACGCTCGACAGCCTCTCCGGCGGCCGGTTCCGCCTCGGCCTCGGCGTCTCAGGACCCCAGGTCTCCGAGGGCTGGCACGGCGTGCGCTTCGACAAGCCGCTCGCGCGGACCCGGGAGTACGTCACCATCGTGCGCACCGCCCTGAGCCGGGCGCCTCTGGCGTTCTCCGGGGAGCACTGGACCCTTCCGCTGCCCGACGGCCCCGGCAAGGCGCTCAAGCTCACCGTGCACCCGGTCCGCGAGCACATCCCCGTCTACCTCGCCGCCGTGGGACCGAAGAACCTCGAGCTCGCTGGCGAGATCGCCGACGGCTGGCTCGCCGTCTTCTTCGCGCCCGAGCACGCCGAGGAGTCGCTCTCCCACGTCCGGGTCGGGCGCGAGCGGGCCGGACTGGGGATGGAGGGCTTCGACGTCGTCCCGACCGTCCCCGTCGTCGTCGGCGACGACCTCGAGGCCTGCGCCGCCCCGGTACGCGCCTACGCCGCTCTCTACCTCGGCGGCATGGGGAGCAAGCAGACGAACTTCTACTCCGCCCTCGCCCGCCGGATGGGCTACGAGGAGGCCTCCGACGCCGTCCAGGAGCGCTACCTCGCCAAGGACTACGCCGGCGCGGCCGCCGCCGTGCCGTTCGAGTTCGTCGACCGCACCTCGCTCATCGGTCCGCCCGAGCGGATCCAGGCGCGGCTGCACGCGTACGCCGAGGCGGGGGTGACGACGCTGACCGTCGCCTCCTACGCCGGGACCATCGAGGACCGGGTGTCGGCGCTGCGCACCGTCGCTGGCGCGTTGGAGGCGTCGGGTCTGGCAGGCTGAGCCCTTGTGATCTCCTGGGTGCAAGCGGCTGTCCTCGGCGTCGTGCAGGGTCTGACGGAGTTCCTCCCCGTCTCGAGCAATGCGCACCTGCGGATCGTCTCCGCGGCCTTCGGCTGGGAGGACCCGGGAGCCGCGTTCACCGCCGTCACCCAGCTCGGCACCGAGAGCGCCGTCATCATCTACTTCGCCCGCGACATCGCCCGGATCGTCTCGACGTGGGCGCGTTCCCTCGTCAAGCCCGAGCTGCGCGGCGACCCCGACGCGAGGATGGGCTGGTACGTCATCGTCGGCACGCTGCCCATCGGCGTGCTCGGGCTGCTCCTGCAGAACCCCATCGAGGACAGGTTCCGCGACCTGCGCCTCATCGGCCTCATGCTCGTCCTGTTCGCCCTCGTCATCGGCTGGGCCGACGCCACGGCGAAGGAGACCCGCACCCTCGAGCGGCTCACCCTGAGGCACGCCGTCGCCCTTGGCTTTGCGCAGGCTCTCGCCCTCATCCCGGGGGTGTCCCGCTCCGGCGGCACGATCAGCGCGGGCCTCCTGCTCGGCTACACCCGCGTCGCGGCTGCCCGGTACTCGTTCCTCCTCGCCATCCCGGCGGTGCTGACGTCGGGGCTGTTCGAGCTGCGCAAGATCGGCGGGAAGGACAGCGTGGCCTGGGGGCCGACCATCCTCGCCACGGTCATCGCCTTCGCCGTCGGCTTCGCCGTCATCGTCTACTTCCTCCGCTTCATCAGCACCCACACCTTCCGGGTGTTCGTCTGGTACCGCATCGTGCTCGGGCTCTCAGTCATCGTGCTCGTCGCCACCGGCGTGCTGTCGGCCACCGGGTGACCTAGGGTCGCGACTCGTGGCAACCCTCCTGCTCGTCCGGCACGGCCGCACCGCCGCGAACGCCTCGGGCGTCCTGGCCGGCTGGACCCCGGGGGTGGGCCTCGACGACGCCGGCGCCGCCCAGGCCGCCGCCCTCGGGGAGCGGCTCGCACCGCTGCCGGTGGCCCGCCTCGTCGTCAGCCCGTTGCAGCGCTGCCAGGAGACCGCCCAGGCGCTCGTGGCAGCCCGCACGCACGGGGCACCGGAGCTGCTCACCGACGACCGGCTGGGGGAGTGCCGCTACGGCGACTGGACAGGGCGCGAGCTCAAGACGCTCGCCAAGGAGCCCATGTGGCGCGTCGTCCAGGCGCACCCGAGCGCGGCCGTGTTCCCCGGTGACGACGGCGAGCCCATGCGGTCCATGGCCGAGCGTGCGGTCGCGGCGGTGCGCGAGCACGACGCCGCCGTCGACGACGACGCTCTGTGGGTCGCCGTCTCGCACGGCGACGTCATCAAGGCGATCCTCGCTGACGCCCTCGGCCTTCACCTCGACCAGTTCCAGCGCATCGTCGTCGACCCCTGCTCGGTGAGCGTCGTCCGCTACACGTCTCTACGCCCCTTTGTGGTGCGCATGAACGACACAGGAGGGCGCGTCGACGGGCTCGTGCCGCCACGGCGCAGGAGCCGACGTCGTCGTCCTACCAGCAGCGACGCGGCGGTCGGTGGGGGCTCCGGCGCCGCATGATCGTCCCGCGGCGTCCGACGCAGCCGAGCGCATAGGGTCGAGCCATGCCACGTCAGGTGTTCTCCTTCGACCCCCCGGAGCGCTTCGTCGCCGGCACCGTCGGCCAGCCCGGTGAGCGGACGTTCTACCTCCAGGCGCGCACCGGCACCCGCGCCGTCAGCGTCGCCTTGGAGAAGCAGCAGGTGAGCATCCTCGCCGAGCGGGTCGAGGCGCTGCTCGACGAGGTCCTGCGCCGCAGCGGCGGCACCGCCCCGATCCCCGCCGTCGCCCCAAGCCAGCTCGACGACGACGGACCGCTCGACCTACCCGTCGACGAGGAGTTCCGGGTCGGCACGATGGCGCTGGCGTGGGACCCCGAGACCGAGCGGGTCCTCGTCGAGGCCCAGGCGATCACTGACGACGACGAGGCCGCCGGCACCATCCCCGACGACGACGAGCTCGACGGTCCCGCGGTGCTGCGGGTCCGGCTGACCGCCGCATCAGCGCGGGCATTCGCCAAGCGGGCCAGCGCCGTCGTCTCGGCCGGCCGGCCCCCGTGCCCCTTCTGCGGGCTGCCGCTGGACCCCGAGGGCCACGTGTGCCCGCGCGCGAACGGCTACCGCAGGTGACACTGTCGAGGTGAGCGGAGCGAGCCTGCCCGAACCCAGGACGCCGACGATCGACGTCGACGAGGCGCTGGCGCTGCTCGAGCACGGCGAGCTCACCGTCGAGGGACGGCTCGTCGACGCCTCGAACGCCACGTTGCTCTGCCGGGTCTCCATGGGCGGCGTTGAGGCCCTGTGCGTGCACAAGCCCGTCGCCGGCGAGCGGCCGCTGTGGGACTTCCCCGATGGCACCCTCGCCTCCCGCGAGGTCGCCGCCTACGTCGTCTCGCAGTCGACCGGCTGGGACGTCGTCCCCCCGACGGTCATGCGCGAGGGGCCGTTCGGGCGCGGAATGTGCCAGCTGTGGATCGAGGTCGACGAGTCGGTGGACCCGGTCGCCCTTGCGCGGTCGTCGTCCCCGGCGCTGCGGCGGATGGCCGTGCTCGACGCCGTCGTCAACAACACCGACCGCAAGATCGGCCACCTGCTCCCCGTCGGGGGCGGCCATGTCTACGGCGTCGACCACGGGGTGTGCTTCTCGGTCGAGGACAAGCTGCGCACGGTGCTGTGGCAGTGGGCCGGGCAGCGGCTCGCTGCCGAGGCCGCCGAGGTCCTCGAGCGCCTCGACGGCCAGCTCGCCGACGACGACTCCGCGCTGGTGCGCTCCCTCGGAGGCTTGCTGGCGCCCGACGAGCTCGGCTCCACCCGCCGCCGCGTGCGAGGCCTGCTCCGGACAGGGAGGCACCCGAGGCCGCGGCCGGACTGGCCCCACGTCCCATGGCCGCCGTACTGACCGGAGCCTGCGGAGGTCAGGGAGGCGGCCCGGTGTGCCAGCCGCCGTACTGACCGGAGCCTGCATGCCTGCACCGTAGGCTTCGCGGGTGCGCGCCTGGCCTACTCCCTCGATCCCTGTCCTCCCCGGTCTTGGAGCGCCGCTGCGCGTGTTCGACACCGCGAGCGGCGCGCTCGTGCCGACGGCGCCGGGCTCGACGGCGACCCTCTACGTCTGCGGGATCACGCCCTACGACGCCACGCACCTCGGGCATGCCGCGACGTACCTGACCTTCGACCTCCTCCAGCGGGTGTGGCTCGATGCCGGCCACGCCGTCCGCTACGTACAGAACATCACCGACGTCGACGACCCGCTGCTCGAGCGCGCGGCGACGACGGGGGAGCGGTGGCAGGACCTCGCCGAGCGTGAGATCGAGGTGTTCCGTACCGACATGGCCGCGCTTCGAATCCTGCCGCCGGACGCCTACGTCGGCGTCGTCGAGGCTATCGACCTCGTCGCGGACGCCGTCGTCGCCCTTCGCGAGCGGGGTGCGGCCTATGACCTCGACGGAGACGTGTACTTCCCGGTCGACGCCGACCCGCGCTTCGGCCGCGTCGGCAACCTCGACCGCGCCGAGATGCTCGCCCTGTCGGCGGAGCGAGGCGGCGACCCTGATCGCGTCGGCAAGAAGGACCCGCTGGACTCGCGCCTGTGGATGGCCCAGCGCCCCGGGGAGCCCGGCTGGCCCTCGCCGATGGGCACGGGTCGGCCCGGGTGGCACGTCGAGTGCGCGGCGATCGCCATGGAGCACCTCGGCGGTCAGGTCGACGTCCAGGGGGGCGGCCGTGACCTCGTCTTCCCCCACCACGAGCACAGCGCGAGCGTCGCGCAGGTCCTCGCGGGCAGCTACCCCTGGGCCCGCGCCTACGTCCACGCCGGCATGGTCGGCCTCGACGGCGAGAAGATGTCGAAGTCGCGAGGCAACCTCTACTTCGTGAGCCGGCTCCGGGCCGAGGGCGTCGACCCCATGGTCATCAGGCTGGCCCTGCTCGACCACCACTACCGCGAAGACTGGGACTGGACCGCCGAGGACCTTCCGCGTGCGGCGGCGCGCCTCGCCCGGTGGCGTGAAGCCCTCGGTCGTCCCGACGGCCCCTCGGCCGTCGAGACGCTTGCCGACGTCCGGCGCGCGCTGGCCGACGACCTCGACGCTCCTGCAGCCTTGCGCGCGGTCGATCGCTGGGTCGGCGAGCAAGGCTCCCGCGGCGGTCAGGACGAGGGAGCACCTGGAGTGGTCTCCCGGGCGCTCGACGCCCTGCTCGGCATCGCCTGA
>JBBQFP010000077.1:0-11292 GCA_038322045.1 Actinomycetes bacterium | reverse complement strand
CTTCACGGCGGAGATCTTCGAGTCGACGATGAGCACGTAGGCGTCCTCGAGGACGGCCTCCATGCGCTCGGTGTCGGTGGCGAAGTACGGGCTGATGTAGCCCTTGTCGAAGCGCATGCCCTCGGTGAGCTCGAGCTCGAGGCCGAAGGTGTTGCTCTCCTCGACGGTGATGACGCCTTCCTTGCCGACCTTGTCCATGGCCTCGGCGATCATCTCGCCGATCTGGGTGTCAGCAGCGGAGATCGAGGCGGTCGAGGCGATCTGGTCCTTGGTCTCGACGTCCTTGGCCATGGCGAGCAGCTCTTCGCAGACCCGCTCGACGGCCTTCTCGATGCCGCGCTTGAGCGCCATGGGGTTCGCGCCGGCCGCGACGTTGCGAAGGCCCTCGCGAACGAGCGCCTGGGCGAGGACGGTGGCGGTGGTGGTGCCGTCGCCAGCGACGTCGTCAGTCTTCTTGGCGACCTCCTTGACGAGCTCGGCGCCGATCTTCTCGTACGGGTCCTCGAGCTCGATCTCCTTGGCGATGGAGACGCCGTCGTTGGTGATCGTGGGGGCGCCCCACTTCTTCTCGAGGACCACGTTGCGGCCGCGCGGGCCAAGCGTCACCTTGACGGCGTCGGCGAGCTGGTTCATGCCGCGCTCGAGGCCGCGACGGGCCTCCTCGTCGAACGCAATGATCTTGGACATACGGTGGCGTCCTCCCGGGACGGGGTGGGGGACTGCTCCGGGTCGCGCCCGCGACGGACGATGTCCCGGCCACGGCGATCGGTCCCGCCGCGCCGGTGGCACCTCGCCACCCGGTGCTGAACAGTGCTGGAGTTCTGTCACTCTCCGGCGGAGAGTGCCAGGTGCCATGATTAGCACTCAGCCCCCCCGAGTGCAAGCCGCACGGGGCGCGGGCACCCTCCGCGGCCCTGCACCGTTACGCGTGGCGGGGCTGCCTCTGCGCACGGCTCCTCCGTCCACAGGCTCACCCGCCGGGCCGCCCCCCACGCACCCGTCCGCGAGAGGATGACGCCGTGCCGAGCCGACGCCGGTCCTCGTCGAGGACGCTGGTCGTGGCGCTCGTCTGCCTCGCGCTGGTGCTCGTCGGCACCGCCGTCGTCCTCGGACGGCTCAGTGGCCCGACGGCGCCCCCACGAGCCGCGGAGTTCCTCGACGAGTGCGTGGCCGTGGGGCCCGGAGGCGAGACCTTCGCCTTCGACCCTGAGCAGGTCGACCACGCCGCGACGATCGGTGCGGTCGCGCTGCGCCGGGGGTTGCCCAGCCGGGCGGTCACGGTGGCGTTGGCGACGGCCATGCAGGAGTCCCGGCTGCGCAACGTCGACTACGGCGACCGGGACTCCCTCGGCCTGTTCCAGCAGCGGCCGAGCCAGGGCTGGGGCACCGCGGCCCAGGTGCAGGACCCCGTCTACGCCGCCGGCCGGTTCTACGACCACCTCGTCAAGGTCAGCCGCTGGCAGCAGCGCCCGGTCACCGTCGTCGCCCAGGCCGTCCAGCGCAGCGCCTTCCCCGACGCCTACGCCCGGTGGGAGGCGCCTGCGGGCGCGCTCGCCGCTGCGCTCACCGGCGCGACGACGGCGTCGCTGGGCTGCCACCTGCACCATGCCGGCGCGGCGTCGGGGCCTGCCAGCCCGCGCCCGGCCGGGCCGTCGGCAGCGGCGACCGCCCTGCGTGCCCGGCTCGCCGCCGAGCTACGGGTGCGCGCGTCGGTCGACCCGGCCGACCCGAGCGGGCGGACGCTCGTCGTGCCCGCCACGGCGATGAGGCGTCCCTGGGCGGTGTCGTCGTGGCTCGTGGCCCGCGCCTCCGAGCACGGCACCCTGGCCGTCACGTGGGCCGGACGCCGGTGGACCCGCACCAGCGCCACGTGGGTACCCGCTCCCCCGGCCGCCGGGCCGACGGCCCCGCCCGCCCCCGCCGCGCTCCGCGTCACCCTCGCCTGAGCTCG
Organism: Actinomycetes bacterium; assembly: GCA_038322045.1. GTDB lineage: Bacteria > Actinomycetota > Actinomycetes > JBBQFP01 > JBBQFP01 > JBBQFP01. The sequence continues at coordinate 9,341 of JBBQFP010000077.1, read as the reverse complement.
AGCCCCGCCGCGAACCACCCGAGGCCGTCGGCCAGCGCGGGGCGCCACACGTGGAAGGTGTGCGCGCCGGGGTAGGTGCGCCAGGTCACCGGCACGCCGCGACGCTCCATCGCCGTCCGGACCTCGCGCATGCCGGCCCCGACGGTGCGCTCCTCCGAGCCCGCGCCCATGAAGACGCGCTGCGCCGGGTCCTCGGGCAGCCCCGGCAGGTAGAGCAGCGGGCTGTTCGCGGCGACGACCCGCCCGAGGTCGTTGCGCCGGCCGAAGAGCGCCGCCATCCCGTAGGCATGGGTCGGTCCCGCCATGCCGGACAGGTCGATGACCGCGCCGAAGGTGCCGCGGTGGCGCAGGCCGAGGTTGACCGCGCAGTACCCGCCGGCGGAGTTGCCCCCGACGGCCCGGGCGGCGGCGCGGGCGTCGGTGCGCAGCGTCGCGTCGACCGCGGGCACGAGCCGGTCCACGACGTAGCTCTCGACGCGGGTGACCGCGCCGTCGACGCACTCGGAGTCGTCGAGCCACCCGCGCGAGACCCGCGGGATGACGACGACGACGGGGCGTCCGGCCCGGGCCAGCGACAGCGCCGAACGCGCGACCTCCGCCCCCCGCAGCCAGTCCGCCGGCACCCCCGGCGAGCCGTGGAGGAGGTAGACGACGGGGAAGCGACGGCTCGGCTCGGTGAAGTACTGCGGAGGCAGCCACACGACGACGTGCCGGTCGGTGAGCCCTGTCCCGGCGACAGGGACGTCGAGGGTCGTCGTCACACCGGCCGGGTGGGCCTCGAGCGGGGTGGACAGCGCGTCGGCGTCGTGTGGCCACGTCGGCACCGCGGCGACGTCGCCGAGCCGCGGGAGGTAGCCGAACCACACGTTGACGGCGTCCGCCGCCCCCGCGCCGGTGAGGAGGAGACCGGCGACGAGCAGGGCGACGGCGAGGGGCCGCCAGCGCAGCAACCGCGCCCGAGAGCGCCGACGCACGACGAGCAGCGTGAGACCGGCGAGCAGGAGGATGGCGACCGGTGCAGGATGGGCGATCGGCAGGGCCAGCACCGACGTCACGACAGCGCTGACCCTGGGCACGGTCCCCACCGTAGGGACCTGCGAGTCAAGGCGTGGGCTCGGTCAGGGAAAGAGGTCGCCATGGAGCAGCTCAGCGCTGACGCCGCGCAGGGCGGCGCGCCGATCATCGTGGCCTCCAACCGAGGGCCGATCTCCTTCGAGGTCGACAGCTCCGGCGATTTGCGCGTGCGGCAGGGCGCCGGCGGCCTTGTGTCGGGGCTCGTCTCCCTGCGCACACCCGACGTGCTGTGGGTCTGCGCCGCGCTGAGCGAGTCCGACCGACTCGCGACCCGCGCCGCCCCCGGGGGACGACTCGACAAGGCGGGGCACGAGACGCAGGGCACCCGCCTGCGCATGCTCGACATACCCCTGACGACGTACTCCCGTGCGTACAACACCGTGGCGAACTCCACCCTGTGGTTCGTCCACCACCTCATGTTCGACACCCCGACGACGCCGACGTTCGGGTCGGCGTTCCGGCGGGACTGGGCCGCCTACAAGGAGTACAACGACGCCTTCGCCGACGCGATTGCGCAGGACGCGGCGCCGGGGGCACGGGTGCTGGTCCAGGACTACCACCTCACGCTGGCGGCCCGGAAGCTGCGGGAGCGTCGCCCCGACCTGCGCATCGCCCACTTCTCGCACACCCCGTGGGCGCCACCGGAGGGGTTCCGCCTCCTGCCCGACGACATCGCGCGCGAGGTGCTGCTCGGCATCCTCGGCGCCGACCACGCGGGCTTCCTCACCCGCCGCTGGGCGCACTCGTTCCTCGACTGCTGCGCCGACGTGCTCGCCGCCGACGTCGACGTCGAGCGACTGACGGTCACCCACGAGGGCCGCACCACCGAGCTCGGCGTCCACCCGTTGGGCATCGACTCCGAGCGCCTGCACGAGCGAGCCGACCAGCCGGACGTCGAGGCGCGCGCGGCTGTCCTGCGCGAGGCCCTGCACGGGATGCGGATGATCCTGCGGGTCGACCGCACGGAGCTGTCGAAGAACATCGTCCGCGGCCTCGAGGCCTACCGCGAGCTGCTCCTCACCCACCCCGAGTGGATCAAGCGGGTCGTCCACGTCGTCTTCGCCTACCCCAGCCGCCACGACCTGCCCGAGTACCGCGCCTACACCGGCGTCATCCAGCGGGTGGCGCGCGAGATCGAGCACGAGTTCGGGCTCCCGGACTGGACCCCCCTCCTGCTGCACATCGAGGACGACTTCGCCCGCACCCTCGCCGCCTACCGGCTCGCCGACGTCCTCGTCGTCAACCCGATCCGCGACGGGATGAACCTCGTCGCCAAGGAGGGACCGGTGCTCTCGACCCGTGGCGTGGCGCTCGTGCTCAGCCGCGAGGCCGGGGCGGTCGCCGAGCTGGGCGCCGACGCCATCGTCGTCAACCCCTTCGACGTCCAGGCGACGGCCGAGGCGATCCACGAGGCGCTGCTCATGCCCGACGAGGAGCGTCTGCGCCGCAGCCAGCGGATGGCCCGGGCCGCGACGGCGAGCCCCCCGACGGCCTGGCTCGCGCAGCAGCTCGACGCCCTGGGCTGAACCGGTCCGACGGCGCACTGGTCCGACGCCGATCCGTCCGCCGATCAGGCCGACGAGGCGGTCTTGTCGTGGGCGTCGCCGACCGGCTTGGACTCCGGCGATCCCCGCTGCCGCAGGTAGACCGACAAGATCACCATCGACCCCACGGCCAGCAGCTCGCTCTGCCAGTTCTGCAGGGTGCGGTTCCAGAAGTCGGGCCCGGTGACGTACTGCCACCACGTCACCGGGTCCTGGAACCCCGCCAGCTGGTCCTCGCTGAACTGAGCACGTCCGGCGACCGACTGGGCCGCCCACGACCCCAGGAAGATCGCCCCCATGACGAGGCCGAGCGAACGGCCGTAGACCGCCGTGCGCCAGCCACCGCGACGGGCCCACGACGGCGACTGCGCCGTGGCGAAGCGGCCGACCTTCTGCTCGGCGTCGGTGCCGGTGCCGACGTCGTCGACCTCCTTGGACTCCGTCGACCCCCGCTGGACGAGCCACACCGTCCCGATGATGTAGAGGCTGAACTGGAGATACTCCGATTGCCAGTTCTCCGCGACGTCGACGGCGAAGGTCGAGGAGGCGACGAACGACCAGTACGAGACGTAGGCGAGCCCGTGTGCTGCCTGGAGGTCGTTGGCATCGGCCCACCCGGCGAGGGACTGCCCGAGAAGGACGGCGAGGAACAGGCAGCCGAAGACGAGGCTCAGCGAGCTCTCGAAGGCGAACCGCCGCAGCCCCCTCATCGGTGCATGGCCCCGAGCGCGAGGAAGTACCCGAGCCCGACGACGACGACGACGACGTACGTGAGGAAGACGGCGCGCACCCCACGCATGTCAGCGCCCTTGGACGAGGCAGTCGTAGGGCTCGTTCGCCCGGCGGGGTCGGCAGCCCGCGGCGGTGACGAGCCAGCCGGCCGGGAACTCGGCGAGGAAGCTGACGTCACGCCCGATGCGCACCTGCGCCTGGGATCCCCAGACCTGGATCCCGTGCACCGACCCCGAGGCCTTGAGCCCCGCCCCCGCGAGACCCTGCTCGCACGGCTGGTCCGTCGACTTCTCCAGCTCCTCCCGCGTCGCGGGCGCCAGCATGCGGCAGGCCTCGGCGGTCGAGCCCGCGGAGACGGCCCGGGCGAAGGCCACCGCCGTGCCGGCGACCTCGGGACGGTGCGGGGAGGCGCAGCCGCCGACGGCGATCGCTGCGAGCACCGCGACGCACACGCCCCGACGATCCCGTCCCATTGGTCGACCTCTGCCCATGCTGGGTGAGGTACCCGGCCCAAGATCGCGTCAGTCCTCGGCCGAGGTCAAGAGCCGGGCAAGCGTCTCGAGCAGCGCGACGACCCCGGGCGGCCCGGGCACGACGAGGCGACCCGGCCGAGCCGCCCGGCGAACATGGACCGCCGGCGAGCTGCCCTTGTCCTCGACCACGCTGCCCTCGGCATCGCGGCCGGCGGAGGTGACGGCCGCAGCGACGTCGTCGGCCAGCCCTTCGGGCAGGGGCGCGAGCAGCGACGACCTCGTCCCGGTCGAGGCCTCCCAGCGCTGCGCGCCGTAGAGCCCGAGCACGACGACGCCGTCCAGAGGGTCTCCACCGGCCGTCCGGTGACGACGGCGGCGGTCCCGATCAGCCGCGTGAGCGCGCTGAGCACCGCGAGCGCCCCGGGCTGCGGCAGAGCCCGTTCGGGCTCATCGACGATGGGCGCGAGGGTGCCGTCGTAGTCGATGGCCAGCAGCGTGCGCGAGGGCTCCGCGAGGACCGCCCGCCACCCGGCCGTACCGTCATCGGTGCGCGAGGGCGGAAGGGCCCCGCCCGCCCGGCCGGCTGCGCCGCTCATGGCGAGCGGCTGCTACGCCTCCGCGCCGAGGCGTCGCGCGGAGCGCGCCCGCTGACGGGTCGAGCGCTGCCGGCGCAGGCGCTTGACGAGCATCGGGTCGGCGTCAAGGGCCTCGGGGCGATCGATGAGGGCGTTGAGCACCTGGTAGTAGCGGGTGCCCGTCATGCCGAAGAGCTCGCCGACCGCCTGCTCCTTCGCACCGGCGTACTTCCACCATTGACGCTCGAAGGCGAGGACGGCGAGCTCCTGCTCCGTGAGCGCTCCGGCGGCAGGCGCCGCGCCGCTCGAGGCGTCGGGGACGGCGGGGTTGGTCACGCCGGGGCTCGTCACGCTGGAGACCATCGCGGAGAGTGCCGCGGACGCTGGGGACATGACCCCATGGTAGGCCGCGAACCACAGCCATGTCATTCGCCGCAGGAGGATGTCCAAGCGTTGCTGCAGGAGTGGCGCGATCGGGTGGTTGTCGGGGCCCCTCGGTAGGCTCACGCGTGCCGGCGCGGGGGACGCGTGGCCCCTCGATCCGCTTGCTCGACCCGCTCGCCGTCCGGAGGACGCATGGCCACGCTCGCCCGTTGGTGCTACAACCACCGGATCCTCGTCGTCGTGGGTTGGGTGCTGGCCCTCGTCGCCCTCACCGGGGTCGAGCGCTCGGTCGGCACGGCCTACAGCGACTCGTTCAAGCTGCCCGGCACGGAGTCCACCAAGGCCTTCGCGCTGCTCGGCGAGGCCTTCCCGAGCCAGTCAGGCGAGGCCGACACGATCGTCCTGCACGCCCGCTCGGGGAAGGTCACCGACCCCGAGACGAAGGCCGCCGCCACGGCGATGCTCGCCAAGGTCGCCCGTGTGCCGCACGTCGCCGCGGTGACGAGCCCGTTCACCCCGGCAGGGGCCGCCCAGGTCAGCCGCGACGAGACCATCGCCTACGCCACCGTCGCGTGGGACACCGGCTCGGAGCCGGTCCCGCCTGCTGCCGTCAAGGCGCTCGTCAGCGCCGCGACGTCGATCGAGTCCCCTGCCCTTCAGGTCGAGCTGGGCGGCAACGCCATCGCCCAGTCGGAGCAGCGTCCGCCCGCCAGCAGTGAGGGCATCGGCATCCTCGCGGCCGCCGTCATCCTCCTCATCGCCTTCGGCAGCGTCCTCGCGATGCTCGTGCCGCTCGCGACCGCCGTCCTGGCGCTCGGCACGGCGACGGCTGCGATGGGGCTTCTCTCCCACATCCTCGGCATCGCGACCTTCGCCCCAACACTGGCCACGCTCATCGGCCTCGGCGTCGGCATCGACTACGCCCTGTTCGTCGTCACCCGGCACCGCAACGGCATCAAGGCCGGACGGACGCCGGAGGAGGCCGCGATCACCGCGCTCGACACCTCGGGGCGCGCAGTCCTCTTCGCGGGCGGCACGGTCTGCGTGGCCCTGCTCGGCCTGCTAATCCTCCGGGTGAGCTTCCTCAACGGCGTGGGCATCTCCGCCGCCGTCGTCGTCCTGTTCACCATGGCCACGGCGATCACGTTGCTCCCGGCGCTGCTCGGGTTCCTCGGCATGCGCGTGCTCAGCCGCAAGGAGCGCCGCCGCCTCGCCGAGCAGGGCCCGCACGAGCCGCACGCCGAGGGCGTGTGGGCTGCCGGTGCGGCCTGGGTCGAGCGCCACCCGCGGCCGCTGGCCGCCGTCGCCGTCGTCGTCATGCTCGTGCTCGCCCTGCCGGTGCTCTCGCTGCGCCTCGGGTCGAGCGACCAGGGCAACGACCCCGCGTCGTCGACGACCCGCAAGGCCTACGACCTCATGGCCGAGGCCTTCGGCCCGGGCTTCAACGGTCAGATGCAACTCGTCGCACCGATCACCTCGGCGGCACAGGTCCCCAAGCTCGACGCCCTCGCCGCGAAGGTCAAGGCCTACCCCGGCGTCGCCGCCGTCAGCCCGGTGGTCGTCGCGCCCAACGGCAAGGTAGCGATCATCAACGTCGTCCCGACGACCTCACCCCAGTCGGCTCAGACGAGCACGCTCATCCGTGAACTGCGCTCCGACGTCATCCCGCAAGCGATGGGCGACTCGGGGGTCAAGGTCTACGTCGGTGGCCTGACAGCCATCTTCGACGACTTCGCCGAAGTGCTGACCAACAAGCTGCCGCTGTTCATCGGGGTCATCATCCTGCTGGGCTGCCTGCTGCTCATGCTGGCGTTCCGCAGCATCGTCGTCCCGCTCACGGCCGCGGCGATGAACCTCCTGGCAGCGGGTGCGGCCTTCGGCGTCGTCGTCGCGTTCTTCCAGTGGGGCTGGGGCGCGGAACCGCTCGGGCTCGGTGGCGCCGGACCGGTCGAGGCCTTCCTGCCGGTCATGATGCTGGCGATCCTCTTCGGCCTGTCGATGGACTACCAGGTGTTCCTCGTCAGCCGGATGCACGAGGAGTGGGTGCACACCGGTGACAACGCACGGTCGGTGCGCGTCGGGCAGGCCGACACCGGGCGGGTCATCACCGCTGCCGCCACCATCATGATCTTCGTGTTCGGCTCGTTCATCTTCGGCGGTCAACGGATCATCGCCGAGTTCGGCATCGGCCTCGCCAGTGCCGTCCTGCTCGACGCCTTCATCCTGCGCACGCTGCTCGTGCCCGCGCTCATGCACATCGTCGGCCGCGCTAACTGGTGGATCCCCGGCTGGCTCGACCGCGTGATGCCGCAGCTGTCGGTGGAGCCCGCCCAGGAGCCCTCGGCGCCCGCGGTCAGGCAGCCAGTCGCTCCATAGCGGAACGGACGACGGCCACGAGCGCCTGCTTGGTGGCCTCCTTCGCCCGCGCGTCGGTGTAGAGCATCGGCACGTGCTGACCGATCGCCAACGCCTCGCGCACGCTGTCGAGCGTGTGCTTGGCGACGCCGTCGAAGCAGTTCACCGCGACGACGAAGGGGATCTGCCGGGACTCGAAGTAGTCCACCGCAGGGAAGCACTGCTCGAGCCGGTCGGTGTCGACAAGGACGACCGCTCCGATCGCACCCTTGACGAGGTCGTCCCACATGAAGAGGAACCGGTCCTGCCCGGGTGTCCCGAACAGGTACAGCCACAGGTTCCCGGGCAGCGAGATCCTGCCGAAGTCCATGGCGACGGTCGTCGAGGTCTTGCGGCTCGTGACGCCGCCGGCGTCGTCAACCCCGACCGAGTGCTCGGTCATCGCCGCCTCGGTGGTCAGCGGCTCGATCTCCGAGAGCGACCCGATGAAGGTCGTCTTGCCGACGGCGAACCCGCCGGCCACGACGATCTTGACGACTGTCGGCGCGGACTCAGGGGCACCAGGACGCACCGCGTCGTGGACGAGCACCGGGCTGACGTCAGAGCGAGGAAATGCCATCGAGAACACTCTCCAGGAGCGACAGGCTGGTGGTGGGGTTGGCATTCCTGCCGATGGTGGCGCCGTGCACCCGGACCATCCCGGCGGCTGACAGGTCGCTGACGATGACCCTGACGACGCCGACCGGCAGGCGTACGTGCGCCGACAGCTCGGCGATCGACAGGAAGCGGTCGGCGGTCAGCTCAACGATGCGCCGACGCTCCGGCACGAGGAAGTGGACGACGGTGTCGAGGCAGGCACGGACGAGCGCCTCGACGGGGAGCTGCTCGGACGTGGGGCCGGTCCGGCCGCCGCTGAGGGCGTACGGGCGGACGGCGTAGGCGTCCGGTGGCGCCTCGTCGTGCTCCCGGAAGTCCGGCGCTGCCACGGGCGTCAGGCCCCGACGCCAGCGCGCACGGCTCCGTCGAGCGACAGACGCGACCGCATCTCCGCCACGAGCGCCGGCGTCATCGTCGTCTCGGCGCGGCTGACGAGCAGTGCCATCTCGTAGCCCACCATCCCGACGTCGCACGACGACTCGGCCGTCACGGCCAGCACCGAACCGTCGCCGATGCTCATCGTGAAGAGGAACAGGGTGTCCATCTCGACGATCGCCTGGCGCACCTGGCCGCTGCCGAGCTGGCGGGCAGCGCCGCGGGTCAGGCTGGCCATCCCCGAGACGATGGCGGCCATCTGGTCGCCGCTCGTGCGGTCCAGGCGGTCCGACATGGCCATGAGCAGGCCGTCCGCGCTGACCACCAGCGTGTGCCGGACCCCCGGCACGCTCTTGACGAAGTTGTCGAGCAGCCAGGTGAAGTTGGCCGCCTCCGTGGTCATGGTCGTCACGATGCAGATCCCGTCGTGGTGGGGGTCGGGGAGTCGGGTCCGGTGGTCGGTCCGTTCACCGGGGGCAGGACGGCGGAGGTGCGGCCGCGGGCGACGCCGGCCTGGAAGCCGGAAAGCACGCTGCGGACCTCGGTGGCGGAGCGCAGCCGGTGCGGGACGTCGTCATCCGCTGCAGGAGCGGCGGCGCTGCTCGGTGTGCGCCGGGTGAGCGAGTCCGACGGGGCTGTCTCGAGCGCCGCGGGCCGGTAGCCCTCCTGCGCGAGCTCGGCCAGCTGCGCTGCCGGCGTGGGCGCTTGCATCGGGTGGGTGGCGTCGATCGCGAACGGCTCCTGAGTGACGGCGTGGCTGGGGCTCAGCGGGCGACGGGGAAGCGGCGGCGGCGCCGCCTCGACCGGCGCCTGCGTGATGGCAGGCGCATGGAACGGCGAGGCGCCGGCGTCGTGCGTCGCTGAGCGACGGCGCAGCAGCCCGCGACCGCCGCGCTGCGGCAGGACGTCGACCGTCGCCGGGGCGAACCCGTGGACGACGGGTTCCGGCGCGGTGTAGGGGGCGGGCTCCGGGGCCGGCTCCGGCGCGGGCGCTGGCTCCGGCTCTGGCGCGGGGGCCGGCTCCGGCTCTGGCGCGGGGGCCGGCTCCGGCGCGGGCGCGGGGGCGGGCTCCGGCGCGGGCGCGGGGGCGGGCTCCGTCGGAGGCGCGTCGGCGGGCTCCGGCGCGGGCGCGGGGGCGGGCTCCGTCGGAGGCGCGTCGGCGAGGTACGGCT
>JBBQFP010000076.1:0-11345 GCA_038322045.1 Actinomycetes bacterium | reverse complement strand
GTGGGAGCTCGTCCAGGTCGTCCCCGGCCCGAACAACCCCGAGCAGCTGGTGGCCGACCTCAAGCGGGCGTCGTCATGACCCCGGAGGAGCGGCTGGCCGAGCTCGGTCTCACCCTGCCGCCGGTGGCCAAGCCGCTGGCGAGCTACGTCCCCGCGGTGCGCACGGGCGCGCTCGTGTGGACCTCGGGCCAGCTGCCGACCGTGGGCGGCGAGCTGCTGCGCACCGGCAAGGTCGGGGCAGAGGTCGATCCCGACGAGGCGAAGGCGCTGGCCCGGACGTGCGCGCTCAACGCGCTCGCCGCGATCAAGGCCGAGGTCGTCGACCTCTCCGCCGTCCGGCGCGTCGTCAAGGTCGTCGGGTACGTCGCCAGCGCCCCGGACTTCACCGGCCAGCCGGGCGTCGTCAACGGCGCCAGCGAGCTGCTCGCGGAGGTCTTCGGCGAGTACGGCCGGCACGCGCGCAGCGCCGTCGGCGTCACCGTGCTGCCGCTCGACGCACCGGTCGAGGTGGAGATCGTCGTCGAGGTCGGGTGACCGACGGGACGCCGCCCGCGCCTCCCGCGCAGGTGCGTGCCGCCGCTACCGTCGTCCTCCTGCGTGACGCCGCGGAGCCCCGCGGCGGCTCGCGGCTCGAGGTCTATCTCGTCCGCCGGGTGCCCACGATGGCCTTCGCCGCGGGGATGCACGTCTTCCCTGGCGGCAGCGTCGACCCGGGGGACGACGTGGTCGCCTGGGCGGTGCCGGCCACCTGGCCGGCGCAGCTGGCGGCCGACGTCGGGCTCGCGGGGGCGCTCGGCGCCGCCGCCGTGCGCGAGACGTTCGAGGAGTCAGGGGTGCTGCTCGCGGGGCCGTCGCCAGGCACGGTCGTCGGCGCGACCGACGCCGCCGCGTGGGAGGCCGACCGGCTGGAACTGCTCGACGGGTCGCTCGCCCTCGCGGGGCTGCTCGCGCGCCGCGGGCTCGTCCTGCGGGCCGACCTCCTGCGACCGTGGGCGCACTGGATCACCCCCACGGGCCTTCCCCGACGCTTCGACACCCGGTTCTTCGTCGCGGCCCTGCCTGAGGGGCAGCGCACCCGTGACGTCGGCGGGGAGGCCGACGCCGTCGTCTGGGCGCGGCCGCACGACGTCCTCGACGGGCACGACGCCGGCACGGTGACGCTCATGCCTCCCACCGCGGCGACGCTCGCCGAGCTGGCCGCCCTGCCCGACGTCGCCGCGGTGCTCCGCGCCGCCGAGGGGCGCGTGATCGAGCCGGTCCTCCCGGACTCCGCCGCCCACGCGGTCTCCGAGCAGGAGCGGGCCGCCCGCCTGCGCGGCGGCCGGTGAGGGCGACGAGGGTCCTCGCCCCCAACCCCGGGCCGATGACCCTCGACGGCACGAACACGTGGGTGCTCCTCGAGCCGGGGGCCGGCCGCGCCGTCGTCGTCGACCCCGGGCCGGCTGACGACGCCCACCTGCGCGCGGTCGTGGCGGCCGCCGACGAGCAGGGAGCCCGGGTGGGGGCGATCCTCCTCACCCACGGCCACGCCGACCACGCGGAGGGCGCCCCACGGCTCGCCGAGCTCACCGGGGCGTCGGTGCGGGCTCTCGACCTGGCTCACCGCCTCGGCGACGAGGGGCTCGCCGAGGGCGACGTCGTCACCCTCGACGGGCTCGAGCTGCGGGTCCTCGCCACCCCCGGGCACACCGCGGACTCGGTGAGCCTGCACCTGCCGCAGGAGGCCGCCGTCCTCACCGGTGACACCGTGCTCGGGCGCGGCACCACCGTCGTCATGCACCCCGAAGGACGGCTCGCCGACTACCTCGCCTCGCTCGACCGGCTGCTGGCGCTCACCGACGCCGGCGTGGGGACGGTGCTGCCCGGTCACGGGCCGACGCTGGGCGATGCCGGCTCGGCGATCCGGGGCTACGTCGAGCACCGGAGGCAGCGGCTCGACCAGGTGCGGGGGGCGCTGGCAGCCGGGGACCGGACGGCGGCGGAGGTCGTGCAGCGCGTCTACGCCGACGTCGACCGGGCGCTGTGGCCTGCCGCGGAGCTCTCGGTGCTTGCCCAGCTCGAGCACCTGCGCGAGGCCTCGGAGCGCTGAGCCGACGCCTCGCGGTTCAGCGGGCCCGGCGGGAGAGGCGCTCTTCGTCGAGGATCGCGACGGCTCGGGCCTCGAGCCGGATCCAGCCTCGGGCGTTGAAGTCGGCGAGCGCCTTGTTGACCGTCTCGCGGGAGGCGCCGACGAGCTGCGCGAGCTCCTCCTGGGTGAGGTCGTGCGCGACGTGGATCCCCTCGGGGCCGGGCTCGCCGAAGCGGCGGCCGAGATCGAGCAGGGCCTTGGCGACCCTGCCTGGCACGTCGCTGAAGACGAGGTCGGCGAGCGCGACGTTCGTGCGGCGCAGCCGCGCGGCGAGCGCCCGCAGCAGCTGCGAGGCGACCTCCGGGCGCCCGGCGAGCCACGGGTGGAGGTCCTCGTTGCCCAGGCCGATGAGCCGGGCCTCGGTGATGGCGGTGGCCGTCGACGTCCGCGGCCCCGGGTCGAACAGGGAGAGCTCGCCGAACATCTCGCCCGGCCCGAGGACGGCGAGGAGATTCTCGCGGCCGTCGGGTGACGTGCGGCCAAGCTTGATCTTGCCGCTGAGGACGACGTAGAGCCGGTCGCCCTCGTCCCCCTCGTGGAACAGAGCCTCGCCACGGAGGAGGTGGACCTCGACCATCGACCCCCGCAGGGCCGCTGCCGCGTCGTCGTCCAGGGCAGCGAACAGCGGCGCCTTCCTGACGTCGTCGTCCACGGGTGCTCCTCCGGAGGTGGTGGGGCCAGTCTGCCGCACCCGGCGTCGCGTGGACGGAAGAACTGCCGTGTTCGCGAACGCGATCCTGCGCCGTGGTGTCCGGCGCCCCCCTGCCGGGCGGCGGCCCTCAGCCCAGCGGCCCGCCGAGCGGGAGGATGCGCAGCGCGAGCGTGGGCTCCTCGCGGTAGCGCGCCACGAGCTCGCCGGTCGCGGCGTCGAGCCAGCGGTGCAGCGTCGTGCGGTAGGCAGAGAGCTGGGCCTCCGCGGTCTCGAGCTGCTCGAGGACCCGGCTCCGGTCGGCACCGGTGCGCGGGTCGGCGTCCCACAGCGCGGCGAGGTCGGGCAGCGGCGGCGTCGCGTCGTGCGCGGCGCTGTCGACGAGGGCGAGGCGGTGCCCGGAGCCCGAGCGCTCGCTGAGCACCCGGCGCAGGTTGAGCACCGCGGCCTCGTCGCCGTCGACGCGCATGATGTCGATCCGCGCCTGGACGATGCGCCGCCAGTAGGAGATGCGGTTCTCCTCCTCGGTGAGGGCCGTGCGCAGGCCGCGCAACCCCTCGAGGTCGTACTGCTCGAAGTCCTCGCTGCGCTCGGGTACCGGTCGACGCGGCTTGGCCCGGCTGGTCACGACTGCCGGTGCGCTGGTCTCAGCCATCGTCGCCTCTCTCCCCCGGGACCTGAGCAGATCCCCTCTGCCATGTCCTCGTACGAACGGCTGATGCCCTTGAGACGCCCTCACCCGTCTGGCGGTGCGGTTCGCGCGGTGCGGCCTACTCTGGCCGGATGCCGAGCACCGCCCGTCCCAGCCGTCCGATCGACGTGTCGGGCGAGAGCCGGACGGCGCTCGTGCGTCGGGCGCGGCGCATCCAGCGCACGCTGGCCGAGACCTACCCGGACGCGCACTGCGAGCTCGACTTCACGACGCCGCTCGAGCTGCTCGTCGCGACCGTGCTCTCGGCGCAGTGCACCGACAAACGGGTGAACCTGGTGACCCCGGCGCTGTTCGCCCGGTTCCCGAGCGCCGAGGCGTACGCGTCAGCCGACCGCGCCGAGCTCGAGGCGATGATCGCCTCGACGGGGTTCTTCCGCTCCAAGGCGACCTCGCTGCTCGGCATCGGGGCGGCGCTGTGCGACCGGTACTCCGGCGAGGTGCCGGGTCGCCTCGGCGACCTCGTCACGCTGCCGGGCGTCGGCCGCAAGACCGCTAACGTCGTCCTCGGCAACGCCTTCGGCGTCCCCGGCATCACCGTCGACACCCACGTCGGGAGGCTGGCGCGTCGGTTCGGGTGGACGAGCAGCGAGGACCCCGTCGTCGTCGAGCAGGACCTCTCGGGGATCTTCGAGCGCGGTGACTGGACGATGATGAGCCACCGGGTGATCTTCCACGGCCGCCGTCGGTGCCACTCTCGCAAGCCCGCCTGCGGCGCCTGCCCGGTGTGGAGCTGGTGCCCCTCCTACGGCGCCGGGCCGACCGACCTCGTCGAGGCCGCCCGCCTCGTCAAGGACGTCCCGTGACGGCCCAAGCGCGAGCCAGGGGTGTCGCAGCGCCACTCGCGGCGCTGCTGCTCGTCACGGGCGTGCTCACCGCGTGCGGCTCCAGCCGCGGTGCCGAGGGCTCGACGGCGCCCGCGACGGACTCGCCGCCCGCCACTGCCGCGGCGACGTCCGGGGCAGCGACGTCGGGCGCGGGAGCCGGCGGCTTGCCGGCCCCCCTGCCGTGCCCCGCCGCCTCGCCCTCGGTGGCTCCGGTGGCAGGCGGGCTGCCCGACGTCGCCCTCGCCTGCCTCGGTGGCGGCCCGTCGGTGCGGCTCTCCGGGCTTCGCGGGACCCCGACGGTCGTCAACCTCTGGGCGTCGTGGTGCGCGTTCTGCCGCGACGAGGTCCCGCACCTGCGCGAGCTCGCCGAGCGCAACCCCGGCTCGGTGCGGGTGATCGGCGTCGCCTACCAGGACAAGCCCTCCGACGCCGCCCAGGCCGCGGCGGAGCTTCGGCTCGGCTATCCCTCGCTGCTCGACCCCGACGGCACACTCCTCGCTGGCCGCGCCGGGCTACCCGTGACCTTGCTCGTGGCCGGGAACGGCAAGGTCGTGCGGACCATCCACGGCGCGGTGACCTCGACCGCGCAGATCGCCGCCCTGGTGCAGGCGCATCTCGGGGTGAGCGTCCGGTGAGGACCGCAGCGCCGACGCCGTCGTGGCTCACGCCGTTGGCCGAGTCCGTGCGGCACGTGCGCGCCGAGCACCTCAGCTCGTTCGTGCCGCCGGCCGAGGGGGGCCGGCCCAGCGCCGTCCTCGTCCTGTTCGGCCACGGCGAGCTCGGCCCCGACGTCCTGCTCATCGAGCGGGCCGGCGGGATGCGCACCCATGCCGGGCAGCCGGCCTTCCCCGGCGGCATGCTCGAGCCTGCCGACGACGGAGCCGTCGGCGCGGCCCTGCGCGAGGCGCACGAGGAGACCGGGCTCGACCCGGCCGGCGTGTCGGTCGTCGCGACGCTCCCGGCGCTCTACCTGCCGCCGAGCGGCTTCGTCGTCACCCCGGTGCTCGCCTGGTGGCGGACGCCCAGCCCGGTCCGCGCGGCCGACCCGGCCGAGGTCGCCTCGGTGCACCGGGTCGCCGTGGCCGACCTCGTCGACCCCCGGAACCGGCTCCGGGTGCGGCACCCCTCGGGCTACGTCGGCCCCGCGTTCGACGTCGTGGGTCTCACGGTGTGGGGCTTCACCGCCGGCCTGCTCGATCGGCTGCTGCGCCTCGGCGGCTGGGAGCGCCCCTGGGACACCTCCCGGATCGAGCCGCTGCCGACCTCGCAGCTGCCGGTCCCTGGTGGCACCGGGTGACGATCCTCGACTACGCGCTCCTCGGGGCGGCGCTGCTCGCCGCTCTCTCGGGCTGGCACCGCGGCTTCCTCGTCGGCGTCCTCGCCCTCGTGGGCCTCGTCGCGGGCTGCGCCGCCGGGCTCGTCGTCGCGCCGCGCCTCGTGGGCTCGATGGCCAACGGCCCCGGGCAGAGCGCTGCGGCCATCGCCGTCGTCCTCCTCGCGGCGGGGCTGGGCCAGGGGGTCGCGTCGTGGGTCGGCATGTGGCTGCGCAGGCGGCTGCCGTGGAAGCCGGTCCGGACGGCGGACGCCGCGTTGGGTGCCGTGGTCGGGGTGCTCGCACTCGCGGCCGGGGTGTGGGTGCTCGCCGCGACGCTGCGAACCGCGCCGATCCCCGTCGTCGCCGGCGAGGTCCGCTCATCGCGGGTCATCGACACCCTCGACCGGGCCGTCCCCTACGCGGGCCGCGACCTCACGAGCCGGCTGCGGGGCGTTCTCAACGAGCACGGGTTCCCCGAGGTGTTCCGGGGGGTCGCCGAGCCGCTGCTGCCCGTGGCCCCACCCGACCCTGCGGTCACCGGCGACGCCGCGGTCACCCGCGCGGGCGCCAGCATCGTCCGGGTCGCCGGTTCCGCGCGCTCCTGCCAGCGCGAGATCGAGGGCAGCGGCTTCGTCGTCGCCCCGCACCGGGTGCTGACCAACGCCCACGTCGTCGCCGGGGTGGCGCACCCCTCGGTCCAGGTCGGTGGCCGCGGCCGGGTTCACGACGCGACGGTTGTCCTGTTCGACCCGGCCCGGGACGTCGCCGTCCTCTCGGTGCCCAGCCTCGGCGCGCCACCGCTGCTGCTCGCCCGCTCGCCCGCCCGGCGCGGGGATGCCGCCGTCGTCGCAGGGTTCCCGCTCGGCGGGCCGTACCGGGTCGACGCCGCGAGGGTCTCGACCCGGTTGCGCGCGCAGGGCTCGGACATCTACGCCCGCGACAGCGTCGTCCGGGACGTGTACGCCGTGAAGGGCCGGATCCAGCCAGGCAACTCCGGCGGGCCGCTGCTCTCGACCGACGGCACGGCGCTCGGCATGGTCTTCGCCACGTCGCTCGACAACCCCGAGACGGGCTACGCGCTCACCGTGAGCGAGATCGAGCGAGACGTCGCGGCCGGGATCCCGGTCGGGGGTCAGGTGAGCACGGGCCGCTGCGCCTGAGCGAGGTCAGGCACCGGTTCGGTGAGGCACCACGGCAGGCAGTCGTCGTCGGACGCGGGGACGCAGTGCGAGGCGTCGTCGCGCCCCAGGGCCACGGCACGCCGGGTGAAGGCCGGGTCGAAGAACAGGTAGCTGAGCAGCTCCCACGCGCCTCGGCTGTCGTCGGGCGCCAGCAGGTGGTGGAGCAGCGGGACGTCGGCGTGCCGCAGCAGCGACAGCAGCGAGCCCGACACGTCGGCGTATGCCTGCTCCGCGAGCCCGGCGAGTGCTCCGGCCTGCGGGGCGGTGACGACGAGCGAGGGCACCCGGCGCTTGTCCGTCGCCGCGTCAGGGTCGATGTGCTCGAGCAGCTCGTTGACGCTCCGCAGCCTGCGCAGGTCCTCGAGCATGCGGTCGGAGAGCACCGCCGAGAGCACCTGCGCGGCCGCGTCGTCGATCTGCGGCGGCTCGCACGCCGTCCCGACGTCGTAGGGCACCGAGTGGTTGGCGGCGACGACGAGCCCGTCGGCACCGAGGTCGAGCGCCGGCTTGAGCGGTGCGTTGAGCCGCAGCCCGCCGTCGGAGTACCAGTCGCCCTCGATCTCGACAGGTGGGAAGAGCAGCGGGATCGCCGAGGACGCGCACAGGTGCTCGGGCCCGAGGTCGACGCTGCGGTACTCCCAGCCGCGGGTGGGGTCCGGCTGCGGTGCCTCGGTGCCGCCCCGCTGCAGGAAGATGCACGTGCCGCCGCGAGCCGTCGTCGTGACGACGGCGACATCGGCGAGGCCGTCGCGGACGTTGCGGTGCAGCTGCGCCCAGTCGACGGCGCGTGCCGCGAGCTCCCGCAGCGGAGCGGTGTC
Organism: Actinomycetes bacterium; assembly: GCA_038322045.1. Taxonomy (GTDB): domain Bacteria; phylum Actinomycetota; class Actinomycetes; order JBBQFP01; family JBBQFP01; genus JBBQFP01. Next base: position 3,718 of record JBBQFP010000076.1, on the reverse strand, counting down.
GAGCAGGGCGGTGAGCCGTGGCCGCGGCAACCCGGCGGCGGCGGCGGCATACCGCACGGCGGTCGCCCAGCCCGAGGTTGCGAGCGGCCGGAAGACCTGGCCCAGCGCGACGTCGTGCCACGCGGCGACGACCTCGTCGAGGGCCGCGCCCGCCTCCCCGGCGGTGCCGAGGCGGTGAGCGAGCGAGCCGAGCAGGACGGCGTTGATCGCCCCTGCGCTCGTGCCGACGACGATCCGCGGACGCTGCCCACGCGCCACGAGGGCGGGTACGACGGCGCGAAGGGCCCCGGCCTCGTAGGCGCCTCGAGCACCGCCACCCGTGCCGACGACGGCCACCCGGGTGGGGGTCGGCCCACCCCCGGGCACGCCGTCCGGTGCGGTGCCGCTCGTCACGGCCGTGCCTCGGGCACGACGACGAGGCGCTCGGGCGCGCCCTGCGCGACGCGCTCGGCCTGCTGGGCCAGCGCGAGCGCCTGCACCCCGTGCCGGTCACCCGACTCGAGCAGGCGAGCCGCCCCGCGGTGCAGAAGGGCGAGCGCCCCTGCGGAGTTGCCCCGGGCCAGGTGCGTGAGCCCGACGCACACCTGAGCGAGTCCCTGCCAGAAGGCACGCTCCCCGGCATCGCCCCGGTCGACGGCCTTCCACTGCGCTTCGCACACCTCGTGGGCGCGGAAGGGCCGGTCGTCGTCGATGAGCTGCTGGACGAGGAGCAGCGCCTTCGCCGGCTCCTGCGCCTCGGGGTCGGGCTCCTTCGCCGATCCCTGCACGCCGCGGGGGAGCGGGCGGCCGGCGTCATCGCGCGGGCGGGCGTTCTCGGCCCGGCCGTCGGCGCGACGGTCCCGGTCGGTGGTCACGGCGCCGGCCTCACGGCGCGTCCCTGACGACGGTCCCTCACGCCGGGCACCTCACACCTCGTCGAGCGAGCCGAGCCAGCCGAGCAGCGCCTTGCCCACCTCGTCGGGCGCCTCCTCGTGGGCGAAGTGACCGACCCCGGCGATCGTCTCGAGCACGTAGGGACCCGCCGCGTACGCCCGCGAGCGCTTGACCGAGGACATGAGCACCGTCCGGTCGGCATCGCCGTGCAGCTGGAGCACCGGGACGGTGACCGGCTCGCGGACGGCGTCGAACCACCGGCGTCCGTCGGTCCGCAGCACCGAGCGGACGGTCCAGCGGTAGACCTCGAGCGCGCAGTGGGCGGCCGCGGGGAGCTGCATCGCCGCGCGGTACCGCCAGGCCGTCTCGGCGTCGGGCCACCCCGGCTGCGCTGACGTCGTCGTCCCCCCGGAGGGCGCCGACCAGTCACGGAGGTACCGCTCGACGGTGGCGGCGTCGTTGGCGACGAGGGAGTGCTCCGGCAGCAGGGGACGCTGGAAGCCGAGCATGAAGCTGCTCGCGCGCACCTGGGCGGGGTCGCTGCGCAACGCCTCGCGCATCGCCCGCGGGTGAGCCGACCCGAGAACGGCGAAGCCCCGGACCGCCGTCGGCGCTACGGAGGCGAGGGTCCAGCCCACCCGTGCCCCACCACCGTGCCCGACGACGACGGCGTCCTGCTCGCCGAGGGCGCGGATGATCCCCGCGACGTCGGCCGTCAGCGTGAGCGGGTCGTACCCCCGCGGGGGCTTGTCGCTCGCGCCGACGCCTCGCAGGTCCAGCGCCACGGCGCGGTACCCGGCGTCGGCCAGGGTGACGAGCTGGTCGCGCCAGGCCCACCACATCTCGGGGAACCCGTGCAGGAGGAGGACGAGCGGGCCGTCACCGGCCTCGGCGACGTGGAACCGGCAGCCGTTCGCGGCGATGTCGCGGTGCACCCAGGGGCCACCGACGAGCACGACGTCGGAGAGCCGGTCAGCCATGGGGGCAGCCTCTCACGCCCCCGGACGCCGCCCTCCGGTGCGCTCAGGCGGAGACCCTCGGCTTCTTCGCCCAGGCGGCCGTCGCCTTCGCGGTGCGCGCCGTCACGGGGGCGCCGTTGGCCTTGGACACCTGCTTCTTGCCCACGAGCGCCAGGATCCCCGCAAGGACGAGGTAGACGACGGCGACGACGAGGAACGACAGGGCCGTGTTGAGCCCGGCCGCGACCAGCCCGTAGACCGCGGCGAAGGAGAGCAGGATCGAGGCGAGGAACCCGAGGAACCCCGCGACGCCGAACATGGCGCCGCCCGTGGCCGCGTGCTTCGCGTCGTTCTTGAGCTCCGCCTTGGCGAGGGCCACCTCGCTGCGCACGAGCGTGGAGAGGTCCTTGCTGGCGGTCGAGAACAGCTCGCCGAGGGACTGCTGCGCCTCGTCGGCCATGGTGCCTCCTGCAAAGGGTCGGGTCGGTCGATCTCGACAGCGACCCTAGTGCTCCGGGCGGACCGGCGGCGCTCAGGACGCGTCGCTGGCCCGCCCGGGGCGCTCAGGACTCGTCGGCCGCTCCAGGGCTCGCTGCCATCTGTCCGCCGATGAGGTTCATGACGGTCGGGTCCGCCAGCGTCGTCACGTCGCCCATGCTCCGGTGCTCGGCAACGTCGCGGAGCAGCCGGCGCATGATCTTGCCCGAGCGCGTCTTCGGCAGCTCGGCGACGACGAGGATCTGGCGGGGCTTGGCGATGGGGCCGATCTCGTGGGCCACGTGCGCCCGCAGCTCGGCCACGAGCGCCTCGCCGTCGATCTCGCCCGCCGACTGCCGGGGGATGACGAAGGCGACGATGCCCTGACCGGTGACCGCGTCGGTGGCCCCGACGACGGCGGCCTCCGCGACGGCAGGGTGGGACACGAGCGCCGACTCGACCTCTGTCGTCGAGATGCGGTGACCCGAGACGTTCATGACGTCGTCGACCCGTCCGAGCAGCCAGATGTCGCCATCCTCGTCGAGCTTGGCGCCGTCGCCGGCGAAGTACTGGTTCTCATAGCGTGACCAGTACGTGTCGATGTAGCGCTCGGGGTCGCCCCAGATGCCGCGGAGCATCGCCGGCCACGGCTCGGTGAGGGTGAGGTAGCCGCCGCCTCCCGGGGAGACGGGGTGCCCCTGGTCGTCGACGACTGCGGCTCCGATGCCGGGCAGCGGGCGCATCGCTGCACCCGGTTTTGCGGCCGTGACGCCCGGAAGCGGGCTGATCATGATGGCACCCGTCTCGGTCTGCCACCACGTGTCGACCACGGGGCACCGGTCGCCGCCGATGTTGCGGCGGTACCAGACCCACGCCTCGGGGTTGATCGGCTCGCCGACGCTGCCGAGCAGCCGCAGGGAGGACAGGTCGTGCGCCTCGGGGAGCTGGTGGCCCCACTTCATGAACGTGCGGATCGTCGTCGGCGCGGTGTAGAGCAGCGTGACCCGGTACTTCTCGATCATCTCCCACCACCGCTCCTTGGTGGGGGTGTCCGGGGTGCCCTCGTACATGAACGACGTCGCCCCGTTGGCCAGCGGCCCGTAGACGATGTAGCTGTGCCCGGTGATCCAGCCGATGTCGGCGGCGCACCAGTACACGTCCGTTTCGGCCTTCAGGTCAAAGATGTAGTGGTGGGTAGTCGCGGCCCCGACGAGATAGCCGGCGGTCGTATGCGCGATCCCCTTCGGGCTCGCGGTCGTCCCCGAGGTGTACATCAGAAAGAGCAGATCCTCGCTGTCCATCGGCTCGCAGGGACAGCTCGCCGGGTCGTCCGAGACGGCCAGCTCGTGCAGCCAGATGTCGCGCCCTTCCTGCATCGAGACATCGCCGCCGGTGCGCCTGACGACGAG
>JBBQFP010000075.1:0-11644 GCA_038322045.1 Actinomycetes bacterium | reverse complement strand
TGCGGGGGTGGTGCCGGTGACCTCGGCGACCCAGCGCCCCGTGGAGACGGCCCCGTCGCTCAACGCCAGCCCCCGGGCCTCGACCTCGCTGATCAGGCGTAGCCGGGCCGCGTCGAGCATCCGCGCAGCCGTCTCCGCCGCCCGCAGCAACCCGGGCAGGTCGCCGTTCTGGACCTCCCAGAGTGGGCCGGACCCCAGCCGGTGCGCCGCGGTCAGCACCGAGGCGAGATCGGCAGCGAATGCTGACGACCCCGCTTCGAACACCTGTTCGACTGACATGCCAGCACGCTACAGCGCTCGACCGACAGAACCAGGGCCGTGGCAACGAGCTGTGGACAGCAAACGTCGGCCGGTCGCCAGCCGTCGGCAGGGGAGGCGACCGACTCCGCCGACGCCTCGCCGGTACCGGTACCGCCGCCGGTGCCGGTACCGCCGCCGGTGCCGGTCCGGTGCCGGTCATCGTGAGGCTGGAGCCGTACGCCGCGACCCCCGCACCGGCCATGGCCCATGGCGGGGCGAGCCCCGGCTTCGGTCCATGGCCCCGCTGGGGCTGCTGCGCACGCGAGCCCGCATCCCCGACCCCGAGGAGGGCACGGGTCACCCCCTGCGCGCTGTCGAGCAGGTCGTCGAGGGCCCTCGCCAAGTGCGCGCCGGTGACGGTGCCCGCCGCCCCCGGTGGCAGCTCGGCCAGCGACTCGAGCACCGCGCGCCGGACGAGCTCCTTCATGAACGACGCCGTCGTCCCCTCGGTGCGCTCGACCATGCCGTCGACGTCACCGTCGTCCAACCGGGGCGCTCACCCCGGCGACGTAGAGCGCGAAGAGGCGGCGGCGTGCGTCGTCGTCGGGTAGGCCGATCTCGACGGCGACGTCCACCCGCCCCGGCCGGGACGCGAGCGCCGGCCCGAGCAGGTCGACGCGGTTCGTCGTGAGGAGGGAGAGCAGGTCCGCGTCGGCGGCGGCGCCGTCCATCGTGTCGAGCAGCTCGAAGAGCACCTGCTGCGGACCAGGACCGAAGCCGCGGTCCACACCGACGAGGTGCAGGGCGTTGCCGGAGAGCAGCAGCCGGGTGCACCCCGTATCGCCCCGACGACGTAGCGCATCGTGTGGGTCGTGCCGGTTCCCGGCGGCCCGTAGAGCAGCAGGCCACGCTTGAGGTGCTGACCCGCCGCGCGCAGCGCCTCGCGGTGCCCGGCAGCTCCTTGGCGACGACGGAGCGGGCGGCACCCGCCGCGCCCAGGTGGCCGCGCACGAGGCCGACGACCTCGCTGCCCGCACCGATCGTGCTGTCGGAGTGCACCCACTCGAGGAACGCCCGAAACGACTCAGCGAAGGCTCGGACCGCCTGCGGGTGGCCGTGGCGGTCGTTGTCCGTGGCGTGCCTGGTACGTCAGCCATGATCCTCATCGCTGTCGCGGCGGCCGCGCGGTGGCAACCACGTATCGGCCCGAGCGTGGCGGGGTGAGCTGACGGCGGCCGTGCGGGGGAGAATGCCGACGTGGCGGTGTACCGGGACGAGGGCGTGGTGCTGCGCACCCAGAAGCTCGGTGAGGCCGACCGCATCGTCACGCTGCTCACGCGGGAGCACGGCCAGGTGCGCGCCGTCGGCAAGGGCGTGCGGCGGACGAGGTCGAAGTTCGGCTCTCGGCTGGAGCCGTTCAGCCGGGTCGACCTCCTTCTCTACGGGGGGCGGACGCTCGACATCGTCACGCAGGCGGAGTCCCTCGACGCCTTCGGCCCGGCGCTCGCGTCGGACTACCCGAGCTACACCTCGGGCACGGCGATGCTCGAGACCGCCGAGCGACTGACCGACGAGCGCGAGCCCAACCTCGCGCAGTACCTCCTGCTCGTCGGCGGGCTCCGGGCCCTCGCTGCGGCCGAGCACGACCCAGCCCTCGTCCTCGACGCGTTCCTCCTCCGCTCCCTCGCGATCGCGGGGTGGGCGCCGTCCTTCGCCGACTGCGCCCGATGCGGTGAGCCCGGCCCGCACCGCGCGTTCGCTGTCGCGGGGGGCGGGTCGGTCTGCGCGGAGTGCCGGCCCAACGGGGCGGCGTCGCCCTCGCCGCACACGCTGGCCCTGCTCGGGGCGCTGCTCGCGGGGGACTGGGAGACCGCGGACGCCTCCGACCTGCGGCACCGGCACGAGGGCAGCGGGATCGTCGCGGCGTACCTGCAGTGGCACCTCGAACGAGGGCTGCGCTCGCTGCGGCTCGTGGAGCGGGCATGAGCGCCCGGAGCCGGCTGCGGCGCCCGCCGGCCGCGGTCCCGCGAGAGGTGCGCGCCCCCTCCCGGCACCCCAGCGGGGCGCTCCCCCCGGCGATCCCGCGTGAGCTCGTCCCGCGCCACGTCGCCGTGGTCATGGACGGCAACGGCCGGTGGGCCGCCGCCCGCGGGCTGCCACGGACCGCTGGGCACGCAGCCGGCGAGGCGGCGCTGTTCGACCTCGTCGAGGGCGCGATCGAGGTCGGCGTCCGGCACGTCAGCGCCTACGCGTTCTCCACGGAGAACTGGAAGCGCTCGCCGGAGGAGGTCCGCTTCCTCATGGGCTTCAACCGCGACGTCATCCGGCGCCGTCGCGACGAGATGCACGCCCTCGGCGTCCGGGTGCGCTGGGCCGGACGCCGCCCGCGGCTGTGGAAGAGCGTCATCGACGAGCTCGAGGCGGCCGAGGAGCTCACCCGGGGCAACGACGTCCTCACCCTGACCATGTGCGTCAACTACGGCAGTCGGGCTGAGATCGCCGACGCCGCCGCGGCCGTCGCCCGCGAGGTGGCCGCAGGGCGGCTTCGTCCTGACAAGGTCGATGAGCGGGTGCTCGCGCGCTTCCTCGACGAGCCCGACCTGCCCGACGTCGACCTGTTCCTGCGCTCCTCCGGCGAGCAGCGGCTGTCGAACTTCATGCTCTGGCAGTCGGCGTATGCCGAGCTCGTCTTCCTCGACACCCTCTGGCCGGACGTCGACCGCCGGCACCTCTGGGCCGCGGTGGAGGACTACGCGCGGCGGGACCGGCGCTACGGGGGAGCGATCGACACGTCTGGCACGGTCGCCGGAGGCGACCCGTCCGGCACCGCCGGCGGTGCGCCGTGATCGCGGTGGCGCGGTTCCGGGGGGCGGGCGTGGACGCCGAAGGGCTCGCCGCCGCGCTGGGGGCGCTGGGCTCGTGCGCCGGCTTCCGACGGGGGTCGATCGGCAGCTCGACGGACGAGGACGGCCTGTGGTGCCTCGTCACCGAGTGGGACGGCGTGGGGGCCTACCGCCGTGCCTTGTCGAGCGCGCGCGTCAAGCTCGAGGCCGTCCCGGTGCTCGCTCTCGCCGTCGACGAGCCGGGCGCCTTCGAGGTGCTCGTCGAGTCCGGGCCCGGCGGTGACCTGCGCCTGGTCGGCGGGCCGGACCGTGCACCGGACGCCGGGACGGCGGGCCGCGGGGCGACCTAGGCCTCGGCCGTAGCCGGGGGCGGCGTCCCTCCACGCGCGGCGCCGCTAGGGTTGAGCCTTCCCCGACCGCCAGCCGGATGGAGTTCTCCCGTGCCCGCCGACCTCGTCGAGACCGTCGTCAGCCTCTCCAAGCGCAGGGGATTCGTGTTCCCCTGCAGCGAGATCTACGGCGGTCAGCGCGCCGCCTGGGACTACGGCCCCCTCGGCGTCGAGCTCAAGGAGAACATCAAGCGCCAGTGGTGGAAGGCGATGGTCCAGGGCCGCGAGGACATCGTCGGCCTCGACTCCAGCGTCATCCTGGCCCGCGAGGTGTGGGAGGCCAGCGGTCACGTCCAGGCCTTCGTCGACCCGCTCACGGAGTGCCAGTCCTGCCACAAGCGGTTCCGTGCCGACCACCTCGAGGAGGCCTTCGAGGCCAAGCACAAGCGGGCCCCCGCCTCCCTCGCCGAGGTGAACTGCCCGAGCTGCGGCACGAAGGGCGCGTTCACCGAGCCCAAGATGTTCAACGGCTTGCTCAAGACCCACCTCGGGCCGGTCGAGGACGGCTCCGGCCTGGCCTACCTGCGGCCGGAGACCGCGCAGGGAATCTTCGTCAACTACGCCGCCGTCCAGCAGGCGTCGCGCAAGAAGCCGCCGTTCGGCATCGGCCAGATCGGCAAGAGCTTCCGCAACGAGATCACGCCGGGCAACTTCATCTTCCGCACCCGCGAGTTCGAGCAGATGGAGATGGAGTTCTTCGTCAAGCCCGGCACCGACGAGGAGTGGCACGAGTACTGGCTCGCCCAGCGCTGGGGCTGGTACACCGGGCTCGGGCTGCGCGAGGAGAACCTGCGCTTCTACGAGCACCCCAAGGAGAAGCTCTCCCACTACTCCAAGCGCACCGTCGACATCGAGTACCGCTTCCGCTTCGGCGGCCAGGAGTTCTCCGAGCTCGAGGGCATCGCCAACCGCACCGACTTCGACCTCTCGACGCACTCCAAGGCCTCGGGCACCGACCTGTCCTACTTCGACCAGGAGCTCGGCGAGCGCTGGACGCCGTACGTCATCGAGCCGGCGGCCGGGGTCAACCGTGCCCTGTTCGCCTTCCTCCTCGACGCCTACACCGAGGACGAGGCCCCCAACACCAAGGGCGGGGTCGACAAGCGCACGGTCCTTCGCCTCGACCGCCGGCTCGCCCCGGTCAAGGCCGCGGTTCTGCCGCTCTCGCGCAACGCCGACCTCTCGCCCAAGGCTCGCGACCTCGCCGCCGCGCTGCGTCAGTCGTGGACCATCGAGTTCGACGACGCCGGCGCCATCGGACGCCGCTACCGCCGCCAGGACGAGATCGGCACCCCGTTCTGCATCACCGTCGACTTCGACACCCTCGAGGACGACGCCGTCACGGTGCGCGAGCGCGACTCGATGTCGCAGGAGCGGGTGGCGCTGAGCCAGGTCGAGGCCTACCTCGGGGCTCGGCTGCCCGGCTGCTGACCCAGCACTTGTCCGGCGTGGCCGGCGGCACCAGCGGCGTGACCGACACTGGACCGATGCCCTCCCCGGTTGCCGACGTCCGCCCCCTGCACGTGGGGCCATGGCAGGTGTGGCCACCTGTCGTCCTCGCGCCGATGGCAGGCATCACGACCCCGGCCTTCCGCGCGCTGTGCCGTGCGGCCGGCGCCGCTCCGGTCCCGGCGGACCGTCCGGGGGTCGCAGGGCTCTACGTGAGCGAGATGGTGACCTCGCGCGGGCTCGTCGAGCGCGACGCCGAGAGCCTGCGGCTCGTGCGTTTCGGCGCCGACGAGACTCCCCGCAGCCTGCAGCTCTACGGCGTCGACCCGGAGGTCGTCGGGGCGGCGGTGGCGATGGTCGCCGACGAGGACCTCGCCGACCACATCGACCTCAACTTCGGCTGCCCGGTTCCCAAGGTCACCCGCAAGGGCGGGGGATCGGCGCTGCCGTACAAGCGACGGCTCTTCGCCCGCATCGTCGAGGCAGCCGTCTCCAACGCCGGCCGGCTCCCCGTGACGGTGAAGCTGCGCAAGGGCATCGACGACGAGCACCTCACCTACCTCGACGCCGGTCGGCTCGCCCAGGAGGAGGGTGCGGCCACGGTCGCCCTCCACGGGCGCACCGCGGCGCAGATGTACTCGGGCGAGGCCGACTGGGAGGCGATCGCCCGGCTCAAGGCGTCGCTGTCGGTGCCCGTCCTCGGCAACGGCGACATCTGGACCGCCCAGGACGCCCTCGACATGATGACGCGCACGGGCTGCGACGGTGTCGTCGTCGGCCGAGGCTGCCTGGGACGGCCGTGGCTCTTCGCGGAGATCTCCGCGGCGTTCGAAGGGGCGCCCGCGCCGGCTCCGCCCTCCCTCGGCGAGGTTCGACAGGTGCTGCGCCGCCACGCCGAGCTGCTCACGGCGGAGCTCGGCGAGCTCAAGGCGATGCGCGATCTGCGCAAGCACATGGCGTGGTACCTCAAGGGCTTCGCCGTCGGGGGACCGGTGCGCTCCGCGCTCGGGATGGTGGCCTCGCTGGTCGAGCTCGACGCGCTGCTGGCCGAGCTCGACCCCGAGCAGCCGTTCCCGCACGAGGTGGCCAGCGGCAGGAGGGGCCGGACGACGGGGGTGCGCAGAGTCGTGCTGCCCGAGGGGTGGCTGGAGGACGCCGAGGACCTGGCGGTGCCGGCCGGCGCGGAGATCGGGGTCTCCGGCGGCTGATCAACCGCCGGAACGCCCTCGCCTCGGGGGACCTTCGCCGCATCTCGCGGGCCTTGCGGACGCATTCGTAGCAGAGTGCTCCCTCTAGCGTCGCTAGCGTCCACCCGCCGAGAGAGGTGCCCTTCATGCCGACGTACGTCTACGACTTCGCCCAGGGAAATCGAGACATGAAAGACCTGCTCGGTGGCAAGGGCGCGAACCTCGCGGAGATGACGAACCTCGGCCTGCCGGTGCCTCCCGGATTCACCATCACCACCGAGGCGTGCAAGGCCTTCCTGGCGAGCGGAAGCGAGCCCGTCGAGCTGGCCCTCGAGGTCACCGAGCACCTCGAGCGGCTCGAGGCCGTCCACGGCCGCCGACTCGGGCAGGCCGACGACCCGCTGCTCGTCTCCGTGCGCAGCGGCGCCAAGTTCTCCATGCCGGGCATGATGGAGACCGTCCTCGACATCGGCCTCAACGACGACTCGGTCCACGGCCTGGCCGCGCACTCGGACCACCCGCGTTTCGCTTGGGACTCCTACCGCCGGCTCATCCAGATGTTCGGCAAGACGGTCCTCGGCATCGAGGGCCACCACTTCGAGCAGGCCCTCGAGGCGGTCAAGGCGACCAAGGGCGTGACCTCCGACGTCGACCTCGACGCCGCCGACCTCGAGGCCCTCGTCGTCTCCTTCAAGGCCATCGTCGCCGATCAGGCGGGCCGGGAGTTCCCCCAGGAGCCGCGCGAGCAGCTCGACCTCGCCGTCCGCGCCGTCTTCAGCTCGTGGAACACCGAGCGCGCCCGCCTCTACCGCCGCCAGGAGCGCATCCCGTCCGACCTCGGCACCGCCGTCAACGTGCAGAGCATGGTGTTCGGCAACAGCGGCCCTGGGTCGGGCACCGGCGTCGCCTTCACCCGCGACCCCGGCTCCGGCGCGCGCGGGGTCTACGGCGACTACCTCGAGAACGCCCAGGGCGAGGACGTCGTCGCCGGCATCCGCAACACGCTCTCTCTCGAGCAGCTCGACAAGATCGACGCCGACTCCTACGCCGAGCTCATGCGGATCATGTCCCTGCTCGAGGCGCACTACAAGGACCTCTGCGACATCGAGTTCACCATCGAGCGCGGCAAGCTGTGGATGCTCCAGACCCGCATCGGCAAGCGCACCGCGGGAGCGGCGTTCCGGATCGCCTCCCAGCTCGTCGAGGAGGGCGTCATCGACCTCGACGAGGCGCTCAACCGCGTGAGCGGCGCCCAGCTCGCCCAGCTGATGTTCCCGAAGTTCGCGGAGAACGCTGACATCCGCAAGATCGCCAAGGGGATGAACGCCTCGCCGGGTGCTGCTGTCGGCAAGGTCGTGTTCAACTCCCACACCGCGTCGATGTGGGCTGCCAACGGCGAGGCCGTCATCCTCGTCCGCCGCGAGACCAACCCCGACGACCTCGAGGGCATGGTCGCCGCGCGCGGGATCCTCACGAGCCGCGGTGGCAAGACCTCCCACGCGGCCGTCGTCGCCCGCGGCATGGGCAAGACCTGCGTCTGCGGCGCCGAGGAGATCGACGTCAACGCCGCAGAGCGCCGGTTCACCGCGCCGGGCGGCATCGTCGTCCACGAGGGCGACGTCATCTCCGTCGACGGCACCTCGGGCACGGTCTACCTCGGCGAGGCGCCGGTCGTCCCGTCGCCGGTCGTCGACTACTTCGAAGGTCGCCTCGACCCCGACAGCGACGAGGCCGACGACCTCGTCCGGGCCGTCCACCTCATCATCGGCCACGCTGACGCCAAGCGCCGGATGAAGGTCCGCGCCAACGCCGACACGCCTGAGGACGCCGAGCGCAGCCGTCGGATGGGTGCCCAGGGCATCGGCCTGTGCCGCACCGAGCACATGTTCCTCGGCGAGCGACGGGTCCACGTCGAGCGCCTCATCCTCGCCGACGGCGACGACGAGCGGGAGGCCGCGCTTGATGCGCTGCTGCCGCTGCAGCGCAAGGACTTCATCCGGATCCTCGAGGCCATGGACGGGCTGCCGGTGACGATCCGGCTCCTCGACCCGCCCCTGCACGAGTTCCTGCCGAACCTCACCGAGCTCTCGGTGCGGGTCGCGCTGGCCGAGGAGCGCGGGAAGACGAGCGCGGAGGACCTGCGGCTGCTCGCCGCGGTCACCCGCATGCACGAGGAGAACCCGATGCTGGGCCTGCGCGGCGTGCGCCTGGGCTTGGTCGTGCCCGGCCTGTTCGCGCTGCAGGTGCGCGCCATCGCCGAAGCCGCGTGCTTCCGCAAGAAGCTCGGGGCCGACCCTCGCGCCGAGATCATGATCCCGCTCGTCGGCAGCGTCCAGGAGCTCGAGCTCATCGAGGAGGAGGCGCGCGGCGTCCTCGCCGAGGTCGCCGAGGCCAACGGCTGCAAGCTCGAGTTCCCCATCGGCACGATGATCGAGCTGCCGCGGGCCGCGCTCACGGCGGGGGCGATCGCCGAGGCCGCCGAGTTCTTCTCCTTCGGCACCAACGACCTCACGCAGACGACGTGGGGCTTCAGCCGCGACGACGTCGAGGCCGGCTTCTTCTCCAGGTACCTCGAGAAGGGCGTCTTCGGGGTCTCGCCGTTCGAGTCCCTGGACCGCGAGGGCGTCGGGCGACTCGTGCGCATCGCCGTGCAGGAGGGCCGCGCGGTGCGTCCGGACCTCCACATCGGCGTGTGCGGCGAGCACGGCGGCGACCCGGACTCCGTACACTTCTTCAACGAGGTGGGCCTGGACTACGTGTCCTGCTCGCCGTTCCGGGTCCCGGTGGCTCGCCTCGAGGCGGGTCGCGCGTCCATCGAGAGCGAGGGCAGCGACAGCAGGTGAGCTGCTCCTGACTCCGTTCTTCTGGCCGCGGCTGCTGCGACGTCTCGTCGTGGCAGCCGTCGCCGTCTGTGTCCTCGTCGTCGGCGTCACGGCCACGCGCATCTGGTGGACGGCGCGGACCGACGACCGTCGCCCCTCCGACGCCGTCGTCGTCCTCGGGGCCAGCCAGTACGACGGGCGCCCCTCGGAGGTCTTCACCGCGCGCCTCGAGCACGCCGCAGCGCTGTACCGGGCCAAGGTTGCGCCCCGCGTCATCACCGTGGGCGGCTCGGCGCCGGGGGACCGGTTCACCGAGGCGGCAGCGGGGCGCCGGTGGCTCGTGGCGCACGGCGTCCCCGCCTCGGCCGTCGTCGCCGTCCCTACAGGTCGAAACACGCTGCAGAGCCTGCGAGCGGTCGCCGTGCGGATGGATGCCTCCGGCTGGCGCACTGCCGTGCTCGTCACCGATCCGTGGCACAGCCTGCGCTCGCGGACCATCGCCCGGGACTCAGGCATCGACGCCATCACCTCGCCAACCCGCACCGGTCCAGCTGTCCGGCAGCGCTCCACGCAGCTGCGCTACATCGGCCGGGAGACGGCCGCCTACCTCATCTACGTGACGACCCACCGCTCGTGGGAGCGGGGACCGAGCGCGCTGTGACGTCGCGGCGCCCGGAGTCGCCCGACCGGTCGGCCTGTGGCCTGCCCGACGCGGGCGAGCGCGCGGTCGGTGGGCCGGGAGATGATCGGGGCATGGACGACCGAGCCGCGGCATGGGCCGCCACGATGGGGGGCTTCCCCGCCGATGGCGTCGTCCGCGCGCACGCCCGGCCAGGTGCCACGATCGCGGCACGTGCCCCGCGGGACCGGCTGCGCCGCGAGGAGCTCGAGGAGCTCCTGCTCGCGCCCGGGGCCACCCGCTCGGCGGGGGCCGGCGCGCGCGCCCGGGAGGAGGAGCCCGACGCCGAGCGCACGTGCTTCGAGCGTGACCGTGACCGGATCCTGCACTCCGCGGCGTTCCGGCGGCTCGCCGGCAAGACCCAGGTCTTCGTCTTCCCCGCCGACCACCAGCGCACGAGGCTCACCCACGCCCTCGAGGTCGCGCAGGTCGCCACGAGCGTCGCCCGCGCCACCGGGCTCAACGTCGCCCTCACCGAGGCCATCGCGCTCGGGCACGACTGCGGTCACGGCCCGGGCGGCCACGCGAGCGAGACGGCGTTCGACCTCTTCCTCCCCGAGGGCTACGACCACGCTGTCTGGGGCGCCGACGTCGTCCTTGCACCCCTCAACCTCTGCGCCGAGACCCTCGACGGCATCCGCAACCACTCGTGGTCGCGGCCGGCGCCGAGCACACCCGAGGGTGAGGTGGTGGCATGGGCCGACCGGATCGCCTACGTCTGCCACGACTTCGAGGACGCGGTCGCGGCCGGCATCGTGACGCCGGCGATGCTGCCCGACGCGGTGCGGGCGGCCTGCGGCGATCGGCGGAGCCGACAACTCGGGGCCTTCATCGGTGGGGTCGTCGACACCACGCTCGCCCACGGCGAGATCGGGATGGAGCCCGAGCTCGCCGATGCGCTGGCGGCGTTCCGGACGTTCAACTACACCCAGATCTACATGCGGCCGGCGTCGGTGGCACAGGGCGAGGTTGTGGTCCGGGTGCTGCGGGCCCTCGTGGAATTCTTCGCCGATCGTCCCAACGTCCTGCCGGGCCTCGAGCCCGCCGGCGCGGGTCACCCCTCCGAGGGTGCACCGGCCGGATCCGACCAGGCGCTGCGGGATGCGGTCAGGTACGTCGCCGGGATGACCGACCGCTTCGCGTTCGCGCAGGCCCGGGCCCACCTCGGCTGGGATCCGGGCGGCCTGCCCGCGGGTCTCGACACCGGCCGGTGAGGCGCAACCCTTCCCGCGGGCGGGTGGTCCGCGCCGTACCCTGAGCCCGTGGGCATCCTCGACGAAGACGTCGCGCGGGTACGCGAAGCGACGGACATCGTCGGCCTGATCGGCGAGCACGTCGCACTGAAGCGCTCGGGCGCCCGCTACAGCGGGCTCTGCCCGTTCCACGGTGAGAAGACCGCGAGCTTCTCGGTCAACCCGCAGCTCGGCGTCTACTACTGCTTCGGATGCCAGGAGAGCGGCGACGCCATCACGTTCATCCGCAAGATCGACGGGCTCGACTTCGCGGAGGCGGTCGAACGCCTCGCAGTGCGGGCCGGGATCACGCTGCGCTACGACACCGCGGGCGCCACGCAGGACCGCCGCAAACGCGAGCGCCTCACCGAGGCGGTCCAGGAGGCGATCGACTACTACCACCGCCTGTTGCTCGAGGACGCGTCCGGCGGTCGGGCGCGTGGCTACCTCCGGAGCCGCGGCTTCGACGGCGATGCGGCCCGCCAGTTCGTCCTCGGGTACTCACCGGATTCGTACGACGCGCTCGCGCGGCACCTGTACGCGAAGAAGTTCTCCCGCGACGACATCGTCGCCGCGGGACTCGCGTTCGTGAACCGAGCGCAGAAGGCCCAGGACTGTTTCCGGGGTCGGCTGATGTTCCCGATCTTCGACCGCGCCGGCCATCCGGTCGGGTTCGGCGGGCGCACGCTCACCGACGACGGTCCGAAGTACAAGAACACCGGCGACTCCGCGCTGTACCACAAGAGTCGGCTGCTCTACGGCCTGAACTGGGCCAAGGCGGAGGTCGGGGCGCGCGACGAGGT
>JBBQFP010000074.1:0-12013 GCA_038322045.1 Actinomycetes bacterium | reverse complement strand
TGGGCGGCGTCGGCGATGAGGTCGCGCGCGCTCGCGTCGACGGCGATGCAGTCCGCACCCGGGGCGAGGGCGTCGACGCCGGCGCGCTGCGCGCGGGCGACCAGGTCTTACACGTCGCGCTGCCAGCCGGCCGGCTCGCGGCCGACCACAACCGTCCGGGTGCAGTCGGCGTGGTAGCCGGCGAGCCGGGCGCCGAAGTCGACGACGACGAGGTCGCCGCGCTGCAGGGGGCGGTCGGTGGGCTCGTGGTGCGGCACGGCGGAGTTCTCGCCGGCTCCCACGATCGTCGGGAAGGCGAGGCCCTCGGCTCCGGCGTCCTTCATCCGGCGCTCGAGATCGTCGGCGACCTCGCGCTCGGTGCGCCCGAGCAGCGGGCCGTCGAGCAGCCCCTCGAGAGCCGTCGTGCTCATCGCGCAGGCCAGCCGGAGGAGCTCCAGCTCGTCGTCGTCCTTGACGACCCGCTGAGCCTCGACCGCGCGCCCGAGGTCGCGCAGCGGCAGTCCTCCGGCACGGGCGAGGAGTCGCCGGTGCAGCTCGACGGTGAGGGCGTGCTCCTCGACGCCGAGCGCGTCGAGGCCCATCCCGCGGGCGACGTCGACGAGGGCCTCGGCGACCTCCCGCTCGGTGACGAGCTCGACGTCGGGGCACTGGCGTCCGGCCTGGACGGTGTAGCGGCTGTCGGTGGCGAGCACCGCACGCCCCGGCGCGACGAGCACGGCGCCGTTGGAGCCGGTGAAGCCGGTGAGGTACCGGACGTTGATGAGGTCGGTGACGAGGGCGGCATCGACGTCGAGGTCGGCGAGGCGGGCCGCCGTGGCAGCCCGTCGGGCGGCGTGATCCATGCCGAGCACGCTAGCGGCCGTGGCCGGCGCCCTCGGCGGCCGCGCTACAGCCCGGCGACCGCGCGCAGCGCGAGCAGGTACGAGGCGACGCCGAAGCCGGCGATCGTCCCGGTGGCGACGCCCGCCACGACGCTCGTGTGCCGGAACTCCTCGCGCCGCGCCGGGTTGGTGATGTGCACCTCGACGAGCGGGGCGCTCAGCTGGGCGCACGCGTCGCGCAGGGAGTACGAGTAGTGGGTGAACGCCGCGGGGTTGAGCACGACAGGGAGGCCGGCGTCCGCGGCCTCGTGCAGCCAGTGGACGAGCTCGGTCTCGTCGTCGGTCTGACGGACGTCGACGTCGAGACCCAGCTCGGCACCGGCGTCGCGGCAGGCCTGGGCGAGCGCGGGGAACGTCATGGCCCCGTAGACGTCGGGCTCGCGCGAGCCGAGGCGGCCGAGGTTGGGGCCGTTGAGCACGAGCACCCGCCTCACAGGTCCACCGCCGTCGACGGCGGGCCGGAGACCTCGCCGAAGGCCGCGACGAGCAGGGAGGGATCCGGGGCCTCGAGCACCGAGGGGCGGGCCAGGCCGTCGAGGACGATGAACCGCAGCCGGTCGCCGCGGGACTTCTTGTCGACCCGCATGGCGTCGAGGAGCTGGGGCCACGTGCCGCCGGAGTACGTGACCGGCAGCCCCAGCGACGTCAGGACCTCCCGATGGCGGTCGGCGGTGGCGTCGTCGAGGCGACCGGCGAGCCTGGCCAGCTCGGCGGCAAAGACCATGCCGACGCTGACCGCGGCCCCGTGGCGCCACCGGTACCGCTCGACGCGCTCGAGGGCGTGACCCAGCGTGTGGCCGTAGTTGAGGATCTCGCGGCGGCCCTGCTCGGTGAGGTCGCCCGAGACGACGTCGGCCTTGACGCGGACCGCCCGCTCGACGAGCTCACGGGTGTGCGGGCCGTCCGGCCGGCAGGCACCCTCGGGGTCGCGCTCGACGATCGTGAGGATCTCGGGGTCGGCGATGAAGCCCGCCTTGACGACCTCGGCGAGGCCGCTGACGTAGTCGTTGCGGGGCATGGTCTCGAGCGCCGCGAGGTCGCAGAGGACGCCCGCGGGCGGGTGGAAGGCGCCGACGAGGTTCTTGCCCTCGGCGGTGTTGATGCCGGTCTTGCCCCCGACCGCGGCGTCGACCATCCCGAGCAGCGTCGTGGGCACGTGGACGACCCGCACGCCGCGCAGCCACGTCGCGGCGACGAAGCCCGCGAGGTCGGTCGTCGCCCCGCCGCCGACCGCGACGACGGCGTCGCTGCGGGTGAAGCCGGCCTGCCCGAGCACCGTCCAGCAGAAGGCGGCGACCGAGACGTCCTTGGACTCCTCGGCGTCGGGTACCTCGATGGCGATGGCCTCGAGCCCTTGGGCGAGGAGATCCTCGCGCACGCCCTCACCCGTCGTGGCCAGCGCCCGGGGGTGGATCACGGCGACCCGGCGCACGGCCTCGCCGAGCATCGCGGGCAGCTCGCCGAGCAGGCCGCTGCCGACGACGACGTCGTAGCTGCCCTCGCCCGTGACGCGGATCCGGGTGGGTGGCGCGTGGGTCACGAGGGCTCCTCGAGGAGGGCGACGAGGTCCACGACGACCTCGGTGGGCTCGCGGCCGTCAGTGCTGACGACGTCGGTGGCGACCTGCTCGTAGAACGGGCGGCGGGCGGCGTAGAGCTCGACCCACTGGCGTCGGGGGTTGCCCATGAGCAGCGGCCGCACCTGGTTGAGCCCCACGCGGGCCGCGGCGTCGCCGACCCCGACGTCGAGCAGCACGACCCGGTGCCCGCGCAGCGCGTCCCGGGTGGCCTCGCGGGTCACCGCGCCACCGCCGAGGGCAAGGACTCCCTGCGCCTGCGACAGCGCCACGTTGACCGCGGACTCCTCGAGCAGCCGGAAGGCCTCCTCGCCGCTGTCGAGGAAGATCTCCGCGATAGTTACGCCCGCTGCGGCCTCGACGGCGTCGTCGGTGTCGGTGAACGGGATTCCGAGACGCTCGGCGAGCAGGCGCCCGACGGTCGTCTTGCCCGCGCCGGGCGGGCCGACGAGGACGACGCGCGGGCTCACCTGACCACCAGCGCGTCGAGGTAGCCCCGGACGTTGCGCGCCGTCTCAGCGACGCTGTCGCCGCCGAACTTCTCGACGAGGCACTCGGCGAGGACGAGGGCGACCATGGCCTCCGCGACGATCCCGGCGGCGGGCACCGCGCAGACGTCGGAGCGCTGGTTGATCGCGCGGGCGGGCTCCCCGGTGGCGACATCGACGGTGTCGAGGGCGCGCGGGACGGTGGCGATCGGCTTCATGGCGGCGCGGACCCGCAACGGCTCCCCCGTGCTCATCCCGCCCTCGGTGCCGCCCGAGCGGCCGCTGCGACGGCGGATCCCGTCGGGCCCCGGCTCCATCTCGTCGTGCGCCTGCGAGCCGCGCACGCGAGCGAGGGCGAACCCGTCGCCGAGCTCGACGCCCTTGATGGCCTGGATCCCCATGAGGGCACCGGCAAGCCGTGCGTCGAGCCGCCGGTCCCCGTGCACGTGGCTGCCAAGACCCGGCGGGAGGCCGTAGGCGAGGACCTCGACGACGCCACCGAGGGTGTCGCCGTCCTTGCGGGCGGCCTCGACCTCGGCGACCATCGCGGCGCTCGTCGCAGGGTCCAGGCAGCGCAGCGGGTCCGCATCAAGGGCGGCCTGGTCGCCCGGACGGGGGACGACGCCGTCCGGGGCCGAGACGGAGCCGAGGCTGACGACGTGGCTGACGACCCGGATCCCGGCGGCCTGCTCGAGGAAGGCCTTGGCCACAGCGCCGAGCGCGACCCGGGACGCGGTCTCGCGGGCCGACGCGCGCTCGAGCACCGGCCTGGCGTCGGTGAAGCCGTACTTCTGCATGCCCGCGAGGTCGGCGTGGCCGGGACGCGGCCGGGTCAGCGGGGCGTTGCGGGCCTGCGCGGCGAGGAGATCGGCGTCGACGGGGTCCGCCGACATGACGGTCTGCCACTTCGGCCACTCGGTGTTGGCGATGTGGACGGCGACCGGTCCGCCCTGGGTGAGCCCGTGGCGCACCCCGCCGAGCAGGCTGACCTCGTCCTGCTCGAAGGACATCCGTGCCCCGCGGCCGAAGCCGAGCCGGCGGCGGGCGAGGGCGTCGGCGAGATCCGACGTCGTCACGGCGACGCCCGCGGGCAGCCCCTCGAGGATGGCGACGAGGGCGGGGCCGTGGGACTCCCCCGCGGTGAGCCAGCGCAACATGACCGCATCCTCCCAGACACCGGCGAGCGCGCCGTGCCGGAGCACCGGTCGTGAGACGGCCGGGACCCGTCATGCCGACGGGCCGCCCCTTGTCAGGGACGGCCCGTCGGACGGTGCGCTGCTCAGAAGGCCTTCGTCTGGCCCTCGCAGATGGTGAACGGTGCAGCCGCACGGAGGAAGGAGGCGCAGCGTCCGTTGGTCATCGTGACGAGCTGGAGGTCGCTGGCGAAGCGGTCACCGGCCTGGAGCAGGTACTTGACGCTGTGCCCGGAGACGTAGACGGCAGCCTGGCTGTTGTCGTCCTTGACCGAGATGAGCTTGACCGTGGTCGGGGACGCCGTGGCCGGCCCGCTGGGCGCCACGGTGGGGATGGCTGTCGGGGCCGGAAGCGGCGGCAGCGGCGGCAGGGCCGGGAAGCTCGGGAAGACCGTGGGCAACGACGTCGGCCCGGCGGGCTGGCCGGTCGACGTCGCCACGGGAGCCGGCGACGACGGTGCCGCTGTCGCCGACGCCACCGCAGGCACGATGAGCGCCTTGAAGGGGTTGACGCCGGCCGAGCCGTCGAAGACCGGCAGGACGCTCGGCAGGGAGGTGCTGGGGGCGCTGCTCGCGGCCGGTCGCACCGGAGCGCTCGCTGCTGCGTCGTCGGAGCTCGACGACGACCCGCCGGAGAGGGCGACGTACGCGCCCCCGCCGAGCACGGCCACGGCGGCGACGGCCCCGACGACGACGGCGCGCTGGTTCCCGGCCAGCCGTGCACGCCATCCGGTCGGCAGCTCGGTCTGCTCCTCGGCCTGACGGCCGCCCACGGTCACAGGGTTCTCACTCATGAGGTCTCGGTCCCTCTCAACGGGTCGCGGCGGCGGAGGTGGCGGCAGCGGGGACGGGAGCGGCTGCTGCAGCGGGCGCCGCCGGCGACGGCGACGGGCTCGCCGACGGTGCGCCGACGGGGGCCTGGACGGTGGTTCCGGCGCTGCCTGCTGTGCGCTGCGGTGCGGAGGTCACCATGAAGACCCGGGCCTGGACGAGGGCGACGACGTCGCCGTTGCCTGCGCCCGGATCCTTGCCGTCAGAGCTCGGCGCCGACTTGTCGGGCGTCATGGTGAAGCCCTCGACGAGGAGCACTCGCTTGAGTGTCTCGAGCTTGTTGAAGAAGAGCTTGGCGGCGTCGTAGCCGCCGTGGACGTTGATGGCGACGGGGATCGAGCGCAGCACCGGCCCGGACGGCGTGTCCGTGACCGTCGAGGCGACTGCCAGCGCGCCCGGCTTGGCGACGGCCTCCGGGACACCTGGTGCGACGCTGTCGAGGTGCACGCCAGCAGACGCCGCGATCGATGTCAGGCTGCGCACGAGGTCCGGCTGCGCAGGGTCGGCAGGCAGCTGCTGGCGGATGACCGCCAGCTTGGCCTCCTCGGCAGGCAGCTCCTTGTTCTGCGCCTTGAGCATCTGCAGCTGACCGAGGAGCTGCTGGTTGTCGGACTCCTGGGCGGTCGTCTGCGTGCGCAGGCCGGAGGCCTCGCTGCGCTTCGGGCTGAGCAGGAGGAACCAGGATGCAACGAGCAGCAAGGCGATGACACCCACCGCTCCGAGGCTCCACTTCCGGGACTGCGTCATCACTTGACCGCCTTCGTCGTGTAGCGGCCGGAGAACGCGGCCGGGGTCACGTCGGCAGTCGCCGTGAAGGTGACGGCCGGAGTGTTGTCGATCGGGGTCTCGCTCGCCGTCGTCAGGTAGACGTTCCCGTACACCGGGCGCCCCTTGGCGTCACGGATGGACGAGGTCTTCTCGAGCCAGACGGCGATGTCGTCGAAGGTCCGAGCAGCACCCTGGAAGGCCACGGCGCCGACCGGTGCCGTGCTCGTGTCGACGACTTTGCCGGGCTGCGCGGCGACAGGTGCCGCCTTGGTGACGTTGAGGGCCGTCAGCCACACGTTCGCCGGCGTCGAGAGGCTGAGCTCGTTGAGCCGGTAGGACCAACGCACCTCGGGGCTCATCGCCTGCGACAGCTGCTCCTGGGCGGCAGAGACGGCCTGGAACGTCGCGGGGACCGAGGCGTAGGTGGCTATCGTGCGCTGCGTCGTCGCACCGGCCTGCTGGGTCGACGCGAGGTCGGTCTGAGCTGCGCTCACCGAACCCGTCAGCGCCATGTAGCCGAGGCCGACGCCGGTGACGACGACGACGACACCGACGCCGAGACCGAGCTTGAGGCGCTGCAGGCGCCGCGCAGCGGCGATCTCCGGCGGGAGGAGGTTGACGCTGGGCAGGGTCACCACCTGCGACATGGTCAACAGGTCAGTCATCGGACCGCTCCAAGAGCCAGGCCCACCGGCACGGTCGCCTGGGGCTCAACGAACGAGATCTGCTCGTCGGTCAGGGCGCTCTTGCCGTGCGCCAGGTCGGAGATCGGCCGCCCGGGCTGCACGGGGAGCCGCGTCGCCTCGGAGAGCCGGGTCGCGAGGCCACCGAGCCGGGAGCCGCCGCCGGTGAGGACCAAGCGGCCGATCGGGCCAGACCCGCTGGAGGCCATGAAGTAGTCGAGGGAGCCGCGGACCTCGTCGACGAAGGCGCTCGCTGCGCCCTCGACGGCGCGGCGCGCGACCGCGTCGACCTCGTCGCTCGGCAGGTCGAGGTCCATGCGCTGCTTGATGGCCTCGGCCTCGAGCACCGGGATGCCCATCCGGTCCGCGATGGCGTCGGTGACGTCCTGCCCGCCGAGGAGGAGGATGCGCACGAAGCGCGGCACCCCGCCCTGGTGGATGACGATGTTGCTCACGCGCGCCCCGATGTCGACGAGCGCGTCGACGTCGGTGCCCAGGGCGTCGCCGCGCACCGCGGAGCGCAGGACGGCGAAGGAGGTGAGGTCGACGGCCTCAGGGGTCAGGCCGGCCTTCTGCACCGCGCCGACAAGACCCATGACCATCTCGCGCGAGGCTGCGACGAGCAGGCCGCGGACGACACGCACGCCGGCCGAAGAGGTGAGCTCCTCGAGCGGGTGGAAGTCGAGGACCGCGTGCTCGACCGGGATCGGGATGAAGTCCTGCACCTGGAAGGCCAGGGACTCCTTGAGCTCCGCGGGCGGCATCCACGGCAGGTCGACCTGCCGGACGATGACCTTCTGGTTGGCCACGCCGACGGTGACCTTCTTGCTCGAGAACTTGACCTGTGACCAGAGCTGCCTGAGGGCCTTCGCCACGGCCTCGGCATCGACCACCTCGCCGTCGCGCACCGCGCCATCAGGCAGCGCGACCTGGCCGAACTTGTCCAGCGACACACGCTCCTTGCCCACCGAGACCTCAGCGGCGCGAACGCCCGAGGTCCCGATGTCGAGACCGACAGCCGATCTTCCAGCCACGACGTCTTTCCCCTCACGCGCAGGCGGCTGATGCCGCGTGGCGGCCCGAGCGGGCCTTGTCCTCCCAGGCATCGGCGTCAGTCAGGGCGACCTTGAGCCGGTGCGGGAGCGAGATCAGGCGCTCACGAGCCCGATGTAGGACGACGTGATCGCAGCACCGCAGACGACGCCCAGGGCTGCGCCGGCGAGCATGAAGGGCCCGAACGGCACGTGGCTACGACGCCCTGCACGCCCGGCGAGGATGAGCAGGACGCCGCCGGAGCCGCCGAGGAGGAAGCCGAGGAACGCCCCGACGGCAAGCGGTCCCCAGCCGAGCCAGCCGAGCGCGAGGCCGAGGACCCCCGCGAGCTTGACGTCGCCGAAGCCCATGGCGCCCGGCTTGATCAGGGCGAGGAGGAAGTAGAACAGGTAGAGGGCTGCCATTCCGGCGAGGGCGCGGAGGAGATCAGGCCACCGGTCCTCGACCGCTGCGGTGAGCGTCAGAAGCCCGCCGACGACGGCGTAGGAGGGCAGGACGATGGCGTTGGGCAGCCGGTGGACGTCGAGGTCGATGGCGGCCAGCGCCACCCCGACGGCCGCGAGGTAGAGGAACGCGACGAGCTCAAGGGTCACGCCGAACCGCAGGCCGGTCCCGACGAACACGGCGCCGGTGAGCAGCTCGACGAGGGGGTACCGCGGCGAGATCGGCGACCGGCAGCCGCGGCAACGCCCGCGCAGAAGGAGCCAGCTGAGCACGGGAACGTTGTCGCGGCGCAGGATCGGGCTGTCGCAGCCGGGGCAGTGCGACGGCGGGCTGACGACGGACTCCCCTCGCGGCACCCGCCAGATGACGACGTTGAGGAACGAGCCGACGGCGACGCCGAGGACCCCGACGAGGGTGAGCAGGAGGGCTGTCATGACGACGCTCGCATGGTCAGGCCCTCACGGACCGGTCTTCTCGTACGTGTTGTTGACGGCGGCCACACCGGTGTCGGGCGGGGCGTTCCACTTCTGCTTCGCGGTGCCGTCGCAGGTCTCGAGGGTGGCGATGGACCACGGCAGCAGGCTCACGTCGTAGCTGGAGTTCTTCCAAGGACTGGTCGCTGCCGGGGACGACGCGATGGACATGCAGAGGTTTGTGTCGCCGTAGACGACGGTCCACTTCTTCGAGTAGTCGCTCGGCGCGTCCCGGTTGAACACCCAGCTCTTCGTCGCCGTGCACGGGTTGCGCAGGACGAGCCAGGCACCGCTCTTGACCCCGGTGGCGTTGGGCTGCAGGCAGTAGCTGGCTCCAGCCTCGCCGCCCCAGATCTTGCCGTTGGCGAAGTACCACTTCTGGTTCGTCTCGACCTCGAGCTGCTTGCAGGTCCACAGGATGATCCAGTTGGCGTCCTTGTCGTGGTTCGTCATGTCGAGGCAGCGGCCGAACTCCTTGAAGTTCACGAGCTGCGCTGCGCTCTCTCCAGCGCGTCCGGCGCCCGCCTCTGGGTGCGGGATGTAGGTCGT
Source organism: Actinomycetes bacterium (assembly GCA_038322045.1). Lineage (GTDB taxonomy): Bacteria > Actinomycetota > Actinomycetes > JBBQFP01 > JBBQFP01 > JBBQFP01. The sequence continues at coordinate 3,074 of JBBQFP010000074.1, read as the reverse complement.
GGTCGCCGTGTAGCTGCTGTTGCAGGCAGCGTTGTCGAGCTGCAGGTAGCCACCGACGGTCTTCCAGCACGGACCGTCCTGATGGACGCTGTCCGACGTCGCCCGGATGTGCCCGCTGCCGGTGTAGCTCCACTGCTGCTTCGGCAGGCTCACCGTCGTCGGCATCCCGCAGACCTGGAGCTTGAGCTGCGTTCCGTTGCCGACGGCCTCGACGCACATGCCCGTGTTGGCGGGCGTCTTCGTGCTCGTGAGCATGAACGAGAGGTCGTTCTTGTACGACCAGACCTGTAAGGGCTCGGTCGGGTCGCACGGGTCGGTCTTGACCAGGGACCCGGCAGCCGTGCCAGTCGCCTCGAGGCACACCGTCGTGTCGCCGTAGATGTTGACGAGGCCCCCGAGGACGTTCTCGTTCGTCGTGCTGAAGTCGTAGACAGTCTTGAGCGTGCGGTTCGCACGGTTGGGTTGCCCGGGTGCGTCTGTGCCCGCGCCGACCGAGGTGATGAGCGCGTACAGGGGGATGCTCGCCGTCCCCAGCCCGGTGGTGCAGGTGATCCGGTGCGACGCCTGCCACGCCGTGTTGTTGTCCTTGCCGGTCGGGTCGGCCGAGTAGTAGGCGATGGTCGAGGCGTAGGTCAGGTTTCCCTGGTCGGGTCCCACGGTCCCCTTCGCGGCGCACGGCAGCTTGCTGATGTCGCCGAAGACGCTGCCCTCGGCGTTGGCCGTCTTGGCGGCCCGGATCCGGCCGAGCGAGGCGTCGAGGCCGGCCTCCGCCGCGTGCACTGTGCGGACGTTCTTCTGCGCCAGCTGCGTGGGCTTGACCTGGGCGAGCGTCGCTCCGGCGATGCCGATGCTCAGCGCGGCCGCAACAAGGATGACGAAGAGGGCGAGCACCATAGCGACGCCGTCCTCAGGGTGCTCGGTGCCCTGGTGAATCCGTCGGACCAGACGACTGGGCATCGCTGCGGCCTCCTCGGCTGACGCGTGGAACATGGGCTGGCTCACGGTTGTCACGAGCGGGACACCTGCTGGCACACCGGGTTGTCGGATTGTCCATCGCTGTTGAGGTCGTCGTTCGACGGCGTCTTCGTGCCGGTGTTGCGGGCGACGAAGGATGTCTGCGTCAGCGACCGCCCGGGCGGGTTGCCGCCCTTGCTGACGACGAGCAGCACGTCGAGCCGCTGCTTCTGCATCGCTGCCTGAGCGGGAGTGAAGGTGAACGGCTGCTGGCCTGCACCGTTGACGAACCCGGTCCCGACCGTCTTCCACGCCGGCGTGACGATGGCACCCCCCGTCACGGTCCAGCTGCGGGTCTGCATCAGGTCGGTGGCGCCCCGCAGGCGCCACTGGGTGCAGGAGTCCGTGCCGGTCGCTGTGGTCTCGATCTCGACGTACCAGTCGGTGCCCACGAGTCCGGGACGGTTGATCGCGCTGGCATAGCGAACCTGCTTGTCGAGCATGGTGAACACCTTGCGGCCGTCCATGGAGGCGTCGGCGATCCCGGTGGTCTTGCGCATCGTGCTGGTCATATCACCGATCAACCCGAAGACGACCGCGAGGAACATGGCGAAGATGCTCATGGAGACGATGAGCTCGATGAGCGTCGTCCCGGCATCGCGGCTGCCGTCACGGTCGCGGCGCAGGGAGCGCAGTCTGCTGAGCACGGTGGCTCCCTAGTTGCCGGTGTTGAAGACGGCGTCGGTCGAGGGGTCGAGCAAGGTGGTGACGACGTACTCGCAGAGGCCGCCGGCAACGGCACAGGTCTGGCCCCGGCCTGGCGTCCAGGACACGGCTACGGCCGCCCGGTCCATCTCGACGTCGGTGGCGACGGTCTTGGCCTTGGTGCACGCGGCGCTCGTGGCGTCCGCGGCGAGCGCTCGGAAGCAGTAGCCGATGAAGGTCTTGACGGTGTACGGAACGTTGTCGACGATCTGCTGACGACTCAGGGCAACCAGCGGCGTCGCACCGACCACGGCGGTGGCGTCGGAGTCGGCGTTGGTCTGCGAGAGGTCGACCCGTCCCGGGCTGGCCCACTGGGCCGCGACCTCGGTGGTGCTGCGGCCTGACAGCAGGCTGCCGACCGAGGCGGCGCGGACCTGCTCGAGGCCTTGGTCGCCGAGCTCGACGGCGATGTTGCGCTGGTTCTGGGTCGAGGTGGCGATCATCGACCTGACGAAGAAGCCGGTCAGGGACATCATCACCGAGAGCACGAGGGCCATGGCGATCACGACCTCGATCAGGCTGAAGCCCTCGTCGTCGAGCCGCTCGGCAGGTGATGGCACGGTTCCTCCGTCGTTGCTGGTCCCGGGATGTCCCGGGGCACCGGCACCGGGATGGACCGGTGCCGGTGCCCGAGGCCGATGCTTCTAGAAGGCCCCAGCCGCGGGGCAGGCGACCGTGGCGGCCGGCTGCAGGCCACCCTGGCTGCTCACGTACACCCAGACCTTCGCGGTCTTGGCGTTGGTGGCGGTGAGGCAGAACGCGTCACCAGCGGTGTTGAGGACGCCTGTGACCTTGTTGACGTCGCTCAGCTGCACGTTGACGGCGGTGGGTGCCGCGACGACGGCGGGAGAGTTGGCCGCCGCCGCGGTCGAGACGCCGTAGTAGACCGAGGTGTCGGTGAAGGCCGACTGCTCCTCGTTGGCGACCGTGCGGAGGTCGGACTTCATCCCGGCTTCGATGGCCTTCTTCTTCTGGTTGAGGAAGGTCGGGATGGCGATGGCGGCGAGGATGCCGATGATGATGACCACGACGAGGAGCTCGATGAGCGTGAAGCCCTTGTCCTTCTCCGTCATGGCCTTGCGGATGCGAGCGAGCATGATGACCCCTTGGTCAGCGCAGGAATGGTGCGGGAGGCGGACTGCTGGCTACGCGATGTCAGCAGCAGCGCAAGCGCCGGAGGCGAGTCCGCCCTTGTCGCTTGCGTACTTCCAGCCCTGGCCGGCCTTGGTGTTGGTGAGCTGGATGCAGAACTTCTGGGTCGCGGCATCGACGTTGTAGGCGAACGTCGAGCCACTGTCGGAGACCTTCACCGAGGGGTCGGTAGCCGCGGCGGCCGCAGCCCTCTGGATGGTGAC
>JBBQFP010000073.1:0-12028 GCA_038322045.1 Actinomycetes bacterium | reverse complement strand
GTGAGGTCGGACTCGAAGACGAGCCGGACGGCGCCGTCCTCGGCGGAGACGTACTGGAAGTACGTGTGGATCGTCGCTGTCACCCGCGCCTTGTTGTCGCTCGTCGAGTCCAGCGCGGCCCGGACGCCGTCGACGAGGGAGTCGATCGCCCGGTCGAGCAGGGCGAGGTAGAGCTCGAGCTTGCTCGGGAAGTGCTGGTAGAGCACCGGCTTGCTCACGCCTGCGCGGTCGGCGATGTCATCCATCGCCGACGCATGGAACCCCAGGGCGACGAAGACCTCCTGCGCCGCCTCGAGCAGCTGCTCCCTGCGGGCGCTTCGCGGCAGACGGGTGCCGCGCGCGCGGGTCTGCGGCTCCGTCATGGTGCTCCTCCGGGGTGGCAGGTGAGGCCCCGATGTTACCGGCCGGTCAGGTGCGGTCCCGCCGGGCAGTGGCGGCTGAGCGCCCGTGTGAGGTCGCCGCCGCGGTGCGCGATCTCGCTGCCGACGCCCGGTGTGAGGCCTGACGCGGCACCGCTGTCAGGTCGACACTGTTCGTAGCCCGTCCGCTTTGCCGCCTATGGGCAGAGGATCGTGACCAACCCGCGAGACGACGCACCCAATGCCCCTACCGGTCATTGACATGGTGATCTACAGGATCCAGCATCCGGACCTGACAGCGGTCCTCGTCGCGCGGCTCGCGCGGCGGGGCGACGCCGTCCGGACCCCAGGAGCGCGCGCATGGCCGCGACGGATCACAGCAAGCCCGGTACCACGTCGCCGGTCGAGGACGCCGACGTCAGGCGGCTCCACGAGCTCGGCTACGCGCAGGAGCTCAACCGGGGCATGGGGTGGTTCTCGAACTTCGCCGTCTCCTTCACCATCATCTCCATCCTCACCGGCGGCATCACGACGTACTACCTCGGCATGCTCGCCGGTGGCCCGCGGGTCATCATCTGGGGCTGGCTGCTCGTCGGCGGCATGGCGACCCTCGTCGGCCTGGCGATGGCCGAGGTCTGCTCGGCGTACCCGACCGCCGGGGGCCTCTACTACTGGTCGGCGAAGATGGCCAAGCCTCAGCACGCACCGGTGTGGTCGTGGTTCACCGGGTGGTTCAACCTTCTCGGCCAGATCGCGGTGACGGCGTCGATCGACTTCGGCCTCGCGACGGTCATCACGTTCGTCCTGCAGAGCACCGTCTGGGAGTCCTTCGCCGGCCGTCCCTGGCAGGTGCTCGTCATCTACGCCGTCATCCTCGTGACGCACGGTGCCCTCAACACCTTCGGCGTCCGTCTCGTCGCGCTGTTCAACGACGTCAGCGTGTGGTGGCACCTCGCGGGGACTGTGCTCGTCGTCGGCGCGCTGTTCGTCGTGCCGACGAAGCACCAGTCCGTCTCGACGGTCCTCGGGACCTTCAACAACGGCACGGGGTGGGCGTTCGCCGGCTCGGCGATCTGGGTCACGGCCATCGGTCTCATGCTCGCTCAGTACACGATCACCGGGTTCGACGCCTCCGCGCACATGACCGAAGAGACGCACAACGCGGCGGTGGCAGGCCCGCGTGGCATCGTCACGGCGATCTGGGTCTCCGTCGTCTTCGGCCTCATCCTCATGGTGGGCCTGACGTTCGCCGTGCCCTACGCCGTCGGCAGCGACGAGTACGGGGCGACGGCGGCGCTCGGCGCGAACGCAGCGCCGCAGATCATCCTCGACGCGGTCGGGGGCAACCTCGCCAAGCTCCTCCTGCTGGTCATCGTCGTCGCCCAGTTCTTCTGCGGGATGGCATCGGTCACGGCGAACAGCCGCATGATCTACGCCTTCTCGAGGGACGGCGCCATCCCCGGCCACCGGCTGTGGCACCGCATCAACCCGCGCACGAGGACACCGACCAACAGCATCTGGCTCACGGTCGTCTTCGGCCTCATCCTCGGCCTGCCCTCGCTCTACACGCACGGCGGCGTTGCGGTCGCGTTCTTCGCCATCGTCTCCATCGCCGTCGTCGGCCTCTACATCAGCTACGTCATGCCGGTGCTCCTGCGCAGGATCAACCACGAGCAGTTCGAGCCGGGGCCCTGGCACCTGGGCAAGGCCAGCCCGATCATCGGCTGGGCGGCTGTCGGCTGGGTGGTGCTCATCCTGTTCCCGCTCCTCGGGCCGCAGTTCAGCCCCATCACCGTGACGAGCTTCAACTTCGCCCCGGTGGCCGTGCTCGTCGTCATCGGGTTCGCCGGCATCTACTGGCTGCTCTCGGCACGACACTGGTTCAAGGGTCCGGTCGTTCAGGGCACTCCGGAGGAGCTCGCCGCCGTCGAGCGTGAGCTGGAGGGACTGTCCTGATGACGCACGCACCACTGACGCTCGAGCAGCTGCGACGAGACGTCGACACCGGTGCCGTCGACACAGTCGTCGTCGGCGCGACAGCTGACGACGGCGGCACCCTGCCTGGTGGCAGGACGACGGGCCCGCCGCCCGCTGCCGAGACGTGGCGGAGGAAGCCGTAGGGCACCAGCGCCGTCAGCGTGTCCCAGACGCCCCAGCGGGCCTGCTCGACGTAGCTCGTGATCCCCACCACCGGCCGCATGCGCGCTCGCTCGCACACCGGTGGGCGAGACTGGGGGCATGCACCTGCCACCGCTCGTCGAGCCTGCCGAGGCGCTCACCCAGCCGGAGCGACGTCGCTACGCCCGGCACCTGCTGCTGCCCCAGGTCGGGCTGGAGGGGCAGCTGCGGCTGAAGAACGCGAAGGTCCTCTGCGTCGGCGCGGGCGGTCTCGGCTCGCCCGCGCTCCTGTACCTCGCGGCTGCCGGCGTCGGCACGCTCGGCATCGTCGACTTCGACGTCGTCGAGGAGTCCAACCTCCAGCGCCAGGTCATCCACGGTGCGGACGACGTCGGCCGCCTCAAGACCGAGTCCGCTCGCGACGCGATCCACCGCATCAACCCGGCCGTCGACGTCGTCGTCCACGACGTGCGGCTCGACTCCACGAACGCGCTGGAGGTCGTTGCCGGGTACGACGTCGTCCTCGACGGCACCGACAACTTTCCCACGCGCTACCTCGTCAACGACGCGTGCGTCCTCACCGGCACCCCTTACGTCTGGGGGTCGATCTTCCGCTTCGACGGTCAGGCGGCGATCTTCTGGGCCGAGCACGGTCCCTGCTACCGGTGCCTCTACCCCGAGCCTCCTGCGCCGGGCACCGTCCCCGGCTGCGCGGAGGGCGGCGTCCTCGGCGTCCTGTGCGCCTCGATCGGCTCGATCCAGGTCACCGAGGTCGTCAAGCTCATCACCGGCGCCGGGGAACCTCTCGTCGGCCGGCTCATGGTCTACGACGCGCTGGAGATGAGCTACCGCGCCCTCGCCGTGCACAAGGACCCGGCGTGCGCGCTGTGCGGCACGACGCCGACCATCACGACGCTCGTGGACTACGACGCCTTCTGCGGGGTGCCGTCACCGTCAGGCGCCGCGGCCGAGCGCAGCGGCGGTCCGCACGGGGACACCGTCACGGCCACCGAGCTGCGCGACCTGCTGCACACCGACCCGCGGCTGCTCCTCGTCGACGTCCGCGAGCCCCACGAGAGCGCCATCGTCGCGATCCCCTCGGCGGTGCTCGTGCCGCTGGCCGGAATCCTCGACGGCTCGGCGCTCCCCGCCCTGCCCAGGGACCGACCCATCGTCCTGCACTGCCGCTCGGGCGTCCGGTCCGCGCGGGCGCTCGCCGTCATGCGCGAGGCCGGGTTCGGCGACGTCCGGCACCTCGCGGGCGGGGTGCTCGCCTGGGTCGACGACGTCGACCCCTCGCTCGCGCGCTACTGAGACCCCGCGGACCTGGAGGCTTCGGTGGGTCCGTCAGTCTGTCCCGGCCCCGCGGCCGCGGCGCCGACCGGCCCTGGGTCGGTGAAGCCGCTCGTGCGGTGGGAGCCGTCGCAGAAGGGTTTCGTGGCGGAGTGCCCGCACCGGCACAGGGCGACTTTCGTCGCCCGCCTGGCAACCCGGCCGCTCGCATCGGTGATCTCCACCTCGCCGGTCACGAGGTACGGCCCGTCGGCGTAGACGGTGATCCGCACGGGTCGAGCCTGCTCGTCGCTCACTGGGGAACCGTACGGGCGAACCGCGTCGACCGCCGCTCGGGCCGCGGCTGTCGGGACAGCTCTCGGTGCGGCTGCGCGCCCAGGGGCCGCCGTCAGATCCACCGGCGGCGCTGCATCGTCGTGAAGCCGACCCAGCCGAAAGGCACCGGCAGCCAGAACGTCGCCAGGCGGTAGATGAGCGTCGCGGACGCCGCGAGGTCACCGGGCATGCCCGCCGCGATGAGCCCACCGGCGATCGCCGCCTCGATGGCCCCCAGCCCGCCCGGGGTCGGCACGAGGCTGCCGATGGCCGAGCCCGCGAGGAAGACGACCCCGACCGCGGCGAGGGAGAGCGTGCCGCCGACCGCGCGAACCGCGCAGAAGAGCGCGAGGACGTAGGAGATCGTCACGAGGAAGGCCCCGCCGAGGCCGGCGGTGAGCCGCCGCGGGTGCGTCACGACGTCCACGAGCGAGGGGATGACCCGGCTCAACGTCGGGGCGAGGCGTCGGCGGGCCAGCTCGCGCGCCGGCGGGATCGCCAGGACGGCGAGCGCCACGACGGAGACCGCGAGGATCGCCATGACGGCAGTGCGCGAAGGGAGCAGGGAGCCGCCGGAGGCGCGGCCGGTGAACAGGCCGAAGACGATGAGCAGGACGAGGTGGGAGATGAACGACGCAACCTGCGTGACACCGACGGTCGCGACGGCGAGCGGGCCGTCGACCTCTCGCCTGCGCAGGAACCGGACGTTGAGCGCCACCATGCCGACGGCGGCGGGGGCGGCCAGGGCCACGAACGACGATGCCACCTGGGCGAGCAGCGCCCGGCCGAAGGGTAGGCGGACCGGCGAGAACGCTATGAGCGCGACCGTCGCGCCGACGTAGGTAGCCGCCGATGCGGCTACCGCGGCCGCGGCCCACGTCCCTGACGAGTCGGCGATGACGGTGCGGAAGCTCAGCGTCCCGAGCTGACCGAGGATCACGTAGCCCGCGACGATGACGACGGCCCAGGTGAGCAGCGTGCGCAGGTTGACCCGTTGGAGCCGCACCGGCTCGACGTCGACGTCGTTGCGCTCGGCCTCGGCGAGCACGCGTGCCCGCAGCGTCGAGAGGGCGGCGCGCTCGGAGCGCACTCTCGCCCAGGTGCCCCTGCTGAGCGCGACCGGCTGAAGCAGCGGCGCCGCCGCGGCCACCCGCGGTCCCCCGAGGATCTCGATCGCCGACAGGACGGCGCGGTCGGGACCCACCGAGGCGCTGAGCGTCGCCAGGAGCTGTGCGACGTCCATCCGCAGGGCGAGGTCGCTCGCCGCGATGTCGCCGCTGCGCATGTCGGTGAACCAGATCCCGCCGCTGGCGTCGACGAGGACGTGCGCGGGCGTGAGGGAGCGGTGGCAGAGCCGGCGTCCGTGCATCCGCGCGAGCTCGCGCCACACGCCCGCGAGGACCTCGTCGGTGACGGCGTCCGGCTCGAGCCGGGAGAACGGCGTGGCCGCGACGTAGCGGTGCGCGACGATGCCGGCGTCGGGACCCGCGTCGCAGACGGCGAGCAGCCGTGGCGTCGCCACCCCGGCGGCCTCGACGGCGAGCGAGACGAGGGCCTCGTGCTCCATCGCCCGGCGCACCGAGAGCAGCGCGCGCCGCTGGACAGGGGTGCGGAGCCGGACGAACCGGTAGGCCAGCGCCAGCAGGCCGGCTCCCTGCTGGTCGCGGTCGAGCACCCGGACCGCAGCGACGCCGCCGTCGGGCAGGGTTGCGAGGAAGCTGCGCGAGTCCTCGGGGTCGCTGACGAGCCGCAGCGAGCTGACGGCGAGCCCCCCGCGCGCGAGGGACTCGATCACCCGAGCGGCACCGGGCCTGCTCGCGGGTCGACCGAGGGCGTAGAGGACGGCGACCCCTCCGGCCCGGCCGACGAGGAGCGTGACGATCGCGCCGACCGCCGTACCGACCCCGGACAGCAGCGATGTGCCGATGCCGGCGCCGACGACCGACCACGCGGTCACCTGCGCGGTCCGTCGGCCGCGCAGGTCGGCGGCGGTGAGCAGCGCGGTCACCCCGGCGAGGAACGGCGCTGTGGCGGGCTGCCGCCCCCCCGAGGTGAAGACGGTGACGGCGTCGGCGAGCGCGCGCGGGGCGAGGTGGTCGATCCACACGTTGACGGCGACGGCCCCGAGCCCTCCGAGCACCGTCGCGAGCAGGACGTCGAGGACCCGCCACGGCTGCTTGCGCACGACGACGTCGACGACGACGGCGACCGGCAGCAGCAGGAGGGCGAGCGTCGGCACGAGGGCCGTCAGGGTTCGCAGCAGGGGCGGCACCTCGATGGTGACCTGCCTGATGTCCTGCTGGAAACCCGCAGCCGTCGAGTGCGCCACCGCGGCGCCAAGGAGGACGATGACTACTCCGGTCAGCGCGAGGACCAGCCGGAGGCCGTCGATGGGCTGGCGGCGTCGCCTCGGCGGCTCGGTGACCCACACGGCGTCGGGCGCGTCCTCAGCCGAGGTCGCCGAGCGCGCCGGGGTCGTCACGGGGGAATCGTCCCACCCCGGAGCCCGGGCAGTGCCTCCCTCGGGCGGGCGCGGCGCGCTGCGCCGGAGGCGCCGCGTCGTAGGGTGCGCCCGTGACGTCGCCGGACGAGTCGCCGGACGGGGGCCGCGAGGCCCGCGCGAGCCGCTTCGGGCCGAATCCGTTGGCCGAGGCCGTCCTCAGCCTCGTCGAGCAGGTGCCGCCGGGCAGCGTCACGACCTACGGCGACCTCGCCGAGCTCGTGGGCCGTGGTGGTCCCCGCGGCGTCGGGAAGGTCATGGCCCTCTGGGGCGGCGGCGTCGCCTGGTGGCGGGTCGTGCGCGCCGACGGCAGGCCCGCCAGCTGCCACGACGGCGAGGCACTCGAGCGGCTGAGGGCAGAGGGCGTGCCTCTGCGCGGCCCCGAGCGCGTCGACCTGCGGCTCGCTCGCTGGGCGGGTCCGCCGGGCGAGTGACGCCCGGGACTGACGTCGCCGGACTGACGTCGGTCTGAGGCGCACAGACGCGGCGACGGCCGGTGGGGAGTTCCCACCGGCCGCCGCCGTCCTACCTGTCGTGCCCTCGGGGCTGCCGCAGGATCACGAGCTCCTGCAGCTCCTGCTCATGCCCGAGGCAGCAGACGCCACGCCGACCACGCCGTACCGGCCGCGTTCGTCGCGCCGACCCGGACGTACCAGTCCTGCCGGGCGAGCAGGCCGCTCGTCCAGTTCGTGGTGTTGGCGGCGAGCGTCCTGCTCCCCGTCACCGTCGTGCCGTTGTTGGTGCTCCACTGCACGCTGTAGCCGGTCTCGCTGGCCTGGTCCGTCCAGCTCATCCTCAGCAGGTCGAAGAAGAACAGCGTGCGGGTCGATGTCGCCGACACGACGTTCGGCGGCGTCGTCACCGCGGGCCCGGCAGGAGCCGCGACCGCGTTGACCACCGCTGAGTACAGCGACGGAACCGTGTCCGCCGTGCCCCGCACCCGGAAGTAGTACCTCGTGCCTGCCGTCAGCGGGGTGCTGACGGACGACGTGGCGGTCCCTGCCAGCGGCACCGTCGTGACGCCGGTGGCGAAGGTGCTGTCGGTGGAGCGCTGCAGCTCGATGCCGCTGTAGGCCACCGGGTTCGTCCACCCCACCGTGATGGCACTCGTCGTGCCGGACGGTGTCGACGTCGCGGTCACGCCGGTGGGCGCTGCCGGGACGACGAGGTTGGGCACGACGACCGTCGCCGTGGTCGACCAGGTGACCGAGGCGGGGGTGTAGCCCGTCGAGGTCGCCGCGATCCGGTAGTAGAACGTGCTGCCGCGGGTGACCGCCGGGTCGGTGTAGGCCAGCGTCAAGGCACCGGTGACCGCGATCGTCGTCGGCGCCGTGAAGGCCGCGTCAGCCGAGCGCTGCACCGAGTACCCGTCGTTGGCCGTCGACGCGTTGGTCCACGACAGCGCGACCGAGGCAGCGCCTGTCGTCGTCGCCGTCCCGGCGAGGCCGGTGGGCGCCGCGAGCAGGGTGTTGGCCTGGACGGCGCCGCTCCACGCGGAGGTCGCAGTCCCCGAGATCGCCCGCACCCGGAAGTAGTAGCCGGTGCCCTCCGCCAGCGTGCTGTCGGTGGAGGTCAGCGGCGCAGCGCCGGCGCCCGGCACGGTGACGTCGACGACGTTCAGGGTGAACGCCGCGTCGGTCGCCCGCTGCAGGGTATAGCTGGCGACCGGGGCCGCCGCCGTGTCGGAGCTGTTCCAGGTGAGCGTCGCGGCGCTCGTCGTGATGCCACTGACAGCGAGCCCTGACGGCACGGCCGGCATGACGACCGGGTCCGACGTCGACTTCACCGTCATGCTGGGGAACGCGTCGCCGTAGCCGACGGTGTTGTACGCGATGACGCGGTAGCGGTACGCCGCGCTTCCGTCAGCGTTCGGATCGGTGAGGGTCCGAACGCCGTGGTCGTTGGTCGCGTCGAGCGGGGAGTCGAGCGCCGCGACCTTGGTCCACGTCGTGCCGTCAACGCTGCGCTGCAGCTCGAACGACGTCTCGGTGATGGAGTTGTCGTTCCAGCTGACAGCGATGGTCTTTGCGGGGCCAGCACCTGTCAGGGCGAACGTCAGGCCGTCCGGCTTACGCGGGGGCAGAGCCAGCGACACGGGCCGCATCATGTCCATCTCTTCGTGGGACAGGAGGTGGCAGTGGAAGACGTACTCCCACCCGAAGTTCACCAGGCGGTTGGTGATGGCAGCCGTCGGGTTGCCGTTGACGTCGATGTTGTTGAACATCGCCGTCGAGCCGAGCGGCATCGACGGGTCCAGCGGCCTGACGGAGTTGGGCACCTCGAACGGCACGTCGGGGACGACCGGCCGCAGAGCGACGATGGTGTCCTCAAGCGGGCTCATCCGGACGGTGTCCTTCCACCCGAGCTCGTTGGCCTCGGGCTTGATGACGATGTCGTCCCAGGTGACCCTGTTGAGCAGCTGGACGTCGAACAGGTGGAAGTGGATCGGGTGCGTGTCCACGCCGTTGTGGGTGAACCGCCAGATCTGCGTCCCGTCAGCGGCGCTGGAGATCGGCGTCGCCTTGATGTTTGCTGCCTGCAGGCTCGTGCCGTCGATGAGCTCGGTCTGCGGGTTGACGTACGGGTAGAGCGTGATGTTCTGCCCTCCCGGCGTCGGTGGGCTCGCCTCGATGCCGAGGTTTGCCGTCATCCTGCCGAACTCGTCGAACGACGAGGCGTTCATCTCGTCGTGGATCGCCTTGGGTTCCATCGGCAAGGTCATCTTCGCCGTCGGTTTCCTGAGCGTGTTGAACGAGAACGACCCGGTGTTGTGGATGCGGACGATGCCGTCGCACTTCGTCAGGGTCGATCCGGCCACGTTGCAGTTGCTCGCCGAGGCGAACGTGCTGCCGTACGCGGTGTTGTAGGGCGACTGGCCGACGATGATCGGGTGCTGGCTCGACTCGAAGACGCCGGTGCCGTTCGCCTTGTGCTGGAACGCCGTCCGCAGCTTGGTGAGGTTGAACGCCGCGGCCGGGGTGGCCGCTGCGACCTTCACCTGCATGACGGTGCGGGTGTTGGGGCCGTAGCCCGGCAGCGTCGTAGGCGCGCCGACGGGCCGCAGGTCAGGGCCTCCGGTGTAGTAGTCGTACGACGCGATGCGAGCCGGGTAGGCCGCAGGCGCGTCGTTGTAGAGGATGAGCGTCTTGCCCGCGAACTTCGAGAAGTCGACGAGCACGTCGGCCCGCTCGGCAGGGGCGAGGACCAGCGAGTGCTGGTCGACGTTGCCGACGTCGAACCGCGTGGGATCAGTGATCCACGTCGTCGGCTGCTGGCCGTCGATCACCGCGGGAGCAGGCAGGAAGCCGCCCTCGTTGGCGATCTGGATCCAGTCCGGCCCGGCGGCGTTGTTGTTGGCCAGCACCGGGGTCGGGAAGACCACCGGGTCGGTCTGCGCGGCCTCGAGCTCGGCGGGCTTGAGCGCCACCTCGGTCGTGCCGTCACCTTGGAGGGGGTCCGCGGTGTACCACTGGAAGTTGAACGAGCGGTCGTTTGCAGCGTTGAGAAGGCGCAGCCGGTAGGTCTTGGGCTGCACCGTCGTCTTGGGATAGGCCACGCCGTTGACAAGCGGGGTGTCGTTGAACTGCTCCATGCCGGCCGAGATGTTCGGCGTGCCGGGGATCTGCTCCGGCTCGCAGTACGGCGCCTCCTGGTACTGCCAGGTCGACTGCTTGTCCAGGTCGCACGTGGCGTCGTAGTAGGGGTTGGCGATCGGGGCGTACTTCGTGTCGGTCGCCGGCGGCCAGAACCACGGGCCGTACATCCACCGGCCGTAGCCGCTCATGCCAGAGGCGTCACCAGGGTTCTGGGCCGGCATGTAGACGTGGTGGTACCACAGGCTGCCCTTGGTGCCCCAGCGGGCGGAGTCCCACGTCGGGTCCTGAGCCGCGAGCTGCTCGGCGCCCGGGGTGAAGGTCTTGTCCTGGACGATGAGCGGGATGGTCTCGTCGCTCGACGGGATCGTGCCGGCGCTGACGAGCGCCTTCTCGGTGTCGTCGGTCAGCGTGTAGCCCATGGCCTCGCCGGCGTAGACGTTGAGGCGGGTGATGCCGTGCGCGTGGTCGTGCACCCACATCATCCGGGCGCTCTGCTGGTTGGTGTAGAAGTACGTCTGGCAGCCGTCGTTGTTGGCGTCGCAGCCTGACGCTCCCATGTCGGGCACGTTCCGGACGCTGACGCCCTGCGGCCACGTGGTGTCCTCACCCGCGGGGGTGATCCACTGGTGCGGCGTGCCATCGCTGATCCACGGCGTCATGCCCCCGTGCAGGTGCAGCACCGCCCGGTTGTCCTTGACGCACATGTCCGACTTCGCCGGGTCGGTGCAGGTGGGGTTGCGAACGCCGTCCATGACCGACTTCTCGTTGGTGGGCGCCATCATGTCCATCGGCCCCATGCCCGAGCCCATCATCGTGCTGTCGACAGGCAGGAACAGGTTGCCGTCAGAGCCCTTGGGCAACAGGTTGCGGAAGATGACCCGCACCGGGCGGTTCTTCGTGGCGGCGACGATCGGCCCGAGGTACTGCGGCGAGGTGACGCCGAAGAAGCCGGTGTCTTGCGTCGTGCCGTTGAGCAGCTCGTTGTTCAGCGCCACGTGCTGGCCCGGGACCGCCGCGGTCGACAGTTGCACGTACCCGCGGACGAGCGTGCCCTCGGGCAGGCTCGAAGAGAACTGGGTGCGGTACTGGATGAGGCCGATCTCGTAGGTGTCGGCGCCGCCGTATGTCGTGGTGTCCGGAACGCCGAGCGGGATGAACTTGGCGTTGGCCTCTGTCGAGCAGCCTGTGCCGGTCGTGCCCGGGTTGCAGGTGAGCGGTAGCTCGTCCTGGAACTTCTTCATCCCGTAGGTCATGTAGCCGGTGCCCGCCGCGTTGACGGTGGCTGAGCGGATCGCCCCGACGTCGACTGTGGCCGTGGCGGTGGCGCCGGTGCCTGAGCCGGCGGGGTCGGTGACGGTGACCGTGGGTACGCCGGAGTAGCGGCCGATCTCGACGACGTCGACCGCGAGGAGCTTGAGCGTCGTCGTGGCGGTCGCCGGCGTCGCGCCTGCGACCGGGTCGTAGATCGTCCCGTTGTGGATCGCCACGCCGGGTGCGGTGCTGTATCCCGAGCCCGGGTTGTCGACGATGACCTGGGTCACCTTGCCGTCGGCGTCGAGGCCGTCGACGTTGTCCTTGACGAGGGTGGGCACGTGGCCGGTGGCCACGGTGCCGTTGGGGTCGTCGGGGAGGTCGAACTCCACCGTGGGGGCGGTGTAGCCGAGGCCGCCGTCGGAGATGGCGACGGCGTCGACGCCGCCCGAGGCGGTGGCTGTCGCGCCCGCGCCACCGGGGCCGGTGACCGCGACCTTGAACGACGAGTAGCCGTTGCCCGCTGCCGTGACGGTGTAGCTGACGACCGCGCCGGTGGTGACGAGGTTGGGCGTGATGAGGGCGCCGGTGCCCTT
>JBBQFP010000072.1:0-12513 GCA_038322045.1 Actinomycetes bacterium | reverse complement strand
CACCCCGGCGCCCCGCCACCCCGGCGCCCCGCCGCCCCGGTGCCCCGGGTGTCACCCGACGCCCCCCGGGGTAACCCCCCGAGGTGCCGCCAGCCCCCACGGACGCCCCCGACCTCCATCGCGCCGCCCTCGTGCTCGGGGGCGGCGGCATCACCGGAGAGGCGTTCCACCGAGGCGTGCTGCGGGCGCTGCGCGACGAGACGGGCTTCGACGCCCGGGAGTCGCCCCTCATCGTCGGCACCTCAGCCGGGTCGCTCGTCGCGGCGGGGCTGCGTCGTCCGGCGCGGCTGCAACGTCCGTCCGGGCCGTCCGGGCCGTCCGAGCCGTCCGGGCCGTCCGAGCCGTCCGGGCCGTCCGAGCCGGTTCCCGACCTCGACGACTCCCCGGACGACGAGCACCCCGGCCCTCGCGCCGCCGGTCTGCGCGGCACCGCCGGACGGCTCATCGACGCCGGGGCCTCGCTGTCGGGGTGGAGCCCGGCCGTGGCTGCTGTTGCCGGGGCCGCCCTGCGCCCCTGGCAGCTGCGCGGCGGCGTCGTCATCTCCAGCCTCATCCCGCCCGTCGGCCACTCGACGACCTTCCTCTCCGAGCCGCTCAAGCGCCGCTTCTCCGGCGGCTGGCCCGACGGCCTGCGCGTCGTGGCCGTCGACCGGGCGACCGGGCGACGCGTCGTCTTCGGCGACCCGCACGCACCCCAGGCCGACGTCGGCAGCGCGGTCGCCGCCTCGTGCGCGATCCCCGGATACTTCAAGCCGGTCCGCATCGGCGCCACCTCCTACGTCGACGGCGGGGTGCACTCCCCGACCAACGCCGACGTCGTCTTCGGCACCGGCCACCGCGCCGTCGTCGTCAGCTCGCCGATGTCCATGGAGCTCGGCTCGACCCGCCCACGGCTCGACATCGGCCTGCGCCTCGTCTGGCACCGCTACCTCGCGGCCGAGGTGCGCCGGCTCCGCCGGGCCGGGATGACCGTCCTCACCTTCGAGCCGGGCGGCGCGCTGCTCGAGCGGCTCGGGAAGAACATGCTCGACGGACGCCGGATCGACGAGGTCGAGGACCTCTCCTACGCCGCCGCGGTGAGAAGGCTCTCAGGGCAACGAGACGCGCGCGCCGCCTGACGAGACGCGCGCGCCCTGAGCGTGACCGGCGGGTCGCGAGGCACGTGACCTGAGCCGCGTCTGCGCGTTTGCCGAAGCAGCGACGGTGAAACCATGTCCTTCGTGGACTGGTACCTGCACGCCGACGACGTGGCGGCGGGCCGCGACCTGCGCCACGAGATCGTCGCCTACCTCGCCCGCCACGCCGAGCCAGGCACCGACACCGCGGACCCCGAGCTCATCGTCGCCGAGCTCGTCGCCAACGCGGCCGAGCACGCGGGCGGCCCGCTGTGGGTGTCGCTGACCTGGGAGGACGAGCACCCGGGCCTCACCGTCTCCGACCTCGGCCCCGGCTTCGACCCCGCCATGCTCGCCACTGCCGACGCCGTGCGCTACGACGACGGCGCGCTCGACGGCCTCGCCGAGGGCGGCCGCGGGCTGTTCCTCATCAGGGCTCTGGCGACCTCCCACGAGGCGTCGATGCGCAGCAACGGAGGCATGCGCGTCACCGCCGTCCTGCCCGTGATCCGCAAGGTCTCGCGCAGCCTGGACCCGCCGCGCCGCTCGATCGGCGCGCTGCCGCTGCTCAGCGAGGCCCAGCCCGAGGGGGGCTTCGCCAGGGAGTCGTTCCTCCGGGCCCTGGTCATCCAGCTTGCCTACGCCATCGAGCTCCAGCAAGGGCCCGACGCCGCCGAGGCCGCCGTCGCCCAGGTCGGCACGGACGTCGGCGCCCAGATGGAGGACGAGTTCCGCCTCGCGCGCGGCATCGTCGGTCGGATGAGCCCGACCGAGATCGGCCAGTGCTACGTGCGGCTCAAGCACGCCATCGACGGCGGCTTCTTCGTCATCGAGGCCACCGACGAGCGCGTCGTCCTCGGCAACACCCGCTGCCCGTTCGGCGACGTCGTCAAGCAGGCGCCGTCGCTGTGCCGCATGACGTCGTCGGTGTTCGGGGGCATCGCCGCACGCAACAGCGACCAGGGCGTCTCGGTGCTCCTCGAGGAGCGCATCGCCGTCGGCGACCCCGGCTGTCGCGTCGTCGTGCGGCTGCGTCCCGACGGCGCCGACGAGCTCACCGGCGCCCACCGGTACCAGCGCACCCGCTGACCCGGCCACACGGAGCGGGCCGCTCCCGGTACGGTGCGGCCCATGATGGACAAGCTCGTGAGGTCCGCCGCCGACGCCGTCGCGGACATCCCGTCCGGGGCCAGTCTCGCCGTCGGCGGGTTCGGGCTCTGCGGCATCCCCAGCACGCTCATCCGCGCGCTGCACGACGCCGGGATCGACGGCCTACGGGTCGTCTCCAACAACTGCGGTGTCGACGACTGGGGGCTGGGCATCCTCCTCGCCGACCGGCGGATCGCGCGGATGACGTCGTCCTACGTCGGTGAGAACAAAGAGTTCGCCCGGCAGTACCTCCAGGGCGAGCTCGAGGTCGAGCTGACGCCCCAGGGCACGCTGGCCGAGCGTCTGCGCGCGGGGGGCTCGGGTGTTCCCGCCTTCTACACCGCCACCGGCGTCGGCACGCAGATCGCCGAGGGGGGCCTGCCCTGGCGCTACTCCCCTGACGGCAGCGTCGCCGTCGCCTCGCCGCCCAAGGAGGTCCGCGAGTTCGGCGGCAAGCCCTACGTGCTCGAGGAGGCCATCTCCTGCGACTTCGGCCTCGTCCACGCCGCGAAGGCCGACCGCCACGGCAACCTCGTCTTCACCGCGAGCGCCCGCAACTTCAACCCCCTGTGCGCGATGGCCGGACGCTTCACCATCGCCGAGGCCGAGGAGGTCGTCGAGGCCGGTGAGCTCGACCCCGCCGAGATCCACCTGCCGGGCGTCTTCGTCCAGCGCGTGGTCGAGGTGCCACCCGGCGTGCCCAAGCGGATCGAACGACGGACGACGAGGCGGCACCCCGGTGCAGGATCCGGCGCCGGCTCCGAGGAGGTGACGGGCTGATGGCGCTCACCCGCGAGGAGCTCGCCGCCCGCGTCGCGCGCGAGCTCGAGGACGGCCAGTACGTCAACCTCGGCATCGGCCTGCCGACGCTCATCCCCAACTACCTGCCGGACGGCGTCCACGTCGTCCTCCAGAGCGAGAACGGGATCCTCGGCGTCGGTCCGTACCCGTTCGAGGGCGAGGAGGACCCCGACCTCATCAACGCCGGCAAGGAGACCGTGACGATCTTGCCGGGGTCGGCCTTCTTCGACTCCGCGCTGTCGTTCGGCATGATCCGCGGCGGGAAGATCGACGCCGCGGTCCTCGGTGCGATGCAGGTCTCCGCTGCGGGCGACCTCGCCAACTGGATGATTCCCGGGAAGATGGTCAAGGGGATGGGCGGCGCGATGGACCTCGTCCACGGCGCCAAGCGGGTCATCGTCATGATGGAGCACGTCGCCAAGGACGGCTCCCACAAGATCGTCGACGAGTGCTCGCTGCCCTACACCGGCCGCGGCGTCGTCCACCGGATCATCACCGACCTTGCCGTGCTCGACGTCACCGCCGAGGGGCTCGTCCTGCGCGAGCTCGCGCCCGGGGTCACCGTCGAGGACGTCCGCGCGGCGACCGGCCCGCAGATCGCCGTCGACCCCGCGCTCGGCTGAGCACGGGGTCGATCGGGCTGGGTCCGCGAGGCTGAGCGCGTCGCCGACGTCGCTACACCTCGGCGAGGTGCTCCTGGTTGATGTCCTCGCGGCTGCGGAGGTGGATCTCCGGCAGGAACAGGAGGATGAGGAACCCGACGACGATGACGCCGGCGCCGGTGAGGAACACCTGGTCGATGGACGTCGAGAAGCCCACCTTGAACGGCCGCGCGAGCACCGGCTCGACCGTGGCGAGGAACGACGTGTCGTTGATCGACCCCGTGCCGCCCCCACCCTTGATCATCGCGAGCACCGGGGCGTTCGCCGGGTTCGACGTCACCGCCGGGTCAGCGATCGCGGACTGGAACGCCGGGGTCTTCGCGGCGTCGGTGAAAGCCGTGCCGATGTTCGCCGGGGCCGTCGAGAACAGGATCGACAGGAAGATCGCCGTCCCTGCGGTGCCACCCATCTGACGGAAGAACGTCGCCGACGCCGTCGCCACGCCGATGTCGCGCGCCGGCATGGCGTTCTGCACGGCCAGGGTGAGCGGCTGCATGACGTTGCCGAGGCCGAGCCCGAAGATGACCATGAAGACGGCGGTCTCCCAGAACGGCGTGTCGACGCCGATGCCGTGCAGGAGCACCATCGCGACGAACATGAGAGCCGTGCCGACGATCGGGAAGACCTTGTAGCGGCCGGTGCGGGAGATGGTCTGGCCGGCGACGATCGCGCCGGTCATGATGCCGGCGGTCATGGGCACCAGCAGCAGGCCCGACTCCGTCGGCGACGCGCCACGGACGATCTGCAGGTAGAGCGGGAGCGCTGCGAGGCCGCCGAACATGCCCATGCCCGTGACGACACCGGCGACGGCGGTGATGGAGAAGGTGCGGTTCTGGAACATCCGCAAGGGGATGAGCGCCTCCTCGCCCATCATCGCCTCGATGGCGATGAAGGCGGCCACGCCGAGGGCCCCGACGACGTAGCAGATGATCGCGCCGGCGGAGCCCCAGCCCCACTCACGGCCCTGCTCGGCGACGATGAGCAGCGGCACGAGGCCGACGGAGAGCGCCGCGGCACCCCACCAGTCGATGCGGTGGTTGCGCGGGAAGTGCGGCACGTGGAGCTTCTGGAAGACGACGAAGAGCGCGGCGAAGCCGATCGGCACGTTGACGAGGAACACCCAGCGCCAGCCGGTGAGCCCGAAGATGCTGTCCTGTCCGGCGAAGAACCCGCCGACGACGGGCCCGAGGACGCTCGACGTCCCGAAGACCGCGAGGAAGTAGCCCTGGTACTTCGCGCGCTCCCGCGGCGGCACGATGTCACCGATGATCGCCAGCGCCAGCGAGAACAGACCACCGGCACCGAGACCCTGGAAGGCGCGGAACGCGGCAAGCATGTACATCGACGTCGCGAACGCGCTCGCGGCCGAGCCGATGAGGAACAGCGTGATGGCGATGAGGAACAGCGGCCGGCGTCCGTAGATGTCGGAGAGCTTCCCGTAGAGCGGCGTGGAGATCGTCGAGGTGATGAGGTACGCCGTCGTCACCCACGCCTGGATCGACAGCCCGTGCAGGTCGTCGCCGATGGTGCGGATCGCCGAGGCGACGATCGTCTGGTCCAGCGCCGCGAGGAACATGCCGAGCATGAGCCCCGTGAGGATCGTGAGGATCTGACGATGGGAGAGGTCGGGCATCGTCGGACCGGAGGGCTGTTCGGTCGATCCCGCGTCGAGCTGGCTCATGCGTGTCCTTGCTGTCGTGGTGCGTGCGTTCGTCGAGAGTGCCTGCGAGTCGACGGACGTCGGTGCGCGCAGGGGTCGCCGGAGTGGGACCTGGCGCTGGGCATCGACGGACGTCGCTGCGGACGGCAACCGATCCAGTCCGGTGCCTTGTTCCCGCTCACCGGCAACGAGCGCCGCCCCGTGACGGGGCGGCGCTCGGGGTTTGCAGAGACTTTGCCGTCCGGCTCTCCGGTTGCGC
Source organism: Actinomycetes bacterium (assembly GCA_038322045.1). GTDB lineage: Bacteria > Actinomycetota > Actinomycetes > JBBQFP01 > JBBQFP01 > JBBQFP01. The sequence goes on along the minus strand of JBBQFP010000072.1, from coordinate 6,867 downwards.
CGGGCGGACGGCGCCGCGCGGACTAGTTGACGCGGTCGCGGTCGGCCCGGGTGACGTCGACGACGTCGTCCTCGGTCCCGGTGACGACGTACTTGCGCAGGCGCGCGCGGCCGGCCTCGCGGGACTCGCCCTCGGCCCGCAGGTCGTCGGTCACGCCAACGCCGTCGCCCTCGGCCCGCAGGTCGTCGGTCACGCCGGTCTGCGTACCGGTCATCCCGGAGCCCATGCCGTAGTAGCGGTAGAGCTCGTCCTCCTGGGTCGCGGAGATGTGACCGGCGTTGATGTCGATGTTCGGGGCGTCCTTGATGCGGTCCTTGGTGAACGGCAGGTCGAGACGATCGCCGGAGTAGCTGGCATCCGCGAGCGGCACGAAGGACTCGTTGGTGGCAAACATGCCGGTGTGGACCGTGGCGAACTCGGGGCCGCCGGTCTCGTCGTCGAGGAAGACCTGACCGATCCTGCCGATCTTCTGCCCGGTGCTGTCGTAGGCGGTCGAGCCGATGAGGCCGCCGAGGTGCTCGGTGGAGATCATAGGAAGGTCCTTCCGATGATGATGCGAGGATGCTTCGACGATGCGGGGTGCCGCTCGTCGGGAGCGATGGCCGGCGACGTCGGTCGCCGTCCGGCTCCTTCTGCCCGATCGACGCGCCGACAATCACCCCACGAGGCGAACACTTCGGAGGATTCCGCCGGGTCGATAGGTGCGTCACGGACGACGGAGCGGCATGCTCCTGCCATGCCCGACGTCCTTCCCGCGGACTCGACGTGACCGCCGCGACCGCCGAACCCGCCGTGACCGCCGCACCCGCGAGCGAGCCCGGCGTCGGCGCGCGGGTCGCGGCAGGCGCCCTCGTCGTGGCTCAGGGCGTCCTGCTCGTCGTCGTCGCGAGGGCGCGAAGCCCGCGGAGCGCAGCGGCGCCCCGGTGGGCGAGGGCCGCCAGCGCCCTGGGGCAGGCGTCCGGGGCAGCCGTCGCCGCCGTCGCCGGTGCGGGTCTCGGCTCCGGCCTGACCGCCTCGCCGCTGCCGAACCAGCACGCCCGGCTGCAGACCGGTGGGCTCTACCGCCTCGTCCGACACCCGATCTACTCCGGCGTGCTGCTCGCGAGCGGCACGCGCGCCGCTGCCTCGCGCGACCGCCGGGCGCTGGCTGCCTTCGCGGGCCTCGTCGTCGTGCTGCGGGTCAAGACCGGGCTCGAGGAGCGCCACCTCGCCCAGCGGTTCCCCGAGTACGCCGACTACGCCCCGACGGTGGGCCGGCTGCTGCCGACGGTCCGCCGCGGCGAGGACGGCGGCGGGTCGCGGCTGCCCCGGCGGCGGCAGCCCGCCTGATCAGACCCCGGAGGCTGTCTGCTGCTTCGCCGTGTGCTTGACTGCCTCGCGAGAGTGATCACCGGCCTTTCGGGGGGAAGTGCCATGAGATCTGCGAGGGGTGCGCTCGCCGTGGGCGGGGCCCTGGCCCTGCTCGCCACGACGACGGCGTGCACGAGCGCCGACACCGCTGCGCCCGTCGTCACCCTCGCGCACACGACTTCCCCGTCGGTAGCGCCGCCGGTAGGGTCCTCGCCGGCCACTCCGGTCCCCACCCCGACCTTCAGCCGCCTGACGAGTCCCGCCTACGGGCCGGTCGGCGAGGACCCGACCCTCGCGCGCTACGTGTCGGCGATCCTGCGCGACGCCAACCACGTGTGGACCCTCCTGCTTGAGCAGCGCGGGCTGCGGTGGAAGGTGCCGAAGAGCCACCCCGTCGGTGCCCGGCAGCTGGTCCAGAGCGCGTGCCGCGGCGGCCTGGCCGGCGACCCCGCGGAGGACCCGTCGGCCATCCCGGCGTTCTACTGCCCCGACGACAACGGCGTGTACCTCAGCCTCCCGTGGCTGCGCACCGAGGTGTGGCTCCTCCACGTCGGGGAGCCGGCAGACGAGGAACACCGCCCACCGGTGCGGCGCGGTGGCGACCTCGCCGTCGCCGCCGTCGTGACCCACGAGGTCGGCCACGCCGTCCAGCAAGCGCTCGGGGTCAAGCACGGCGTCTCTGCGATGCCGACGGAGCTCCAGGCCGACTGCTTCGCCGGCGTGTGGGCCAACTACCGGTTCCGCACCGGCGACCTCCACGGCAGCGTCGGCGCAGCCCTCGACTCCCTCCACGACGCCGGCGACACCTTCGTCGAAGACCCTGGCCACCACGGCACGTCGACCGAGCGGCTCAGTGCCTTCGCCGAGGGCCTCAAGGACGGCGACGTCGACCGGTGCCCGCTGGGCGTGGGCGCGACCTCGACACCCGACCCCGGCGGCGAGGTGCCCGGCGTCGTCCCGAGCCTGGGACCGAGCGCCGTCCCGACCAGCGAGGAGACGCCATGAGCTGGAGCACCGACCAGCAGCCGGTCTACCCGACCGCCGCCGTCGCACCGCGGCGCACCGGGCTGCTCGCGGCGCTGGCTGCGCTCTGCGTCGTCCTCGCGCTCGTCGCCATGACCGCGGTCTTCGTCACCCTCCGGGCGCGCAGCGACCTCGACGCGACGAAGGCGAACCTCGAGCGCACGCGGGCCGCGTTGGCCGTCGTCCAGACCCAGGCGAAGGCCGACGCCGACGCGTTGGCCAAGACGGAGAAGGACCTCCAGGCGATGACGGCCCGGCTGACGCAAGCCACGACCCAGGTCCAGGACCTCAAGGGCAGCCAGGGGACCCAGTCCCAGCAGATCACCGACCTCACGGCGTGCCTCGACGGCTACGACACGATCGAACAGCTCATCGGCGAGGGCGACAGCGCGGGCGCCCGCCGCGCCGCTCTCGCCGCCAGCAAGCCGTGCGACGCGGTGGGGCGCTCGCCGTCCGGACGCTGAGGCCCTCCGCCGCACGGCACGGGCGCTCGCCGCCCGGCGGCTGACGCCTCTCACCCGGCGAGGGTGGCGTGGCGCCCGCCCGGCGCGCCACGATGCACCCGTGCACCCACGAGCCGTCGTCGCCGACGCCCCACCGTTGGAGAGCCACGCCGAGCTCGGCCTCACCGGAGCGCGGACGGACGCGCTCGAGGTCCTCGCCAGGCAGGACCCGGCCCGGGTGCCCGAGCTCGTCCCCCTGCGCTACGGCCGGATGGCCGCGAGCCCGTTCGGCTTCCTCCGCGGCGCCGCCGCGGTCATGGCCTCGGACCTCGCCGACAGCCCGACGAGCGGCATCGAGACCCAGCTGTGCGGAGACGCGCACGTGGGGAACTTCGGCATGTACGCCTCCCCGGAGCGGCGGCTCGTCTTCGACCTCAACGACTTCGACGAGACCTGCCGCGGACCCTTCGAGTGGGACGTCAAGCGGCTCGCGACGAGCCTCGAGGTCGTGGGCTTGAGCGTGGGCCTCAAGCGCAGACAGCGACGCACGATCGCCCGCGCTGCCGTGGAGGCCTACCGGCAGGCGATGGCCAACTTCGCCCGGCAGCCGCACCTGGCCGTCTGGTACGCGCGGGCCGACGTCGAGGAGCTCGTCGCCGACCTCTCCGCCCAGATCGGGACGGCCGCCGTGGCCTCGGTGCACAAGCAGCTGGAGAGGGCACGGCGGAGCGATCACCTGCAGGCGCTGACGAAGCTCGTCGACGTCCGCGACGGGACGCAGCGGCTGCGTAGCGACCCCCCGCTGCTCATGACGGTCGACGACCTCTTCGGGGCGGCCGAAGCCGAGGACGTCAGGCACCAGATGAACGAGATGCTCGAGGGCTACCGGGGCAGCTTGTCCTCGGATCGCCGGCACCTCTTCGCGCAGTACCGCGTCGTCGACCTCGCCCGCAAGGTCGTCGGCGTGAGCAGCGTGGGCACCCGCACCTGGGTCGTGCTCCTCCAAGGCATCGACGAGGGTGACCCGCTGTTCCTCCAGGCCAAGGAGACGGGCCCGTCGATGATCGCGGCGCTGCTCAGGTCGCCGCAGTGGCCGCACCAGGGCGAGCGCGTCGTCGCCGGGCAACGGCTCATGCAGGCGAGCAGCGACATCTTCCTCGGCTGGCAGAGCACCGCGAGGCCCGACGGGACATCGACGGACTACTACGTCCGCCAGCTCCGCGACGGCAAGGCCTCCATCGACGTCATGCGGCTGCGCCCGTCGGGACTCGAACGGTACGGACGGCTGTGCGGCTGGACCCTCGCCCGCGCGCACGCCCGCTCCGGCGACCGCACCGCCGTCGCCGCCTACCTCGGCAGCGACGACACCTTCGACCGTGCCGTCGCCGACTTCGCCGCCGCCTACGCCCAGCGCACCGTGGACGACCACGCGCACCTCGTCGCCGAGATCGCGGCAGGCCGCCTCGCCGCCACCAGCGACCTCTGACCCAGGGTGGGCCGTCGGTCCATCACCAGTCAGGACGGTCAGGTGGTCGACTGGGCTCGGTCACGACCCCGGGCGACGGCGTCGCGCAGCGTGCGGGCCCGTCCGGTGGGGCTCGCGAGCGCCGCGAGCACAGCGAGCACGAGACCAGCGACGGCGACGGCGCTCGCGCCCCGCCGCAGGTAGCTCGCCACGGTGTCGAAGACAGCGCCGATGGCGGGATCGCTGAGCACGTCCGGCGGCGTGCTGCTCACCGCCACCGAACGGCCGACGACGAGCCCGAGCCGCAGCAGCGCCATGGCAGCCACGAGCCCCACGCCGACGGCGAGAACCATGCGCCTCCGGTCCCTCCACAGGAGGACCGCCCCGGCCAGGCACAGCAGCGCGAGCAGGGGCAGCCAGGTGGCGGCGCGCTCGAGCCAGCGGATGACGGTCCGGGCCTGGTCGACCCCCTGGACCTTGGCGATCGCGACGATGCCCGCCCTCGGGGGGATCGCCGAGACGAGGACGAGCCCCGCGGGCCCGAGCCGTTGCTGGACGGCGTCGAGGACGGGCCGCAGGTCGAGCAGGAGCCGGTTCTCGGGGTCGATGCTCACGCCCGCCACCTCACGACCGGTGAGGACGGCGACGACCTGCGGGTGCGCGGCACGGTTCATCACCGACCACAGCTGCGGGAACGCGGCGCTGTGGGTGACCTCGGTGGCGACCCGCTCGACGAGCCGGCTCGCACCCTCCGCCAGCGGCCCGGCGAGGAACTGCGCCCGCTCGGGGAGGGCCTCGGCCGCAAGCCGTGCGGCGTCGAGCCGCTCGTTGACGACGTCGGCGACCTTGGCCGCGACCTCGTCCTGCACGAGCGGGTCGTCGGCCAGCGGCGCGACGGTCCGTACGTAGCGGTCGGTGTCGAGGATCTGGGTGCGCCCCCACACGGCGACGACGGAGACCATGGCGAGCAGGCAGCCGACGACGAGCAGCGCCACCGCACCGACGGCACGCCCGCGCCCCGCCCGGCCGGACGACGTGACCACTGCTCCTCCTTCGGCCCAGGCGCGCCCCGGGACGAGGCCGAGCGGCCCCGGGACGGGGCCCGAGCGCTCACCGCGACGAGGCCGATCCTCTCCCGAACCGGGCCCACGGGCGTCACCCCCGGTGGGTGAGCGGGCTCAGGTGGGCAGCGCCTCGCCCAGCACCACCGATGGAGGAGTGCAGCGTCGTCGAGACGTCGGCAGCGGGCGCGCCTGGCCACAGCGCGTCGGCGATCACCTCGCTGGGCACCACCTCGCCGCGGGCCAGCACGAGCAGGGCCAGCACGGCCCGCTGCCGACGTCCGCCTAGCGGGAGGTCGGCGTCGTCGAGCGTCGCCGTCACCTCGCCGAGCACGTTGACCCGCAGGCACGCCGTCGACGGATCCCGGTCGGTGCCGGGGTCCGCGTCACGACCAGCCTGGGTGACGGTCGTCATGGCGACCGAGGATGTCAAGGGCCGAACGACCTGGCAAGGGTTTTGGTCGACGGAGGCGCGCGACAGGGGCGAACCGCGCTTTTCGCCCGTCCCACCGGCCGGGTCTCGTCACAGGGTCTGGTCGACGGCTTCGGTCGGCGCGCAGCAGCGCGGGTCGACCGGAGGCAGTCGGCGGAACCGCTCGACGAGCGCTTCGGCGATCAAGCGCCGCGGCGGCACCGGGTGCAGCCTGGCCACGGGCAAGGGTGAGAGTCGTGACCGCCGCGACCGCGGAGGAGAACTTCTTCCCGACCCCTCCGATCGGCGGATACAGCCGTCACACCCAGAGGCGCATACTGCAGGTAGCAGAGCCATTACAACGAGTGACACCCGTCGCTGTACCTGACAAGAGGGCACCCCATGACACACACCCCCGCACCCACGAGTGGGAACCGCCGCCGCCTACCCCGGCTGCTCGCCGCCGCCCCACTGGCCGTCGCCCTCGCCGCCACCCCGCTGGCCGCCACCCCAGCCCAGGCGGCCACCACCCCCACGTTCTGTCTCTTGCAGTACGGCTCCACCCCGAACTGGACCCAGTACAGGTGCGCCGTCAACACCTCCACCGGAAAGATCACCTGGGGCGGGATAGCGACCACCTCTCCCCATGCCGGGGATGAGATGTGGCTGGTCCGCAACGTGCCCGGCGGCCAGCAGGCCGTAGACGCGTTCGCCTTCACCGGCGTGTGGGCGCCGTTCCAGTTCTCCGCGCAGTGGATCGCCGAGCACCCGAGCAGCCGCCCGACCTCCCCAGACTCCCCGACGAAGCCCACGTTCGACGCCGCCCCCGGCTCCCCGAACGTCCCTGGTGTCCCCGGCGCCCCGGCCCCCAAGCCGACCCCGCCGGTGACGATCGTCGTGGGCACCACCCCGTCGCCCAAGCCGACCGTCACACCAGGTCCGGCGACCCGCCCCGTCGTGGTCATGTCCAGCGGGATCCGCTCCATCCAGGTTGCGGTCCGCACCACCAAGCCGGTCACGATGACCATCCAGCGCTGGACCGGCACGGCCTGGGTCTACGCGGGCCGGGTCGCCGTACCCGCGACCGGCACGAAGACCAAGACGGTGACCATC
>JBBQFP010000071.1:0-12526 GCA_038322045.1 Actinomycetes bacterium | reverse complement strand
GGGCCCGCTCGCGACCCTGACGATCGACCCTCCTCCCCGGAGCGCCCATGAGCACCTGCCGCCTCGTCCTCGACGCCGACTTCGCGATCGCGCCGGTGGAGCGGCGCCTCTTCGGCTCCTTCGTCGAGCACATGGGCCGCTGCGTCTACACCGGGGTGTTCGAGCCGGGCCACGGCACGGCCACCGAGGAGGGCTTCCGGCAAGACGTCCTCGACCTCACGCGGGAGATGGGCGTGAGCGTCGTCCGCTACCCCGGCGGCAACTTCGTCAGCGGCTACCGCTGGGAGGACGGCGTCGGCCCGGTGGAGCAGCGCCCCGAGCGGCTCGACCTCGCCTGGCGGTCGCTGGAGAGCAACCGGTTCGGTCTGCACGAGTTCCTGGCCTGGGCCGATCAGGCGCAGGTCGAGCCGATGCTCGCCGTCAACCTCGGGACCCGCGGGGTGCAGGAGGCAGCTGACCTCGTCGAGTACGCCAACCACCCCGGCGGCACCCGGCTCTCCGACCAGCGCCGCGCCAACGGCGCGCCGGACCCCTTCGGCGTCCGGCTCTGGTGCCTCGGCAACGAGATGGACGGCCCTTGGCAGATCGGGCACAAGACCGCCTACGAGTACGGGCGGCTCGCGGCCGAGGCGGCGAAGGCCATGCGCCGCGTCGACACCTCCCTCGAGCTCGTCGCCTGCGGCAGCAGCAACCGGGGGATGGCGACCTTCGCCTCGTGGGAGTCGACCGTCCTCGAGCAGACCTACGACGTCGTCGACTACATCTCGCTGCACGCGTACTACGAGCGGGCCGGCAGCAGCCTTGCCGACTACCTCGCGAGCAACCTCGACATGGACGCGTTCATCGACGAGGTCGTCGTCACGGCCGACCACGTGGCCGCGCGGCTGCGGTCGAAGAAGCGGATCAAGCTGTCCTTCGACGAGTGGAACGTCTGGAGCATGAGCCGGTTCCCCGGCGAGACGGCCCTCGAGTTCGATCGGCACCCGCGGCTCATCGAGGAGGAGTACTCCGTCGCGGACGCCGTCGTCGTCGGATCGTTCCTGATCTCCCTCATCCGCCACGCGGACCGGATGGGCGTCGCGTGCCAGGCGCAGCTCGCGAACATCATCGCGCCGATCCGCACCGAGCCCGGCGGCCCGGCGTGGCGGCAGACGATCTTCTATCCGTTCGCGCAGGCCTCGCGGCTCGCCCGGGGGCAGGCCCTGCAGGTCGCCCTCGACGCCCCGCGGCACAGCACGACGGCCTTCGACGACGTCGCGCTCGTCGACTGCGCAGCCACGTGGGACGCCGAGACGGGGGCGCTCGCCCTCTTCCTCGTCAACCGCAACGAGACCGGCGGCACCGTCGTCGACCTCGACCTGCGCGCCTTCGAGGGGCTCCGGCTGGCCGAGCACCTCGTCCTCGCCGACGACGACCTCTCGGCGACGAACACGGCCGAGGCGCCCGACCGGGTAACCCCTCGCGCGGGCACCGGCGCGGTCCTCGACGGGACGAGCCTGCAGGTGGCGCTCCCGCCGGTGTCGTGGACGGTGCTCAGCCTCGTCCGCGCCTGACCCGGCGGCGCGCCGCGGGGGCACTGCCCCCCGGGCCCGCAGTACGGCACGATGACCGGCGTGAGCAGCCTGACCGCAGCGTGGCGCGCCCGCTGGTCCGCACACCCGTCCCAGCCGGTCCTGTGGACGGCGCTCACCCGGTGGCTCGACGGCGACGACCTCCTGCGCCGCTCGCAGGACGCCGCGAACCGGATCGCCTGGCTCGGGCTCCGCCCCGGCGACCGGGTCCTGCTCTCGGGGGTGCCCTCGGCCGACCTCGCCGTCGCCTACGTCTCGCTGCTGCGCCTCGGGCTCGTCGTCGTCCCGGCCGGCAGCGGGGCGACGGCGCGCGAGCTCGCCGGGATCGCCGACGACGTCCGCCCGGCGCTCGGCATCCTCGACGACCCCCTGCGGCTGCCTGGGCTGCGGTCGCTGACGCCGGACCTGCCGGTCCGCGAGGTGCACCATGCAAACCTCGACGCCGCTCAGGACGACGACCCCGCGCTCATCGGCTTCACGTCGGGCACGACGGGCCGCCCCAAGGGCGCGGTGCTCAGCCACGCCAACCTCTCCGCCGGGGTCGAGGCGCTCATCGACGCGTGGGGGTGGACCACGGCCGACCGGCTCGTCCTCGCCCTGCCGCTGCACCACATCCACGGCCTCGGCGTCGCCCTCACCGGGACCTTCAGCGCCGGGGCGAGCGCCGTCCTCCTGCCGCGCTTCGACGCCGGCGCGGTCGTCGACGCCGTCGCCCAGCACGACGCCACCCTGTTCTTCGGCGTCCCGACGATGTACTCGAAGATCGCGGCTGCCGGCCGGCTCGCCGACCTCGAGCCGCTCCGGCTGTGCGTCTCGGGCTCGGCGCCGTTGAGCCCCGTCCTCTGGGAGCGCATCCGGGTCGAGTCCGGCCAGCGGGTGCTCGAGCGGTTCGGGATGACCGAGACGATGATGCTCACCTCCAACCCCCTCGACGGTGTCCGCCGACCGGGGACGGTGGGCATGGCGCTGCCGGGGGTCTCCGTACGGCTGGCCGCGGGCACCGGCGAGGTCGAGGTGATCGGGCCGAGCGTCTTCGCCGGCTACTGGGAGCGGCCCGAGGCGGAACCCTTCACCGACGACGGCTGGTTCCGCACCGGCGACGTCGGGGAGTGGGACGACGCGGGATACCTGCGGCTCGTCGGACGCCGCAGCGACCTCATCATCACCGGCGGCTACAACGTCTACCCCCGCGAGGTCGAGGACGCCCTTCGCGAGCACCCCGCGGTGTTCGACGCCGCCGTCGTCGGCGCGCCCGACGAGGAGTGGGGCGAGGTCGTCACCGCCTTCGTGGTCCCGATGCGCCACTCGGGTCCGGCCTCGGCAGCGCCCCCGCCGCTGGACCCCGAGGAGCTCTCGGCGTTCCTCAGCGAGCGGGTCTCTCCCTACAAGCGACCACGGCGCTGGCACGTCGTCGACGACCTCCCGCGCAACTCCATGGGGAAGGTCCTTCGCAGCCGCCTCGCGGAGCTCGTGTGACCGCCCCGCTGCGCGACGGCGTGCGCTCCCGGGCTTGGGCCGACGCCTCTGCCGAGGTCGTGCGCTACGCGCTGCGCGACGGCGACGCCGCTGCCGCGCACCACGCCGCGATGCTCTGGCTCTCCACCGGCCGGACGTGCGTCGAGCTCTACGGCGAGGTCGTCGAGCCGCTGCTCGACCGGCTCGGTGAGCGTTGGGCGGCCGGGGAGCTCTCCGTCGCCGAAGAGCACGTCACCTCCGAGGCCGTGCTCGGCCTCGTCCAGCGGCTGCGCGCCGGAATCCCGGACCCGGCCTCCCCTCGGGGTCGCGTCGTCCTCGTCGCCGGTGCGGGAGAGCGCCACCAGATCGGGATGGCCATGCTGGCGCACGTTCTCACCGAGCGCGGCTGGGCGGTGTCCAGCCCGGGCGAGCTGCCGTGGGCCGAGGTCGGGCCCTACGTCGGCTCGCTGCAGTTCGCGCCCGCGGTCGACGTCGTCGGGCTCTCGCTCCACGACGCCGGCCGGCGCGCCGAGATCGCCCGCGGGATCAGCCGGATCAAGGCCGAGGTCGGACGGGTGCCCGTCGTCCTCGGGGGGCTCGCCGTCCGCACCTCGCCCGGGCTGCCCGCCGAGGTGGGAGCCGACGGCGGGGCGGGAAGCCTCGAGGACGCCGTCCGGGTCATCGAAGGCATGGCCAACCCCTTGACGCCGCGGGAGTGCGACGTCCTGGGGCTGCTGGCCGAGGGGCAGAGCAACCTCGAGATCGCCGGCTCGCTCGGCATCGCGCTGAGCACGGTCAAGGGTCACCTCGAGCGGCTCGGCGTCAAAGCCGGGAGGAGCGACCGGGCGGCCATCGTCGCGGTCGGGCTGCGCCGGGGCTGGATCTCCTGACGCCGTCCGGCCGGGGGCGAGGTCCGGGCGGTCAGCCGGCCGGGGCGTGACCTGGGCCCTCCGGACCCTCAGGCCCCGGCCGGCTGACCCGGTACGTCCGGTTTCCGTCGTTTCGGTGACCTCTCGGGCCTCATGCCGACGGCGCCCTCGGCCGAGATCTCTCGGGTCAGGCGCACGACGAGACGCGCGCCGCACGCCAGGAAGGCCTCCAGCATGCCCGATCCCACGACCGTCGGCAGCCGCGCGCTGCGCTTCGGCAACCTCAGTGTCAACGTCAAGATCCTCACGTCGGTGGGTGTCGCCGTGCTGGTGGCGGCCCTCGTCGGCATCCTCGGGCTCACCGCGCTCAGCTCGACGAGCGCTGCCGCGCAGAAGATCTACGCGAGCAACGTCGCGAGCATCTCGGAGCTCGCCGACGTCCGCGAGGCGGCGATGTCGACCCGGGTGGACTACGCCCTCCAGGCGATCAGCGTCGACGACGCGGCGATGCAGAAGGCGCTCGCTGCGGCTGACAAGAACATCGCCACGGTTGATGCCGCGTTCGCCTCCTACAAGCAGAGCAACCCCGCCGCCTCGGCGGCGCAGATCGCCAGCCTGGAGTCGCGCTGGGCAGAGTACGTGGACCTCAACCGGACGAAGCTCGTCCCGCTGGGCAAGGCCAACGACATGAAGGAGTGGGAGTCGGCCCGCACGACCTACGTCTCCCCGGTGATGAATGAGTTCCTGGCCACCATGGCCGTCATCGTGACGGCCGAGGTCGCCGATGCCAAGAAGTCGGCAGACGCTGCGCAGAGCGCCTACTCCTCGAGCCGCCTCCTGGTGATCGTCGTCCTGGTGGCGGGTCTCGCGCTCGCGCTGACCATCGGCACGCTCGTGGCCAAGGGCGTCGTCCGCCCGTTGGCCCGCGTCAAGGACGTCTGCGACGGGCTGGCTGACGGCGACCTCACCCGCACCGTGGGGCTGACCACGCGCGACGAGGTGGGTCGCATGGGGAGCGCCTTGGACCGAGCCGTGACGAGCCTGCGCGAGGTGCTCTCGACCGTCCACGCCTCCGCGACCTCGCTGTCGACGGCGACCACGCAGATGTCGGCCGCCACGACCCAGATCGCGGCCTCCTCCGAGGAGTCCTCGACGCAGGCCCAGGTCGTCTCCGCCGCCACCGAGCAGATCTCGCGCAACGTCCAGACGGTCGCCTCCGGCGCCGAGGAGATGGGCGCGTCGATCACGGACATCGCTGGCAACGCGAGCTCGGCGGCGCGCCTTGCGGGCAAGGCCGTCGATACCGTCGCGGCGACCAACGTCGCGATCGGCCAGCTCGGGGAGTCCTCGGCCGAGATCGGCAGCGTGGTCAAGGTCATCACGGCGATCGCCGAGCAGACGAACCTGCTCGCCCTCAACGCCACCATCGAGGCGGCTCGCGCCGGCGAGGCCGGCAAGGGCTTCGCCGTCGTGGCCAGCGAGGTCAAGGACCTCGCCCAGGAGACGGCCCGGGCCACCGAGGACATCGCCCGCCGGGTCGAGGCGATCCAGCACGACACGACGGGCGCCATCACGGCGATCGGCGAGATCGCCGCAGTGATCGCGAGCATCAACGACTATCAGACGACGATCGCCGCGGCGGTCGAGGAGCAGAGTGCGACGACCGGCGAGATGAGCCGCAACGTCACCGAGGCGGCCCTCGGCGTCACCGAGATCGCCTCGAACATCACCGGGGTCGCGCAGGCGGCCCAGGTGACGACCGAGGGGATCGCCCAGACCCAGCAAGCCACCATGGAGCTCGCCCGGATGTCAGAAGATCTCACCGCGCTCGTCGGCCGGTTCTCGTACTAGGACCGGCGCTCCCGCTCGGCACCTCCCCGACCAGGCGGACGGGGTACCCGTCCCACCCCGCCCGCATCCCGTGACCGCCCAGGCCCTCCCCGGCCTGGGCGGTCTCGGTTCGCGGGACGCGGTACCGGCCGGCGTTCGTGGACGCAATACCGTAGGGCGCGGTGATGGACCTCGCCGTCCTGGGACGAAGGAGCGCACACGATGAGCCGTACCGCCCGCCTCGAGCTCGACGGCTCGACCTACGAGCTGCCCGTCGTCGAGGGCAGCGAGCACGAGCTCGCCATCGACATCAAGGCCCTCCGCGACAAGACGGGCTACATCACCCTCGACGACGGCTACGGCAACACCGGCTCCTGCCGATCGGCGATCACCTACATCGACGGCGAGAAGGGCGTCCTGCGCTACCGCGGCGTCGCCATCGAGGACCTCGCCGCCAACAGCTCCTTCGTCGAGACGGCCTGGCTGGTGATCTTCGGCAAGCTGCCGACGCAGGCTGACCGGGACCGGTTCAGCGACCTGCTCACCGAGAACTCCATGCTCCACCACACGATGCGCAAGCACTTCGAGGCGTTCCCGCCCTACGCGCACCCCATGGCCATCCTTTCGGCGATGATCAACGCGTTGGGCTCGCACGAGCCCGACGCGGGCAGCGACGACGCCGACGTCGAGGTGTCAGCCGCACGGCTCATGTCCAAGGTGCGCACCATCGCCGCGGCGAGCTACAAGTCCTCGGTCGGCGAGCCGCTCATGTACCCGAGGTACGACTACAAGTACGGCGAGAACTTCCTCCACATGATGTTCTCGCTGCCCTACAAGGAGTACGTGCCGACGCCTGAGGTGACCCGGGCCCTCAACCTCTTCCTCCTCCTGCACGCCGACCACGAGCAGAACTGCTCGACGAGCACCGTGCGCATGGTGGCGTCGAGCCAGGCCAACATGTTCGCCAGCTGCGCTGCGGGAGTCTGCGCTCTCTGGGGGCCGCTGCACGGCGGGGCGAACACCGCCGTCATCCAGATGCTCGAGGAGCTGCGCGCCTCCGACATGGACGTCACGGAGTACGTCAAGCGGGTCAAGGCCAAGGACACGCGGCTCAAGCTCATGGGGTTCGGCCACCGGGTGTACCGCAACTTCGACCCGCGCGCGCTGATCCTCAAGCAGGCGGCCGACACGATGCTGGCCCAGATGAACATCAGCGACCCGCTGCTCGACATCGCCCGCGAGCTCGAGCAGGCCGCTCTGAGCGACCCCTACTTCGTCGAGCGCAAGCTCTACCCGAACGTCGACTTCTACAGCGGCATCATCCTGCGCGCGATCGGCATCCCCCTCGACATGTTCACCGTGATGTTCGCCATCGGGCGGATGCCGGGGTGGATCGCGAACTGGAAAGAGATCCACGACGACCACAGCACGCGGATCTACCGGCCGCGCCAGATCTACACCGGTCCCACCCACACCGAGTTCGTGCCGCGGGCGCTGCGTTGACCGACCCGCGGGGAGCGAGACCGACCACTCCGCGAAGGGGACGCTGCGTCGCGGCTCCGGCCCCTACGTCGCCCCTCCCGAGCCGACGTCGGCGCTGCGCGACCTGTCCTCGCCGTGGGACGTCGCCTGGTCCGCCGGGCGCGTCGTCGTCGCGATCGCCGGCGTCCACCAGCTGTGGTCCTTCGGCCCGGGCAGCGGGGACGTTCGCGCAGACCTCGGGGCTGGCGACGGACGGCGGCGTCGACGGCGAGACGCTCTGGCTGGTCGACGCGGAGACGTCGTCGCTGCGCCGGGTGCGCAACGGCGTCGTCCACACCGCCGTGGGTCAGGGGCTGTTCGACTTCGGCCACGTCGACGGTCCGGCCGCCGACGCGCTCTTCCAGCACCCGCTGGGCTCGCCGTCCTTCCCGACGGCTCGGTGGCCGTCGCCGACACCTACAACGGCGCCGTCCGGCGCTTCGACCAGGCGTCGGGCACGGTCTCGACGCTGGCCACCGGGCTGGCCGAGCCGGCTGACCTCGTGGTGGCTGACGGCGGGCTCGTCGTCGTCGAGTCGGCGGCGCACCGGCTCGTGCGGGTGCCGCTGCCCGAGGAGGCGCTACGGGTCGACGGCGGCGCCCGGCGCACCCAGCGCCCGCCGACCGACCTCGCCGCGGGAGCGGTGTCCCTCGAGGTGGTCTTCGCGCCGCCGTCGGGGCAGCAGCTCGACGACCGGTACGGACCCTCGACGCACCTCGTCGTGGGCGCCTCTCCGCCGGAGATCCTGGCCTCGGGGAGCGGCTCGGGGACCGACCTGCGGCGTGACGTCGTCCTGCGTCCGGGCGAGGGCGTGCTCCACGTGTCGGTGCGCGCGGCCTCGTGCGACGACGCCTCGGTGGAGTTCGCCGCGTGCCACGTCCACCAGCAGGACTGGGGCGTCCCCGTGCGGGTGGGGACCGGGCCTGCGGAGATGACCCTCGTGCTCCGCGCCGCCCCTGCGGGCGATCCCCCCTGCCGCCGCCGCCCCCCCGCCGCCGCCGCCCCCCGGGCGCGGGAGTGCGCGGGTCGGCGCGGGAGAGCGGGCGGGCTCAAGGTGCGGGGCGGCTGTGCCGATGGAGGGGGAGCCAGGACGGCACCCACGGCCCAGGATGCGGCCGGTTCGACCCTCGAGGCGAGAGCACTCGGCGGGTCACCACCGAAGAGCCGGGGAGCCAGTGCGCAAGAGCAGTCCGAGCCAGCTCATGGTGCCGGTCGGGGTCGTCGGCATCGTCCTCATGATGGTCGTGCCGCTGCCGGCCGTCGTCCTCGACATGCTCATCGCCCTGAACATCACCGGGGCGCTGCTCGTCCTGCTCATCTCGATGTTCGTCTCGCGCCCGCTCGACTTCGCGATCTTCCCGTCGCTCCTGCTCGTCATGACGCTCTTCCGGCTGGCGCTCAACATCAGCGCGACCCGCCTCGTGCTGCTCCACGGGTTCGCCGGCAACATGATCGACGCGTTCGGTCACTTCGTCGTCGGCGGCTCGCTCATCGTCGGCATCGTCATCTTCCTCATCCTCCTGGTCATCCAGTTCATCGTCATCACCAACGGCGCCGGCCGCGTCGCCGAGGTGGGTGCCCGGTTCACCCTCGACGCCATGCCCGGCAAGCAGATGGCCATCGACGCCGACCTCAACGCCGGCCTGATCGACGAGGACACCGCGCGCTCTCGTCGACAGGAGGTCTCCGCCGAAGCCGACTTCTACGGTGCGATGGACGGCTCCTCGAAGTTCGTCAAGGGCGACGCCATCGCCGCGATCGTCATCACGATCATCAACCTCGTCGGCGGCTTCGTCATCGGCATGATGCAGCGGGGACTCAGTGCCGGCGAGGCGGTCTCGACGTACAGCCTGCTCTCCATCGGTGACGGCCTCGTCTCGCAGATCCCCGCGCTCCTGCTCTCCGTCGCCACCGGCCTCATCGTCACCCGCTCAACCTCCACGGGCGACCTCGGCAGCGACGTCCTCGCCCAGTTCTCCGCCCAGCGCAAGGCGCTCATGATCGGTGGCAGCGCCGCCCTCGGGATGCTCCTCATCCCAGGGCTGCCCAAGCTGCCCTTCCTCGTCGTCGGGGGCGCGGTGCTCACGGCGGCGTTCCGGCTGCCCAAGGCCGAGGAGCTCGAGGCCAAGGCGCTCGAGGACGACGTCGACAAGCACAAGGTGTCGCCCGACTCCCCGGAGCAGCTCGTCGCCGACATGCGGATGGATCCCCTCGAGCTCGAGGTCGCCTACGACCTCGTCGATCTCGTCGACCCGGCCGGGGGTGGCGACCTGCTCGACCGGGTGCGGGCGCTGCGCCGCAAGATGGCCCTCGACCTCGGGATCGTCATCCCCCTCGTGCGTACCCGTGACAACCTCGACCTGCCGCCCGGGGTCTACTCGATCCGCGTGCACGGCGTCGAGGTCGCCCGCGGGGAGTCCCCGCCCAACTGCGTCCTCGCCATCGGCGACAACCTCGGCGGCCTGCCCGGCAGGCCGACCCGCGAGCCCGTCTTCGGCCTCGCCGGCGCGTGGGTGCCCTTCGAGCTGCGCCACCAGGCCGAGATGGCCGGCGCCACCGTCGTCGACCGGGCCTCGGTCATCACGACGCACCTCGCCGAGGTCGTCCGCACCAACGCCAGCCGGCTGCTCGGCCGTGAGGACGTCCGGCTGCTCGTCGACATGGTCAAGCGCACCCACCCCGTCGTTGTCGAGGAGCTGACGCCGGCGTTGCTCACCCTCGGCGACATCCAGCGCGTGCTCCAGTCACTGCTCGACGAGGGCGTCGCCGTCCGGGACCTCGTCCGCATCTTCGAGGCGCTCTCGCAGCGCGCGAAGCAGGGAACGGACACCGAGGGGCTCGTCGAGGCCGCGCGGATGACGCTCGGCGCGGCGATCGCCGTCCCGTACGCCGACCAGGGCCCTGGCTCCGGAGCGGCCCCCACGCTGCACGTCCTCACCCTCGACCCCACGCTCGAGCAGCAGCTGCTCGAGGTGGTGCGTCCCTCCGACACCGGCAGCTACCTGCTGCTCGAGGCGACGGTTGCCGATGAGCTGCTGAGCTCGGCCGGACGTCTCGCGGAGCAGGCTGAGCAGCGCGGGCAGAGCCCCGTGCTCGCCTGCTCGCCCCAGATCCGCCCGGCCCTGAGCCGCCTCGTGCGCTCGACGCTGCCGCGGCTGCCTGTGCTGTCCTACACCGAGCTCGGTGGACAGCTCGACATCGAGACCATCGGGATGGTGACGCGTGCCCACGCAGCTGCTGCTTGAGGGACCCGACATCGAGACGGTGCTGACCCGGGTCCGTGACACCCACGGCTCGGCAGCGCGGATCGTCGGCGCCGAGAAGGTGCGCCGCGGGGGCTTCGCCGGCTTCTTCGCCCGCGAGCGCTACGAGGTGCGCATCGAGCTGACGGACGACGACGTCCCGGCCGCGCCAGCCCCGACGGCCGCCGTCGCGCCAGGTGCCGTGCCAGCCGTGCTGCACGCCGCGATCCCTGCTGGAGGCGAGCCGACCTCGCTGCTCGAGCTGAGCGACGCCGTCAGCTCCGTCGAGCGCGCTGAGCAGGTCGGGGCCGTGCTCTCGACGAGCGGCGCCCGCTTCGCCGAGGTCATGGCGAGCCTCGGCAGGGGCGAGGACTCGCCGGCCGCGGCGCCCCCCGTCCCCGCGATGCCCGCCGCTCCGCACGCCGCGCCCGCCGTCCCCGCCGCCGCCCGGCACGCCGCGCCGGCCGCCGTCCCCGCCGTCCCCGCCGTGGCGGCGCAGGACGGCGTCGTCGCGGCGCTGCTCGCCCTCGGCCTGCCGGCGCACCTCGTGCCGCTCGCCGTCCGCGGCGGCGCCGGAGACGTCCACCGCGCGCTCGTCACCGGGCTGCGCCGGGCTCTGCCGACCGCCCCCAAGGCCCCTGCCGGCGCGGGCGAGGTCCTCGTCGTCGTCGGACCTGGGGCCACGGCCCTCGAGGTGGCGACGTCGTTGGCGCGCGGCATCGGCGTCGAGGAGCGCAGCGTGCTCGTCATCGGTCCGGCCGGCGACCGGCCCCTGGTCCCGGCCGCCCGTCGGCTCCGGACGGCCGACGAGGTGTCGCGCGCCCGCGAGCGGATGGCGGCGCTGCGACGTCCCTCGGTCGTCGTCGTCGACGCGGCGTTCACGACCGGCGCGGCCGACCGCGCCCGTGCCATGCTCGCCGCCCTGGGGGCCAGAGCGTGCTGGGCTGTCGTCGACGCCACCCGCAAGCCCGACGACGTGGGCGACTGGCTCAGTCGGCTCGGCCGGGTCGACGCCCTGGTCGTCGAGGACACCGGTTCGACGCGTGACCCGGCCGCGGTCCTCGCGCTGGGCCGCCCGGTCGCCCTGCTCGACCGCCGCCGCGCGACCCCGGCCGTCTGGGCCGGGCTGCTCTGCGCCCGCCTCGCCGGAGAGGACGACGAGTGAAGATCTTCCAGTTCCCCGCGCCGCTGCTGGCGCTCGTCGTCACCTGGCGCACGGTGTACGGGGCGTTCGTCCTCGGCAGCGGGTCCGTGACATCAGCCCTCGGCCAGTACCTGCTGGCCGTCGTCGTCCTCGGGACCGGGATCGCCCTCGTACGGGGGCTCGTCGACCACTACCGGAGCACGGCGCTCATCACCGCCGTCATGCCGCCGCCGGACCCGAGGCTGCGCCGTCGCAAGGAGGACGGCTGATCGCTCAGAGCAGCCGGGCCGACCAGTTCCGCCGCCCCAGCCGCCCCGGGCAGTTCGCGGCCCCGAGCCGCTCCGCCTGCTCCAGCGCAGCCACGAGCGCCTGGCGCGCGTGCTCCCACCCCGGGTCCTGGCCGGGCTGCGCCGTCGCCTCGTCGACGAGCGAGGCGAGACCCCGCGAGGCGTAGACCTGCTCCTCGCTCGCGAGCAGCCCGCCCGGACCGCCGCCACCGGCTCCGCCGTCGCTGCCGGCTCCATCGCTGCCGGTACCGCCGGTGCTGCTTCCGTCCCCGCTGCCGCTCGAGCGCTCCACGCCTGCCCCACCCCCGTCGGGATCGACCATCTTGCGGTCCCCCCCATGCAATCCCTGGTCCCGTGGTCAGCGCAATCCCCCCGGGTGATCGGGCAAACCGGTGGTGGCTCCGGTCGTGAAGTTGCTGCGGCGCGCCGGGGTCCGCGCGGCATGCGGCGTCCTACCATGGCGGGCGTGACGTCCCCGGCCCCCACGGCCTGGTCGATCTGGCTGGGGGAGCGGATGGACCGGCTGGGTTTCCGCACCAACAGCGACCTCGCGCGGGCTGCGGGCGTCCCTGACTCGGTCATCTCCCGGTGGCGGACGACGGCGACG
>JBBQFP010000070.1:0-12729 GCA_038322045.1 Actinomycetes bacterium | reverse complement strand
CGAGCCTCGGTGGCCGGAGGTGCCGAAGGCGACTCGCTGAGACGGCTCGGAGGGGTCGGGGTGCCCGCTGTAGTACGCGGTGACGAGCCGGGGGACGTCCACGAGGTCCTCCGGTGCGGCGGGCTCCCCGGCGCGCGGGTGGTTGGGCATGTGCTCCCCTTCTCGACGACGGGCCTGCGGCGTGCCGCCGATCCTGGCACGACGGAGCCGTCCCGTGACGAGGCTGGGGGGACCGCTCGCGCAAACGCGTACCAGCCCCCCCGGTCCGACGGCGTGATCGCCACGAGCCGGAGGGGCCAGGTCGTTGCCGTCCGGGCAGGGTTGCTGGCATGTTGTCCTCCGAACGCCATCTGCGCATAACGTTTACATCGAGCAGCAGGGCGCGCCGGAGGCCGGAGTGGACGAGAGGCAGAGCCGTCGATGAGGCGACCTCGCACACCCGCGACCGCGCCGTCCCGCGCCCAGTCGACCCGCGACCCGGGCGGCCACGGTGCCGCCGACGGTCGGGGGCACGCTGACGGGCCGGACGGGGGCCTCAGCTCGGCGGATGTCGTCACCATGCACGACATCGCCCGCGAGGCAGGGGTCTCGACGGCCACGGTGTCACGGGCCCTGCGCGGGCTCTCGCGGGTGTCTCCCGAGACGCGCGAGCGGGTGCTCGGTATCGCCGAGCGGCTCGACTACGTCATCTCACCGGCCGCGTCCCGGCTGGCCAGCGGGCGCGCGGGCAGCATCGCCGTCGTCACGCCGTTCATCGCGCGCTGGTACTTCTCCACGGTGCTCTCCGGCGTCGAGAAGGTGCTGCGGGCCTCTGACCTCGACCTCATCCTCCTCAGCGTCGGTGAGCCGGACGACGAGCTCTGCTCACCCCCGATCCGCAAGCTGCGGGGCCGCGCCGACGGCGTGCTCGTCATCGCGCTGACCCCGGACGACGTCCACGTCCAGGCGGTGCGCAACCTCAAGGTGCCGATCAGCGTCATCGGTGCAGGGTTCGACGGCGCAGCGAGCGTGATGATCGACGACGCCAAGGGCGCGCGCCAGGCGACCCAGCACCTCATCAACCTCGGACACGAGCGCATCGGCCTTATCAGCGGCCGCCAGCACGGGCGGCCGTTCCTCGTCGAGAACGCCCGTCGCGCGGGCTTCGTCGAGGCCCTCGAGACCGCCGGGATCGCGGCGGACCCCGCGATCGAGGCCCCAGGGCACTTCACCATCGAGGGCGGTGAGCAGGCGATGAGCGACCTGCTCGGCCGTCTGAACCCGCCGACCGCCGTCGTCGCGATGTCCGACGAGATGGCCTTCGGCGCACTCCGGTCCCTGCGCCTGCACGGCATGCGCCCCGGCGCGGACGTCTCGGTCGTGGGCTTCGACGACCACGACATGTCCGACATCCTCGACCTCACGACGGTGGCACAGCCGGTGCGCGAGATCGGCGAGGTGGCCGCCGTCGCCCTTCTCGACATGCTGGCCGGCGCTCCCGTGCCCGGGCCAGCGCTCCTGCCGACACGCCTGGCGGTCCGGGGCTCCACCGCCCCTCGACGCTCCTGACGAGCACGCCCGGGCCGCTCCGGTCCCCTCGGGAAGAGTCCCGTCCGACCGACGAAGGACGCCGGACCGTGACCTCCCGTGAGTCAAAGAGAGCGCTCTCAGGAGCGTGTTGCGAAACCGTTATCATTCCCGACCGGTTACTTGGGCGATTCCCCTTGCCGAGGCGGTGGCGGTCGCGAAACGATGCTCAGCGTTTACATCCGGGGTCACCGATGGGGTGGCCCGCGCGCGGGACCGCGACAGGCGCTGCCTGGCCGCCCCTGCGACAGCGGCAAGGGAGACAGAATGACCTCACGCATCAAGCGTCGCAGCGCCGCCCTCACGGGCACGGCCGTGGCAGCGGGCCTGCTGCTAGCCGCCTGCGGTGGCTCGTCCAGCGGCGGCGGCACGGCTAGCGGCTCCGGCAGCAGCGCCGGCGCGTCCGCGTCCGCGTCCGGAGGCTCCGGCGGCGGCGAGTGCGACGCCTACAAGGCCTACGGCGACCTCAAGGGCAAGACGGTCACGATCTACACGGGCATCGTCACGCCTGAGGACGTCCCCCACATGGACTCCTACAAGCCCTTCGAGAAGTGCACGGGCGCCACGATCAAGTACGAGGGCGACAAGTCCTTCGAGACCCAGATCCTCGTCCGCGCCAAGGCCGGCAACCCGCCCGACCTCGCGATCGTCCCGCAGCCCGGCCTGCTCCAGCAGCTCGTCGCCACGGGCAAGGCCAAGGCAGCCCCGGCTGACGTAGCGTCTAACGTCGACAAGTTCTGGGGCAAGGACTGGAAGGGCTACGCCACCGTCGGCGGCACGTTCTACGGCGCGCCCCTCGGCGCCAGCGTGAAGTCGCTGGTGTGGTACTCGCCCAAGATGTTCGCCGACGGTAACTACGCCGTCCCGAAGACCCTCGACGAGCTCAAGGCCCTCAGCGACAAGATCGCAGGCACCGGCAAGAAGCCGTGGTGCGCGGGCATCGGCTCCGGCGAGGCCACGGGCTGGCCGGTCACCGACTGGATGGAGGACTTCATGCTCCGGCTCTCCGGGCCGGACGTCTACGACCAGTGGGTCTCGCACAAGATCCCGTTCAACGGTCCTGAGTCCACCGCCGCTCTCGACGCGGTCGGCGCGTACCTGAAGAACTCGAAGTACGTCAACGGCGGCCTCGGCGACGTCAAGTCCATCGCCAGCACGACGTTCCAGGACGGCGGCCTGCCGATCCTCCAGGGCCAGTGCTACATGCACCGTCAGGCCAGCTTCTACGCCGCGAACTTCCCCGAGGGCACCAAGGTGGCTGAGGGCGGCGACGTCTACGCCTTCTACCTCCCGGGCAAGGACGAGTCCGCCAAGCCGGTCCTCGGTGGTGGCGAGTTCGTCGTCGCCTTCGCCGACCGTCCCGAGGTCAAGGCCTTCCAGACCTACCTCTCGACCGATCTCTGGGCGAACAACAAGGTCGCGGCCTCGCCCGCGGGCGGCTGGATCAGCGCCAACAAGGGTCTCGACGTCACCAAGCTCCAGAGCCCGATCGACAAGCTCGCCGCGAGCATCCTCCAGGACCCGAAGGCGCAGTTCCGCTTCGACGGATCCGACATGATGCCTGCAGCCGTCGGTTCTGACGCGTTCTGGAAGCAGGCGACCTCGTGGATCACCGGCCAGAGCACCAAGAACACCGTCGACAAGATCGAAGCTGCGTGGCCGAAGGGCTGACCTCGCAGACCCATTGATCTGCCGGCAGGGCCGGTCGGGGCGCGTACAGCGCGCCGACCGGCTCTGCCGCACCTAGGGAGGTGAGCGGTCCCTCGTGAACAATGGTGAGAAGTTCCTGCTGATGCTCGTGGCGATCGGCATGTTCGTCGCCGTCGTCGGCATCATGCTGTTCATCGCCGGCCGGTTCAACGGACGGCGCGGCGACAAGGTCGTCGCCCTGGCATTCCTCGCACCGACGGTGATCATGCTGTCGGTCGGCCTCATCTATCCCGGCATCCGGACGATCTTCCAGTCGTTCTTCGACGGTGCCGGCTCGAAGTTCATCGGCCTGGACAACTACCAGACGATCTTCACGTCGTCCGACCAGATCACCGTCCTGCGCAACACCGTGATCTGGGTCCTCATCACCCCGTTCGTCGCGACAGGCGTGGGGCTCATCTACGCGATCCTCGTCGACCGGGCGCGGATGGAGTCCTTCGCCAAGGCGCTCATCTTCCTGCCGATGGCGATCTCCTTCGTCGGCGCCTCGATCATCTGGAAGTTCGTCTACGAGTTCCGGCCCGACCAGGCGGGAGTCCAGCAGATCGGTCTGCTCAACCAGATCGTCGTCTGGCTCGGCGGGTCCCCCCAGCAGTGGCTCATCAACGACCCGGCCAACACGCTGTTCCTCGTCATCGTCATGATCTGGATCCAGTCCGGCTACGCGATGACGATCCTCTCGGCTGCCATCAAGGCCATCCCGGAGGACATCATCGAGGCAGCCCGGCTCGACGGGGTCGGCCGACTGGGGATGTTCCGCTTCGTCACGCTGCCGAGCATCCGGCCGGCCGTCGTCGTCGTCCTCACGACGATCGCGATCGGGACGCTCAAGGTCTTCGACATCGTCCGCACGATGACCGGTGGCCAGTTCAACACGAGCGTCGTGGCCAACGAGTTCTACAGTCAGAGCTTCCGGGCGGACAACCAAGGGCTCGGGGCGGCACTGGCCGTGCTGCTCTTCGTCCTCGTCGTCCCGATCGTGTACTACAACGTCCGCCAGATGCGCGCTTCGGAGGCACGGTGACTACCGCGAGCGACACCCCCGCCGTCCCTGTGGGGATGACGACCACCCCAGCGATCGGTCCGATCGCGGTCGCCGCGGGCAACGCCAAACGCAAGCTCACCTCCCCGTGGGCGTCGTTCGCCGCCGTGGTGATCGCCGTCCTGTGGACCCTGCCGACCTTCGGGCTGGCGATCTCGTCGATCCGGCCCGAGCTGAAGATCAAGACCACCGGGTGGTGGACGTTCTTCTCCGACCCGCAGGTCACGCTGGAGAACTACCGCAGCGTGCTCTCAACACGGGGCGGCGCCGGGCTCGGTGACTACTTCGTCAACTCGTTCGTCATCACGATCCCGGCGGTCATCATCCCGCTGTGCCTCGCCTCGTTGGCGGCGTACGCGTTCGCCTGGATCGACTTCAAGGGCCGCAACGTCCTGTTCGTGGCGGTCTTCGCCCTGCAGATCGTCCCGATCCAGATCACCCTGCTCCCGCTCCTCAAGCTCTACGTCAAGGCGGGGCTCTCCGGGACATTCTGGACGATCTGGCTGTCCCACTCGATCTTCGCTCTACCCTTGGCGATCTTCCTCTTGCACAACTTCATGAAGGAGATCCCCAAGGAGCTCCTCGAGGCAGCGCGGGTCGACGGCGCCGGGCACGTGCAGATCTTCTTCAAGGTGCTCATGCCGTTGCTGCGCCCGGCTCTCGCCGCGTTCGGCATCTTCCAGTTCCTCTGGGTCTGGAACGACCTCCTCGTCGCCCTGACCTTCGCCGGAGGTGGGTCGAGCGTCGCCCCCCTGACGGTCGCGCTGGCCAACCTCAGCGGTACCCGGGGAACGGCCTGGCACCTGCTCTCCGCCGGTGCCTTCGTCTCGATCATCGTGCCGGTGGCGATCTTCTTGTCGCTGCAGCGGTACTTCGTCCGAGGCCTGCTCGCCGGTGGCCTCAAGGGCTAGGCCGCACGACGCCTGCGCCCCGCCTGCTCCTGCCGGCGGGGCGCAGTGCTGTCCGGGGGGATCGCGCAGTCAGCGCCGCCCGCGGGCCCGCTTGGACTCGTACATGGCGAGGTCTGCCTCGCGCAGCGTCTCGCGGGCGCTCGCGCCGGCGCCGAAGGTCGCGGCCCCCATGCTCAGCCTGATCCGCACGCCGGTGCCGGGCACGAGCATCTCGGTGCCGGACACCATCCGTTCCCGCATGGCCTCGAGGTCCTCGGAAAGGATGTCCTCGGCGAGCACGACGAACTCGTCGCCGCCGAGGCGGGCGACGGTGTCGCGTCCACGCACGACGGATGCGAGCCGCTCGGCGACGAAGACGAGGACGGCGTCGCCGATGTCATGGCCGTGGGCGTCGTTGACCCCCTTGAAGTCGTCGATGTCGAGGAAGAGCACCGCGCCTTGACGGCCGCTGTGGCTGGCGCGCGCGAGCGCCATGTCGAGCCGCTGGAGCAGCAGCCGCCGGTTCGCCAGCCCCGTGAGGTCGTCGTGGAAGGCGTCGTGGGTCAGGCGGGCCTCGGTGCGCTTGCGGTCGGTCACGTCCTCGACAGAGACCATGACGCACGGCTCGCCGTCGTGGTCGACGACGGTGACGTCGATGGCGACGTGCAGGTGGTGACCGTCAGCGTGACGGAAGGTTCGCTCCGCCCGGTACGCCATGACCTCGCGCCCGAGCCTCGACAGCGCGCTGCGGCCAGCGGCGGCGTCCTCGGGCCCCGCGTAGTCCACGACGGAGCTGCCCAGGAGGACCTCGCGCGAGTAGCCGCTGATCCGGCACAGGGCATTGTTGACCTCGCGGAAGACGCCGGCGCTGCCCTCGCTCCGGGAGATGAGCGCCATGCCCGTGTCCGAACGCTCGAACGCCAGCCGGAAGGCAGCGTCGCTGGCCTGCGCACGGGCGGTCTCCTCGCGCAGCCTTGCCAGGACCCGCGCCGAGTTGACCGCGATGTTCGCCTGGGCAGCGAACATCTCGAGCAGCTCGCGGGCGGCGGGTCCTGGGCGCCGGCCACCTTCGGGCACGTCCACCGAGAGCACCGCGACGAGGGTGCCGTCAGGCGCCCGGAGCGGGGCGAACAGTGCGTCGAGGGGGTGCCAGGCGTCCGGGTCGTCGCACGGCACGGGCAGATCGGGCACCCACCCGGGCGCGACATCATCTGCCCAGCGGTCGTGCGGGACGAAGCACAGGGCTCCCCACGGCTCTGCCCGGAGGAACTCCTCGTCGAAGTCCTGAGCCGAGCTGACCGCGCCGAGCAGAGTGTCCTTGGCGCTCTGGGGACCGGCGACCGCCACGACGACGAAGCTGCCGTCGTCCTGGCGCAGGTTCACCGCCGCGACCGCAAAGCCCAGGGCCGAGGTCACCCCGTCGGCGACGCCCTGGAGCACCTCGGTGATCGACTGACGGGCCAGGACGGCGGAGCTCACGTCGAACAGCCGCCGCACGGTGGCCAGGCTGACGTCGGGCTCTCCTTGGGGAGTCCGCGTCTCGTCGCCGGTGGGCACAGCGCCTCCTCGTGGCCGCCCGGGCGCGTTGGCGCAGCGCGTGGTCGCCGCAGGTGACCGAAGGATAACGGTGCGCTGCGCGTTGTGGGGGTCTTCCACGTGTTTGCGGCCGTCCCGGTCAGGCCGTGGGCGCGAGCCCGTCTGGGCGAGGCAGCCCATGCCCGTGCGCCCAGGCCCGGGCGGCGGCGATGCGCTGAAGCGTCGTGGGGTGCGACCCGGTGAGCAGGTGGAGCCAGCGCGGTGGGTCGACGTCGGCGAGAGCCTCGAGCGCCAGGACGCGGTGCAGGGCCACGACGCTCTCGGGGTCGCGGGTGAGGTCGAGGGAGAACGTGTCGGCGCGGGCCTCGGTGCGTCGGCTCAGGGCCGCGGCGAGGGGCCCCAGCGCGGCGCCGAGGATCGAGCCGACCGTGATGAGCAGCGGCACCGCCGCCGGGTCGCCGGCGCCGGAGACGTCCGCTGCCTTGCGTAGTCGTGGCACCTCGAGCGCTCGGCCCAGGGCGAGCAGCACGGCCGCGGTGACCGCCGCGCCGACGACGGTCCCGCGGGCGACGTCGTGGCGCGCTGCGTGACCGAGCTCGTGGGCGACGACGGCCCGGACGAGGCGCTCTCGGGACGGTGCCGCCGTGGCGCCGGCCGCGTCGCCGTCGCCGTCCGCCGGGCCGTCGCTGCGCAGCAGGGTGTCGTAGACGACGACCCGCCGGGTGGGCCCCAGCCCGCTGACGTAGGCGTTGGGGGCCGTCGTCCGGCGGGAGGCGTCGGCGACGAGGACATCACCCACAGGGACCCCGGCCCGGACGGCGAGGGTGAGCAGATCGCTGCGCAGCTCCCCGTGGGGTATCGGCGTGAAGCGCAGGAAGACCGGCTCGAGCAGCAGCGGCGCGAGGAGGGAGCCCGTGGCCGCGGCGCCTGCCCCCAGTGCTGCCGCCGACCGCCGCCACTCCAGCGGCCGTCGCCTGGCCAGTGCGACCGGCACGGGCGCGGCGACGCCGATGACGAGGGTCTCGACGGCGAGCGCTCGCAGGCGGTCGTCGGCCCACGAGCGCCAGGTGCTCGTCGAGGTCCCGAAGCGGCGGCTCGTCCGCTCGAGGGCCACCTGGGCCGGCAGCGCCGCGAGGGTCGGCGCGACGGCCATGAGCACCCCGCCTGCGGCCGCTCTCGTGGCCCACCGGCCCGGTACGGCGCGGATGAGCCTCGCGCCCCGCGGCGTCAGGCCGAGCGCGACGCCGGTCGCTGCGGACAGCGACGTCGCCGTCCACGAGGCGGCCCGCGCCCGTCGGCGATATGCCCTGCCCAGGGCGATCTCGGCCGCGGTGAAGTCGTCGGTGGCCGGGGTCATCAGGCGCGCGCCGTCTCGTCGTCGCCCAGACCGACGACGGCGTCCACCAGGCCGCGGACGTCGTCGAGCGTGGTGCGGGGGTTGATGTAGCAGGGCCGGATGGCGAGCGCGCCGCCGACGACGGTGCTGCTCGGGGCGAAGCGGGTCTCCCGGCGCAGCCGTTGGAGCAGGCGGCCGGTGAGCGCGTCGAGGCCGTCGCCAACCCCGCGCTGCGGGCGGTAGCGGAAGCAGGCGACGGACAGGTCGGGCAAGGTGAGGGCCTCGAGCCGAGGGTGCTCCGTCGCGAGCCTCGTCACCTCGCGGGCGTAGCCGTTGTCGCGGGCGATGCGGGCGCGCAGCCCGTCGAGGCCGATCTCGCGCAGCACCGCCCACACGTGCACGCCGCGCGGCGGGGCCGACAGCTCGACCCCCATGTCTGCCCACGGGGTGCCCATGGAGTCGAACTGCGAGGCGACACCGGAGAGGTCGAGGGAGAACGAGCCCTCGAGGTAGGCGGCATCGCCCTCGGCGAACGCTCGCGTGAGCACGCCGTCGTGGCGGACGTAGGTCGCCGCCACGCCGACGCCGGTCGCGAGCCACTTGTGCGGGTCGACGATCGCGGAGTCGGCGTCGGCCACCGCGGACATGAGGGGCCGGACGTCGGGGTCTGCGGCGGCGAGCAGCCCGTAGGCGCCGTCGACATGGACCCATGCGCCGTGGCGCCGGGCGACCTCGACGACGTCGTCGAGCGGGTCGATCGCCCCGGTGTTCGTCGTCCCGGCGATGCCGACGACGGCCAGCGGCACGACCCCCTCGGCGGCGTCCTCGGTGAGCGCCGCGTCGAGCGCACGGACGTCGATGCGCTGTCGGGAGTCGGTCGGGATCTCGCGGACGGCGTCTCGGCCGAGCCCGAGCACCGCGCCGGAGCGGTGGATCGTGCGGTGGGCCTCGGTCGAGGTGTAGACCCTCGTGCGCACGCCTGCCGGCAGGCCGGACTGGGCGACGTCGACCCCGCGCTGCTCGAAGGTCCACTGCCGCGCCGCACCGAGGGCGAGGAGGTTGGCGATCGAGCCGCCGCCGGAGAAGACTCCCTCCCAGCCGGCCGGGACGCCGCACGCCTCGGCGAGCCACCGCAGGCCGACGGTCTCGAGGGTGTTGAACGCGTGGAGCAGGTAGCGCTGGCCACCCGCGACCGCCGCCGCGGTCGCCGACGCCACGGCCGAGGTGGTGGCTCCTGTCGTGATGAAGCCGGAGAAGCCGGGGTGGCTCACCCGGCAGCCCTGGTCGATGGCGAGCGCCAGCTCGTCGAGGACGGTGTCGAGCCCCGCACCGGCGTCCGGCAGGGCGACGTCGAGCCTCGGGAGCCACACGTCACGCTCGCGCACCGTGCGGTCCGGGGTGTCGAAGCGGACGAAGGCGTCGAGAGCGGGGGAGAGGGCGAGGAGGGCCTCGCCGACCCGCCCGCACTCGGCGGCGTCACGCTCGGGCGCAGTCGTCGCAGTCGTCGCAGTCGTCGCAGAGGTGGAGGCACCGGGCAGCGGGTCGAGGGCAGCGGGCATGAGCGGATCGTCGCCCACCGCCGGGACGGTGTCGAGCGGGTGCGGTGCTAGCGTCGGCCGCCGCGCACTGGGGAGGGCCGATGACCGACGCGCACCGGGGGACCGGTCCGGCGTCGCCCGGGGCAGCCGTACCCGCGGACCCGGCGTCACCTCGAGTCGCGTTACCCGCCGCCGACGGCTATCCCTTCGCGGTGCCCGGTCGCCCCGATCCCGAGGGTGAGTCGCCATGGGCGATGCAGCTCGTCATGCGGTTGGAGCGGCTGGCCCCGTCGACCCGCACCGACGTGTGCCAGGCGGCCGGTGCCGCGGTCGTCAGCCTTCTCGCCGACCCCCGCGTGCTGCCCGGCGGGGAGTGGGAGGCTGCCACCCGCCGGTGGCTCACCGCCCGCATCCGCAAGCACGCACGCCGGGCCAGGGGAGCGGCCTGGCACGCGGTCCAGGCACTGCCGGGCAGCACCGTGACGTGCGGGACGGCGAGCGTGCGGGCGCTGGTCCCCATGGCGCTCGACACGCTGCCCCGCGAGGTGGCCCGGCTGCAGCTCTCCGGCACCGAGCCCGAGGACCCGCAGGCCCTGCGCAGTGTCGATCCTGTGCCGGGCGGCCCTGTCGTCGTGAGCATCTGCCCCGAGCCGTTCCTCCCCCTGGGCAAGGCGGCGGCCGCGAGCGGTCACGCGGCACAGCTGGCGGCCGGCCGGCAGACGTCGGAGCGGCTCGCCGAGTGGGCGGCGACCGGGTTCACCGTCGTCGTCGAGCAGCCTGACGTGACGCGGTGGCGGGCGCTGTCGACCGTGGCGCCGGTACGCGTCGTCGATGGCGGACTCACGGTCGTGGCGCCCGGTACCGTGACCGCGCTGTCGCGCTGGGTGTGACGGCGCGAGCAGGAGGAGGAGTCATGGGCGCAGGGAACCGGGTCGTCGGTCGCGGCCTTGCGGCGGGAGTCGCCGCCGTGACGCTCGCGCTGGCCGCGGGCCCCGCCTCCGCCGACCCGCAGCCGCTCGGGCCGCCGGCGCCGCCGGCCCCGGTCGTGGCCTTCGTCGGTCAGCCGGTCGACCCGACGGCCGGCCCACCCGCCGACGCCCCGCCGACCGACGCGCCGCCGACCAGCCCACCCGCCGACGCCCCGCCGACCGAGCCGGCGCCTGCGGAGCCGCCGTCGCCATCGGACCCAGAACTGCCCTCGGCGCAGACCGTGGCAGCCGAGGCGCGGATCGCGGCGCTGCTCACCGCCCGGGCTGCCGGGCCGCTGACGGCACGCTGGCTCGGCGGAGCCGTCGTCGACGTGACGTCCGGACGCCGGGTCTGGGAGCTTCGGCCGCAGACGCCGATGCTGCCCGCCTCGGTGGCCAAGCTCGGCACCGCCGTCACGGCACTAGGCGTCCTCGGCGCAGGCCTGCCGCTGACGACGACGGTGACTACGGGTCGGGCTCCCGGCGAGGTCGTCCTCACCGGTGGCGGTGACCCGGGGCTGCGCGGGACGGACCTCGGGCGGTTGGCCGATCTCACCGTGGCCGCCGTCCGTGCCTCGGGTCGGACGTCGGTGCGGCTCGCGTTCGACGACACCGCCTTCGGCTGGCCGACGCCCGCCCCCGGTTGGCCGCGTGCGACGACGCCGGCCCAGCTGCCGCCCGTGCGTCCGCTCGTCGTCGACCGGCACCACGTCCTCGACACCGGCAGGGACGCCGCTCTCGCCTTCGCCACGATGCTGCGCAACCGGCGCCTGCCCGTCGTCGGCCTGCCCGTGCGCGTCGGGCGCTGGCCGGGAGCAGAGGTGCTCGCATCGGTCAGCCCCCGCACGGTCGGCGACGTCGTCCGGCACATGCTCCAGACGAGCGACAACCTCGACGCCGAGGTGCTCTCGCGGCTGTCGGCTCAGGCGTCGGGCCGCCCGGCGACCTGGGCCGGCGCCGCAGCGACGCAGCACGACGTGCTCACGGCGCTCGGAGTGCCGCTCGACGGAGTGGTCGTGCGCGACGGAAGCGGTCTCTCGCGCGGCGACCGGGCGACCGCGGCGGAGCTCGCCGGCCTCCTCGCCGTCGCGAGCGACCCGGCCCGCCCGGAGCTTGCGGCGCTGGCGCAGACCGGCGCGCTCCCGGTGGCCGGGGTCTCGGGCACCCTGGCCCCCCGCTACAGGCGCTTCATCAGCGGGCCTGCCTCGTGCGCACGAGGTGTCGTGTCGGCGAAGACCGGCTCGCTGCATGACGTCGTTACTCTCGCCGGGCTGACGACCGGCAGCGACGGTCGGCGCAAGGCCTTCGCATTCCTCGTCAACGGACCCGCGCAGAGCCTCGCGCTGCGTCAGGTGCTGGACCGCTTGGCTGCCACGGTGACGGGCTGCATCTGAACGACGAGAATCGGCCTGGCAGTCTGGGCGCGGTGAGCGCTCATGTCGGGACGTCGGGCTGGAGCTACGCCCACTGGGACGGGGTGCTCTACGAGCCAGGGACGCAGCCGAGCGCCCGCCTGGCCGCCTACGTGCGGCAGCTGGGGACCGTCGAGCTCAACGCTAGCTTCTACCGCTGGCCGCCCGACCGGTCCTTCGCCTCGTGGGCGCGACGGCTGCCCGAGGGCTTCGTCATGTCGGTCAAGGCCCCGCGCGGGCTCACCCACGCCAAGCGGCTCTACGCGCCCGAGACGTGGGTCGAGCGGATCACCGGGGCATGGCACGAGCTCGGGACGCGCCGTGGGGTGCTGCTCGTCCAACTTCCGCCAGGTCTCGAGCGTGACGACGCCCGGCTCGACTACTTCCTCGCGCGCCTGCCGAGGTGGGTCCGGGTCGCCGTCGAGCTGCGTCACCCCTCGTGGCACACCCGTCCGGTCGAGGAGGTGCTCGAGCGCCATGGCGCTGCGTACTGCGTCATGAGCGGTGCGGGGCTGCCGTGCCGTCTGCGGGCGACGGCGCAGCACGTCTACGTGCGGCTGCACGGGCCGGACGACGCGCACCTCTACGCCGGCTCGTACTCCGAGGACGACCTCCGCTGGTGGTCCGACCGGCTGCGGGAGTGGCAGCAGCAGGGTCACGACGTGTACGCGTACTTCAACAACGACGGCCACGGTCACGCGGTGCGCAACGCCGTCCGGCTGCGTGAGCTG
>JBBQFP010000069.1:0-12873 GCA_038322045.1 Actinomycetes bacterium | reverse complement strand
GCACCGACGACGAGGAACGGCTCGGTCCCCACCCCCACGGCGTCGGGCAGCGGGGCGTCAGGGTCGTTGTGCGACAGATCCGTCTCGCAGGCGAAGAACCTGATGAACGCCCGTCGTCGCAGAGTCTCCTGGTCGCGGATCGTCCCGCGCAGCATGGGGAGCTCAGCCTCGAGCGCATCGAGCACCGAGCGCTGCGTGACCGGTCCCGTGACCGTCACGCGGACCTCGCCCTCGACCCGCGCCAGGGCCCGCAGGTGCGCCGGAAGCTTGACCCTGATGCTCTCGGGAGGCGCCGTCATTCCACGACCTGAACCTCCACTGACAGCACGGCTGGGAGGTCACGGACGATCGGCGCCCAGGTGTCGCCGGCGTCCGCCGATCCGTAGACCTGACCGCCTGTCGTGCCGAAGTAGACGCCGCACTCGTCCAGGCTGTCGACCGCCATCGCGTCACGGAGGACGTCGACGTAGCAGTTCTCCTGGGGCAGGCCTGCTGTCAGCGGCTCCCACTCACCGCCACCGGTCCGGCTCCGCCACACCTGCAGCCTGCCCTCGAGGGGGAAGTGCTGGGAGTCGCTCGCGATCGGGACGACGTACACGGTGTCGGGCTCGTGCGCGTGGACGTCGATCGCGAAGCCGAAGTCCGTGGGGAGGTTGCCACTGATCTCTCGCCAGCTCTCCCCGGCGTCATCGGTCCGCATGACGTCCCAGTGCTTCTGCATGAACAGGGTGTCAGGACGGCTCGGGTGCATCGCCAGCCGATGGACGCAGTGACCGACCTCGGCCTGCGGGTCCGGGATGCCCTCGGACCGGAGCCCCTGGTTGATCGGCAGCC
Source organism: Actinomycetes bacterium (assembly GCA_038322045.1). GTDB lineage: Bacteria > Actinomycetota > Actinomycetes > JBBQFP01 > JBBQFP01 > JBBQFP01. The sequence continues at coordinate 12,039 of JBBQFP010000069.1, read as the reverse complement.
ACGAGGCTCCGGCGTCGTCCGTCCGGAACGCCCCGGCGGCGGAGATAGCCGTGACCATGCGCCCTGGCCTGGTGGGGTCGAGGACGATCGTGTGCAGGCACATGCCACCGGCGCCGGGGGCCCACATCGGGGCAGTCCGGTGCTGACGGAGCGCCGGTAGCTCGTGCCACTCCATCCCACCGTCGGTGGACCGGAACAGCGCGGCGTCCTCGACCCCGGCGTACACCGTGTCGACGTCGGTCAGGGAGGGCTCGAAGTGCCAGACCCGGGTGAACTCGAAGGGCCTGGGCGTGCCGTCGTAGTACTGGTGGGTCCCGACATCGCCCTCATAGGCGAACCTGTTACCCACCGGCGACCATGTGCCGCCGCCGTCGTCGGAACGGTGGACGACCTGGCCGAACCAGCCGCTGGACTGCGAGGCGTACAGCCGTTGCGGGTCCACCGGCGAGCCCTTGACGTGGTAGATCTCCCAGCCCGGGAAGTGCGGTCCGGAGACATCCCAGGCCTGACGGCGGCCGTCGGAGGTGAGGACGAAGGCGCCCTTGCGGGTGCCGACGAGCACGCGGACTGACGTCATGGGCCGCTCCTCAGCGACGGGCGCACGGGCTGCGAAGGCCCGACCATAGCGGCGCGCCGGTCACAAGGGGAGGGGTCACCGTCGACGTAGACCCAGGTTCCACGGCGGCGCTCGAACCGGCTCACCTCGTGCTGGACGTGCGTGCGACCGCCGAGGCGTGAGGTCGCGGTGAGCTCGACCGTGCCGACGTCGGCCTCCGGGCCACCCCCAGTGACCCGTCCGACCTCGAGACCAAGCCAGATCACTCCTCTGGGGAGCGAAAGCTCCTGAGGTCTCGTCCTCGGGTGCCAGCTCCGCAGCAGGTGGTCGACGTCGCCGACGACGAACGCCGAGTACCGCGAGCGCATGAGTGCCTCGGCAGTCGGCGCCGGCTCGCCGTCGTGGAGGCGCGCGCAGCACGAGCCGTAGGTGTGTCCGCTGCCGCACGGGCATGCCGACGCCCTGTCCATCAGCCCCCTCCTGCCCGACGACCTGACCAGCCTGAGCTCGCGCGGCGACGACGGACCCCGCTCCCCTCCCCCTCACCCGGGTGGACCATGCGCCCCGACGTGCCTGGGTTCGGACGGGGAGGCGGGGAGCACACAATTCCCCAGGAGCGGGTCGTGAGCAACCATGGGGGCGTGCTGACGCCACTCACCCTCGCCGACGACGTCGTCCGCCTGGAGCCGCTGCTCGTCGTCCACGCACGTGAGCTCGCAGAGGCGGCAGCAGAGGACCGGTCAAGCTACGGCTACGCATGGGTGCCCGACGGGATCGCCGACGCGGAGACGTACGTCGAGGCCGCGATGGCACAGCAGCGGAGCGGCCGGTCGATGGCCCACGTCGTCCGCCAGGTGCGCGACGGACGGGTGGTGGGGGCGACCCGCTTCCTCGACCTCGACGTCTTCACCGAGCCGACGCCGGGTCACCTCGGTACCGGCACGACTGCGGAGCCCGACGACGAGCACCCTCCGTCCGCGCTGGAGATCGGGAGCACCTGGTACGCGGCGACGGCTCAGCGCACCGGCGTCAACCGTCGCGTCAAGCTGCTGCAGCTCACGCAGGCCTTCGACGTCTGGCGAGTTCTGCGGGTGACGTTCAAGACCGACGCGCGCAACGGCAGGTCGCGCCAGGCAATCGAACGACTCGGCGCGCACTGCGAGGGGGTCCGGCGAGTCCACGTCCCGGCGACCGACGGCACGGTCCGCGACTCGGCGTACTACTCGATCGTCGCGACCGAGTGGCCCGGCGTACGCCGTCAGCTGGTGCGGTCGAGCGGTCAGCCGTCGACGTGGAGCACGAGCAGGGCGAGGTCGTCGTCGGCATAGTTAGGCGGCGTCCGGCGAGCTCATCCCGCTTCCTGTGGGTGAGCGACACCGGATCCTTCACCGCGACCGTTGCGGTGGCCGTGGCCCTCGCGCACGCCAGCCAGTGCGGGTACCCGGCTGCATGGGGCAGACTCGGACTGTGCCAGAGGTGCGTATCAGCCAAGACGCTGCCGCCGACGAGCTGCTCGGACGCGACGCGCTCGCGCTGACTCTCGGGATGTTGCTCGACCAGCAGTTCCCCATGGAGCGCGCCTTCGCGGGCCCTCGCCTTCTGGCCGACAGGCTCGGCGTCGACGAGCTCGACGCGGCCGACCTGGCAGCTGCAGACCCGGAGAGGCTCGCGACCACCTTCACTGGACCGCCGGCACTGCACCGCTACCCACGGTCGATGGCCGCGCGCACCCAGGAGCTGTGCCGGCTCCTCGTCGAGCGCTACGACGGCCGCCCGGAGGGACTGTGGTCCGACGTCGCCGACGGCCCTGAGCTGCTGAAGCGGGTAGCCGACCTGCCGGGCTTCGGCGCCCAGAAGGCGAAGATCTTCGTGGCGTTGCTCGGCAAGCAGTACGGTGTCACCCCGCCGGGGTGGCGGGCCGCGGCTGGCGACTACGGCGACGAGGCCTCTCGGCGGTCGATCGCCGATGTCACCGGCCCGGAGTCCCTCGCGGAGGTCCGCCGGTTCAAGCAGGAGCAGAAGGCCGCGGCGAAGCAGGGCAGGACGACGAGCTGACGGCGACCCACGCACGATGCAGTGCCGCGACTCGTGCGGAGAGTCTTGACCTCTGCTGACCGTCCCTCGACACTCGGGCGTCGCAACCCCGCTCGGCGTCGAGGCCAGCGGATGACACGCCGCCCTGCCTACCGCCGGAGGAGCTTGTGGCTGAGCACCGATCCGTCACCCCGACCGCTCTTCTCGGGCGTCTGTCGGCCATCGCCGAGAGCGTGGCCGCACGCAACGACGCGATCGCCCTGCTGGGGCTCGGCTCGTGCGGTCACGAGATCGGCCGGCTCGACGAGTGGTCCGACCTCGACTTCTTCGTCGTGGTGGACGACGGCGCCAAGGCTCCCTACCTGCGGTCCATCGACTGGCTCGAGACCGCAGGGCCCGTGGCCTACAGCTTCGAGAACACCGTCGACGGCCGCAAAGCGCTGTTCGACGACGGCGTCTTCGTCGAGTACGCCGTCTTCACCGCCGCGGAGCTGGCAGGGATCCCGCATGCGGGCGGGCGAGTCGTGTGGCGACGTGCGGGCACCGCTGACGAGCTGCTCGACCCTCCGCGCGCGCCGGTCGGCGACCACCATTCTGTCGACTTCCACGCCCAGGAGGCCCTGACGAACCTGCTGGTCGGGCTGAAGCGGGAGTCGCGCGGCGAGCACGTCAGCGCGTTCCAGCTCATCCAGCAGCACGCGTTCGGCCACGTTCTCGCGATCCTCGCCCAGGGGGGCTCGACAGCAAGCGCAGACCCGTTCGACCCGAGCCGTCGTATCGAGCTGCGTCACCCGGAGCTGGGGCCCGCACTGGCTGCGATGACCCCCGGCTCCGAGCGCAACGCGAGCGCCGCCATCGCCGTGCTCGCCTGGCTGGAGGTCACCGTGCCGGTCGACCAGCGGATGAGGGCCGAGATCCGTCAACACCTCGCGGCCCTGTCGACCACCGAGCCGCCCTCGCGCTGACTCAAGGCGGACACGAGCGCCCCAGGACGCCAAAGAGCATGACCATGCCAAGCGGCGGCGCACCGGTGGGCGCGGCGTCCGAGGTGGCCACCAGCGTCGTGCCTGTCGTCGCGGTGATGACGAGCAGGGCAGCAGCCGACGCCATGAACAGGAGCGTCACGACCAGCAGGCGGTTGCGCAGCGCGCGGATGCGCATGTGCAGGGAGTCCCCCGCGCGGTGAGCGCGCTCCAGGACGTCGATCGAGAGTTGCGCCAGGCGCGCGTGAGCCCCCTACGGAGCCGACGCCGCGTCGTCCAGCGTCACGCACACCCGGGGCAGCGGGAACCAGCGCAGCCGCTCGAAGTCCACAGGCAGCCCGGTGCGTTCGTCGTCACGCCACGGCCGCTCGTCCGGCAACGCCGCGAGGAGGGCGCGAGCCTCGGCGAGCTGGGCAGCGAGCTGGTCCTCTGCCGCGGTCTGGTGAGCCGCTGCGGGGGAGACCAGGCCGTCAGGTGAATACGAGAGATCGGTCAGACGAAGACTCTCGACGTCGCTGGCCCGCCGGTGACGCCACAACCCGGTGGAGGGCTCGAAGCGGTAGTCGGGCAGCAGCTTCCACCCAGACTGCGCCACGAGCAGGACGCTGTCGATGATGTAGTCGCACACTGTGTCGCTGATGAAGTAGTTGAGATTGACGCGGGTCCAGCCAGGCTTGATCCCCTCGCAGCCGACCTCGACCTCGACCTCGATCTCGCGCGACCGACCGGGCTCGATGCCGAGCAGCCGGTGCCCGTACGGCCCGGCACACGAGCAGCCTCCGCGGGCCTGGATCCCCAACAGGTCGTTGAGAACCGCGACGACGAAGTTGTGGTGCAGCCGGCGTTCACGGAACCTGACGCCGAAGGAGATGATCGACAGCCGCTCGGCGTCCAGTCGACCGAGGATCTCCAGCTGAGGCTCCGCCGCCCAGCGGTCGATCGCCCGCCGCCAGAACCGCTCCTCGCGCTCGCGAATCAGATCCGTGCCGACAGCCTGCTTGAGCTGGACCACGAGACCGGCCCGGATCGCCCCGACGATGGCCGGGGTACCTGCCTCCTCCCGCGCGACCGGGTCGGAGACGTACCGGTGCTCTGTGGCAGAGACGAACGCGACCGTGCCGCCACCGGGAACGGTGGGTACCCGGTTGCGGACGAGTTGCCGACGGACGACGAGCACCCCACTGCTCTGCGGTCCCCCGACGAACTTGTGCGGCGAGAGGAAGACCGCGTCTTTGTACGCCATGGGCCGGGACGAGGGAGCCGCCATGCTGATGGGGACGTACGGACCCGCGGCGGCGTAGTCCCAGAACGACAGGGCGCCATGGGCGTGCAGGACCTCGGCAACCGACTCGGTGTCTGTCAGAACGCCCGTGACGTTGCTCGCCGCCGAGAAGCTGCCAATCTTCACCGGGCGGTCGGAGCGGGCGCGCAGCTCAGCCTCGAGCCGAGCCAGGTCGACGTGGCCGGTCTCGTCCTCGGGGATAACGACGACGTCCGCCACGGACTCCCGCCAGGGAAGCTCGTTGGAGTGGTGCTCGAACGGCCCTATGAACACGGCCGGGCGCTGATCGTCGGCGATGAGCCTCGACAGCGCGAAGGTGTCATCGAGCTCGGAAGGGATCCGCAAGCCCAGGATCCCGACGAGCTTGTCGATCGCACCCGTCGCCCCGGCACCGGTGAAGATGACCAGTGTGTCGTCGTCGCCGTCGACCGCCTGACGAATGATCTCACGGGCGTCCTCACGCAGCCGCGATGTCGCCCGCCCGGTGCCCGAGCTCTCGGTGTGCGTGTTGGCGTACCGCGGGAGCACCTCCAACTGGATGAACTTCTCGATGAAGCTCAGTGCCCGGCCCGAGGCGGTGTAGTCCGCGTAGACGACCCGGCGCGGTCCATAAGGGCCGTCGACCACCTCGTCGTCACCGATGACTGCGCGACGGATGAGATCGAGCAGCGGCGACGTCGGTGCTGGTTCGACAGATGCATCGGCTGGCGTGAGACGGCTGATCACGGTGGACACCTCCTGCCTGACAGTGTGCTCCGCTAGACCGGGTCCCGGGGGCATGTCCGCCAGCTCGGCGACCATGGCGACGAGTTGGCCTCGGGCCGGGCGCACCGCCGTCATGGTTTGAGGTCGACTGCATCGCTCGCGGGGTGATCGCTATGACCGACACCACCCGGGAGACGGCCGCGGAGGGAGACGGCCGCGGAGGCGGTCGCGGCCCTGCACGATGCCAGCGTGCGGGTTGTCAGGCCCACCGGCGACAACGAGGCCACGGCGCGGCGGGTCGGCGGGCAGCTCGGTATCGACACCGTCATCGCCATCGGTGCGGGCCGTGGCACCGTGCGCAAGATGCGCCAGACCCTCGTTTGGGCAGTCGGCTACAACGCGATCACCCTGCCGATCGCTGCGGGGGGGTCGAGCCCGCGTTCGGCCTCGCGCTACGCCCCGAGATCGCCGCGCTCTCGATGTCCGGCTCGAGCTTCCCGGTCGCGATGAACGCGTTGCTGCTCAACTGGTTGCGGCTGCCCACGACCCCCCACGGCTCATAGGAGGAGACGCGCCATCGAGGAATGCTCGCTCACCCTCGCCCGCTCGGGCTGCTGCTGCCGGACAGCGCCGCGACCGGTGCCTCAGCGGTGATCAGCGGCGCAGGGGCAATGGAAGCGTCGAACCCCTTGACGATGAGCCATACCGCGAACACCATCTCCTGGACGCCGATGGGTACGTTGAGTGCCATCTGCGGGCCCGACAGCACCCCGATGACTCGGAACATCACGAGCAGACCGGCGAAGAAGCCCAGGGCCGCGCCGGCAAGGCCCCATGCCGACAACCAGCGCGGGATCATCCGGGAGCGGTAGAACACGAGGTAGTACAGCGTCGCGCCGGTGTAGAAGGCGAGCACCGCCACGCAGCCGGACGAATCGCGTAGCTCCCTAACGACGTCCGCCGATGCCCCTGCGGCGGCGGCGCTGGTGTGGCCGCCCGCGAGCTGGCTGGACAGCGCGACCAGCACGAGCGTTCCCACCGCGGACAGTGTGTAGAACACGCCCTCGATGAGGCGGAACCCGACCGAGCCGAGCGCCATCCCCTCTGCGCGCGGCCTCAGCACCGGGTACAGCGCGATCGCGATGCTCGCGGCCGTGAACGCCGCCAGGAGCTGGAACAGAGCGGAAGTCATCAGCCGGCCCTGGTGCGCGGCAACGGTGGACAGGAACCCAGGTCCGTCGAGCAGGGAGCCCAGGAGCGCGGTCGCCACCAGACTGGCGACGGTCGCGACGATGAAGAGCACGCCTGCCGTCGTCGCCCTGACGTCACGCGACCTCATCGCGCCCCCCTGTCGACGGACTCGCGGCGGGATCCCCACCCGTGGGCGGATCGGCTGCGGGCCGGGCCGCGCCGGGGGGCTCGAGCACGACGACGGCGGTCTCGGCGGGCCGCCGTGCTGCATACGCGTCGAGGTTGTTGTCGATCTCCGCCCACCGCGCCCACAGCCGCTCCCGCTCCGCGTCGGCTGCCCTACGCGCACGGACCTGGCGCACGCCGTCGCGGGCGCGGACAGTCACCTCCGGGTGCGCCTGCGCGTTGAGCCACCACGCCGGCTCCGCAGCACCCCAGCCGTTCATCGCCATGCTGACCAGGTTTGCGCCATCCTCCAAGTAGCCGACCACGACCTGGCGAGGCTTGCCGCTGCGCCGGCCCCGTCGGCCCAGCCCCTGCCCAGGATCCTCGTCCTCGTCCCCGTCCCCGTCCCCGTCCCCGTCCCCGTCCCCGTCCCCGTCCCCGTCCCCGTCCCCGTCCGGCGTACCTGCGATCTGCTCCACGTGGAACATTCGCGCGACCGGGACGTCGGTGCTCGAGTGCACGAGGATCGACAGCGCGATGGTCGGGTTCGACGCCGTCGCTGCAGCCGCTGGGCCCCGCTGCCCCTCGGCATCATCACGTTGAGAAGCTGCCGCAGCCGCGCAGGGACTTCGGTGCGCGATATCAGGGCGGAGGCGAACACGGGATCCGTGGGCGCGAGCACGGCCCCCGCCAGCAGGGCATGCGTCCAGTCCAGACCGACGAGGGCGTGGGCCGCGCCGGCGATGAGCAGAAACGTGAGCGGCATCCCCACGAGGAGCGCACGCGCCGGCTGACGCCACGCCCCCCGTAGCCTGGGTAGGGAGGCCTTCATGCCGTCCGTGAACAGCACCGTGAACAGGGCCAGGTCCGCGGCGCGCTCCACGAGCATGTCGTCCGGTCCCACCTGGACCAGCCCCAGGGCGCCCTTCCCGACCAGCGCGCCGGCGACGAGGAACAGCAGGGACGTGGAGAGTACCGTCCGCGCGGCCACACCGGAGATCAGATCGGCAACCAGCAGCGCCAACCCGTAGACCAGCACCAGCGTCACGTCGCCAACCCTTCTCCCCACCCGCCTGCCTGCTGTGGCCTACCCCCCGAACCGGTGCCGACCCGCGAACCGCTGGCCGGCTTCGCGGCGGGTTCGCGTCGCAGACGCGGCGGCACTCGCGACGCCGAGGTCGACCCGCGCCCTCTGCGCCGTCGGGCGGCTGGCAGACTAGGCCGATGAGAGCCCGGGATCTAGCCGAGCCGGCGCCCGTCGTCGAGGTCGGTGCGCCGGCCGACGCCGGGCTGGCGACGCTCGCCCGCTCGGGACTTCCGGGGCTCGTCGTTCGCGACGGCGACTCCTTCGTCGTCGTTCCGGCCAGCCAAGCGCTGCGGGTGGCACTGCCGCGGTACGTGCTCGACGACGCCTCGCTCGGTCGGGTGTGGGACGAGCGGTCCGCCGACGCGCTTGCCGCCCGGTTGCGCGAGCGCACGGTCGCCGACCTGGTGGCCGCACTCGATCGCCCGGTCCGCCGCGCGTGGGTCGACGGCGATGCCACGACCGTCGAGATCGCGGCCGTCATGGCAGCAGGTCGCCTGCCTCTGGTCGCTGTCCTGGACGCGGGCGCCTTCCTTGGTGTCGTGACCGTGCACGGCCTGCTGGATCGGCTGCTCGCGTGAATGGCGACGGGCGGCGGACGTGACCGTTGCGGCCTGGGCGACGATCGCCATCTTCGTCGGCGTCTACGTGCTCGTGGCTACCGAACGCATCCATCGAGTGGCCGCCGCGCTCGGCGGGGCGGCGGTGGTGCTCGGCTTCGGGATCGTCGGCTCCGAGGAGGTGTTCTACTCCCGCGAGACCGGCATCGACTGGGACGTGCTCGCGCTGCTGCTCGGCATGATGGTCATCGTCGGGGTCATCCGCCGCACCGGTGTGTTCGAGTACGTCGCGATCCGGTCGGCGAAGCTGGCGCGCGGGCGGCCGTTCCGCGTCCTCGTCCTGCTGGTGCTCGTCACGGCGTTGGCCTCCGCCGTGCTGGACAACGTGACGACGGTCCTGCTGATCGCGCCGGTAACCTTCCTCGTCTGCGAGCGGCTGGGGCTCGAGCCGGTGCCTTTCCTCATCGCGGAGGCGCTCGCCTCGAACATCGGCGGCACCGCGACTCTCGTGGGCGACCCGCCGAACATCGTCATCGCCAGCCGGTCCGGGCTCACGTTCGTCGACTTCCTGTGGCACCTGCTCCCCGTTGCGCTGATGGCCCTGGGGGTCTTCCTCCTCCTCGCCCGCGTGCTGTTCCGCAACACCGCCACCGTGGATGCTGACCGCGTCGCGACGCTGATGGCGCTCGACGAACGGGAGGCCATCGTCGACCCGCGGCTGCTGCGGCGCAGCCTCGGTGTTCTGGGAGCGGTGCTGGTCGGGTTCTTGCTTCAGCAGCAGACGGGAGTGGCACCGTCGATCGTCGCCGTGGTCGGAGCGGGGGTCCTGCTGCTGTTGTCCCCGTTGCGCCCAGCGGACGTCGTCCCCGACGTCGAGTGGGAGACGCTCCTGTTCTTCCTCGGCCTGTTCGTCCTGGTCGGGGCTCTGGTGCATGTCGGCGCGCTCGAGCGGCTGGCCCGTGGCCTCACCAATCTGACCGGCGGCGCGGTCGTCCCGACCCTGCTCGTCGTCCTCATCGGGTCAGCGGTGATCTCCGCCGTCGTGGACAACATTCCTTACGTCACCGCGATGGCCCCCGTCGTGGCGTCGCTGATCGCGGCGAACCCCGCTCTCGGGCGGGACGGTGCGCTGTGGTGGGCCCTCGCGCTCGGCGCCGACCTCGGCGGCAACGCCACGATCGTCGGGGCCAGCGCCAACGTCGTCATCGTGGGGATCGCCGAACGCAACGGCTTTCATATCTCGTTCCGCGCCTGGCTGCGCTATGGGTTGCCCACCACGCTCTCGTCGCTCGCCGTTGCGGTGCCCTACATCGTGCTGAGGTACGGCTGAGCACGAGGCCGGACCGCGCGAGCGCCGCCTCTGAACCGAGCACCGCCAGGCGGTCCGGACCGTTAGCCAGCCGTCTCCACCCAGAGCATGCGGTCGAGCCGGGAGGCAATCAAGGCCCGCTCCACCGCGGTACTGGGGTGCCGCAGGACGGCGCGGCGTCTACGACTGCGCGCAGTGGCGTCGAGCCTGAGCAGCAGGCCGACGACCCGTCGAGTCAGTGTCGTCAGCCGCGCGACGTCGACCACGATGGTTCTCGGGCCACCTTGCACGCTCCGAGCGACATCGTAGAGCAGCGATCCGAGGTCGTGCTCGAGCTCCTCGTCGCCCAGGTTGACCAGGATCTGCTCCGAGCCAGTCGTCGGTGCCATCGCTCGCCCCTTCCATGCGGTCATCTCACAAGAGTTCCCGAGAGATGTTGCGAGGTGCCGGTCGTGGACGTTGAGATCCCATGACGGAGTGACACCCACTGTGACGGCGGACCCGCAGTGACGGACAGCGCGGGCCGCGTGTCACGCCGCAGATGTGGCACCGGTACCGGTGGCCTCCTCGTCGCCGACCACGACCGCAGCCGCGACGACGCGCCGGGCCGCTTCGGCCTCCGCCCAGCTGAGCATCGCGGCGGCCTCCAGACCGGCCGGGCCGTAACGGTCTCTGATCGCCGACACCGCCGTCAGGATCCCCGGGTCGATCCTCTCGTCCTGATGAAGCGTCACGAATGCTCCTCTCGTCGTGCCCGACGTACCCGCGAACAGGCATTGGACATGCAGGTCCCTGGGCCTCGTCACGTAACCGTCACAGTCCAGGCTCCAGACGCGACGGGCCAGGCGGTTCTTCGGAGGCGTCGGTCAGTGCAGCCAGCAGCACGGCCACGTCGTCCGACGTCTTGCCCTCGGCGTGAAAGTCGAGCTCGCCGAGCAACCGATCGACCGCCTGCTGCGGCTGGCCGCTGGCCATCAGCTCCGTGTGGCGGAGGACCTCGAAGAACTCGCTCGCGCCATTTCGCGCCTCGATCAGGCCGTCGGTGTACACCAACAGCCGGTCCCCGGGCTCGAAGCAGTAGGTGTCCGAGAGCGCACAGGGGTTGAGTCCCAGCGGAGCCGACGCGACCCTCGGGGACAGCGGTCTCGCGCCGCCTCGGCTCGTGAGGCGCATCGGCGGCAGGTGCCCACAGTTGATCACATGCACCCAGCCGTTGTCATCGAGATCGAAGAACACGGCCGTGACGAAATCCTCCTCGCCCGCGCGCGCGCACACCGCATGGTCGGCCCGCCGCACCACCTCGGCGAGAGGAACGTCCCGCACGTCGCACGACTCGCGGAAGGCCAGCCTCACCGCCCTGGCTAGCTCGACGGCCTGCAGGCCCTTGCCTCGCACGTCCCCGATCAGCCCGCGCACGCCCGTGCTGGTGCGCACGACTTCGAGGACGTCGCCACCGATGCGTGCCTCACCGTCGGCCGACCGGTAGGCCGACCCCATGTCCCATGCGCCCACGACGGGCGCAACGGCACGCAGGATCGCGTCTTGGGCCGTTTCGGCGACCACGGAGAGCTGACTCAGCCGGATGTCGCGACGACCGCGGGCGTCGGCGTTGCCGACAGCGAAGGCGCACAGGACGGCGATCACCCCGACGCCGACGATGTCGTGCACCGGGGGAGTTCCTGGCCGCGCCAGGACGAGAACGGCGGCCATGACACCGGCGTGCAGGGAGGTCAGGAGCACCCGACCTGGGGACAGCCGCAAGGAGGCGAGCAGCACAGGTACCCCGAGCCAGCCCACCGGCCAGCCCGGGGCCAGCAGCGCCTGGGAGATTGTCGCGATCGTTGCGGCAGCCAGAGTGGTGAGCAGAAGCCAGTGGTCCGAGGAGAGGATCAACGGCCACGGCGCGCGCCCAGGCCTTGCGCCGCCCGTCGCCGAGCCGTCGCCGAGTCGTGACTCTGACGCAGCTCGCTGGTCCCTGGGGACCACGTCACCCATCAACGTGCCTCCCGGCTGCACAACTGTTCGAACCGCCGATGCTTCAGACATGGCGATCGATCCGCAGCAGCCGGTCGAGTCGCGCGTTCGTCACGACGCGCTCGGCCTGCAAGCTCAGGCCCCGCAGGACGACCGTGCCGCCGCGGCTTCGGCACATCCGGTGCGACGAGATGAG
>JBBQFP010000068.1:0-13059 GCA_038322045.1 Actinomycetes bacterium | reverse complement strand
CTCCGACCAGGGTGCCGTCCGGGGACATGGTGAACGACTGCAGGGAGCCCATCGCCGAGCCGCCGTCGGTGCCGTGGTAGGCCACCGCGACGCTCTTGTCGCCACCGAACTCGGTGAGGCCGGCGAGGTCGACGGTGATGGGTGTAGGGGTCGTGCCCCAGCCGTCTCCGATCGGTGTGTAGGTCATGGCGACCGCCTTGGGGTCGGCGAACTTGCCTGTTGCCGGGTCGAACTTGGCGGTGAAGGCCGCTCCTAGCGAAACAGGCTTTCCGGTGGCGTCGGCGCCGAACGCCTGGATGTCCCAATCGGTCACCTGTCCGCCAGCGGCGGCTGGGGCCTTGGCGGTGAGCTCGAAGCTGACGTTGTACTTCTTGCCCTGGCCGTCGTAGGTGACGATCGACGTGACGATCTTGGTGCCGCTCTCCGCTTTCGGGGTCGCCGGAGGGACCACCGCCGCCGTGTACTCCGTGGCGTCGGCTGGCAGGTTGCCGGCCAGGTCCAGTCCCTTCGTGGCCTTGGGCGCCTGCAGGGTCGCCATCGGCAACGTGATCCCGGTGACCGACGAGTTCGAGTTGATGGCGCCGCTCGCGTCCGCTGCCCAGCCCTGGACGATCGCCCCCTCGGGGGTCACGAGGGTGCCGTTGGTGTCGAAGGTGAAGGCCCCGGCGCGGGTGTAGAGGTCCTCGCTGCCGTTCTTCACCATGAAGAACCCGTCACCCTGGATCATGAGGTCGGTGGCCCGGCCTGAGGTCTGCGCCGCGCCCTGGCCGAAGTTCGTGTTGATGGCGGCGAGCCGCACTCCGAGGCCGACCTGCGCGGGGTTGGTGCCACCGATCCCGGGCTGAGGTGCCCCGGCGCCCTTGAGCACCTGGCTCAGGGTGTCCTCGAAGACCGTGGACGACGACTTGTAGCCGACCGTGTTGACGTTGGCGATGTTGTTGCCGACGACGTCCATCATCTGCTGGTGGGCGCGCAGGCCGCTGATGCCGGAGAAGAGCGAACGGAGCATGGGGATCAGTCCTTCGGGGTGCTGGACGTCGAGGTGGCGGGTGGTGCCACCGGGGGAGCCGCGGCTGCCGCTGGTGCGGTCAGCTGCGTCACCTCGGTGACCTTGCCGATCGGGACGTCCGTGTCTCCGATGTGCAGGACGGGTCCGTCGCTGGTGAACTTCGCCGAGCTGACGACGCCGTACGTGGTGGTTCCATCGGCAGCCGGGTAGCCGACCTTTCGCCCCACGAGGCTGCTTCCTTGCAGCATCCGCTGGGACGAGAGGAGGTCCGCGTTCTGCTTGGCCAGCGCGTCGAGCTTCTCGACCATCGAGAACTGCGCTGTCTGGGCCATGAACTGCGAGCTGTCCGTGGGGTTGGACGGGTCCTGGTACTTGAGCTGTGCGACGAGCAGCTTGAGGAACGTGTCCTTGTCCATGTCGCTGCCGCCCTTCTTCACCTTGGCGGTGCCGTTGGCCGACCACACGCCGCCCGTATCCACGGGCTGGCTGACGCTGCCGACGGGGGCGCTGGACGTCGCCGTCCCGCTGATCCCGGAGATGTCAGGCATCTGGTCACATCCTCATGTCGAGGGCGGCGTCGCCCGTCGTGGTGGAGCGCTGGCCGGAGACCGGTGCGCTGCTGTCAGGCCAGAGGCCGGTGGACGACGTGCCTGCCGATGTGCCCTGCGCGTCGCGCTGCCCGTCGCGGTCCGACCGGCCGGGGTCACCGGCCGAGACGTCGAAGCTGCCCGTCGTCAGGCCCTGCTCCTCGAGCTCGCGGCGCAGATCCGGCAGCGCCTGACGCAGGGTGTCGCGAGCGAGGTCGCTCTGACCTGACATGGTGAGGCTGATCTGGCCGTCGTGGAGCTCGACGGTGATCTGCACCGCGCCGAGCTCGGCCGGGTGCAGGTCGAGGGTCATCCGGGTGACGCCGTCCTTGCCGTGGCGCATCGCTGACAGGTGCGGCAGCAGCTGCTGGACGGCGGGGGCAGCCAGCTGCTGGGCGGCCGGCGCGGCTGCCGTCGTCGTTGTGGCGACGACTGGCGCGGTCTGCTGCGGTGCGGGGGGCGCGACCGGGGCCGTCGTCACGGCGGCGGGTGCGCTCGTTGCGGCGGCAGGGTCGGCCGGTGCGGCGGCAGGCGCGGTGGGTACGGCGGTCGGGTCAGCCGGTTCGGCGGCGGGCGCGGCTTCGAGGTGCGGGGCGCCGCTGTGGCGGGGTGCGTCGCCGTCGCCGGCCGCGCCGCCGTGGGCCCCGCCGCCGTGGGCAGCGACGTGGGGCGCGCTGCCGGGGGTGGCGTCGGCTGTCGCCGAAGTCGGCGCATCGGGCGCGGTCCCGACGGTGGCGGGCTGCACCGGTGCGCCGGGGCCAGCGACGCCTGCGGCCGAGGGGACGCCGGTGGGCGTAGCGGCGGGAGCAGGCGTTGTGGGGGCTGGTGTCGTCGTGGTGGCTGGCGTGGCGGTGGCCGGCGTCCCCGCGGTGGCAGGCGCCCCCGCGGTGGCTGGCGTGGCGGTGGCCGGCGTCCCCGCGGTGGCAGGCGCCCCCGCGGTGGCTGGCGTGGCGGTGGCCGGCGTCGCCGCGGTCGGAGTCGCCGGGTCGGTGGTCGGGGCGGCCGGGCCGGGCTCTGTGGCGTGCTGCGTCGGGACCACCGTGAGGGCGGGGGCTGCGGCAGCGGGGCCGACAGCCACGGCGGGGGCGGCCGGGGTAGCGGCGCTCGGTGCAGAGGTGACCGTCGTGGCCGTCGGCGCGACAGCCGCCGGGGCCGCCGCGACGAGCAGCCCTGCGACGCCGGAAGCTGCGACCGCGGCGTCTGCCGCCACCGGCGTGGCCGCCGTCAAGTCCTCGGCCTTGCCGGCACGGCCAGCCGCACGGTCAGCCGCGGGGCGGTCGGCGGCGGCCGTGGCGGCGGTCGTCATGCCGCTCGCAGCCGTCGTCGCTGCGTCGTCAGCCGCTGCGTCGCGCACGGGCATGGGGCGGGTCCTCACAGCGGGTCGCGGGCCGGGCTTCGCGGCCGGTCGCGCCTCGGAGCGGGGGCGCGACGGGCTGCGGTCGCGCTCCGTCGTCGTCACGTCGGCGAGAGTGTCGGCGAAGGCCTCGCCGTGCCGGCCGGGCTCCTGCCGGGACGTCGGTCGAGGGCTCGGTTGGCTCGCGGGGAGCACGGTCAGGGTCGTCACGAGAGCTCCTGCATGAAGGTCTGGACCTTGCGGACGTAGGACTGGGTCTCGGCGAACGGCGGGATGCCGCCGTACCGGCTGACCGCTCCGCCGCCCGCGTTGTACGCAGCGAGCGCGAGGGGCACCGAGCCGAACTTCTTGAGGTTGCCCGAGAGGATCCGCGCCGCGCCGTCGACGGCCTGGACGGGGTCCGTGGGGTCGACGCCGAGCCCGGCTGCCGTCGAGGGCATGATCTGCATGAGCCCGACGGCGCCTGCAGAGCTGTGTGCGCGCGGGTTGTAGCCCGACTCCGCCTTGGCGACGGCGGAGAGGATGCCTTGCGGCAGGCCGTACTTCGCTGTGGCGGCGTCGAACAGGGACTGGTATGCGGACGCGCCCGACGGGCGACCTGTGAGGTCGAGCGACGCGGACGCCGGGGACGTCGGAGCTGACGGCAGCACCCGGCGGATCGCCGTCGGGGTGTCGGTCACCGTCGTCAGGCGCACCTGCAGGCCGGGTCGGGGTGCCTCGACCATCTGGTTGTTGCCGGCATAGATGGCGATGTGACTGGCGTCCTTGCGGAAGACGAGGAGGTCCCCGGGCCGGGCGTCAGCGAGCGAGGCGACAGGAGTGCCGCTCTTGGCCTGGTCCTGGCTGACCCGCGGGAGGCTGATGCCGAGGTCCTTGTAGACCCGCTGCACGAGGCCCGAGCAGTCGAGCCCGGTCGCCGGGTCGGTGCCGCCCCAGACGTAGGGGACCCCGAGGTAGCGCTTCGCGTCGCTGACGACGGCGTCACCGGTCGTCAGGCCCGCGTCGCCCCGAGGGGAGGAGCCGGCGGCCTGCAGCGCCGAGGCGTTCTGCAGCTCGTTGGCGAAGTCGGTCGAGGACATGCTCGCGTAGGTCGACGTCGTCCTGGCGGTGCTCGACGTCCCGACGGCGTCCATTGGCGCGCCCTGGCCGGAGATGACGGCGATCCGCGACTGGATGGCAGCGACCCGGGACTGGATCTCGGCGATGCCGGCGCTCATGTCGAGGCTCCTGTCAGGTGACGGCGACGCCACGAGGTGGCTGCCAGGTCGTCGGCGAGGTGCTGCTCGACCGCCTGGTCGGCGCGGCGGACGTCGTCGCGGTGACGCTGCTCCAGCGACTCCAGCGCGTCGACCCGCATGGCGCGCTCCTGCCACTGGGCGAGCTGGACGCCGACCTCGTCGTGGGCGAGGCCGACGACGACGCGTGCCGCCGACGCCTCCATGGCGAGGCTCGTCCGGGCGCTCGCCGCGGCGACGAACGCCAGCGCGACGGCGTGCTCGGGGATCTCGTAGCCCTCGAGCAGGTCGGCGCGGGCCCGTGCCTCGCGCTCCGCCTTGCGTGCGGCGGCCTGCGCGCGAGCGACCTCGGCACGTGCGAGGTCCTCCTGCACGCGACGCACCCGCAGCACCCCGGCCAGCGGGAACCGGCGGCTCATGCCGAGGCCCCGAGCAGCTCGTGCAGCTGCGTCCACGCGCCGTCGGCGGTGCTGCGCTCGTCGAGGTCCTGACGGAGGAACGCGTCGGTCAGCGGGGCGATCTCGCGGGCACGGTCGACGTCGGCGTTCGTCCCTGGGACGTAGGCGCCGATCTCGATGAGCTCGCGGGCGTCGCGGTGCGCGGCGAGGAGCCGGCGCAGGCTGACGGCGTCGCCGCGCTGCTCGCGGGACGTCACCGCGCCGACGACCCGCGAGACCGACTCGAGGACGTCGATGCTCGGGAAGTGACCAGCCGTGGCGAGCCGCCTGGTCAGGACGATGTGGCCGTCGAGGATGCTCCGGGCGGTGTCGCCGATGGGGTCGTTCATGTCGTCGCCCTCGACGAGGACGGTGTAGAGGCCGGTGATGCTGCCGGTCTCGCCGGCGCCCGCGCGCTCGAGCAGCCGCGGCATGAGGGCGAAGACCGACGGCGGGTAGCCGCGGGTGGCCGGGGGCTCGCCGACCGAGAGGCCGACCTCGCGCTGGGCCATCGCCACACGCGTCAGGCTGTCCATCATGAGGACGACGTCCTGACCGGCGTCACGGAAGCTCTCGGCGATGCGGGTCGCGACGAAGGCCGCGCGCAGGCGCACCATCGGCGGCTCGTCCGACGTCGCGACGACGACGACCGAGCGGGCGAGACCCTCGGGGCCGAGGTCGTTCTCGAGGAACTCGCGCACCTCACGGCCGCGCTCGCCGACGAGGGCGATGACCGAGACGGCGGCGTCCGACCCTCGCGCGATCATCGACAGCAGGGAGGACTTGCCGACGCCGGATCCCGCGAAGATTCCCATGCGCTGGCCTCGGCCGCACGGGACGAGGGTGTCGAGGGCACGAACGCCGAGCCCGAGCGGCCGGTCGACCCGCGCGCGGCGCAGGGGGTGCGGCGGGGTCCCGTCGAGGGGCGCCCAGGTGACGTCGGTGAGCGCGGGGCCGTCGTCGATGGGCCGGCCGAGGCCGTCGAGCACCCGCCCCCGCAGGGACTGGCCGGTGGGCACGAGCAGGGGCGCGCCGGTCGAGGTGACGGTGTCGCCCGCGCGCAGGCCGGTGACAGGTCCGAGGGGCATGCACGACAGGCCCGCGGCGTCGACACTGACGACCTCCGCGGCGACGTGAGCACCGCCGGCCAGGTGCACGTGGACGAGGTCGCCGACGGCGGCATCGAGCCCGCGCACGCGGACCGTCAGGCCGAGCACGGAGGCGATCCGGCCGCTGACAGCAGGTCGCGCTGCGGCGCACGCCTGCGTGAGCGTCCGCTCGAACAGCGTGGCGCTCATGCCGTCAGCACCGATGCGACGCGGTCGAGGGCCGCGCCGATGCAGGCGTCGACGTGCAGGTCGTCGCAGTCGGCGTAGGCGTCACCGCGGGACATCCCGCTGTCAGGGACGAGCCGGATGGTGCGGCGGCCCGCTCCGGGCAGCTCGGTGAGGGCGTCGGACGCCTCGAGCAGCCGCGTGTCGATCGGGTGCAGACGTACGACGACGTCTGCGTCGTTAGGGACCATCGCGAGCGCGCGGGTCACGGCGTCGAGCCCTGGGTTCGGCGACAGGTCAATCTCACGTCCGACGACGGCGCCGGCGAGGACGACGGCGGCCGGGGCGAGCAGGTCGGCGACGTCCTGGAGCAGCGGGGCGTGGCGGGCCACGAGCCCGGCGACGGCGCGCTCGAGAGAGGCCAGGACGGCGGAGACCGCATGTGCCTCGCCTGCCCGCTCCTCACGACGCGCGGCCTCGGTGGCCCGGGCCTCCTCGCGGACGGCGGAGACCGCGGCCGAGTACCCGGCTGAGTACCCGGCGGCGTACCCCACGGTCGCTGCTGCCTCGCGGACGCTGCCTGACAGGTCGTCGAAGGCCCGGGCGAGGCTCGGGTCGACGAGGCGCGGGTCGGCGCCGTCCATCCGGACGTAGGGGTTGCTGCGCAGGTCGGCGTCGAGGCGGGCCGCAGAAACGCGCCCCGTCTCGTCAGTCCCGCGCAGCAGCACCGTGCCGGGTGCCATGCGCTCAGGAGACGAACTCATCGTCACCCCTCCGAACGACGATCTGCCCGGCCTCCTCGAGGGTGCGGATGGCCTGGACGACCTTGGCCTGCGCCTCCTCGACGTTGCGCAGCCGGACCGGGCCGAGCAGCTCGATCTCCTCCTGGAGGTTCTCGGCTGCACGCTCGGAGAGGTTGCGCAGGATCTTGTCGCGGACGGCGTCGCTGACACCCTTGAGGGCGGTCGCGAGGTCGTTGCCCTCGACCTGGCGCAGCACCTGCTGGATCGACTTGTCGTCGAGCCCGACGATGTCCTCGAACATGAACATCCGGCTGCGGATCTCGTTGGCGAGCGCGGGATCGCGGCCCTCGAGCCCTTCGAGGATCATCCGCTCCGTGGCGCGGTCGGCCCGGTTGATGATGTCGACGAGCGGTTGCAGGCCGCCGACGGTGGACATCTCGGTCGGCGTGAGCACCGAGGAGAGCTTGCGTTCCAACAGCTTCTCGACCTGCTTGATGATGTCGGGCGACGTGCGGTCCATGACCGCTACCCGGTGGGCGACGTCGGCCTGCAGAGTCGGCGGGAGCGTCGAGAGGATGACCGACGCCATGTCCGCAGTGATGTGGGCGAGCACGAGCGCGATGGTCTGCGGGTGCTCGTCGGCGAGGAACGACTGCAGCTGGCGGGGGTCGGCGTGCTGGAGGAAGGAGAAGGGGAGCTCCATGAGCGCGGCCGAGAGCCGGCTCATGATCTCGTCGGCCTTCTCCGGCCCGAGGGTGGCGGCGAGGGTCGCGCGGGCGAAGTGCACCCCGCCGCTTCCGACGTGCTTGCTCGCGGTGAGCAGGTCGTAGAACTCGTCGACGACGAGGTCGGCCTCGTCCTTCTTGACGTTCTGCAGGCGGACGATCTCCTGGGTGATCTCCTCGACCTCGGTGTCTCGCAGCTGGCCGAGGACGAGGGCGCTGCGCTCCGGGCCCATCTGCACGAGCAGCATGGCGGCCTTGCGGACACCTGTCATGCCGGCGGTCTCGGCCATCGTCAGGTCCTCCTGTCAGCGAGCCAGCCGCGCAGCAGCGTGGCGACTTCTTCGGGCTGGCGCTCGACGAGCTCGCCGATCTCGTCACGGACGGCGAGCCTGCGCGCGTTGTCCTGGTCCTCAGGGCCCGGGCCTGCGGGCAGCGCGCGGGCGTTGCCGTTCTCGAGGGCCGCGGGGCTGTGCGCGTCGACGAGCGAGAGCCGCTTGCGGAGGTCCTCGAGCTGGACCTTCTCGGCCTCGGTCAGCTCGGTGCGCTTTCCCTTGCGGGAGGAGAGGAACGAGATGACGAGGACGGCGAGGACGAGCAGCGCCAGGCCGCCGAGCTTGATGAGCGAGGTCATGCTCTGCGAGGACTGCGACTTCTTGGCCTGCGCCAGCTCCGCTGCCGCGGTCTTCGCGGCGCTCGTGTCGAACGGCATGGACGTGACGGTCACCGAGTCGCCGCGCGTCGTCTGGATGCCTGCGGCGGTGGAGACGAGCTTCTGGACGTCGGCCGAGTTCAGGGTGCCCGCCGTCTTCGTGTCGAGCAGGACGGCGACGCTGAGGCGCTTGACGCTGCCCGGGGCTTTGACGCGGTCCTCGGTCACCTTGCCGACGGCGTTGTCGGAGGTGCTCGACTCCTTGGTGTAGACGTTCGGCTTCGCGGTCGACACGGTCCCGTTCGGTACGCCGATGTTGTCCGGACCGAGGACGCCCCCGACCGGGGTGCCCGACCCGGTGTAGCTCTCCTTGGCGCTCGTGGCCGAGAGCGGCGGGGCGGAGGGGTTGGCGACGAAGTTCTCGGAGTGCGTCTTCGTCTGGTCGAAGTCGAGGTCGGCGGTGACCTGCACGGCGGCGTGCCCGGGGCCGACGACGCGGTCGATCATCGCCTGGATGTCGCCGCCCACCCGGCTCTGGTAGTCGCTCAGGGCCTGCGCGTGGGCGTCGCCGGCGGCGTCGATGCCGCTCTGCCCCGCCGTTGAGAGCACCTTGCCGGTGGAGTCGGCGACCGTCACGCTGTCCGGGTTGAGGCCCTCGACGCCGGAGGAGACGAGGTGGACGACCGCCTGGACCTGCGCGGCGCTCATCGTCTTGCCGGCCGACGTCGACACGAGGACTGACGCCGTCGGCTTGCTCGCGGCATCGGCGAAGACGTCCTTGGCCGGGATGGCCAGGTGGACGACAGCGGAGCTGACGCCGTCGATGGACTCGATCGTGTTGACGAGCTCGCCTTCGAGGGCGCGCTGGTACTGGACGTGCTGGACGAAGTCGCTCGTCGTCAGGCCCTGCTTGTCCATCAGGGCCCAGCCGCCCTTGTCGCTGGCGGGCAGCCCGGCGCTGCTCATCGTCAGCCGCTCGGCGTAGACCTTGTCCTTGGGGACCATGACGGTCTGGCCGCCGTCGGTCAGCTGGTAGGGGACACCGGCTGACGTCAGCTTGTCGACGATGGCGCTCGCGTCCGTCGCGGCGAGGTTGGTGAACAGCGGCGCGTACGACGGCTTGGACGCCCACTGGGTGAACATGAAGCCGCCGGCGACGAGGCCGACGACGGCGAGCACGGTGATGACGCGCTGGCCGATCGTGAACCCGGCGAGGGTGCGGCGCGCCGACGCCATCGGGCCCGTAAGCATGCCGCCCATCAGATCTGCATCCTCATGATGTCGTTGAAGGCCTCGACGGCCTTGTTGCGCACGGCCACGGTGAGCTCGAGCGCGGTGGACGCCGACGCGGCGGCGATCGTGTAGTCGTGGACGTCCTTGAGGTCACCGGTGGCGGCCTGGACGGCGAGGTTGTCGGAGGTCTTCTGCAGCGTCGTCAGGTGCTCGATGCCGCCGCTGAGCAGGCTCGCGAAGCCCGTGCCGGCCGCGGCCTGCGCCTCGTGCGTGACCCCGGCCGGCGTGACGCCGGTGACCGGCGCGACGTGAGCGGCGGCGAGTGCTGCGCCGATGGGCATGATCGTCATGTCGGCTACTTCCCGATCCCGATGGCGGCCTCATAGGCGGCCTTCGCGCGGTCGACGACGGAGAGGTTGGCTTGGTAGCCGCGCTGGGCCATGATCAGCTGGGTCATCTGCGAACCGAGGTCGATATCAGGGGCCCGGACGTTGCCGTCCTTGTCAGCGAGGGGGTTCGACGGGTCGTAGCGCAGCTGCCCGCGGGGGTCGCCGAGGCGGATGCCGGCGACCTGGACGCCGCCCTCGCCGCTGCCGTAGCCCACGGCCTGCGCCTCGACGTAGCGGGCCTGGAAGGCGTTCTGGCTCGTGCGGGTCACGGTGTTGACGTTGGAGATGTTGTCGGAGATCGCGTCCATCCACTTGCGGTAGACGGTGATGCCCGAGCCGGCGATGCTGATGGCGTCGAAGATGCCCATGTCAGCCCCTCATCGCGGTGCGGAGGTCGCTGAACTTCGTGTCGATCGCGCGGACCATGAGCGTGTAGCGCAGGCCGGTGTCGACGTTGGAGAGGGTCTCCTCGTCGAGGTTGACGTTGTTGCCGTCCTCGCGGGTGGGCTCGAGGGAGCGGGCGAGGCTCGGGGAGACCTCGGCGTCGGAGGCGGTCGCGATGGCGTCCCGCAGGCTGGACTCGAAGTCGACCTTGCCGGCGAGGAAGCGCGGGGTCTGGACGTTGGCGAGGTTGTCAGAGATGACGCGCTGGCGCTCGGCCAGCCCCCGCAGGGCGCTGTGCAGCGCAGAGATCGTGACGTCGCTCACGGACCGGGCTCCCCTTGGCGTGCAGTACGGGTGGCGCCGATCCGTGGCGTCGATCTCGGGTGAGCAGTCCGTGCTCGTGAATGTCTTCGGCGCGCCGCTGCCCCGGCTTTAGCCCGCGGGCCTCAGCAGGCGGAGTCGACGTACATCGGTCGGGCGTGGCCGCGACCGGTCTCCAGCTTGCCGGCGAGGGCGATGTGCTGCCTGGTGTCGACCATGGCGTGGGAGAGCCGCGCCGCCGTGTCGATCTGGCGCTGCAGCAGCGCGCAGGCGCGGTCGTGCAGGGACGGTGGCAGCGGCCCGAGGCCGGTCGGTGGGACGAACGACGGGATGGGCGCGCCGTCGACGAGGGCGTGCTCCCCGAGGATGAGCGCGTCGGCGCGGGCGACCTCCATCTCGAGGTCGTCGAGAGCCTCGACCCAGGCCGTGTCCCACGCGGTGACCGTCATGGCGCCTGCTCCCCTCAGCCCGCGGACGCGGCGTTGAGGGCGGCGGCTTCGTACCAGGTGTCGCGCAGCGGCTCGATGAGCCCGCGCACCGTGGCGACCTTGGCCGCGTCGCGGTGAACGTTGGCGGAGATGAGCTCGGTGAGGAAGAAGCTGTAGAGCCGGGCAAGGCCAGGACCGCCCTCCCACGCCTCGACGTCGAGGCTCGCTCGAAGCTCGATGACGATCTCCTGAGCGTGCTGGAGCTTCGTGTTTGCCACGTCGGGGCGCCCACTGGCCAGGCTCTCTTCGGCGTTGACGAGGTCGAGCACGAGCCGGTCGTAAAGCATGCACAGCAGACGGGACGGCGAGGCCGTGCCGACGCTGTCGTTGACGTAGCGGTTGCGCATGAGCGTGGCGGGGGTCATCTGGCGTCCGTCCGTGGACTAGTTCTTCGAGGAGTTCGAGGGGAGACTGGCGATCTGGCCGGCGAGCCAGTTCGCCTGGTCTTTCATCTTGCCCAGGGCGACTTCGAGCGCGCTGTAGGTCTTCTTGAGGGTCGCCTGGCGAACCTGCAGCCGGTCGTCCCAGTCGGCGATGCTCGCGTTGAGCGTCTTGATCAGGGTGTTGGTGCCCGCGATGGCCGTCGTCAGCGTTCCGGTGGTGGAGTCGCTGGCTCCCTTCGCGACCGCGCTCACGCGGGTGGCGAAATCCGCGGCCAAGGCTTGGGTGTCGCCCGGCTTGGCCGTGTAGGCGTCCAGGAACTTCTGACGATCGAAGATCACCTTGCCGCTGCGGTCGACCTGGACACCGATCTGCGAGAGCGTCTTGGTCGGGTCGGTGAGACCGGTGACCGTACCGGTGAGCGCCATGTTGATCTGCCGGACGGTGGAGTTCCCGGAGAGCGGGCCGCCCTTCTTGCTCGTGGCGTCCCAGCTCGACGCCATGTCGATCTGGGCCTTGCCCGCGTTCATCGCATCGACCATCGCCTGCATCTTGTCGGCGACCGAGCCGTTGTCCTTGCTGACGCTGAGGCTGACGCCGCTCTCCACTTTAGAGGCGGTGAAGGTAAGCCCAGCGGCGATGCCGGTGAAGGTGTTGGTGGCCGAGGTGGCGTAGAGGGCATCGAAGCCGGTCCCGCCGAGGAGGATCTTCGCATCCTGAGCGGGAGCGAGCTGCAGTGGCGTCAGGGTCAGACCGGTGACCTGGAACTGTGACGCCGCCCCGGTCGTGGTGGAGGTCAGCTGGAGCTGGTAGTCGGTGCCGTTGACCGCGATGGCGTTGGCACGGACTCCGGTCTTGTCCGAGGAGGCGTTGATCGCGGCAACCACCGACTGCAAGGAACCATCCGCGGGTTGCGTCGTCAGCGGGACCGGGACGCCATTCTTCGTGATGCTGATCGGGGTGCCGTTGGTGATGGTGCTACCCGTCAGCGGCAGCTTCTCCTGGCTGTAGGAGGAGTACGCCGAGGCCAGCTGCGTGACGTCGAACGTGACCGTCCCCGGGAGGGCCCCGCCTGTCGTGCTCGCGCTCACCGAGGTCGTCGATGACGTGACGTTGGTGGAGGTCCACGCATCTGGCTTCGCCAATGCGTCCGCAGCGGCTTGGACGGCGGACATCTTGGTGTTGACAGTCTGATAGGCGGACACCTTCGTGGTCTGGGTGCCGACCCTGGTTCTCAGCTGATTCTGCGGGACTGCCTCGGCCTGCATGAGCTTGGAGATCAGCGTGGTCGTGTCAAGGCCGCTGACCAGGCCGTCCACGCTGCTGCTCATGCCTGCCACCCTTCCGTCGAGGTAGAGAAGGAGGCGGCTTGCGGCCGCCCCCTTCTCAGTGCCTAGCTGTGCTTGCTTGTCAGGCCTAGCCCAGGAGCTTCAGAACACTCTGCGAACCCTGGTTGGCCTGGGCGAGCATCGAGGTGCCGGCCTGGGACAGGATCTGGCTCCGGGTGAAGGAGACCATCTCCGATGCCATGTCGGTGTCCCGGATGCGGCTCTCCGACGCGGACAGGTTCTCGACCGAGACGTTGAGGTTGTTGATCGTGTGCTCGAAGCGGTTCTGGTAGGCACCCATCGTCGCACGAGCGGTGGAGACGCTCTTGATGGCGGTGTCGACTGCGGTGATGGCCGCCTGAGCACTAGTGGTGTTGGACAGCCCGACTGTGCTTGCCGAGATGGCGAGGCCGGTGGTGTCGAACCCGGTCGCGCTGGAGTTCGCCGCTCCGCCAAAGACAGCCGACGTCAGGTTGACGGCAATCTGGTCCGCGGATGTGTTGTTGGCCCCGACCTGGAACG
>JBBQFP010000067.1:0-14109 GCA_038322045.1 Actinomycetes bacterium | reverse complement strand
GGCATTGTGGTCCCCGACAAACAGATGAAAGCCCTGGAAACAAACGGGATCCTCACCCGCCATGCCTTCCATGGGGAGTGGAACTACACGTTGCACCCAACGACCGACACACCCGACCCGGACGACCTTAAATAATCGCAGGCCCTTAGAACACGGTTCTGCTGTTGTTGTCTGAGCCGCCCACCCCCTGGCGATCGGGGTGCACCACGATGGCCCGATGAGTCCGCTGTTTGTCGGGATGCGCTCCAGCGCGGCATCGACGTCGGACCGTAGCTCGACGCGCGAAGACTGCGACCATCACCGTGCAACGGTCAGTGACGTGCTTCGACGATTCGACGCCACAGTTACTCCACCCCCGCCGGGCAAGCATTGCGGCAAGCCCCCGGCCAGTGCGGCGGGTAGGAGACCAGCGCCGCTGGAGGGGCTCGCCGTTGCGCTCGTAGACGAGGATCGTGTTCTCCTCCTCGACGATGTCCGTCGAGAGCACGGTGTAGAACGGCTTGCACTTGCGGTGGTCGAACATCTCCTGCGCCAGCCCGTGGGAGGTAATCATCACGTGGCTGGCACCCTCGGCCCCGGGACCGACGACCTCCCGGACTTCGCTCAGGCGCACGCCGCTCCCCTTCAAAGTGGCGATCCTGCCCTGCATGAGCGGCGGTAGGCGTTCGCCGCATGCCAGGAGTGGCATGGCACGGCCTTCGCCTAGCTCCTACGCGACCGGAAATACGCGCCTCCCCCGAGGACTAGTCCAATCGTGGCGAGACCTAGGAACCACGGGTCAACTGAACCCTGGCCCCTGCTCAACCCCAGGCAACCGGTCGCCCTCGAATCCCTCAGCCCACCCCTAATAATGAACGGCCGCGGCGAGTCTCGGAGCGCACCACCCGCGCAGCGAAGGCCAGCGCGACCAGACGACCAGCCCGGCTGGCCTGAGCCGCCGCGCGAGGGCCTACAGCGTCCGGCGCAGCCGCCTCAGCAGCTCGACGGCGGGCTCGAGGGGCGCGCCGGAGGCCGCCAGGTCGTGCCCGGTGACGGCCAGCTGGTCGCCGACGGCAAGGTCGGACAGCCTCGGGAGCACCCGCCGGGGCTGACCCATCGCGTCGAGAGCGCCGTCGGCGAGACTCTGGGCCATGTCGTGGGCGGCGTGCGCCCTCGTCCTCGCCTCGCCGTCGGGCACCGCGGCGAGGCTGCTCTCTGCCATGGTCCGCAGCCGCTCGACGACCCGGTCCAGCTCGGCGAGGAAGGCGGCGACCCGCTCGCCGTCCGACCGGGTCGTTGGACCTGTGTGGCTGAGCATCGCCTGAGCGTAGCCTCGTGCAACCGGGGTCGGGAGGTGCTTGCCAGCACCCCTCGCACCGGGAGACAGTCGAGACACCGTCCCCTGGAGGCATCGATGAGCCTGCACCACTCCGAAGAGACCCACCAGAACCTCGTCGCCCGAGTCCCTGAGGCGACGGGGCGCGGTCTGGACGAGTGGTACCGCGACCTCGAGAGCGGACCAGGACTCATGCGCTTCGAGGACCGGGTGAACTGGCTCCGCGTCGAGCACAACCTCTCCCACGGCTACGCCACGGCGATCGTCCACGAGCACGACAAGCGCCGGGCGGCCCGCAAGACCACCTGACCGCGCGCGCGGTCGACGCCGTGACGAGGGCCGCGTCCAGCGCCCCGAAACGAACGCGGGTGTGCGCCTACGGCCTCGTCGTCCGTGAGGGCTGCGTCCTGCTCACCCGGCTCTCCGCCCAGGCCGGCATCTTCCGTCCAGGCGACTGGCACCTGCCCGGCGGCGGGATCGAGCACGGAGAGACCCCGCAGGAGGCCCTCCGCCGCGAGGTCAGCGAGGAGACCGGACTAGAGGCGTCCGTGGGGCCCACGCTCGGGGCGAGCAGCTGGACGGCGGAGAACTCGGCGGGCTCGTGGCACGTCGTCGGCATCGTGCTCGAGGCGTCGGTGCCCGACGGTGCGACGCCGGAGCCGGTGGCCGACGACAGCTGCGACGCCGCGGCGTGGTTCCCGCTGGCCGAGGCCGCAGCCCTGCCGCTCTCGCCACCGGCGCGCTACGCACTGAGCCTGCTGACCTCGGGCACAGCTCGGCCCGGCCGTCGGCGGGACGACCGGACCGAGGAGGGGGCTGCTACCTGCGGTTGAGGATCGCCAGCAGGCGCAGCAGCTCGAGGTAGAGCCAGACGAGGGTCACGGTGAGGCCGAACGCCGCCCGCCACGACTCACGCTCAGGCGCCCCGTTGCGGATCCCCCGATCGATGAAGTCGAAGTCGAGGATGAGGTAGAGCGTGGCCATGGCGACGCCGGCCAGGCACAGGAGGATGCCGAGACCGCCCATGCCGTAGAACCCGAGCCCGCCGCCGACGCCGAAGAGAGCGGCCACGAGCGAGACGAGCGCCACCCCGAGGTAGGCGAACCCGGCGATGATGAGGCCGCGGGTGAACTTCGGCGTCGCGCGCAGCCGGCCGCTGCTGTAGACGAAGAGCATGGCCGCGAAGGCGACGAGGGTTCCGAGGACGGCGTTGCGCACGGTGCCCGGTCCGCCGAAGTCCTCGTAGACGCGGCTGATGCCACCGACGAAGACGCCCTGCACGGCGGCGTAGGCCAGGACCATCCCCGGCCGGACGACGCGCGCGAAGGAGTTCGCGAGCCCGAGGCCGAGGCCGGCGAACATGGCGATCATGAGCAGCCCGGTGCTGGAGACGACCTGCCAGCCGATCGCTGCGCCGACGAGCAGGACGGCGAAGACGATCCCCGTCTTGACGATGACGTCGTTGAGCGTCATCCGGCCCATGTCGGTGGCGGTCGCCGACGGTGCGCGGTAGATCGCCTCGAGGTCGTCCACCCTGGCCTCACGGGCGAAGGTCGCATCGCGACCGAAGACCGGGTTCCTGCTCTGCATGTGCGCGCTCCTTCAAAAGGCGTGCGATGACCTGCGATGACGGCGATGACCTGCGGCGGTGCCGGGACGACGGTCTCATCCCGACTGGTCGAACGGCGAGCCGGGGCGCTGCGTTCCCGCCGGTCGGGGTGCCCCCGGTGGGGTTCGAACCCACACTGGGACCCTTTTAAGGGGCCTTCCTCTGCCGGTTGGGATACGGGGGCTGGGCGGCATCTCGCGACGCGCCCACGGGCGGGGCGGGTCGCGATGCTACCGATAGCCTGCCGCGGTGACCCAGCTCGCCGTGACCGTCGTCGGCCAGGACCGCCCCGGCATCATCGCCGACGTGACGGCCGCGCTCGCGGCGCTCGGTGGCAACGTCGAGGACTCGTCCATGACGCTGCTCCGAGGCCACTTCGCGATGACGCTCATCCTCGCGGTCCCCTCCGGGGTCGCCGCCGTCACCGAGGCGCTGCGTCCGGTGACGGCGGACGGCACCCTGACGGCGCGGGTGGAGGAGGTCGCCGACGTGACCGGCCCGACGGCGGAGCGCGCGAGCAGCGCCTTCCTCATGACGGTCCACGGTGCCGACCACCCGGGGATCGTGGCGGCCACGACCCGGGTGCTCGCCGAGGCCGGCGGCAACATCACCGACCTTGCGACCCGGCTGTCCTCCTCGGGGCTCTACGTGCTGACCGTGGAGGTGCAGCTGCCCGACGATCGGGCGGACGCGGTGGTGGGCCGTCTCACCGAGGTCGCGACCGAGCTCGGGGTGAGGGCCTCGCTGCGCCCGCTCGAGGCCGACGTCCTCTGATGCCCGCTCTTCGCCCCGGGCCTGGGTGGCCCGACGGTCGGGTGCGCCAGGTCGTCACCGCGCCCGCCGACGTGCTCTCGACCCCGTCGGTCGACGTCGACCCGCGCGACCCTGTGGTGCTCGCGCTCGCCGCGGACCTCCTGGCGACTCAGGAGGTCTCCCCCGGCTGCGTCGGGCTGGCGGCCCCGCAGATCGGCGTCGCGTGGCGGGTGTTCAGCGTCGACGTCAGCGAGCACCCGAAGACCCGCACGTGCCATGGCCGCTTCGTCCTCGTCAACGCCGTGCTCGAGGAGGCCAGCCGCAACGAGAAGGGCCGGGAGGGATGCATGTCCGTGCCCGACCTCACCGGCGACGTCAAGCGGGCGACCCGGGTGGTCGTGCGGGGCTGGGTGCCCGGCAGCGGCGAGGAGGTCGTCGTCACGACCGACGCGTTCGAGGCGCGCGCGCTGCAGCACGAGCTCGACCACCTCGAGGGCGCGCTGTTCCTCGACCGGGTGGCCGGGGCGCACGCGATCTTCCCCCGCAAGGTCTACCTCTAGGTTCTGGAAGGGTGCACCGATGCGCTGGTTCGTTCGTGAGTACCACGACGACGATCTTGAGTCGGTCGTTCGCCTCCTCGATGCAACCAGCGCCCATCAGGGGAGCGTCTTCGGTCTCTCCGAGGTGATCGCTGCACTGCGCGACGACCAGCCGGCGATGGTCGCGCAGCGCGATGATGAAGTGCTGGGCGTGGTGGTGTCGGCGGTCTCGGGGGACCGGGCCTGGGTGGTTCGACTCGCCATTGCCGAGAGCTGCCGTGGGCAGGGGATGGCGTCGGCGCTGCTGCTCGGCCTCGAGCGGACCCTCGGTGATCAACGCGTCCGCGTTCTCTCCTACGTGCTGCCCGAGGAGGAGCTGGTTGCCGAGGGCCTCGCGAACGCGGGGTTCAGCCGTCGACCTGCCGTGGCGTACTTCGACAAGATCGTGTCAGTGGTGGCGGCGCACGCAGACGTGCTCGCGGACCTCGGCGGTCAGATGCTGCCGGCACGACTGTGGGATGACGTCGCCGGAATGCACCGCGAGAAGGACTTGATCGAGCGTCGTGTCGTGGCACCGATCGCTCGACCAGAGATCGCGGAACGCCACGGTGTCCAGCCACCGCGGGCCGTCGTGCTCTTCGGCCCGCCGGGAACGGGAAAGACCTCGTTCGCGCGCGCGATCGCCGGTCGGCTGGGCTGGCCGTTCGTCGAGGTACTCCCGAGCGCGCTGCTCGCGGACCCTGCCGGCCCGGCCGCCGCCCTGCGATCCACGTTCGATCTCATCCGCCGCCTGGAACGGGTCCTGGTGTTCATCGACGAGGTCGAAGAGATCGCCTCGGTCCGTGGGAATGCACCTGCGAGCCCGATGCACGGTCTGACCAACGAGCTGCTCAAGGTCGTCCCCGCGTTCCGCCAGCACGACGAGCGCCTTCTCGTCTGCGCGACGAACGACCTCCGCTCACTCGATCCGGCGTTCACCCGCCCCGGTCGCTTCGACTACGTCATTCCCATCGGCACGCCTGATCCGGCCGCGCGTGCGGCGATCTGGTCGCGATACGTGGCTACCGACGCCGTCGACATCGACGCGCTCGTGACCCGCAGTGAGTCCTTCACGCCGGCGGAGATCGAGCACGCCGCCCGGTCCGCGTCGCAGGCGTCGTTCGAACGCGCAGTGTTCGCCGGAGTCGAGAGCGACGGACCGACGACGGATGACTACCTCACCGCGCTCGCCTCGGCGAAGCCGTCCGTGACCGAGCAGGTGCGATCGGCCTTCGAGCAGGACGTCGCGGAACTGGCTCGGCTCTGACTCAGGCAGGCATGGCCGACAGGGACCAGGGCAGCTGGTAGCCCTTCACAGCTCGAGCGCGGCTTCTCGGGCCGGACCTTCGACTCCGAGGCGGACGACCACGTTGAGCTTGGTGAGCATGGTGTTCATGGGTTGGCCCATGTGTCCGGCGATGACGTGGGTGACGTCGTGCTCTTGGGTGAATCGGGCCACCCGTGCGTGGTGACTGCCCTCGGTGCCCTCGTCGTGAAGGAGGTCCCAGCCAACGCGTTCGACGCGCCACTCGATGATCTGGCCCTGATCAGTCGTGGCGAGCGCGATCGCCTGGGCCTTCCCCCAGCTGTGCCCGACGCGACCGTCGGTGGTGACCGGGATGGCGACGACGCGCTTGTCCATGATGCTCCCTGGGAATCTTGGTTAGGCGAAGTCAACGGTCCGCCGCTCGCCGGGGGCGAGGGACGGACCGTTGCGCAGGCAGAGCGGGGTCTAGAGGGTGCCGACGACCCAGTTGCCGTAGATCTTGGACTTGTTGACGACCTTGCCGGGACGCGGGGCGTGCCAGTAGGTGCCGTTCCCGGCGTAGATGCCGACGTGGTAGATGCCGCCGCGGCCCTTGAGGAAGACCAGATCGCCGGGGCGAGCCTGCGAGCGGGCGATCTTCTTCGTCACGCGGTACTGGGCAGCAGCGGTGCGAGGCAGCGCCTTGCCAGCCCTGTTGAACACGAACTTCGTGTAGCCGGAGCAGTCGAAGGAGCTCGGGCCGACGGCGCCCCAGCGGTAGGGGCGGCCCTTGTAGAGCGGAGCGATCGCGATGGCGGCCGCGGTGTAGCGCGTGGCCGGCTTGATGCCGGCCGCGCTGGCCGAGCTCGGTGTAGCCAGGCTGATCCCCACGAGGGTGCTCAGCACGAGGGCGAGGGCCATGGCGAAGCGGACGGCGAGCGAGCCGACGGCGGTGGCACCGGTCGCAGGCATGGCAGGACGACGCGAGAGAGTCGCAGGCATGGGGCTGTGGTCCTTCCGTACGCCTGCGGAGTTAGCTGTCGGGTTCGGACCGGGAAGTGGCCCGGCCGGCGCAGTGCCGGCTTCACCCCGAGGAAGATCACCGCTGGGATGCGGTGTCCTCCGAAGGACCTGGGTCCCCCGCTCCTGCCCGGAGAGTTGGTGGCGGCGTCCCACGAGTGCCGGCGGGCAGGATTAGGCGGACCGGCGGGGACGGTGAGTTGTGGGTCGACGAGCGTGCACAGGGTGCGGCTCGGCGATTACTGATAACGCTAACCGTTGCATCGGCAAGATCAAGACCGGAATGAGGCATATGGCAGGTGACCCTGGTCACATCTGGTGTACGACCAGTCACCCAAGGGCATCGCCGTCCGGCCCCCTGAGCCTGCCGCCCCGCCCCCGGGTGCGCGCAACCGGACCCGCGCGTCAGCGGCCGGCGGCCCGGCGGAACTCCGCCCGCGGGTCGGCGAACTGCCCCAACGAGACGACCTCCCGTGCGAACAGCAGCGACAGCGTCCAGTCCGAGAGCACCCGGAGCTTGCGGTTGAGGGTCGGCATCCGGCTGACGTGGTACGTCCGGTGCATGAACCACGCAGGCAGCCCGCGCAGCTTCACCCCGTACACCTGAGCGACCCCTTTGTAGAGCCCGAGGCTCGCCACCGACCCCGCGTAGGCGTGCCGGTACTCCGCGGGCCGGCCGCCACGCAGGACCGTCACGAGGTTGTCCCCGAGCAGCCGCGCCTGCCGGACGGCGTGCTGGGCGCTCGGCCCGCACAGCGCGCCGTCGCCCTTGGTGAGGTCGGGCACCGCAGCAGCGTCACCGGCGCCCCACGCCCCGGGCACGACGCCGTCGTCGCCCGTCACCCGCAGGTCGGCCCGGCAACGCAGCCGCCCCTTGTCGTCCAACGGCAGCCCCGTGGCGGCCAGCATCGGGTGCGCCTTGACCCCGGCCGTCCACACGACGGTGTCCGACTCCAGCACCGTACCGTCGGAGAGCCGGACGACGCCGCCCTCACAGCTGTCCATCCGGGTCGCCAGCCGGACGTCGATGCCGCGGCGACGCAGCTCGCGGACGGTGTACTCCCCCATGTCCTCCCCGACCTCCGGCAGGATCCGGTCGGACGCCTCGACGAGGACCCAGCGCATGAGGGACGGGTCGAGGGAGTACGTCGTGCGGCAGGCGTAACGGGCCATGTCCTCGAGCTCGGCGAGCGCCTCCACGCCCGCGTACCCGCCGCCGACGAAGACGAAGGTCAGGGCGCGGGCGCGGATCGCGGCGTCGGTGCTCGACGACGCGACGTCGAGCATCTCCACGACGAGGTTGCGCAGCCGGATCGCCTCCTCGACCGTCTTGAACCCGATGCCGATCTCGGCCAGGCCGGGGATCGGCAGCGTGCGGGCGATGGAGCCGGGCGCCACGACGACGTGGTCGTAGGCCAGCTCGAACTCCCCGCCCTCTGGCGGGCGGATGGTGAGCCGGCGCCGCGGGTGGTCGATCGCCGTCACGGAACCGGTCACGACCTGGCACCGGCGCAGCACCTTGCGCAGCGCGACGACGACGTGGCGCGGCTCGACGCTGCCGGCGGCCGCCTCGGGGAGGAACGGCTGGTAGGTCATGTACGAGCGCGGGTCGACGACGGTGACCTTGGCCTCGCCCCTCCGCAGCCGGCGCTGCAGCCGCAGGGCTGTGTAGAGGCCGACGTAACCACCACCGACGACGATGACGTGCGGGATGTCAGGAGCATCGGTCGTCGTCGCCATCGGGGTCTCCTCAGGGTGGCACTCGAGGGTGCGGGGCCCGTGCTCGTCCTGCCGTCACGCTACCCATGCCCCACGGACAGCCATCGCGGCTGGCTTCGCCCTGATGGGACTGTGATCTTCAGCACAGGCGCAGCATGGGCCACTCAGCGGGTCGAATATCCTTGCAGGTGCCGCTGGATGAGTATTCAGAAGTCGGCATCTCTTGCTAACGTGAAAGGCCTGCGGTGGATCGCTCGGGACCATGGACCTGCCACTGGGCACAATCTCCTCGCAATACTGCTGCCGAACGACGGGTCAGTGCAGGCCCCCATCCCCGGGTGGCCGGCCCGTCTCGAGAGGACTTGACGATGTCGAGCACGGCACGAGCGGGCACCGACCCCCGTCCCGCCCAGGGCACGGCAGCGCCGGCTGAGGGCGGCTCCATGGGGCTGCTCACCGCCACGGCGCTGATCATGGGATCGATCATCGGCACCGGGGTCTTCGCCCTCCCCGCATCGCTGGCCGCGTACGGCCCCATCAGCATTGTCGCCTTCGGCATCGTCACGATCGGCGCCCTCGCCCTCGCCGTCACCTTCGGCTGGCTGAGCAACCGCGTCCCCGGCTCCGGTGGCCCGTACGTGTACGCCCGCGAGGCCTTCGGGGAGTTCGCCGGGTTCCTCAACGCCTGGTCGTACTGGATCACTGCCTGGGCCGGCAACGCCGCCATCGTCGTCGCCTGGGTGGGCTACATGGAGGTCTTCGTCAACAAGGGCCACGGCAAGCTCGGCTCGGTCATCCTGGCCCTCATCGGACTCTGGCTCCCCGCCGCGATCAACCTTTCTGGCGTCAAGAACATGGGCGCCTTCCAGGTCGCCACGACGATCCTCAAGTTCATTCCATTGGTATTCATGTCGACGATCGCGCTCTTCTTCATCAAGTCGCACAACTTCGGCGCCTTCAACGCCTCGGGCGGCTCGGCGACGGGGGCCATCTCCGGCGCCGCCGCGATCGCGCTGTTCAGCTACCTCGGGGTCGAGACCGCCTCGGTCGCCGCCGGCAAGGTGCGCAACCCGCGTCGCAACGTCCCTCTGGCCACGATCTACGGCACCCTGGCCTGTGCCGTCGTCTACATCCTCGCCACGGTCGCCATCTTCGGCACCGTCGCCAACGCCGACCTCCAGAAGTCGACCGCGCCCTTCAGCGACGCCGTCAACAACATGTTCGGCGGCACGTGGGGCGGCAACGTCATCGCGCTGTTCGCCATCATCAGCGGCATCGGCGCCCTCAACGGCTGGACGATGATCTGCGCCGAGATGCCCTACGCCGCGGCCAAGGACGGGCTGTTCCCCGCGAACTTCGGTCGCACTCGCAACGGTGTCCCGGCGTTCGGCATCATCGCCTCCACCCTCCTGGCCTCGATCATCACCGTCACGGCGTACACCCAGTTCGACGACGTGTTCAACCGCATCGTCCTGCTCAGCGTGCTCACCGCCACCGTGCCCTACCTGTTCTCGGCGGCCGCCCAGATCTACTGGTTCCTCGTCAAGGGGCGCGCCGCAGCGTGGCCGCACCTGGCCCGTGACCTGACGATCTCGATCATCGCCATGGTGTTCTCGTACTGGGCGATCCAGGGCTGCGGCTACGCCGCCGTCTACTACGGCCTGTTCTGCATCCTCCTCGGCATCCCGGTGTACATCTGGCTGAAGAAGGATCGCGGCGAGTACGGCGAGAACGTCGAGTCCGCCGTCATCGCCGAGTCCGCCACCCGCTGAGCGCACCGCACCGCACCACGAGCACCAAGAGAGGACTTCCTCGCATGACGAAGGGATCCGCCGCCCGACTGGGCGTGCACTCCGAGGTCGGGACGCTCAAGCAGGTCATCCTCCACCGACCGGGTCGTGAGCTCGCCCGGCTCACGCCGAGCAACAAGGACGGGCTGCTCTTCGACGACGTCCTCTGGGTCGAGAAGGCCCAGGAGGAGCACGACGAGTTCGCCCAGCTGCTGCGCGACCGCGGCGTCGGCGTCCACCTCTTCCGCGACCTGCTGGCCGAGACCCTGACCAACGACGAGGCCAGCGAGTTCGTCCTCAACCGAATCCTCGACGACCGTCAGGCCCGGCTCGGCGCCTCGCTCTCGCGGATCGTCGGAGGCTACCTGCGCTCGCTGGACCCGGCCGAGCGGGCCGAGGTGCTCATCAGCGGCCTCAACAAGATCGAGCTCGGCAGCAACCTCGGGCCACGCAGCCTCGGCCTGTCCGTGCTCTCCGACCACGACTTCGTCCTCGCGCCGCTGCCGAACCACCTGTTCACCCGCGACACCTCGTGCTGGGTGTACGACGGCGTCTCGATCAACCCGATGAAGAAGACGGCCCGCAAGCGGGAGACGGTGCACTACGAGGCCATCTACCGCTGGCACCCGATGTTCGCCGGCACCTCGACCGACGTGCAGTCCTACGCCGACGACGGGTTCCACATCTGGTTCAAGGGCGAGGCCATGGCACCGGCCACGATCGAGGGCGGCGACGTCGAGGTCGTCGGCAACGGCGTCGTCCTCATCGGGCTCTCCGAGCGCACCACGCCCGCGGGAGTCGAGCTGCTGGCCCGGGACCTCTTCGACAAGGGCAGCGCCACCAAGGTCATCGCCGTCGAGCTCCCCAAGGGGCGCGCCATGATGCACCTCGACACCGTCATGACCCAGGTCAACCACGACACCTTCACGCTCTACGCGGGGCTGCTGCCCGAGCGGCTGCGCTCCTTCGTCCTCACCCCCAACGACGACCCGAAGATCCCCCACGTCGAGAAGGCACCGGACTTCCTCCAGGCCCTCGCCGATGCGCTCGAGATCGAGAAGGTGCGCATCATCCAGGCCGACCAGGACGCCTACGCAGCCGAGCGGGAGCAGTGGGACGACGGCTGCAACGGCCTGACCATCTCCCCCGACGTCGTCATGACCTACGAGCGCAACCGCAACACCATCGGTGCCCTCGAGGCCGCCGGCGTCGAGGTCATCCCGATCCGCGGCAACGAGCTGGGCCGCGGGCGCGGTGGCGCCCGGTGCATGAGCTGCCCCATCGAGCGCGACAGCGCATGACCTGACGGCATCCGCCCCTGACGCAACTGACCGAGCACCCCCGACCGCCCGCACGGCCTGACCAGAGAGAGACCGCACCCCATGGCGTTCAACCTGCGCAACCGCAACTTCCTCAAGGAGCTCGACTTCACCCCTGACGAGCTGCGGTTCCTCCTCGCGCTCTCCGCCGACCTCAAGGCCGCGAAGTACGCGGGCACGGAGCGGCCGCGCCTCACCGGCAAGAACATCGCGCTGATCTTCGAGAAGTCCTCGACGCGCACCCGGTGCGCGTTCGAGGTGGCCGCGCACGACCAGGGCGCGCACGTCACCTACCTCGACCCGAGCGGCTCGCAGATCGGCCACAAGGAGTCGATGAAGGACACCGCGCGCGTCCTCGGCCGGTACTACGACGGCATCGAGTACCGCGGCTCGAAGCAGGAGTACGTCGAGATCCTCGGCGAGCACGCCGGCGTCCCGGTGTGGAACGGCCTGACCAACGAGTGGCACCCCACCCAGATGCTCTGCGACTTCATGACGATGTCCGAGCACAGCACGAAGCCGCTGGAGCACGTCTCCTTCGCCTACGCCGGCGACGCGCACAACAACGTCGGCAACTCGCTGCTGGTCACGGGCGCGCTGCTCGGTGTCGACGTCCGCATCGTCGCGCCGAAGCCGCTGTGGAACGACGAGGGCGTCATCGCCCAGGCGCGCGAGATCGCCACCCGTACCGGTGCCCGGATCACCCACACCGAGGACGTCGCCGAGGGCGTGTCCGGCGTCGACTACCTCTACACCGACGTCTGGGTCTCGATGGGCGAGCCCAAGGAGGTCTGGGACGAGCGCATCGGGCTGTTGCGCGACTACCAGGTCAACCTGGACATGATCGAGAAGACCGGCAACCCGTCGGTGAAGTTCATGCACTGCCTGCCGGCGTTCCACGACCGGAACACGACCGTCGGCGCCGACATCTACGCGAAGACGGGCATGGAGGCCCTCGAGGTCAC
This sequence comes from Actinomycetes bacterium, assembly GCA_038322045.1. Taxonomy (GTDB): domain Bacteria; phylum Actinomycetota; class Actinomycetes; order JBBQFP01; family JBBQFP01; genus JBBQFP01. The sequence continues at coordinate 1,795 of JBBQFP010000067.1, read as the reverse complement.
CGACGAGGTCTTCGAGTCCCACCACTCGATCGTCTTTGACCAGGCCGAGAACCGGATGCACACGATCAAGGCCATCATGGTCGCCACGCTGGGGGCATGAGGTGAAGATCGTCGTCGCCCTCGGGGGCAACGCCCTGCTGCGCCGCGGTCAGCCCATGACGGCGGAGAACCAGCGGGCCAACGTCCGGATCGCCTGCGAGGCCCTGGCTCCCATCGCCCAGCAGCACCAGCTGACCATCTCTCACGGCAACGGCCCGCAGGTGGGGCTCCTCGCCCTCCAGGCCGCCGCCTACCAGGACGTCGACCCCTACCCGCTCGACGTCCTCGGGGCGCAGACCGAGGGGATGATCGGGTACCTCATCGAGCAGGAGATGGGCAACCTCCTGCCCTTCGAGCAGCCGCTCGCGAGCCTGCTGACGATGACCGAGGTCGACCACGACGACCCGGCGTTCTCGAACCCGACGAAGTTCGTCGGACCGATCTACACCAAGGAGGTCGCCGACGAGCTCGCGGCCGCGAAGGGGTGGACGGTCAAGCCCGACGGCGAGCACTGGCGCCGCGTCGTCCCCTCGCCCATGCCCAAGCGGATCTTCCAGGTTCGTCCGATCAAACAGCTCGTCGATGCCGGCGTCGTCGTCATCTGCACCGGCGGGGGCGGCATCCCGACGATGTACCTGCCCGGCTCGCGGACCCTCGTCGGGGTCGAGGCGGTCATCGACAAGGACCTCGCCAGCGCGGTGCTGGCCCGCGAGCTCGACTCGGACCTCTTCGTCATGGCCACCGACGCCGACGCCGTCTACGTCGGCTGGGGGACGCCGCAGCAGCGGGCGATCGCCGCCGTGACGCCGGAGGCCTTGGAAGAGTTCACCTTCGCCGCCGGCTCGATGGGACCGAAGGTCCAGGCGGCCGCCGAGTTCGTCCGACTCACCGGCAAGCGGGCGGCCATCGGCGGACTCGAGGACCTCAAGGCGATCATCGCGGGCGAGGCCGGGACGATCGTGCGTCCGGACGTCGATGGAGGCATCCGCTACCGCTGACCATGTCGCACCGCCCGCCGGTGCGGGCACCACAGACCGCGGACCTCGGCCATGCAGCGACTGGCCGGGGTCCGCGCTGTGCGGGGGACAGACCGCGGTCAGGCTTCCAGCCCGGCCAGCCCGGCCAGCCCGGCCAGCCCGGCGGCACGCGCCGTGACGGCGTCGAGCATCGCCTCGGTGAGCCGCCCGGTGAACGTGTTCTGCTGGCTCGGGTGGTAGCTGCCGACGACGACGAGCCCGCCGGACGCGTCCCCCGAGGCCGCCACCGCGACCGCGTCGGACGCCGGCAGGCCCAGGGCGACCTCGACCCCGTGGCCGAACACCGGGCGCGGGCGGGGCACCGGCAGTCCGACGTCGGCGAGCGCCGCGAACGCCGACACCCAGGCGAACCCGCCGAGCACGAGGATGACCCGCACCGTGGGCAGGGCGAGGGCGAGCTCGCGGTGCAGCCACGGCGCGCACGTCGAGCGCTCGCCGGGCGTCGGCTTGTTGTCCGGGGGGGCGCACCGGACTGCGGCGGCCATCCGGGTGCTCACGAGGCGCTGGCCGTCGTCGGCGTGCAGGGAGCTCTCCTGGGTGGCCAGGCCCGCCCGGTGCAGCGACCGGAAGAGCCAGTCGCCGCTGCGGTCTCCGGTGAAGATCCGCCCCGTGCGGTTGCCCCCGTGCGCCGCCGGGGCGAGCCCGAGGACGAGCACCCGCGGCTCTTGTGCGCCCCAGCCAGCGATCGGCCGGCCCCAGTACGCCTCGTCGGCGAAGGA
>JBBQFP010000066.1:0-14294 GCA_038322045.1 Actinomycetes bacterium | reverse complement strand
TGCAGCTGCACGGCGGCTACGGCTACATGCTCGAGTACCCCGTCGCCAAGGCGTTCCTCGACTCGCGCGTGCAGACGATCTACGGCGGCACCAGCGAGATCATGAAGCAGATCGTCGCGAAGTCGCTCGGCCTGTAGCCCGCCACCTCGGCTGATCAGCACACCGGCAAGGGAGACCAGCATGGCAGCGCACGCGTTCGTCTATGACGCCGTCCGCACCCCCAGAGGCAGGGGCAAGAGCAGCGGAGGGCTGCACTCGGTCAAGCCCCTCGACCTCGTCGTCGGCCTGATCACCGAGCTCCAGCGCCGCAACCCCGGCATGGATCCCGCGGGCATCGAGGACGTCGTCCTCGGGTGCGTCACTCCGGTCGGCGAGCAGGGTGCTGACATCGCGAAGACCGCCGCACTGGTGGCGGGGCTGCCCGACACGGTGTCAGGTGTGCAGGTCAACAGGTTCTGCGCGTCGGGGCTCGAGGCCGTCAACATGGCAGCGGCGAGCGTCATGTCAGGTCTCGGCGACCTCGTGCTCGCCGGCGGCGTGGAGTCGATGTCCCGGGTGCCCATGGGTTCCGACGGCGGTGCCTGGGCCAACGACCCGGCGACGAGCCTCGCCACCGGGTTCGTGCCGCAGGGCGTCAGTGCCGACCTCATCGCGACCCTCGGCGGCTGGACCCGGGAAGACGTCGACAGCTTTGCCGTCGAATCACATGCTCGCGCGGCCAAGGCCTGGGCCAACGGCTATTTCGCGCGCTCCGTCGTCCCTGTCGTCGACCTCAACAGGACCCCGGTGCTCGACGCCGACGAGCTCGTGCGCCCGGGGACGTCGGTCGAGAGCCTGGCCGGGCTCAAGCCGTCATTCCTCGCCGCAGGTCAGCAGGCCGGCTTCGACCACGTCGCGCTGGCCAAGTACCACTGGCTCGAGCGGATCGAGCACGTCCACACTGCCGGCAACTCCAGTGGCGTCGTCGACGGGGCGGCACTCGTGCTCGTCGGCTCGGAGGCGGCCGGACGCCGTCACGGCCTGACGCCGCGCGCGCGGATCGTCACCGCAGCGATCTCCGGGGCCGACCCGACCATCATGCTCACCGGCCCGGCACCTGCCACCCACAAGGCTCTCGCCCGGGCCGGGCTGAGCACGTCGGACATCGACCTCGTCGAGATGAACGAGGCCTTCGCCGCCGTCGTCATGCGGTTCATGTCCGACACCGGCTTCGACCACGCGCAGGTCAACGTCAACGGCGGGTCCATCGCCATGGGCCACCCGCTCGGCGCGACCGGCGCCATGCTCGTCGGCACGGTCGTCGACGAGCTCGAGCGCCGCGACGCACGGTATGGCCTCGTGACGCTCTGCGTCGGAGGCGGCATGGGCATCGCGACGATCCTCGAGAGGGTGTGAGCGGCATGAGCAGCACTGACAGCACTGACAGCACTGACAGCACTGACAGCACTGACAGCACTGACAGCACTGACAGCACTGACAGCACTGACAGCACTGACAGCACTGACAGCACTGACAGCGTCCGCTGGGAGCACGGCGCCGACGGCGTCGTCATCCTCGTGCTCGACGCACCAGGGTCGTCGGTCAACACGATGGATGCCGCCTACATGAGGTCGATGGGCGAGGTCGTGGACCGGCTCGAGGCGCAGCGGGCCGACGTGCGCGGCGTCATCCTCACGAGCGCCAAGAGGACCTTCTTCGCGGGTGGCGACATCGACGAGCTCGGCCGGGCGGCTCAGGCGGACCCACGCGCGCTGGCGGAACGGATCGAGACGGTGAAGTCCCAGCTGCGGCGGCTGGAGACCCTGGGCGTCCCCGTCGTCGCGGCTGTCGGCGGCTCGGCGATGGGCGGTGGGCTCGAGATCACGCTGGCCTGCCACCACCGGGTCGTCCTCGACGCGCCTCACGTGCGGCTCGGGCTCCCTGAGGTGACGCTCGGCCTGCTGCCCGGCGCGGGTGGCGTGGTACGGACGGTGCGGATGCTCGGCCTGACGACCGCGCTGACGTCCCTGCTGCTTCAGGGGCAGCGGCTGCGCCCACAGCAGGCGCTGGAGCTGGGGCTCGTCGACGAGCTCGCGACGGACGCCGAGGACCTGATGGCTCGTGCGCGTGCGTTCGTCGGGTCCCGCACGGAGTCGCGTCAGCCCTGGGACATCAAGGGATACCGCATCCCCGGCGGGACGCCGTCGTCGCCGTCGCTGACGCCGGTGCTCCCCACGCTGACGCCGCTGCTGTCGCGACAGCTCAAGGGCGCGAGCTACCCGGCGCCGCACGCGATCCTCGCGGCGGCCGTCGAGGGGCTGTCGGTCGACGTCGACACGGCGCTGACGATCGAAGGTCGCTACTTCCTCTCGCTGCTGCGCGACCGCAGCTCGAGCAGCATCATCTCCGCGGTGTGGACGGACAAGAACGCCGTCGACAGGGGCGTGGGGGACGGGGCTGCGGCCCGATCCTCGGGGCAACGAGCCTGGAAGCCGTCGCGGGTCGGCGTCGTGGGGGCCGGGATGATGGGCGCCGGCATCGCGGAGTCCTTCGCCCGTGCGGGGGCTGATGTCGTGCTCGCCGATGTCAGCCTCGAGGCCGCGGAGCAGGGCCGGTCGAAGGCCGCCACCGTGCTCGACGCCGAGGTGGCGAAGGGACGACGGAGCGCCGAGCAGCGTGACGCCGTCCTCGCGCGGATCGCTCCGACCGCCGGCCTCGCCGACCTCTCCGGCTGTGACCTCGTCGTCGAGGCGGTGTTCGAGGACGAGGTGCTCAAGCACGGCGTCCTCACCGAGCTGGCAGGTCTGCTCTCGCCTGACGCCCTGCTGACGTCGAACACGTCGACGCTGCCGATCGGTGGGCTCGCCTCGGCGCTCCCCGAACCTGACAGGTTCCTCGGGATGCACTTCTTCTCACCGGTGCACCGGATGCCGCTGGTCGAGCTCATCCGGGGCGCCGCGACGTCCGAGGAGTCGCTGGTGCGGGCCCGCGACGCCGTGCGGATGCTGGGCAAGACTCCCATCGTCGTCAGTGACAGCCGGGGGTTCTTCACGAGCCGGGTCTTCGGCACGTACCTGCTCGAGGGCGTCTCGTTGCTCGTCGAGGGCATGGCGCCGATGAGCGTCGAACGGGCCGCACTTCTGGCCGGGTTCCCTGTGGGCCCGCTGAGCGTGCACGACGAGGTGACGGTCGGGCTCACCGTCCGGATCGCCGACCAGGCACGAGCCGCTGCGGCTGCAGCGGGGGTCGAGCCTGCTGTCGAGCACCCGGCGATGCCCTTGGTGCGGCTCATGGTCGAGCGGGGGCGGGTCGGGAAGGCCACAGGCGGTGGCTTCTTCGACTGGATGCCGACGAAGCGGGTGTGGCCCGGACTGGCTGAGCTCGCGCCGTCGCGACCTGACGCGGTGCCGTTGCGGGAGGCGCAGGAGCGGCTGCTGGGGATCATGGCGATCGAGACGGCGCGCTGCCTGGAGGAGGGCGTGCTCCACGGGGTCGCTGACGCCAATGTCGGCTCGCTCCTAGGAATCGGGTTCCCTGCCCTCTACGGCGGCGCGCTCGGTTACGTCGACCAGCACGAGGGCGGCGTCGCCGGTTTCGTCAGGCGGGCTGACGAGCTTGCCGAGGCGCACGGCGACAGGTTCCGGGTCCCTGACGTCCTCCGGCTGCGCGCTGTCAGGGCGGGCAGCCTGCGGGCGGCCGTCGGCGCCGGCACGTCCGCGGCCTGACGGCTGCCATGGCCGGACCGCTGGCAGGGCTGCGCGTCGTCGAGCTCGTCGCCCTCGGTCCTGCGCCGTTCGCGGCGATGGTGCTCGCCGACCTCGGGGCCGAGGTCGTCCAGGTCCACCGCCCGCCGGCGGGTGACCCGGCGGACCAGCCGGTGGGGGACCCGGCGGCGGGTGACCCGTCACAGGTGTTGTCGCGGGGCAAGCGGTCCATCGCCGTCGACCTGAGGACCCCCGAGGGACGGGAGCTCGTCCTGCGCCTCGTCGCCGACGCTGACGTCGTCCTCGAGGGGTTCCGGCCGGGCGTCGTGGAGCGGCTCGGCGTCGGGCCTGACGAGTGTCTCGCCCGCAACCCGGGGCTCGTCTACGGCCGGATGACGGGCTGGGGCCAGGAGGGGCCGCTGTCGAGGACCGCCGGCCACGACATCGACTACCTCGCCCTGACGGGTGCGCTGTGGGCGATCGGTCGGCCGCCCGCACCGCCCGTCCCGCCGGTGAACCTCGTGGCGGACTTCGGTGGCGGCGCCATGGTCCTCGTGGCGGGCGTGCTCGCCGCGCTGCTGTCAGTGAGGTCGGGCGGCCCTGGTCAGGTGATCGACGCCGCGATGGTCGACGGTGCGGCCCTCCTGACGACCCTCGTCTGGGGCCTGCGCGCGCAGGGGCTCTGGGGTGACCGGCGCGGAGAGAACCTCCTCGACGGCGGCGCACCGTTCTACGACGTCTACGAGTGCGCAGACGGTCGCTTCCTCGCCGTGGGGGCGCTCGAGCCGCAGTTCTACGCCGAGCTCGTCCAGCGCACAGGCTTCGACGACGGCGGCCTGGCGCAGCTCGACGTCGCCCGGTGGCCGCAGCTGCGGGTGCGGTGGGCGGAGCTGTTCGCGAGCCGGTCCCGCGACGAGTGGGTGGAGCTGCTCGAGGGCTCCGACACCTGCGTGGCGCCGGTGCTCGACTGGGACGAGGCGTCCGAGCACCCCCACATGCGGGCGCGTGGCACCTTCGTCGACGTCGCCGGCGTGCGTCAGCCCGCGCCGGCGCCACGGTTCTCGGTGACGCCGGCCCCGACGCCGGCGGCCCCCGTGGCGGTGGGGTGCGACACCGACGGGGTGCTGTCCGCGCTGGGCGTCACCCCGGAGGAGGTGGCGCGACTGCGGGCCGCGGGAGTCGTGCGGTGAGAAGTCGCGGCCGGCGCGTGGCACAGTGGTCCGCCGTGACGGAGCCGGTGGTGGTCGTGGGGGTGGCGCTCTTCGACGGCGACCGCCTGCTCGCGGCGCGCCGTACCTCCCCCGCGGTGCTCGCCGGCGGCTGGGAGCTGCCCGGCGGCAAGGTCGAGCCGGGGGAGAGCGACCTCGAGGCGCTCGAGCGCGAGATCCGCGAAGAGCTCGGCGTCACCATCCACATCGGCGTCCGCGTCGGTGGTGACTGGCCGCTCGGCCGAGACCGGGTGCTGCGAGTGTGGACCGCCCGGCTCAACGAGGGCGTGCCGCGGCCCCTCGAGGAGCACGACGTCCTGCGCTGGCTCGAGCCCGGCCGCTACGACAGCGTCGCGTGGCTCGAGGCGGACCGTCCCGTGGTCCTCGCGCTCGAGGCCCTGCGCCTGGACGGCGGCCCGCCGGGAGCGCCCGGAGCGTAGGAGGCGCCGCACCGCGTACCATGGAGGGTCATCCCCTCGAAAGCTCGGAGCTTCCGCGTGCCCTCTCGCAGCGACCTGCGCAACGTCGCCATCATCGCCCACGTCGACCACGGCAAGACCACGCTGGTCGACGCGATGCTCTGGCAGAGCGGCGCGTTCTCCCAGCACCAGGCCGACGAAGGCTCGGTGAACGTCCGGGTCATGGACTCGATGGACCTCGAGCGCGAGAAGGGCATCACGATCCTCGCGAAGAACACCGCGGTCCGTCACGGTGACCACCTCATCAACATCATCGACACCCCCGGCCACGCCGACTTCGGCGGTGAGGTCGAGCGCGGCCTGTCGATGGTCGACGGCGTCCTCCTCCTCGTCGACGCCTCCGAGGGGCCGCTGCCCCAGACCCGGTTCGTCCTGCGCAAGGCGCTCCAGCAGCGCCTTGCCGTCATCCTCGTCATCAACAAGGTCGACCGGCCCGACGCCCGGATCGCCGAGGTCGTCGACGAGACCTACGAGCTCTTCCTCGACCTCGACGCCGACGAGCACCAGATCGAGTTCCCCATCGTCTACTGCTCGGCGAAGGCCGGCCGCGCCTCGCTCAACCGCCCCGAGGACGGCGGCATGCCGGACTCGCCCGACCTCGAGCCGCTCTTCCAGGTCCTCCGGGAGACCGTCCCGGCGCCTCAGTACACCGAGGGCGCGCCCCTCCAGGCCCACGTCACCAACCTCGACGCCTCGCCCTACCTCGGCCGGCTGGCGCTGTGCCGGGTCCACGAGGGCGAGATCCGCAAGGGGCAGACCGTCGCCTGGTGCCGCACCGACGGCTCGATCGAGCGCGTCAAGATCTCCGAGCTGCTCGTCACCGACGCCCTCGAGCGCGTCCCGGCCGAGTCCGCCGGTCCCGGCGACATCATCGCTATCGCCGGCATCCCCGAGATCACCATCGGCGAGACCCTGGCCGACCTCGAGAACCCCAAGCCGCTGCCGCTCATCACCGTCGACGAGCCGTCGATCTCCATGACCATCGGCATCAACACCTCGCCGTTGGCCGGTGAGAGCGGCAAGAAGCTCACCGCGCGACTTGTGAAGAACCGCCTCGACGTCGAGCTCGTCGGCAACGTCTCCATCCGGGTGCTGCCCACCGAGCGGCCCGACACGTGGGAGGTCCAGGGCCGAGGCGAGCTCCAGCTCGCGGTGCTCGTCGAGATCATGCGCCGTGAGGGCTTCGAGCTCACCGTCGGCAAGCCGCAGGTCGTCACCCGGATGGTCGACGGCAAGGTGCACGAGCCGATGGAGCGCCTGACCATCGACATCCCCGAGGACTACCTCGGCGTCGTCACCCAGCTGCTCGCCCTGCGCAAGGGACGCCTTGAGCAGATGGTCAACCACGGGACCGGCTGGGTGCGCATGGAGTACCTCGTCCCGGCCCGCGGGCTCATCGGCTTCCGCACGGAGTTCCTCACCGAGACCCGTGGTACCGGGCTCATCCACCACGTCTTCGAGAAGTACGAGGCCTGGCACGGCGAGCTGCGCACCCGTCCCACCGGCTCGCTCGTTGCCGACCGTCGCGGCCCGACGACGGCCTTTGCCCTGTTCAACCTCCAGGAGCGCGGCACGATGTTCATCGGCCCTGGCATCGAGGTGTTCGAGGGCATGATCGTCGGCGAGAACTCGCGCTCCGACGACATGGACGTCAACGCCACCAAGGAGAAGAAGCTCTCGAACATGCGCTCCTCCACCGGTGACGAGCTCGTGCGCCTCATCCCGCACCGCACGCTGTCGTTGGAGCAGGCGCTCGAGTTCTGCCGCGAGGACGAGTGCGTCGAGGTGACGCCGGCGACGGTGCGCATCCGCAAGGTCGTGCTCGGCCAGCAGGAGCGGGAGAAGTCCCGGTCGCGCAGCAAGAAGACCTGACGCCGCTATCCCAGGTGCAACGCCCGGCGCAGGAAGTCGAGCTGGAGCAGGAGGAGGTTCTCGGCGACCTCCTCCTGCGGCGTCATGTGCGTCACGCCTGACAGGGGCAGCACCTCGTGCGGCTTGCCCGCAGCCAGCAGCGCTGACGACAGGCGCAGGGTGTGCGCCGACACGACGTTGTCGTCGGCCAGCCCGTGGACGAGCATGAGCGGTCGGGTCAACCCGGCCACCATGCCGGTCAGGGACGACAGCTCGTAGGCCTCCGGGTGCTCGTCCGGGTGGCCGAGGTAGCGCTCGGTGTAGAAGGTGTCGTAGAGGCGCCAGTCGGTGACCGGTGCGCCGGCGACGGCGGCGTGGAACACATCAGGCCTGCGCAGGACGGCGAGTGCTGCGAGGTACCCACCGAAAGACCAGCCCCTGATGGCAACCCTGGTGAGGTCGAGCTCGGGATGAAGCTCGGCGACCGCGTGCAGGGCGTCGACCTGGTCCTCCAACGGCGCCGTCGCGAGGTCCAGACGCACCTCCCGATCCCAGGTCAGGCCTCGTCCAGGCGTGCCGCGACCGTCGGCGACGACGACGGCGAAGCCCTGGTCGGCCCACCACTGCGACTCGCGGAACAGTCCCGAGGCGTGGGCGACCCGGCGACCGTGCGGGCCTCCGTAGGGATCCATGAGCACCGGCAGCGGACCGTGCTCCGGCTCCCAGCCGGTGGGCAGCAGCAGGGCGGTGCGCAGGTGACGGCGCCCCGCGAGCAGCAGCACCGGCGCGGGTGTCACAGCAGGGGTCTCGGCGAAGGACCGCAGCTCGAGGACGACGTCGCCGCGGCGGACCGTCGTCCGGGCGCGTGGCTCGCCGAGGGTGGCCGAGGTCAGGACTGTCGTCCCGCCGCGGCTGCTGCCGACGTGCACGCCGTCGACCCGGACGCCCTCGCCACCGGAGAGGCGCACGAGCTCGCCACCCGGTGCCAACTCGTACAGATGCGTCTGCATCGGGTCGTCAGCAGCCATGAGCAGGACGCCGTCGTCGTCAGCCCGGAGCACGGCCGAGACGTCGAGTGCGCCCGGCGTGACGACGACGCCGTCGACCGCCAGGGCGTGGACGTCGGCGCCGGCCTCGGCCACGACGTGGAGGAGCCGTCCGTCAGGCAGGGCCGTCGGCACGCCGGGCACGGCGTCGACCCATGACTGGTCGGAGTCTTCGCGCAGCGTGGTCGTCATGCCGCTGTCCGGGTCGACGGAGAGCGTGACCGCCCGCTGCTGGTCGCGCGAGAACACCTGCAGCACCAGGCCGCCGGTCGTCCACGACGCCCGCACGAGGTAGGGCAAGGCCTCCCGGTCCCACTCGACTGCGACGCGCTCGCCTGACAGGGACGTGATGCTCAGGCTGACGTCGGCATCGGCCGTCCCTGCGGCGGGGTAGCGCACCTCGTTCGGCGGTGACGCGGGGTTTGCGGGGTCGGCGATGTACCAGCGCTGCACCGGCGACTCGTCGACGCGCGCCACGAGCAGCCGGTCCGAGCCCGGAGACCACCAGTGCCCGCGCATCCGGTCCATCTCCTCGGCCGCGACGAACTCCGCGAGACCGTAGACGACGTCGTCGGACTCAGGGGTGAGCAGCACGCGCGGGGCAGTGCCGTCGAGCCCGGCCACCCGCAGGGCGCCGCCGCTGACGTAGGCCACGAGGCGGCCGTCGGGGGAGACCCGGGGGTCGAGCACCGGGGCATCGACGTCGAGGTCGCGGGCGGGTGAGGAGCCGTCGAGGGGCACGAGGAAGAGCCGCCCTGACAGCGGCACGAGCGCCAGGCGGGCGTCGTCGTCCGTCACGTAGGAGACGACCCCGCCGGCGACCTCGCGCGCCCGCTCCCGGCGCGCCTTCTCCTCCGCCGGGAGGTCCTCGTCGGCACCGCCGAGCGCCGCGACGGGGTCGAGGAGGAGCTGCTCCGAGCCCGAGGCGACGTCGAAGGACCACAAGCAGCCCGCCGGGTCGGCACCGCCGCGCGAGCGGACGAAGACGACGCGCGAGCCATCAGGCGAGATCGTCACCGTGCGCGGCGCGCCGAGGCTGAAGCGCCGGGTGCGCGCCTGCTGGCGCGGGAACGACTGCTCCGACGACGGCGCTGACGAGGGTGACGGCTCGAACGACGGCCCTGACGAGGGTGACGGCCCTGAGGGCTGGGTGGGCTGATCCATGCGCCGATGCTGCCAGACCCTGCCAGACGCTGCGCCCTACGCTTCGGTCATGACGACGATCGAGCCCGAGGACCTTCCTGAGACTGCCGAGCGCGCGGTGCTTGCCCAGGCCGCTGCTGTGCTCGAGGACGTCGAGCCCCTCGCCCAGGCCGCCATGGACAGCCTCGACGTGGCACGTCGGCTCCTCCTCGTCCACGCCCACCCCGACGACGAGACCATCAACAACGGCGCGACGATGGCGAAGTACGCCGCGAAGGGGGCTCTGGTCACCCTCGTGACGTGCACCCTCGGTGAGGAGGGTGAGGTGCTCGTCGACGACCTCACCCACCTCGCGGCCGACGAGCAGGACGAGCTCGGGGCGCACCGGGTGAGCGAGCTGGCGACGGCGATGGAGGCGCTCGGCGTCACCGACCACCGCTTCCTCGGCGGCGCGGGGCGGTGGCGGGACTCCGGGATGATGGGGCTGCCGACCAACGAGCGTCCAGACTGCTTCTGGCAGGCCGACCTCGACGAGGCTGCGCTCGAGCTCGTGAGCGTCCTGCGCGAGGTGCGCCCGCAGGTCCTCGTCACCTACGACGAGAACGGCGGGTACGGGCACCCCGACCACATCCAGGCGCACCGGGTAGCCATGCGCGCGGTCGAGCTGGCCGCCGATCGCCACGTCGCAGCCAGTGGCGACCTCGGCGGCGGCGTCGGCACGCCGTGGCAGGTCTCGAAGGTCTACTACTGCGCCATGCCGGAGTCCGTCATCCGCGAGGGCATCCGGCGCCTGCGCGAGTCCGGTGACACGACGTCGTTCCAAGGCATGGACGCCGACAGCGAGATGCCGTCGTTCGTCGTCCCCGACGAGCAGGTGACGACGACGATCGACGCCGAGAACCACCTCGAGGCGAAGCTCGCCGCCATGCGGGCGCACGCCACGCAGATCAAGGTCGACGGGCCGTTCTTCGCCTTGTCGAACAACGTCGGGCAGACGGTCTTCGCCGACGAGCACTACCGGCTGGTCCGCGGCGAGCTCGGCGCCGTCGACCCGGCCACCGGTCGGGAGACCGACCTCTTCTCGGGCGTGTGAGCGACGCCGGCCACGAGTGGTCGCCCGAGCACGTCGTCGACGAGGCGCTGGCCCGCGAGCTCGTCGTCAGCCAGTTCCCGCACCTGCGCGGGGCCAGCGTCCGGCTGCTCGCCACCGGGTGGGACAACACCGTCCACCTTGTCGACGGCGACGACGGGGTGCCGTGGGTCTTCCGGTTCCCTCGGCGCACCATCGCGCTGGGTGGCCTCGAGCGCGAGGTGAGGTGCCTCCCGACCCTCGCCCCCCGGCTGCCGCTGCCGGTTCCGGTGCCCGAGCTGGTCGGGGCGCCGGACGAGAGGTTCCCCTGGCCGTTCTGGGGCGGCCGGCTCGTGCCGGGCACGGAGCTCGCCGAGCACGCCGGCGCAGAGCGTCCGGCCCAGGCGCTGCCAGCGGGCTGGCGGGTCCGGTGCGCGGCAGCGACGGGCAGGATGCTCGCAGCGCTGCACGACGTGTCGCCCGGCTCGCTGCCACCAGGCGCCGGCGGCCCCGTGCTGCCGGTCGACCCCATGGGGCGCGCCGACGGGAGCCGCCGGGTGCCGATGGCTCGGGCCAGGCTCGAGGCCCTCGAGCGACGAGGCATCTGGACGACGACGCAACCGGTCGACGAGCTGCTCGACGAGGCCGAGCGGCTCTCCCCGCCGTCCGGGCCGCTCGTGGTCAGCCACGGCGACCTCCACATCCGCCACGTCCTCGTCGACGACGCCGGTGAGGCGAGCGGCGTCATCGACTGGGGTGACCTCTGCCTGGCGGGACCCTCGGTCGACCTCTCGTTGGCGTTCGCCGCCTTCTCCGGTGCGGCCCGCCGGGCGCTCCTGACCGAGCACGGCGCGCTGAGCCATGACGACGAGGTACGGGCGCGGATGCTCGCCGTGGCACTGAGCGCGACGCTCGCCGACTACGCCGCCGAGGAGGGCCGCCAGCCGCTGCTCGCCGAGGCCTTGCGCGGCCTGGTGCGCGCCGTCGACCAGTGAGCCGGCGGGCTGTCGAGGCGTGGGCCGCCCCGACCGGAGCGTCGATGCCCGGCCCGTGGCGGCCGGGCGAGCGTCCGGCGTCACCGACCGTGACCGGCATGGCGGCCCTCGTGGGCTGATCGGGTGACTCAGTCGCCCCCGTCCCTCACGCAGGGTCACAATGGCCCGCATGAGATCCGGACCCCGGCACGCCGCGACGGCCACCACGCACGCCGTGCACGCTGCGCCTTCCCTCGCCCAGCCCGTGCTCAGCGAGTTCGTCAGCTCCGGTGGCGAGCTCGTCGCCGCGGGACGGGCCGACGTCGGGACGACGCGGGAGGCGCTGCGCCGGCGCAGGGTGCGCGTCCTCGGGCTCGCCGTCGTCGCGGTCCTCTCCTACCTCGCCTGGGCCTGGGTCACCGGCCGGCGCAGCGTCTGGGTCCCGCACCCCGACCCCTTCATCGTCATGGAGGGGCTGCTCGTCCTCGTCATCGGCGGCTCCATCGCCGCGATGTTCCTCGGTGGCGGACGCTCGCCGCACGTCACCTACCGGCCCGAGCAGGTCGACGTCAGCCTCGACGACGTCGTCGGCATCGAGCAGGTCAAGGAGGACGTCGTCCGCTCGCTCAACCTCTTCCTCGCCCACAAGGCGTTCCGCACGGAGATGGGCGGGACGCCGCGGCGAGGACTGCTCTTCGAGGGGCTGCCGGGCACGGGCAAGACCCACCTGGCCAAGGCGATGGCCAAGGAGGCCGGCGTCCCGTTCCTCTTCGTCAGCGCGACGTCGTTCCAGTCGATGTACTACGGCGCCACGGCCCGCAAGATCCGCTCCTACTTCAAGGCGCTGCGCAAGGCCGCGCGCCGCGAGGGTGGCGCCATCGGGTTCATCGAGGAGATCGACGCCATCGCCATGGCCCGCGGCGGCCTGTCCATGTCACCCCCCTCGGTCCTGGGCGCCGCGTCATCGGTGCGCCTGCCGAGCATCAGCTCCGAGGGGGTCGGCGGCGTCGTCAACGAGCTGCTCGTCCAGATGCAGTCCTTCGACGCGCCGACCGGCACGCAGCGGCTGCACACCTCCCTCGTCGACGCCGTCAACCTCCTCCTGCCGCCGGGGCGTGCCCTCCGCCGACCGGTCCCGCCGCCGACCAACGTCCTGCTCATCGCGGCGACCAACCGGGCGGACAACCTCGACCCGGCCCTGCTGCGCCCCGGCCGCTTCGACCGCCGGCTCACCTTCGACGTCCCGGCGAAGGCCGGACGACGGCTGCTCGTCGACCATTTCCTTGCGCGCAAGGCGCACGTCCCCGCGCTCGACGCCGACGAGCGGCGGGATGCGCTGGCCTCGGTGACCCAGGGCTACACGCCCGTCATGATCGAGCACCTGCTCGACGAAGCGCTCGTCAACGCCCTGCGCCGCGGCGACCGCGCGATGACGTGGGAGGACCTCGAGCGGGCGCGCCTCACCGAGGAGGTCGGCATGGGGCAGCCGGTCGGCTACACCGACCACGAGCGCCGCCTCATCGCCACCCACGAGTCCGGTCACGCCACGGTCGCGTGGCTCCTCGCGCCGGAGCGACGGCTGGAGGTGCTCACGATCGTCAAGCGCCGCGACGCCCTCGGCATGCTCGCCCACGGCGACCGCGACGACGTCTACACCCGGTCCCGCACGGAGATGCTCGCGCTCATCGGCATCGCCATGGGAGGCCAGGTGGCCGAGGAGATCTTCTTCGGCGACATCTCCACCGGGCCCAGCGGCGACCTCGCCTACGCGACGAGCACGGCCGCCCAGATGGTCGGGGCTGCGGGCATGGCCGGCTCGCTCGTGTCGTTCGCTGCCGTGTCCAGCGGTCCGGTCGGGGACACCAACCTGGTCGGACGGGTCCTCGGCGACGCCGACGGACGGCGACGCGTCGAGGAGATCCTCAACGCGCAGAAGGCGCTCGTCAGCGAGCTGCTCGAGCGTCATCAGCACCTCGTCGTCGCCCTGCGCGACGCCCTGCTCGACCGCGAGGAGCTCGTGGGCGACCAGATCACCGCCGTGCTCGAGCACGCGGCGGTCCAGGCAAGCGTCATCGACCTCACCGAGCGTCCGGGCGTCGTCCACTAGGGTCCGCCCGTGGCAGACGCCAGGACGCGCAGCACCGGCCGCGGCCGCGCCGTCCTCGCGTCGTTGGCCGGGGTGCTCGTCGCGGCCGCGACGGGGGCGCTCGCCGGGCTCGCCGGGTCGCTGCTCTGCCTGAGCATCCCCGGGCTCGTCCTCGGCCTCGCGCTGACGGTGGCTGCGGCCGTGCTCAGCGCCGCGCACCTCGGGCGTCCTGGCTCCGGCTCCGCTCTCGTGGGGTGGCTGCTCGTCGTCCTCACGGCCTCCCTCGGGCGTCCCGAGGGCGACGTCGTCATCCCGGCGTCGGGGCTGGGGTACGCGTGGCTGCTCGGCGGCACGGTGCTCAGCGGGCTCGTCGTGGGGCTCGGTCCGCTCGCCGTGCCCCGACGGCTGCGGCCGCCGGACGAGCCGCCTGTGCCGCCGGCTGTGCAGCCGCCGGACGGGCCGCAGGCTTCAGGGTCCTTGCCGTCGCGCCGATGACGCCAGGGTGGAAACACCCGCCGGGCTCGCCGTCGCCGTGCTCGTCCGGATCGGCCCCGGCGCGTACGCGGTGCCCGCGAGCGCCGTCGGTGAGGTCCTGCCCGTCCCTGCGCTGACGCGGGTGCCCGGCGCCCCCGGATGGCTCTCCGGGGTCGCGAACTGGCGCGGGCGCGTGCTCGCCGTCCTCGACCTGCGGCCTCTCCTCGGGCTGGCGGCCACCGAGCGTGCTGCGCTCGCCGTGACGCCGGCGCGGACGAGAT
>JBBQFP010000065.1:0-14989 GCA_038322045.1 Actinomycetes bacterium | reverse complement strand
GCCGGCACGTGCGGGGCCTCGCCGCCTGCCCCCTCCGGCCGATTGCTCGCGGGCAGCCGGAGGGCGAGGAGCAGCGCGAGAGCGAAGACGGCGATCTCGTAGCCGAGGCTCCACTGCAGCGCGCGGGCGAAGGTGTCGCGCCTGGCCGAGTCCGCTGCCGCGGCGATGATCGCGCCCACGCGCGGGTCGGCCGGAGCCCCCGTAGGCCGTTCGCAGCTCGCCGGCACGACCGAGGGGTCGGACTCCTTCGTGCGGTCGACGAAGCACTGCCCGAAGCTGCTCACGGCCTGGTCCACCGCCGGGGCGGGCAGCACGGTCGCCAGCTCACGCCGCAGCGGTGCCTCCTGGGCCTTGGCCGCCGTCGTGGCGTACGAGCCGAGGACCCCGAAGAACAGGACGCCGCAGAGCGCGACCCCCAGCGACCCACCGACCTGCTGCCCGGTCGAGAGCACCCCCGAGGCGCTGCCCGCCTGACGGCCCGGGACCGACGCCAGGACGATGGATGTGTTGGGGGCGATGAAGCAGCCGAGCCCGGCACCTGCCACGACGAGCGAGGGCAGGAACCACAACGAGTTCGGGTGGTGACCGACGAGGCCGACCGTGATCACCACGCCGAGGACGCCGACGATGAGCAGGCTGATGCCGATGACCAGGACGTTGCGCCCGAACCGCTTGGCGAGCTGCGCCGAGCGTGCCGACGCGAACGCGGACGCGACGGCGAAGGGCAGCGTCGTCAGGCCCGATTGCAGCGCCGTGAACCCCTCGCCGATCTGCAGGTAGAGGCTGAAGAGGAAGAAGAAGGGCGGCACGCCGGCGAAGAAGATCGTCGCCAGGGGAAGCCCGGAACGGAACGCGGAGATGGAGAACAGCCTCATGTCGACGAGCGGGCTGTCGTCGGCCGCCGTCCGACGTCGTTCGTAGACCACGAAGGCCGACAGCAGCGGGATGCTCGCGGCGAGCATGACCAAGATCCACGCCGGCCAGCCCTTCTCGCGTCCCTCGGTCAGCGGGTAGACGAGCAGGAACAGGCCCGAGGTGATGAGCAGTGCGCCGGGGACGTCGAGCCGGGCGGCGTGGTCGCTGCGCGACTCCGGCAGGACCTTGAGCGCGGCGATGAAGGCGACGATGCCGATGGGGACGTTGACGTAGAAGATGCTGCGCCACTCCGTCCCGAAGACGTCGGCCTGGATGAGGACACCGCCGAGGGTCGGCCCGAGGATCGTCGCGAGCCCGACCGAGGCGCCATAGACGGCGAACGCCTTCGGCCGGTCCTTGGGCGGGAAGACCATCTGGATGACCGAGAGCACCTGCGGGAACATGAGACCGCTCATGAGGCCCTGCAGGACCCGCGCGAGGACGAGGACGGTCGCGGTCGGTGCCGCGCCGCAGAGCGCGCTCGCGAGGGTGAAGCCGACCATGCCGATGAGGAACAGGCGGCGTCGTCCGTACAGGTCACCGAGCCGTGCGCTGGTGATGAGCAGGCAGGCGAAGGCGAGGGTGTAGCCGGCGAGGACGAGCTGGACGCTGGCGTAGCTCGCCCCGAGGTCGCGCTGGATCGACGGGATGGCGACGTTGACGATGCTGACGTCGATCAGCTGCATGAACGTCGCTGGCAGGACGACGGCAAGCACCCGGTACGGATGCTGGGTCAAGGCCTGGGGGACGCGCGACGGTGTCGCACTCGCGGTCTCGCTCAAGGGGAGCCTCTCGTACCAGCGACGCCGGACGCGGCGAACAAAGCGCCCATGCTCGCACGCGTCCGGCCTGGGCACCCGTCGGGCCGAGGCGCCCCATGTCGCGGCCCGGCACCGACGCGAGTGCGGTTCGTCACAAAAGCGCCCCGGATGGGTGTCAGCAGCTTCGCCAGCGGGGACGCCACACGTAGTTGTGGTGCAGCTCGCGCGCCGCGCGTCTCGAAGGGTCGATGTGACACGTGGTGACTAGTGCTGTCGCTGGCATGGTGGAACGAGGGCTGCGGCTCGGGCTGAGCATCGTCGTTCCTCCTCTGCGCCTCGTTTCGGTAGTGACGGGAACCGCCGCGGGCATCGGGGAAGGAATCCTCGAGCGGCTCAGCGACGACGAGCCCGCCGGCACCGGCCACGACCCGCTCGACGACGGTGCACGCGCGCCCTACGAACCGTCTCCCGTCGTGCCGCCGCGCCAGTGGCGGCCCCCGGCGGAGCCGTCGGCGGCGACGACTACTGCACCCGAGGACCACGTCGACGAGCCATTTGCACCAGCCGAACCAGCCGCACCAGCCGAACCAGCCGAACCAGCCGCACCAGCCGCACCAGCCGCACCAGCCGCACCAGCCGAGGAGTTTCCGGCCGCGGCCCGCGTCGCCGGCGCACCAGGCGTGAGCACCGCGGCCGCGGACAAGGTCGCCGAACAGCTCGCCGAGGACCTCGGCCTCGCCGCCGACCCCGACGACGCGCTGGCGGCGGTCGTGCCGGGCTCGGCTGACGAGCTGCCGGTACCCGACTGGGACCACTTGACCACAGGGCGACTGCAGACCCGCATCCGCGGCCTGGCGCTCGAGGACCTCGTCGTCCTGCGCGCATGGGAGCAGCAGCACGCAGCACGACTTCAGGTGCTGACGATGCTCGAGAACCGCATCGCCAGGACGTCAGCCGAGGAGGAGGCCATCCATTCATGACCACAGTGACAGCGCCACGACTGGTCACACCCAGCTGGGGGGAGATGCTCGAGGGGTTGCGGCGATCCGCGCACCTCGGACCCTCTGACGACGCTGACCGCGCCGCTCGGGCGACGCTCGCTGCGCTGGCCCAACGCGTGCCCGAGAGCCTGAGCCGGACCCTGGTGACGAGGCTGCCGCACGACATCGGGAGCCACCTCAAGGTCTCCGACGGGACCCAGAGCTCCTACGCCGACGACCTCGTCGCCGAGGTCGCCGAGGCCGCTGGCCTTGACGCCCTTCGTGCCGCGAAGGTGGCTCGGGTCATCTTCGGCGTCGTCGACCGTGCGACATCAGGCGCGTTGTGCAACCGCGCCAGCACGAGCCTGCCCGAAGACGTCAGGGACCTCGTCCTCTCGGCGAGCCGCCGGCCCTGACGCGCTCAGGACTCTGGCCAGTGCATCCGCACGAGCCGCTCCATGAGCCGTTCGACCTCGGCGGACGGGTTGCCGGTCATGCCCGAGTGCACCGGTGAGGTCTGGACGACGGTGCTTCGAGGAGCGGTGAGCCAGCGAAAGCGTTGACCCTGACTGGTGGCGCCCGCTTGGCCGGCGGCCGCGCCTCCCGAGCACACGACCGAGACCGCCTCCAGCAGGTCCCTGACGACGCTCGGGGACACAGAAGGGGAGAGGGCGAGCAGCCGGGACTCGTCGAGCTCCACGGCCGAGGCGAGGAAAGCCGCGCGCTGGCAGTAGACGACCACGCCGGCGTTGACGAACTCCTGGCGCTCGACTCGCGGCACCACCCGGAGGGTCGCGTACTCGAACGGCATGAGCAGGCCGGAGCTCATCTCAGGCCTCGACGGACGTCGACGGTGCGCGAAGGACGGGCAACCACGTCCGGGGCCCCTCCATCCGGGCGACGAACCATCTGAGGTAGGCCGCCCGGGCGCCTGGCGGGTCGGTGCCGAGCCACTCGTCCGGCACGAGCGCGAGGACGTCGACGAGTGCCTCGCGGGTGACCAACGGGGCGAGGGCTTCGTCGGCGCCGGTGAGGTCGGTGACGTGCGAGCGCAGGACGTGGTCGTCGGCCTGGTAGGGGCGGCGGGCGCTGGCGTCAGCCGTGCGCGGGTCGTGGTGGAAGTACAGGCTCGCGCCGTGGTCGATGAGCCAGACGTCGCCGTGCCAGACGAGCAGGTTGGGGTTGCGCCAGCTGCGGTCGACGTTGAGAGTCAGCGCGTCGAACCACAGGATGAGTGCGCTGAGGTCGCCATCGGGGTCGCGCCAGGCGAGCGGGTCGAAGCCGAACGAGCCGGGGAGGAAGTCGAGACCGAGGTTGATGCCAGGGCTCGCCAGCAAGAGGTCTTGAATCTCTGGGTCGGGCTCGGCCCGCGCGATCTCCTCGGGCACGGTGACGGTGACGAGGTCGGGCACCCGCAGACCGAGATGTCGGGCCAGCTCGCCCGAGATCGTCTCTGCCACGAGCGCCAGCGGCCCCTGACCTGCACCGGTGAACTTGCAGACGTACATGCCGTCGTCGTCGGCCTCGACGAGTCCTGGCAGAGAACCACCTTCACGCAACGGCGTCAGATACGTGGTGGCCTTGACGCTGCGGAGCACTGCACCACCGTACCGAACGTGATGCTGAGCACCGGGCGCTTGAGGGGCGGGGGACCGTCGCAGTGTCTCGTCTGTCACGCTGGACGATGCTGACAGGCCTGACGACTGGTCAAGAACAGGTCGCGTGCAGCACCATCAGTGGTGATCAGCCCTGATCGTCCTGACGTGCCTGCCGCGCCAGGGCACCGCAGCGCCGTCCGATGCACCGGACGGCGTCGACGAGAGGACACCCTCGATGAGCGACATCTCACCAGAACCCATCGCAGACGAGACGACGACGCCGCGAAAGCGCGGCGGCCGCACGAAGGCTGCTGCCTCGAAGAGCGCGGCTGCGTCAGGCGCGGGCCGCCGCGGGCGTGGTGGGACCGGCTACAGCGACCTCATCAGGAACCTGTTCCTGACCCGCAGCGGTGACACCCTGACCATCGGGGAGGTCTCCGACGCCATCGGCCAGGACCGCTCGGCTGTGGGCATGGGCCTCTCCGCCCTGGCACGCCGGGGGATCCTCGAGCGCGTGGGCAGCGGTCAGTACCGCCTTGCCGGGACCCCTGGCGGCCCGGCGCCTCGCGCGGCGAAGGCCGCTCCTGCCAGCCGCGGCCGTAGCGGCTCGGCGTCCTCGCGCACGGCAGGTGCCGGAAAGGCGACCAAGGCCGCCAAGGCGACCAGGCCCACGAAGGCCACGAAGCCCACGAAGGCCACGAAGGCGACGGCTGCACCCTCCCTGGGGCGAGGGGCCTCAGGCCGGGCGTCGTCAGCAGCGGCATCCGCCAGCTCGTCGCTGCAGATCGTGTTCACCCTGCCCGACGGTGCCGTCATCCTCTCCGACGGCGAGGGCGGCCTGTGGCAGGCGCACCGGGTCACCCTCGTCGCCGAATAGCAGGCCTGCGCTCCATCGCGGGGCCGGCGTCCGAGAGTCCGCCGGCCCGGCCGCACGCGCGGCCGGCTCACGTCGCCGCCCAGGAGCTCACCGCCTCTGCGGATGAGGTTGACTGCACGGATGGTCCTCGCCCTCGCCGGTGCCTTGCTGGCCGCGGTCTGCTACGGCGTCGCGTCGGTGCTGCAGTCGATGGCGGCCAACGCGGTCGCCCGGGGGGGCGGGCTCGACCTCGGGCTGCTGGGCCGCCTCGTCCGGCAGCGCACCTATCTGGCAGGGCTCGCCGCGGACGGCGTCGGCTTTCTCGCCTCGGTCCTGGCGCTGCGCAGCCTCCCGCTGTTCCTCGTGCAGTCGGCCATCGCCGGGAGCGTCGGCGTGACAGCCGTCGTGGCCAGTCGGGTCCTCGGCGTCCGGCTGACGCGACGGGAGTGGCTCGCCCTGGTGGCACTCGGGGCGGGGCTCGTGCTGCTGGGCCTGTCGGCGCACGAGGGCTCGGCGGCAGCACTGCCGTTGGCTACCCGCTGGGCCGTGCTGGTCAGCGCCGCGGTGCTCGCCCTGACAGCTGCCCGTGCCGGATCGCTGCGCCCGGCGGTGCGGTTGCCCGCGCTGGGGGCGCTCGCCGGTCTCGCGTTCGCCGCAACAGGGGTTGCTGCCCGGTCCCTCGAGGTGCCTTCGCCCTGGTGGCACGTGGTCGCCGACCCGCTCGCGTGGGCGCTCCCGGTGCAGGGCCTGCTCGGTGCGCAGCTGTTCGCCATGGCCCTGCAGTCCGGGTCGGTGACGGTGGCCAGCGCCGTGACGTTCGTCGTCGAGACGGTGGTGCCTTCGGCGGTGGGGCTGTGGCTGCTCGGTGACTCGACGCGTGCGGGGCTAGCACCCGTCGCTGCGGCAGGCTTCGTCCTCGCCGTCGTGGGGGCTGTCCTCCTCTCCCGCTTCGCGGGGGAGGACTTCGGGTCCGCGCACGCGCCTGAGGCTGCGACGTGAGCGGCGAGGCCGTGCTCCGGCTCGAGGGCGTCACCGTCAGGAGAGGCGACGCCGTGCTCCTGAGCTCCGTCGACGTCTGCATCGAGGCCGTCACCTGCACCGCGCTCGTCGGCCCGTCCGGCGCCGGGAAGAGCACGTTGCTCCGGCTGCTCAACCGCTTCGAGGACCCCACCGACGGCGTCGTCAGCTTCCGGGGACAGCCCCTCCACGCTCTCGACGTCCTCCAGCTGCGGCGCAGCGTCGTCCTCGTGGCCCAGCGGCCGGCGCTGCTCACCGACGTCGTCGCCGACGAGGTGCGGGTCGCTGCGCCCAACCTGACCGACGACGACGTCGCCGGGCTGTTGGAGCGGGTGGGCCTGAGCGGTGACTTCCTCACCCGGACGACGGGCACGTTGTCCGGGGGCGAGGCGCAGCGCCTGTGCCTCGCCCGGGCGCTCGCGGTCCGGCCCGAGGTCCTGCTGCTCGACGAGCCGACCTCGAGCCTCGATGCAGCCTCGGCCGAGCTCGTCGAGGAGTCGGTCGCCGCCCTCGTCAGGGACGGCATGACGGTCGTCCTCGTCAGTCACGACGTCGGGCAGGCGCGCCGGCTCTCGCGCCGTGCAGTCGTGCTCCGCTCGGGGCTGGTCGTCGAGCAGGGGGTCGTCAGCGATCTGGCGTACCTGCAAGAGGCGTCGTGACGGGCGTGGCGGTCCCGTCGTGGACCGGGGTGGCGGCGTCGTTCGTCCTCGTCCTCGTGGCGATCGCGGTCGCGGCCCGTCGCCGCCTCGGCCTGACGAGAGAGCTGACCGTCGCGGCTGCGCGGTCGGGCGTGCAGCTCGTCGCCGTCGGGGCGCTGCTCGGCTGGCTGTTCACCCACGCCGGGGTGCTCGGGGCCCTGGCCTGGGTGCTCGCCATGGTCCTCGTCGCCGGCCAGGTCGCGGGGCGGCGCGGCCGCGGTCTGCACGGCCCGCGTGCCTCCGCCACCGTCGGCGTCGGCGTGGCCACGTTGACGACCCTGGGGCTGCTCGAGCTGCTGCAGGTCATGCCGAGCCAGCCGAGGGTCCTCGTGCCGGTGGGTGGGATGGTGGTCTCCTCGGCGATGCAGGGAGCCTCGCTCGTGCTGCGGCGGCTGCGCGAGCAGGCCGTCGAGGCGCGACCTGCCGTCGAGGCGCGGCTCGCCCTCGGCCTCTCGCCGGAGGAGTCGTTCGCACCCGCCCTGCGCTCGACGCTGCGCACGGCGCTCGTGCCCACGGTCGACAGCACCAAGGTCGTCGGCCTCATCTCGCTGCCCGGCGCCATGACGGGCCTCATCCTTGCCGGGGTGGCGCCCCTGACTGCGATCCGTTACCAGCTCGTCGTCATGTGGATGCTGCTGGCAGCTGTCGCGGTGTCGGCCCTGGCGACCGCCAGAGTGGCTCTGCGAGGCATGTTCGACGACGCCGCGAGGCTCAGGCCGGTCGAGGAGCCTCTCCCGACACGGGCAGCGACAGGGTCACCCGCAGCCCGGGCGCGGCGTCGTCGAGGCGGATCCCGCCGCCGTGGGCCCGGACGATCTCCGTGACGATGGCCAGGCCGAGGCCGCTCCCGCCGGCGTCGCGCGCACGCGCGCTGTCGAGCCTGACGAACCGCTCGAGCACCCGTTCCCGTTGTGCCAGAGGGATCCCCGGCCCGTCGTCGGTGACCCGCAGGACGGCCATGCCGCCGTCCTGCGTCACCTCGAGGACGACCGCCGTCGACGCGTGCCTGACGGCGTTGTCCAGGACGTTGCCGAGCGCCCTGGCGACGGCGTCGGCGTCGGCGGTCACGTGGGTGGGCGTCGCGTCGACCCGCACGGGCACCCGCCAGGCCTGACGCGCGACGACCGTCTCGGCGAGCTGCGACAGGTCGGCGTCCTCGCGCCTGCCCGTCGTGGCACCCGCGTCAGCCCGGGCGAGCAGCAGCAGGTCGTCGACGAGACGTGCCAGCCGGTCGACGTCGTCGATCAGGTCCTCGCGGCTGACGGCGTCGTCCGGCGCGCCGAGCTCGACGTGCAGGCGCAGGGTGGCCAGCGGGCTGCGCAGCTCGTGCGCGGCGTCCGCCACGAAGGCCCGCGTCCGGGCCTCGGAGGTCGCCAGCCGGTCGAGCATCGCATTGAGCGTCTCGGCCAGCCGGCGCAGCTCATCGGCGCTCTCGGGCACGGGCAGCCGCCGTGCCGTCCTGGTCGCCGTGATGTCAGCTGCCCCGGCGCGGAGCTGCTCAACAGGGCGCATCGCCGATCCCACGAGCCTCCAGCTCATGCCACCGACGGCCAGCAGCAGCAGCGGCACCGCGAGGACGAAGGCCAGCCCGACCGTGCGCACGCTGCCCGACCCCGCGGACGGCACGGCGACGACGACGGTCCGCCGCCCGTCGAGGGTGTCTGACGCCCGGCCGACAACACGCAGGGAGCCGGTGCTGCCGAGCCGGACGGCGTCGATGCGCACGACCTCGCCGCCGCGCAGCCTCGGCAGCTGCGACGGGGGCACGAGGGGCACGAGGCGGTCGCCGCCGACCGAGCTCGCGAGGACATGCCCCTCCCCGTCGAGGACCTGGACGCTGGCAGACGTGTCGGCCACGGGTACCGGGTCCGGGAGCCGGTCCTCGACGACGAGCTCGGCGACGTCGCGGGCGCGCTGACGAGCCCCGGAGTCCACGGCCGCGACGAGGACGTGCTGGAGGACGACGAGCAGGACGACGCAGCCCGCGAGCAGGCCGCAGCCCAGGACGACGACCGCCGTGGCCGTCAGCCGCACGCGGAGGCTGGCGGTGCGTCGGTCAGCCACCATCAGGGTCCAGCCGGTAGCCCGCTCCGCGCACGGTCACGAGCGACGAGCGCCCGAAAGGCTCGTCGACCTTACGCCGCAGGTACCCGACGTAGACCTCGACGACGTTGGGGTCGCCGTCCTCGGTGCCGCCGAAGACCCGTTCGAGCAGCTCGGGCTTGCTGACGACCTGACCCCCTGCCCGCATGAGGTGCTCGAGCAAGGACAGCTCGCGCGATGTCAGCTCCAGCGGCACCTCTCCCCGGGCGGCGGTGCGAGCGGCGGGGTCCAGCACCAGATCGCCTGCGACCAGGACGGCGGGCCGCGCCGGTGCTCCCCGCCTGACGAGGGCCCGAAGGCGTGAGACGAGGACGACGAAGGAGAACGGCTTGGTGAGGTAGTCGTCGGCCCCGAGGTCGAGCCCGTCGGCCTCGTCGTGCTCCCCGTCCTTGGCTGAGAGCATGAGCACCGGCACCCAGTCGCCCTCGGCCCGCAGCGTCCGGACGACGTCATAGCCGCTCAAGCCCGGAAGCATGACGTCGAGAACGACGGCGTCGAACCCGCCGGCACGTGCGGCTCGGAGGCCTGAGGGTCCGTCGTGAGCGACCTCGACGGCCATGCCCTCGCGGCGCAGGCCCCGCGCGAGCGCCTCCGCGAGGCGCACCTCGTCGTCGACCACGAGCACCCTCACGACGTCCCCATGCCTCCAGCCTGCCTGCGTCGCGGAGTCGCCGTCACCTGCTCTCAGGTGCGTCTCAGCCGAGGTGGCGCATCCTTGCAGGGACCGTACTCGAACCTGTGGGAGCCTTTCGTGACGACGTCCGTGTTCCGCAACCCGCGCGCCCGCTGGGCCGTGCCCCTCGGCGTCCTCGCCGTCACCGCCTCCACGGTGGCGCTCGTCCCCGTCGTCGCCGGCGCCTCCGGGGGCCTGCAGCCCCGGACGGCCGCCGAGCTCCTCGCAGGGCTCGCCGACGCCAGCGGGCAGCCCTTCGCCGGAACTGTGGTCACCACCGCGCGGCTGGGGCTGCCGGCACTGCCGTCCGTGGGCAGCGGTTCGACGTCCCTCCAGTCGCTGTCCAGCGGCTCCCACACGGTCCGGGTCTGGTACGCCTCACCGACGGCGTTCCGGGCGGCCGTCGTCGACCCGCTCTCCGAGACCGACGTCATCCGCAACGGCTCCGACATGTGGCTGTGGTCCTCGGACTCGCGCACCGCGCAGCACGGGCGCCTGTCGGCGTCCGCGGAGCGGGTGCCCGCCATGCCGACCCCGGCCTCGCTGACTCCCTCGCAGCTCGCC
The DNA here is from genome assembly GCA_038322045.1 of Actinomycetes bacterium. GTDB lineage: Bacteria > Actinomycetota > Actinomycetes > JBBQFP01 > JBBQFP01 > JBBQFP01. The sequence continues at coordinate 4,824 of JBBQFP010000065.1, read as the reverse complement.
GAACAGGCGCTTGCAGCGGTCGACCCGACGACGGCCGTGAGCGTGGACGGCTCCGCGAGCGTCGCCGGACGTGACGTCTACGAGCTCGTGCTGCGACCCCGCTCGGCTGACAGCCTCGTCGGTCAGGTGCGGCTCTCCGTCGACGCGAAGACCTCGATTCCGCTGCGCGTCCAGCTGTTCGCCCGCGGCGCGGGGACGGCGGCATTCGACACCCAGTTCACCAAGGTCGCGTTCAGCACTCCGGACGCCTCGCTGTTCCGCTTCGTCGCGCGACCCGGATCCACGGTCAAAGAGCTCGTCGCGGCCGCACCCGCGGCGGCCAGGGGGACGGGTGTCACGCCTGGAGCGCCGAAGGCCGAGCCGGGCGCCTCGCCTCGTGTCGTCGGCACCGGCTGGGCGAGGGTGGTCGTCGCCTCCGGGGTCACGACAGCCGGTTCCTCGGACCCAACCCTGACGACCCTGCTGCGCTCGGCGAAGCCCGTCTCCGGCCCAGGGTGGAGCGGCCGGATGCTCTCGACGCCGCTGCTGACAGCGGTGCTGACCGACGACGGTCGTCTCGCCGTCGGTGCGGTCACCCCTGCTGCGGTCCAGCGCGCCCTGTCAGCCCCTGCGACCTCGTGAGCACGTCGCTCGGTGAGCAGGTCGAGGTCGCGGCACAGCGAGGCACCGCAGCGCCCGCGATCCTCACCCGTGGGCTGACGAAGCGCTTCTCCAGCGGTCAGGTCGCCGTCGACCACCTCGACCTCACGGTTCCTCACGGCGCCGTCTACGGCTTCCTCGGGCCCAACGGCTCCGGCAAGACGACGACGATCCGCATGCTCCTCGGCCTCGTGCGTCCCACCCTCGGAGACCACGACCTCCTCGGCGAGCCGATGCCGTCGTCGGAGTCTTCGGTCCTCCCCAGGGTCGGTGCGCTCGTCGAGGGGCCGGCGTTCCACCCGTACCTGTCAGGGCGTGACAACCTCATCCGCCTCGACGCCGCGGACCGCACCGCCGACCCGCGGGGCGGGGCCGTTCGGGTCGACTCCGCCCTGCACCGCGTCGGGCTCAGCGCGGCCGCAGGCAAGCGCTACCGGGCGTACTCCCTCGGGATGCGGCAGCGGCTCGGCCTGGCAGGCGCCCTGCTGCGCCCGCGCGAGCTCCTGGTCCTCGACGAGCCGACGAACGGGCTGGACCCTCAGGGCACCCGAGAGGTGCGGCACCTCGTGCGCGAGGTAGGGGCTGCCGGGACGACGGTCTTCGTGTCGAGCCACCTGCTGGCCGAGATCGAGCAGATGTGCAGCCACGTCGCCGTCATGAGCAAGGGCAAGCTCGTCTTCTCCGGTGAGCTGGCGGCGCTGCGCGCGGCCTCCGGCGCGAGGCTGCGCGTCCACACGCGAGAGGCTGCCCGGGCGCGCGAGGTGCTCGCCGGCCTCGGGGTCGTCCCGGTCCACGAGGCTGACGACAGCGTTCTCTGCGAGCTCGGGGACGTACCGCCCGAACGCATCAACGCCGCGCTCGTCCACGCCGGTGTCCCCGTCTCGCAGCTCGTCCTCGAGCGGGCAGACCTTGAAGAGCTCTTCGTCAACCTCACCGGGGAGGGCTTCGATGTCGAGCGCTGACCTGCGCCACGGTCAGCGACGCGCGCGATCCCGCTGCTGGTCGGCAAGCCGATCGGCGATGTCGACGGCCAGCGCGATCTGGTGGTCGAGGGCCGGCGCGCTGCCCCACCACGAGACCGACCCGACAACGAGACCCTCGCCGGTGATCCGGATCGACCACAGCTCCGCGGGTCGCACCACTCCGTCGCCGTGCAAGGCCGCCGGCCAGTGCTCGATGCGACGGCGCAGCTGGGCGTCGAGCATCCCGTGCGGATCGGTGTACGCGAACCGGCCCTCGACGGCGGCCGCCGTCGGGCGGCCCGAGGAGCGACCTGCCAGTCGGCCCAACCACGACCCGAGCCGTCCCAGGTCGGAGTGGGGACCGGGTCGCTGCACGTCGAGCAGTGGGGCTGCCGACTCAGTCGTTGAGCGCACGACCCGCAGCGCCGGGCACACCCAGCTGACGAACGACGCCGGGTCGTTCTCGCCGGTCGGCGTCCCGTCGTCGAGATCGCAGTACCAGGAGGGGGACTCGCCCCGGGGCTCCAGCCGGAAGACGTGCCCGCCCGTTCCCGTCACGACCAGGTCGCGTGCTCGCGCCACCACATCGATGAAGTCGTTCGGGGAGGCGACCACAGCGGGCATCCTAGGTGTCCCGCGCACCGCGGACCGGAAGGCGCTGTGCCATGTCGAACGCTGACCTGCTCCTCGACCGCGCGCCGGACGTCGTCGCCTACCGCCCGCGACCCAGCCTGAGGTTCTTCCGCTCCGAGCTGCGACTCGTGTTCCGCCGACGACGCAACATCGCGCTGCTCCTCGTCCTCGCCAGCGCCCCGACGCTGCTCGGCGTCGCGATCCGGCTGTCGTCGTCGTCAAGCGAGGACCAGGGGGGCCCGGCGTTCCTCGGCCAGATCACCGAGAACGGCCTGTTCCTCGTCTTCACCTCGCTGATCGTCACGCTGCCGCTGTTCTTGCCCCTGGCGGTGGCCGTGGCCTCGGGAGAGTCCGTCGCCGGCGAGGCCTCGACAGGCACGTTGCGCAACCTGCTCGTCGTCCCCGTCGGTCGCACCCGGCTGCTCGCCGTCAAGTACGCGGTTCTCGTCGTGTGGAGCACCGTCTGCGCGTTCACCGTGGGCGTCGTCGGGCTCGTCGTCGGCGTCGTCCTGTTCCCCACCGGTCCGGTCACGCTCATCTCCGGGGCCGTCGTGCCCTTCGCCGACGCGCTCGGGCGAGCAGCGCTCGTGGCGCTCTACGTCAGCGCCATGCTGGCCGGGGTCGCTGCCATCGGGCTGTTCGTCTCGACCCTGACAGAGGTGCCGCTCGGCGCGATGGCCGCCACCGTCGTCGTCACCATCATCAGCGAGATCCTCGACTCGGTGCCGCAGGTGAGCGCGATCCACCCGTACCTGTTCACCCATCGGTGGCTGGCCTTCGGCGACCTCATCCGCTCACCCATCACCCTGAGCGAGGTGGGCATCGGCCTCCTCACCCAGCTCGTCTACGTGGCCGTGTTCTGGTCGGCGGCATGGGCGCGGTTCGGTGCGCGGGACGTCACGTCGTGACGGCTCGGCCCGTGGCAGAGTCCTGTCATGAGCCCGCGCGTCCCTGACCACGTCTCCGCCCTCGCCCTCTCGGCGCTGCTCGTGTCGGCCGGGACGACGCACCTGCTCAAGCCGCAGGTCTTCGACCCGCTCGTGCCTCGCTGGCTGCCCGGACGCCGGCGCACGTGGTCGCTGGGCTCGGGGGTCGCCGAGCTCGCTGTCGGGATCGGCGTCGCCGTTCCGCCCTCGCGCCGGCTGGCGGCCACTGCAGCGGCCGCACTGTTCGTGGCGGTCTTCCCGGGCAACCTGACGATGGCCTGGCGCTGGCGGCACCGTCCACCCCGCCAGCAGGCCGTCTCCCTCGGCCGCCTGCCCCTGCAGTGGCCGCTGGTCCGCTGGGCGCTCGCCGTCCGAGAGGCGGCGTGAGCGAGCCGACGGCGGCTCCGGCAGAGGCGCCCGGCGTTCGGCCCTCGCCCCTGGGCCGCCGGCTCCTCGGCCAAGAGGTCCTCCTCGTCTTCGCTCTGTCGCTGGGCTTCTCCGGGATCCGGGCGCTCGTCTCGTTCGTCGGCTCGCTGACGTCAGGGGCGCGGCTGTCGACGCAGACCGCCGTCCTCAACGGGTCGCGGGCACCCGGGCGGCCCTGGCTCGACCTCACCTACCAGCTGCTCGCCGTCGCCGCCGACGTCGTCCCGGTGCTGCTCGTGCTCCACCTGCTCGTCCGCGGCGGCGAACGGCCCTCGACCATCGGCTTCGACCTGCGGGAAAGGGGCCGCGACCTGCGACGCGGGGCGGCCCTAGCAGCGCTCATCGGCGGCTCGGGACTGGCGTTCTACCTCGTCACCTACCGGCTCGGCACGAACCTCACCGTCGTCGCGGCGAACCTGCCCGACGTGTGGTGGCGGTACCCGGTGCTCGTCCTGTCCGCGCTGGGCAACGCTCTGCTCGAGGAGGTCCTCGTCGCCGGGTACCTGCTCCACCGGCTCCGCCAGCTCGGGTGGTCCGACAGTCGCGCTCTGGCGGCGAGTGCCGTGCTCCGCGGCAGCTACCACCTCTACCAGGGGATCGGCGGCTTCCTCGGCAACATGATCATGGGTGTGGTGTTCGGCCGCGCCTACCAGCGGTGGGGGCGCGCCATGCCGCTCGTCGTCGCCCACACGCTCATCGACGTCGTCGCCTTCGTCGGCTACACCGCGCTCGCCGGCCGGGTGTCGTGGCTGCCGTCCCCCTGAGGCCGCTGGGCGCCCGTCGAACGCGTCAGGTCGGTCGCCCCGTCAGCCGCGCGAGACGGCCCCCGCGAGGGCCGGTTCGCTCACGGGCGCGCCCGTCGCGGCGTGCCCGCCCGTGGCGTCGTCCAGCGCCGTGCCCGGAGCGGCCGCAGGCGGCGTCGTCGTCCCGGTGAGCCAGTGGACGACGTCGGCGGAGCTCCAGCCTTCGGGGAACGCGGCGAGCAGCTCGCGCAGCGGGGCGAGGTCGCTGCCGAGGGTGAGCAGCGGGGGCTCGACCGGGCCGGCCGCCGTCACCTGACCCATGGCCACGGTGCCCGCTAGGCCGTTGCACAGGCATTTGCGGCCCTCGGTCTCGCTCAGGGCACCGCCCTTGGCGACGTAGGCGTCGATGGGCTCGGCCGGGCACCGGTAGCCCACCCGCCCGTTGTCCTTGGCGAACGGCGTGCGCAGGTAGCCGAGATCGCAGTGCCGGGTGCG
>JBBQFP010000064.1:0-15055 GCA_038322045.1 Actinomycetes bacterium | reverse complement strand
GCGGGGCTGGGCATCAGGGGCTCCAGGGGCCTGGCGAGGGCGCCGGGTCCACCCCGGCGCAGCTCCCCCTCTGTCATCGACCTGAGAGCTTCGCCGGGAGGACCGGCTTGCACCGTCGGTGAGGACCGTCGTGGCCCTGCTTTCCAGAGTCGCCTCGTTCGCACGGTCCTGGGGCCTGAGAGGTTCCGGGGAGGTTGCTCCTTCGGCGCCCGCGGCTGGCTGCGGCGGGCTCTCCCGTGCGAGGTCGTCAGCACCGACGACGCTACCAGCGACGTGGCCGTCCGGCCGGGACTGCGCCATCCGATGAGGGCTGCGTGCCCGCTCCGGAGGGCGGTGGCGGGCCGGCGGTCGGTCAGGCCGAGCTGCGGGCGGCGCGACGAGCGGCGAGCTCGTCGGCCTCGAGGCGGGTCGGCACGCTCGAGGCGCCGGAGTCCGCGTGCTCCCCCGGCAGGCTCGACAGGGTGCCCTCGACCTCACGCCACACCCGGCCCACGGCGATGCCGAAGACCCCCTGGCCGCCCTGCAGGAGGTCAACGACCTCGTCGGCCGACGTGCACTCGTAGACGCTGGCGCCGTCGCTCATGAGCGTGATCTGGGCGAGGTCCTCGACGCCGCGGTCGCGTAGGTGCTGGACCGCTGTGCGGATGTTCTGGAGGCTGACCCCGGTGTCGAGCAGCCTCTTGACGACCTTGAGCACGAGGATGTCACGGAAGCCGTAGAGGCGTTGGCTGCCCGAGCCCGCGGCGGCGCGGATGCTCGGTTCGACCAGACCCGTCCGAGCCCAGTAGTCGAGCTGACGGTAGGTGATCCCCGCGGCAGAGCAGGCGGTCGGCCCTCGGAAGCCAAGGTCGTCGGGCAGCACCGGGAGGTCGTCGCTGAAGAGCATCCCCTGTCGGGAGCCGAGCTGGTGGACCCCTGTCACGGTCTCGCCGATGGTCGAGCCCGGTGCGACCGCCTGCGCAGACCCCGACGTCGAGCTGAAGCCGGATCCGTCGTCGGTGACGTCCCCGAGCACGTCGGCTGCCGACTCAGACGTCGTCCGCCCGCTGGTCAGCGGGTCGAGGGTCGACGCCACAGCGGCCTCCGTCTGGTCGGGCACGGGCCGGGGACCGGATCGCGCCGGAGGCAAACGCTACGCACCCGGCGATCGAGGGTCAACGACGCCACGCCGCGGCCGGAGAGCCTCAGGCTCCGCTCGAGGCTGAGACCCCCGTCGGAAGCACGGCGTGGATGGGCTACTGCGCAGCGCCGGGATCGGCGCGACCGCCGAAGTCCTCCGGCGAGATCTGGTCGAGGAACTCCCGGAACTTCTCGACCTCGTCCTCCTGCTCGTCGGGGATGATGATCCCCGACTCCGCGAGGACCTCGTCGGCGCAGACGATCGTCGTGCCCGTCCGCAGCGCAAGAGCGATGGCGTCGGACGGCCGGGCCGAGACAGTGACGGTGTCGTCGAGGACGAGCTCGGCGTAGAAGATCCCCTCCGACATCGACGTGATGCGGACCTGCGTGAGCTCGTGGCCCAGGGCGGTCAGAGAGTCACGGAAGAGGTCATGGGTCAACGGGCGAGGAGGGACGACGCCCTGCTGGGCGAAGGCGATCGCCGTCGCCTCGACCGCCCCGATCCAGATGGGCAGGTAGCGCCCTGCCCCCGTCTCACGCAGGAGGACGATGGGCTGGTTCGACGGCATCTCCACACGGACGCCCACGACGTCGAGCTCGATCACCCAGGCACCATACCTCTGGTCAGGCGACCAGTTCGGGTTGATCAAGATCCTCGTGACCAGCTCACCCGTCCGATCACGTCGCGGTGGCGGCACCAGGCCGCCGGCGACGGCGGTCAGACTCCGCGGCCTGGCCGCAGGGCGGCCCTGACGAGCGCCGCGTGGAGCTGGACCGACAGCGAGGCGAGCTCCTTCACTGCCTCGTCGGCGCGCGCCCGCGAGTCCGCGCCGGGCTTGCGCTGCATCGGGGCGATGACCTGCTCGACGAGGCCGACCTCGCGCTCGGCGGCGGTGCGGTAGCCCCGGAGATGCCGCGGCTCGAGCCCGAAGCGAGCCATCCGGCCGGCGCAGCGGGCGACGACGAGCGCGTCCTCGTCGTAGAGGCTGGAAGCCGTTGACCCAGCTGCGGCGGCGGCCGCCGCGGAGGTGGAGAGCGGACGCACGAGCCCAAAGCTCTCGAGAGCCGCCAGCTGCTCGTCCTCGACGTCCGCGGCGGCCAGCAGCTCGGCGCGGGAGAGCCGCAGCCCGGGGTTGTCCGAGGAGAACGAGTCGGGTCCGGGATAGGGGGTGCGCTCGGCAACCGCTCGCGGGACCCGGGGGCCGGCCGCTCCGGTCGGGGGCTCCAGCCCGCGATCGATGGCAGCGAGGTGGTCCTTGATGACCCTCAGCGGCAGGTAGTGGTCACGCTGCGCGGCGAGGACATAGCGCAGCCGGGCGACGTCGTCGTGGGTGAACTTGCGGTAGCCGCTCGGCGTGCGCTGCGGCTCGACGAGCCCCTCCGTCTCGAGGAAACGGATCTTGGAGATGGTGACGTCGGGGTAGTCCGGACGGAGCGCGGCGAGGACCTCGCCGATGCTCATCGTCATGCGCCGGTCGGGCACCGGAGCGGGACCGCGACCGCCGCCGAGGTGGGCGCCCACCGGCGAGGTCACGAAGCGCTTCCCTGCTCACGCCGCTGGTGGCTGGCGAAGAAGACGAGGCGGTACTTGCCGATCTGCACCTCGTCCCCGCCGGCGAGGGTGACGACGTCGATCCTCGACCGGTTGACATAGGTGCCGTTGAGGCTGCCGACGTCACGGACGGTGAAGCCCTCGGTGCCTCGGAGGAACTCGGCGTGCCGGCGAGAGACGGTGACGTCGTCGAGGAAGATGTCGCTCTCGGGGTGGCGGCCGGCGGTGGTGATGTCGCGGTCGAGGAGGAACCTGCTACCCGCGTTGGGACCGCGCTGGACGACGAGGAGCGCGGAGTCGGCGGGCAGCGCCTCGACCGCTGCCTGATCGGCTGCACTGAGCCCCTCGGCGTGCTCGCTCGTCTCGGCAGCGGACGGCTCCAGGCCCTGCAGGGACAGCGTGGAGGTCGCGTCCGGCCCGGCGGTGCGCATCGCGGCACCGCAGGCGCTGCAGAAGCGGCTCTCCTCGGGGTTCTCGTGTCCGCAATGGGTGCAGAACGACATGCGCCTCGTCCTCCCTGGGACCTCGGTGCGCGCGGGCCGCGCGACGTGCCGGAGAAGCCCGTCACCGAGCCCGCACCGTATGCGTCACGATCTCGTGGGTCAACCGTAGTGGACGTCGTCCGGGCTCACGGGAGGATCCCGGACCCGCGTGCCACGCCGAGCGACCCTCAGCCGCCGGTGACGTCCCGGTACTGCGCCTCGGTGAGCAGCCCGTCGAGAGCGCCCGGGTCCGCGAGGCGGACCTCGAAGATCCACCCCTCCCCCGTGGGATCGGAGTTCACGAGCTCCGGCGTCGCGTCGAGCGCGGCGTTGACCGCCGTCACCTCTCCTGCCACCGGGGCGTAGATCTCGCTGACGCTCTTCGTCGACTCGACCTCGCCGCAGGAGTCGCCGACCCGCACCGACGTGCCAGGTGCGGGCATGGACACATAGACGATGTCGCCGAGGGCCCTCTGGGCGAAGTCGGTGATCCCCACCCGGACGGTCGACCCGTCGTCGTTGGCGTGCACCCATTCGTGCTCAGCGGTGTAGCGGAGCTCTGCCACGGTGCCTGCCTTCTGCTAGCCGGACGACGGGACGGGTGAGGACTCCCCCGGGGCGACAGCCGTGGCCGCCGGGGCCGGGCGAGCGTACTGAGGCGCGCGCAACGGCCGCAAGGAACGGATCGAGAGGTCCTCGCTCTGGGTCACCACTCCCCTGGACTGGTTCTGGGTGAGCTCGTCGAGGACTCCGCCCGGGATGTCCATCGCCGCGGCGAGGGTCGCCGGGTCGCCGATCGCCACGACCTCGAACGTCGCGGGCAGCGGCGTGCCCTCGACGGTCACGGCGCCGTCGACGTCGGAGAACCACGTCGCCGAGGTCACCCGGATGCCGCCGATCTCGATCGCCTCGGCCCCGGCGTCACGCAGCTCCTGGACCGCTCCGAGGACGATCGTCGCCCGCAGCCCGCCGGGGCTCGACGTCACGCCGAGGACGATCCCCGGTCCCCGGGCCGGAAGCGTGCCGGCGAGCACCCCGAGCGTCCGGGCACGCTGCTCGGCCTCCTCGAGCGCGGCCGCCGAGCTGCCCGAGGCGAGCTGGTCGCGAGTTGTCTCGAGCTGCCGGGTCTCGGCCTGCAGGCGCGCCTGGCGCTGCGCGACGTCGTCGAGGACTCCGACGAGCTCGTTCTGGCGCAACGTCGACAGGCCACCCGCGGCGGTGGCACGCACCTGCGTCGCCAGGGCGAACCCGAGCAGCGCGAGCAGCACCGCGACAAGCACCTGCCCTCGACCGGGACGACGCCGCAGCACCCGCCACAGGACCTCGAACCCGCCGTCGGCAGGCGACGGGGCGCTGGCAGCCGGTTCCGGCGACGTCACGGTCCTCACGCCTTGAACAGGTGCCGGCGGATCGAGGCGACGTTGGAGAAGATCCGGATCCCCAGGACGACGACCACCCCGGTGGAGAGCTGCGAGCCCACGCCAAGCTGGTCGCCGAGGAAGACGATGACGCCGGCGACGAGGACGTTCGCGATGAAGGAGACGACGAACACCTTGTCGTCGAAGACGCCGTCGAGCAGGGCCCGCAGACCGCCGAAGACGGCGTCGAGCGCCGCGACGACGGCGATGGGCAGGTAGGGCTGGAGGCCGAGGGGCACCGTCGGCTGAAGGATGAGCCCGGCGATGAGCCCGACGACGAGTCCGAGGGCCGCGATCACCGCGCACCGCCCGGAGCACGTGTCGGACGACTCGGGACGGGGGCCGGAGCCGGGGCGGAGGTGGCTGGGCTCCGGGTGCCCTCGACGTCGGCCCGTGCGTGGTAGAGGCTCAGGCCCGCGGAGGCTGGCAGGTCGAGAGCGCGGACCGCGACCACCTGGAACCTCACGCCGTAGCCCTCCTGGAGCCCGGCAAGGTAGCGCCCCGCGGGCCCGTCGACGAACGCCGTCGCGAGCGCCTGCCCGGCGCCCACGGCCTCCACCCGGTAGGGCGGTGAGAGCGGACGGTAGTCGACCAGGATCGCGGAACCGGCTGAGCGGATGGCCGAGAGCGTAGTCAGCCGCTGGCCGTTGACGGCCACCGCGTCCGCGCCGGACTGCAGCAACCCGTTGACCACCATCTGGAGGTCACGGTCGAGGACGCGACCACCCTGGGCGGGGTCGCCGCCGACCCGAGAGGGCAGCCCGCTCGTCGTCGTGCTCGCGTCCTCGACGGTGACGCGCACGCCTGGCCCCTGGACAGGAACGGCGCCCGTGGCCACCTCGAGTCGCACGAGCTCGTCGGCGGCACCTCGCCCGGAGCGTGCGCTCACGAGCGCACGTCGTGCGCGGGCGATGTCGAGCTGCAGCCCGCTCACCTGTGCCTGGAGCGCGTCGGCGGCAGAGGTGCGGGCACGGATCTCCGCCACGAGCGCGGCCCGGGCCTGGGCCGTCGCTGGCGCCCGCATGCGCACCTCGCCGGCCGCAGTGGCGAGCAGGAGACCGACGACGACGAGTGCGAGGCCGAGGCTCCACGACATCCGGACGACGGGTCGCGGCGCTCCGCCTGGCGCGGAATCGCCGCCCTGAACCGACCGGCTCTGAACCTCCGGGCCCTCCACCTCCCGGCCCAGGGGGCCGTCGCCGACAGGTGGCGGCGCCTCCGGCACGTCAGAGGAGGCTGGCGACGGTGAGCCCCCGGCCCGTGCCGCCCGGCGCGCCTGCGCCGCGCGCTCGTAGCCGTCGTCGACGAGCCCGGCGCCGAGCTGCGCGAGCAGGCTGGAGACGGGATCGGCGCGCCGGACCGGCACCTCGTCGCGGGAGGGCGCCGCAGCCCGGGGCCCCGGGCTCATCGGGCCGATCGCTCGATCACCGTCGCCCACTCGTGGAGCAGCGCCGCCGCCTCGCCCTCGTCGCGGCCCTCCGCCCAGACGTGGGTGAGCGCCTCGGCCGGGTCGGGGATGACGAGCGCCCAGCGCCGCTCCTCCTCGACGATCCGCACGCCGTCGGTCGTGTCGATGGTCCGCCCGGCGGCGGCGTCGACGACCGAGCGCATGACCATGCCCTTGGCCGCCCACGGGGTCGGGACCGAGCGGTGCAGGACGAAGGCGTCGGGGATCCGGGAGTCGATCTGGCTCAGCGTCAGCTTCGTGCGCGCGACGAGGCCGACGAGCCGGACGAAGGCGGCGATGCCGTCGAGGGCCGGCTGGAACTCCGGAATGATGAAGCCGCCCTGGCCGTCGCCGCCGAAGACCATGCCGGGCACCTGGACGGCCCGGGTCAGCTCGCCGGGCGAGGCCGAGCTCCAGTCGATGCCGACGCCGTGGAAGGCGGCGGTCTGGGCGGCCACGCGGGTGAGCGTCACGGGCAGCGCGACCCGGGAGCCGCGGCTCTCGCTGGCGACGAGGTCGAGGACGACGAGCAGTGCCCGCTCGTCGTCGATGGCCCTCCCACGCTCGTCGACGAGGGCGATCCGCTCCCCGACCGGGTCGAAGTGGACGCCGAAGTTGGCGCGCGCGGTCGAGACGAGCTCGCCGAGGCGGCCGAGGGCGCGCTGCTTCTCCTCGGCGCTCTCGGTGGGGGCCAGCTCGTCGAGGCCGTTGTTGACGGTGAGGACGTCGACGCCGAGGCGGCCGAGCAGGGTCGGCAGCACGAGCGAGGCGGCCCCCTTGGCGGTGTCGAGGACGATCCGCAGGTGCGCCTCGGCGACCCCGACGGTGTTGACGCAGTGGACGAGGTTGCTCGCGTAGGACTCGATGGTGCGCGAGGGGAAGGTGAGCTCACCGATCTCGCCGGGGAAGGCGCGGCGGAACTCCTGGCGCTGGAAGACCCGCTCGAGCCGCCGCTGCGCGGCCTGGGAGAGGTCGGCGCCGCGGTCGTCGAGGAACATGATGTCGAGGCTCTCGGGGTTGCCCGGCGTCGTCCGGAGCATGATCCCGCCGACGCTCACGGCCGCCGTCTCGACCCGGGCCACCGGCAGCGGCGCGACCTCGAGGTCCTGGACGTTGATGGCGCTGGCCGTCAGCGCGGCGATGACCGCGCGCTTGAGCGCCCGCGCCGATCGGGACGCATCGCGCGCGGCCGTGACGGTGGAGCCCTTCGTCAGCGTCGTGGCGTAGGCGCTGGCGAGGCGGACGGCGAGCTCCGGGGTGATCTCGACGTTGACGATGCCGGAGACACCGCGGGGTCCGAACAGGGTGCGCTGGCCGCGGGACTCGAAGATGACGTTGGAGGTGACGACCGCCCCGGCCTCGATGGTCTTGAACGGGTAGACCTTGACGCCCGACTGGATGATCGCCTCTTGCTCGATGACGCACTCGTCACCGATGACGACGCCCTCCTCGAGCCGGGCCGCCCGCATGACGTCGGTGTTCTTGCCGACGACGCACGCGCGGAGGTTCGAGCCCGGCCCGACGAAGACGTTGTCGTGGACGACGGCGCGGTGGAGGAAGGCGCCGGACTTCACGACGACGTTGCTGCCGATGACGCTGAACTCGCGGATCTCGGCGCCGGCCTCGACCTTGGCGTAGTCGCCGATGTAGCACGGGCCCAGCAGCTTGGCCGAGGGGTCGACCTCGGCCCCTTCAGCGATCCAGACGCCGGGTGAGACCTCGAACCCGTCGATCTCGACGGCGACCTTGCCGAGAAGGACGTCGGCCTGGGCGCGCAGGTAGGACTCGTGGGTGCCGACGTCCTCCCAGTACCCCTCGGCGACGTAGCCGTAGATGGGCTTGCCCTCGGCGAGGAGCCGCGGGAACACGTCGTGGGACCAGTCGACAGGGGTGTCGGGGGCGACGTAGGAGAAGACCTCCGGCTCCATGACGTAGATGCCGGTGTTGACGGTGTCGGAGAAGACCTGTCCCCACGTCGGCTTCTCGAGGAACCGCTCGACGTGACCGTCCTCGCGCAGGATGGTGATGCCGAACTCGAGCGGGTCAGGCACCCGGGTGAGGCACACGGTGACCAGCGCGCCCTTCTCGCGGTGGAACCGCAGGAGGTCGGTGAGGTCGATGTCGGTGAGGGCGTCACCGGAGATGACGAGGAAGGTGTCGTCGAGGAGGAGCTCTTCGGCGTTCTTCACGCTGCCGGCGGTCCCGAGGGGGGTCGCCTCGGTGGCGTAGGAGATGGAGAGCTCGAGCTCCTCGCCGTCGCCGAAGTAGTTGCGCACGAGCGAGGCGAGGAACTGCAGGGTGACGACGACCTCGGAGTACCCGTGGCGGCGCAGGAGGAGCAGGACGTGCTCCATGATCGGCCGGTTGACCACGGGGAGCAGCGGCTTGGGCATGCTCGAGGTCATCGGGCGCAGCCTCGTGCCCTCGCCCCCGGCCATGACGACGGCCTTCACGCCTGCCTCACCTGCCTGACGACGGAGCGGGTCTGGGCGAGGTAGACCCCCGCTGCGTACCAGTAGAGCGCGGTTCCCCAGAGAAGGAAGGCCCACCCGGCCGCGCGGGCGACGGCCGCGGGGGCGCCGGCGGCATCACCGAGGAGGATGAGCGGGAACGCCCCGAGGAGGTTGAAGGTGGCGGCCTTGCCGAGGAAGTGCACCGGGAGGGGACCGTAGCCGTGGCTGCGCAGCACGGGCAGGGTCCCGGCCAGGACGACGTCGCGCGCAACGAGCCCACCGGCGAGCCACCACGGGATGATCCCACGGGCGCTGAGCCCCACCAGGGTCGCGACGATGTAGAGGCGGTCGGCAGCCGGGTCGAGCAACTCGCCGAGCCGTGAGGCCTGGGAAGGCCACCGGCGCGCGATCCGACCGTCGGCGTAGTCGCTGGCACCGCTGAGCATGAGGACGGCGATCGCCCAGCCGTCGGCCTCGGGCCCGAGCAGGAGCCACAGGAACACCGGGACGCCGAGCAGCCTGGCGAGGCTGAGCAGGTTGGGCACGGTGAGCACAGGGCTGCCTGAGGCAACGGCCACGCGCACCTCCCTGGGTCGGTCCGGTCCGCCGGGCTCGACCTTATCTGCGAAGCATGGCCGCGGTGAGCGCCGGACGGCGCCGCCAGCCCTACGGTGCGCGCCGCAGGCGGGAGAAGATGGGGACGTGCGCCCGCTGCCCGACCCCTCCGGCCTGCGGGCGAGGACGTCCCTGCGCTGGAGGGCTGCGGCGGCGCGGGCTCGCGCCAACGCCTGGCAGGTCCTCGAGGCCACGGTCGCGGCGACCCTCGCGTGGGTCGTGGCGACCGCGGTCTTCCACCACGAGGTGGCGTTCTTCGCGCCAGCCGCGGCCATCATCACCATCGGGGTGACTCGCGGACGGCGAGCGCGGCGAGCCATCGACGTCGTCGTCGGAGTCGCGGTCGGGGTGCTCGTCGCCGACCTGCTCGCCAGCGCCCTGCGCCCGCACACCACCCTGGCCGTCCTCGTCATCACGGGCCTCTCGCTGCTCGTGGCGACGGTGCTCGACGGCGGCGCGATCGTCTCCGTCCAGGCGGCCGTCTCCGGCGTCTACGTCGCCGTCGTCACCCCGGCGGGCTCGGGCCTGGTCCCCTCGCGGTTCGTCGACGCGCTCATCGGCGGAGGGATCGCCCTGGCGGTCAACCAGCTGCCGCTTCCGGGGACGCTCGACGGCCGGCTGCTGCGCGAGGTGACGCCGGTCTTCGACCGGATCGCTGCCGCGCTGGAGGGCGCGGCGACGGCGTTGCGCGAGCACGACCCTGACGCCGCAGAAGGCGCCCTGGGGCTCGCGCGGTCGCTCGACGGGGCGGTGACGACGTTCCGCGACGCGGCCGACGCCGCCGTCGAGGTCGCGCGTCTCGACCCGTTGCGCCGCCGCAAGATCACCACCCTGCGCGCCTACGAGCAGGCCGGTCGCCAGCTCGACCTGGCCGCTCGCAACGTCAGGGTGCTCAGCCGGGCCGCGGTGTTCCTCACCCGGGCGCCCCGACCCGCCCCGACGGCGCTGGCGGATGCCGTCGTGGCGCTCGCCGGATCGGTGCGCGCCCTCGGCCACGTCCTGTCCAGCGCCGGGGAGGACGGCGAGGTCGCCCGGCTCGCCGAGGGTGCGCTCTCCGCTGTCCGCACCGCTGCGCGGGCGCTCGACGAGACCCGCGCCGTCCCCGTCGTGATGATCGTCGGTCAGATCCGCGCGACCGCCGTCGACCTCATGCGGGGTGCCGGGATGGACTTCGTCGACGTCCTCAACGCCGCCGACGAGGCCCTGGGCGAGCACAACGTCGTCGGCTGAGACGCCCCGGCGTCGGCTAGCCGGGCGCCGGCCCGTGCCTCACGGCTGGGGCTCGACCTCCTCGAGCAGGCCGGTGGCGACGTCGAAGACGAACCCTCGCACCGCGTCGGTGTGCGGCACGAACGGGCTGCGGGTGATCCGCACCATGGACTGCCGGACGTCGGCGGCGGGGTCGGTGACCGGACGGACCATAGGTCGGCCCGAGGTGCGCGGCAACCGCAGACCGGTACGGTCGCCGGTAGACACGGGGAGAGGACAACGGCATGGAGCGTGCGGGCGAGGTCTCGGGAGCTGGTGACCCGCGGGTCACCTACCTCGTCATCGACGGCGAGAACCTCGACGCGACCCTCGGGGTGAGCATCCTCGGTCACCGCCCGGCACCCGAGGAGCGCCCCCGGTGGGAACGGGTCCTCGCCTACGCCCAGCAGCTCTGGGACCAGCCGGTCAAGGCGCTGTTCTTCCTCAACGCCTCCTCGGGCAACCTGCCGATGCCGTTCATCCAGGCGCTGACGGCCATAGGGCTGCGTCCGGTGCCGCTATCGGGTCCACCGGGGATGAAGGTCGTCGACGTCGGCATCCAGCGCATGCTCGAGGCGATCTCCGGCCGGGAGGCCGACGTCGTCCTCGGCAGCCACGACGGCGACTTCCTCCCGCAGATCCAGGCGCTCCTCGGGGCGCAGCGCAAGGTCGCGCTGCTGGGCTTCGCCGAGTACGTCAACAGCCGCTACGCCGAGCTGGCCGAGCTCGGCCTCACCGTCCTCGACCTCGAGCTCGACGCCCAGGCGTTCACGAAGATGCTCCCCCGGGTGCGGATCCTCGACATCGAGGACTTCGACCCCGCGGCGTTCCTCTGACCGCGGGCGGGGCACGCCGCGGCAGCACGTCGCAAGGCGCTCGTCGGGCCGGCGGTGCCGAGGACGTCGACGTCCTCGTCGTCGGCGCCGGCCCGGCCGGCTCGGCGGCGGCGCTGGCGGTGCTACGCCGGGCCCCCTCGGCGCGCGTCGTCGTCCTCGACCGTGCCGAGAGGGGCCGGGACAAGGTGTGCGGCGACGGGGTCGCGCCGCACACCCTCGACGTCCTCTCCGGGCTGGGCGTGACCGACGTCGTCGGGGACCACCCGGCGGTCCACCGCCTGGCGCTCCAGCTGGCCTCGGGCGATTCGCCCCCGGGCGTCGTCAGCGGCTCGATGCGACGTCCCGCCCACGTCGTCCCCCGGGCCGAGCTCGACGAGCGCCTGCTCCGCGCAGCCGAGGAGGCCGGGGCGTTCTTCCATCGGTGGCGGGTCCGCGAGCTCGTCCCGCTCCCCCGAGGGGTCCTCGTCGACGGTCGGTGGCGAGCGCGGGTCGTCATCGGCGCCGACGGCCTCCACTCCGTCGTCCGCCGGGCAGCGGGGGTGGGCGAGCAGCCGCGCCGGCACACGGCGCTCGCCATCCGCGGGTACGCCCCGGTGCTCCCCGGGCTGGCCGACGAGCAGCGCATCGTGCTGGCACCGGGCAAGGGGCTCGCCTACGCGTGGTCGTTCCCCCTGGGCGACGGCACCGCGAACGTCGGCTACGGCGAGCTGCTGCACCCCGGGGGCGCCGCGGGTGCGCGCGCCACGCCGACCCGGGCCGGGCTGCTCGCCGCGCTCGACGAGCTGCTGCCCGGCGCGTCGACGGGAGGGCGGTCCTGGCGCGCGGCGTTGCTCCCGCTGTCCTCGTCGCGGCCGCGCCAGTCCGACGGCGCCGTCCTGCTCGCCGGGGACGCCGCATCGCTCGTCAACCCGCTGACGGGCGAGGGCATCTACTACGCCGTCCTCTCGGGCAGTCTCGCTGGCGATGCCGCGGCGCGTGCCCTCACCGACGGCAGCGACCCGGGTCACCGGTACCGCTCGCGCCTGCGCCAGACGCTCGGCGGGCACCTGCGCGAGACGGCCTGGCTGGCCCCAGGGATGCGGTTGCCGGCCTTCGTGGCCGCAGCGCTGCGGGCGGCTCACCGCTCCTCCGCGGTGTTCGACGACCTCGTCGAGCTAGGCCTCGGCGACGGGCGCGTGCGGGCGGCGACCGTCGGAGGGCTTGCCCGGGCGCTGGTGACGCCGAGGCGCTAGCGGTCGTGGCCCCACCGGCGGCCGCGTAGTCGGGCGCCGGACCGCCGTCACCGGTGCGCGAGATGTCCCGCTGCTCCAGTTTGCGGTGTCAAGTACCGATAGGAAGGCATGCTCCGCCACGAGGGACCGACGACGTGACGGACGGCGCACCCCCGCTGCCGACCCCGGCCGCCCTCCTCGACAGCCTGGGGCAGGCGCTCGTCGCGGCCGATGTCGAGGGCCGGGTGACCGCCTGGAACAGCGCCGCCGAGCAGCTCTACGGATGGTCGCGGGCGGAGGCGGTCGGGCGGCTCGTCGACGAGGTCATCAGTCTTCCCGCCGGCCAGCGCTGCGAGTCCGGCGTCTGCGAGAACGTCCTCGGCGGCGCGACGTGCACCGTGCAGCTGAGCGTGACCTCGGCAGACGGCAGCGCCCTCCCCGTGCAGCTCGTCGAGAGCCCGGTGCGCGACGAGACCGGTGCCGTCGTCGGCACGGTCGGGGTGTTCTCCGACCTCTCCGAGCAGACCCGGGTGGAGCACGCTCTGCGCGAGTCCGAGGAGTTGTTCAGGAACCGGTTCACCGAGGCCCCCGTCGCCCAGGCCATCGAGGGCAGCGCGGTCATGCACCCCGACGAGCGGGCGCCCGCGCGGGCAGACTTCGACGACGTCGTCGCCGGGCGCCGCGAGCACGTCACCTCGACGCGCCGGTACCTCACGGCCGAGGGCGACGTGCGCTGGTGCATCGCGAGCATGATGCTCGTCCGCGACCTCTCCGGTGACCCGCGCAACGTCGCCACGTTCCTCCAGGACGTCACCGCCGAGCAGCACGCGCTCGAGGCGCAGGCCGCCGCTCAGGCGGAGCTCCGTCGCAGCGAGACCCGGTTCCGCGCCCTCGTCCACCGGTCAGCCGACGTTGCCATGATCTGCGACGAGCAGGGCGTGCTCACCTACGTCAGCCCGGCGGTCACGGCGGTGTTCGGCTTCGCCCCCGAGGACCTCGTCGGACGCAGCGGCTTCGAGTTGGTCCACCCCGACGACGGGTGGATCGCCCAGTCCATCCTCGAGCGGGTCCTGCTCGTGGACGGCCCCCAGGAGGCGTTCACCATCCGCCTGCGCACGGCCGACGGCGGGTACCTCTGGGGCGAGGAGTCCGTGACGAACTCCCTCGACGACCCGGCGATCCGCGGGCTCATCCTCAACATCCGGGACGTCACGGCGCGCACGGAGGCCGCCGCGGCCCTGGCCGAGAGCGAGCGCCGGTTCCGCGACATGGTGGAGTCGGCCGAGGAGGGCATCTGGAGCGTCGACGCCCAGTGGCGGACCACCTTCGCCAACCGCCGCCTCGGCGAGATGCTCGGGACACCGGCCGAGCAGCTCATCGGCCGGCCCGCCAGCTCGTTCCTCCACCCCGACGAGGTCGCCATGGCGACCGAGCAGGAGGCGCTGCGCACGCACGGGCTCAACGCCCGCTACGAGACCCGGCTGCAGCGCTCGGACGGCGAGACCGTCTGGGTGATGATCTCCACGCATGCCTTCGTCGATCTCGAGGGACGGTTCGCGGGTTTTGAGGCGCTGCTCACCGACATCACCGAGCGCAAGCGCATGGAGGCCGCTCTGCGCCACAACGCCCTCCACGACGAGCTCACCGGACTGGCCAACCGCACGCTGCTCGGTGACCGCCTCGAGCAGATGCTCACCCGTCAGGAGCGCCACGGGGGCCTCGGCGCCGTCCTCGTCGTCGACGTCGACCGGTTCAAGGAGGTCAACGACGGCCTCGACCACGCCGCCGGGGACGCCCTGCTCGTCGAGGTCGCCACGCGGATCTCCGGCGCCGTGCGCAGCCACGACACCGTGGCGCGCTTCGGGGGCGACGAGTTCGTCGTCGTCGCCGACGAACTCTTCGACGCCAAGGAGGCGCTCGACATCGCCCACCGCGTCCTCGCGGCGATCGCCGAACCGGTCGTCATCGGCGGTCAGCGCGTCGTCGTCACGGCCAGCATCGGCCTGGCCTGCACCGACGACGCCGCAGAGGACCCGCTGCCCGCGCGCGCGGACACCCTCCTGCGCGGCGCCGACTCCGCGATGTACCGCGCCAAGCACCGGGGCCGCGCGCGGGTCGAGGCCTACGACCCCGTGGCGCACGAGACGGCGCGCCGCGAGTCGGCGCTCGCCAAGGACCTCCGCGACGCCCTCGCCCGGGGCGCGGGGCTCGTGCTGCACTACCAGCCGGTGTGCACGATCGACGGCCAGCAGCCGGTGGCCGCGGAGGCGCTCGTGCGCTGGTCGCATCCGAGGCACGGCCTCGTGAGTCCGGATGACTTCGTGCCGTTGGCGGAGCGGCTGGGGCTCGTCGTTGACCTCGACCGGTGGGTGCTCGCCGAGGCGTGCCGGCAGACGGCGGCGTGGATCGACGCGGGTGAGGTGCCGGCGGACTTCACCGTCGCGGTGAACCTCTCCGCGGCCCACCTCGGCGACCCCCACCTCGTCGAGCACGTCGAGGGCGCTCTCTTCGCGGCAGGCCTGCCCGGCAGACGCCTCACCGTCGAGGTCACCGAGACCGCCGTCATGGCCGACCCGGGCGCCGCCGTCGCGGGGCTCGAGGGGCTGCGCCGTGCAGGCGTGTCCGTCGCCCTCGACGACTTCGGGACGGGCTACTCCTCGCTCACCTACCTCAA
>JBBQFP010000063.1:0-16675 GCA_038322045.1 Actinomycetes bacterium | reverse complement strand
TCGGCTCCGCTCACAGGGTTCTTGGGTTCGCTCCGCTCGCTCCGCAGGCTCCGCTCGGCTCCGCTCACAGGGTTCTTGGGTTCGCTCCGCTCGCTCCGCAGGCTCCGCTCGGCTCCGCTCACAGGGGGATGTTCCCGTGCTTCTTCGGCGGGCGGGTCTCCCGCTTGGTCCGTAGCGCGCGCAGCGCCGAGACGACCTCGCGGCGGGTCTCCGACGGTGCGATGACGGCGTCGATGTAGCCCCGCTCCGCGGCGAGGTAGGGGTTGTCGAAGGTCTCCTCGTACTCGTTCACGAGCTGGAGCCGGGTGAGCTCTGGGTCCTCCGCCGCCTTCAGGGTCTTGCGGTGGAGGATGCTCACCGCTCCCTGCGCGCCCATGACGGCGATCTGGGCCGTCGGCCACGCGAGGTTGACGTCGGCCCCGAGGTGCTTGGACCCCATGACGACGTACGCGCCTCCGTAGGCCTTGCGGGTGATGACGGTGACCTTGGGGACCGTGGCCTCGGCGTAGGCGTAGATGAGCTTGGCGCCGCGCCGGATGATGCCCTCCCACTCCTGGGACGTCCCGGGCAGGAACCCGGGCACGTCGACGAAGGTGAGCACGGGGATGTTGAACGCGTCGCAGGTGCGCACGAACCGGGCCGCCTTCTCCGACGCGGCGATGTCGAGGCACCCGGCGAACTGCATGGGCTGATTGGCGACGACGCCGACGGCGCGGCCCTCGACCCGGCCGAAACCCGTGACGATGTTCGGTGCGTAGAGGGCGCTGACCTCGAGGAAGTCGCCCTCGTCGAGGACGTGCTCGACGACGAGGTGCATGTCGTAGGGCTGGTTGACCGAGTCGGGGACGAACGAGTCGAACGCGAGGTCCTCGTCGGTGATCTCGAGGTCGGCCTCGGCCTGGTGCGCCGGGGGCTCCTCGAGGTTGTTCTGCGGGAGGAACGACAGCAGCGCCCGCACGTAGTCGATCGCGTCGTGCTCGTCCCCAGCGAGGTAGTGGGCGACCCCCGAGCGGGTGTTGTGCGTGTGCGCGCCGCCGAGGTCCTCCATGCCGACGTCCTCGCCCGTGACCGTCTTGATGACGTCGGGGCCGGTGATGAACATGTGCGAGGTCTGGTCGACCATGACGGTGAAGTCGGTGATCGCCGGGGAGTACACCGCGCCCCCGGCGCACGGCCCCATGATGAGCGAGATCTGTGGGACGACGCCGGAGGACAGGACGTTGCGCATGAAGATGTCGCCGTAGGAGGCCAGCGAGGCGACGCCCTCCTGGATCCGGGCGCCTCCGGAGTCGTTGATGCCGACGACCGGGCAGCCGATCTTGAGGGCGAGCTCCATGACCTTGGCGATCTTCTTGCCGTAGACCTCGCCGAGGCTGCCGCCGAAGACGGTGAAGTCCTGGCTGAACACGGCGACCTGACGGCCCTCGACGGTGCCGTGGCCGGTGACCACGCCGTCGCCGAAGGGCCGGCTCTTGCCGAGGCCGAACGCCTGCACCTGGTGGCGCACGAGGGCGTCGAGCTCGACGAAGGAGTCGTCGTCGAGCAGCTCGAGGATCCGTTCGCGGGCGGTCATCTTTCCCCGGGCGCGCTGCTTGGCGACGGCGTCCTCGGACCCGGCGTGCAGGGCCTGCTCCCGCCGCCGGTGGAGCTCGGCGAGGCGGCCGGCCGTCGTGCGGGACGCGGGGATCGGGGCCTTGCCGGTGGGTGACAGGCCGGTGGCTGACGCGCCAGCGGCACTCGTCTCGGGGGCGGTCGCAGTCATCGAGGCCTCCAGGGATCGCGTTGCCGTAGCGTAGCCGGGTGCCGAGCCGCCCGGAGAGCCCCGTCTCGGGGCGCTCGGCGTCCGTCGCCGACGACATCGTGGCGCTGCTGGCGGAGGCCGACGGCGACGCAGCCCCCGGCGCAGCGGCGATCGGCGAGCACCTGCGCGTCGTCGCCTCGACCGGCTCGACGAACGCCGACCTCTCGACCGCCGCCCGGGATGGCGCCCCGCACGGCAGCGTGCTCATCGCGCTCGAGCAGACCTCCGGCCGGGGCCGCCTGGACCGCCAGTGGGCGTCCCCCGCCGGGGCGTCGGTGTCGATGTCGGTGCTCCTGCGTCCGACGGTGCCTCGGGCGCACTGGGCGTGGCTCCCGCTGCTCACCGGGGTTGCCGTCGTCGAGGCCCTGCGCGCCACGACCGGAGTCGCCGTCACCCTCAAGTGGCCCAACGACGTGCTCGCTCCCGACGGCCGAAAGCTCGCCGGGTTGCTGGCGGAGGTCGTGGCCCCGGGCGCCGTCGTCCTGGGCGTCGGGGTCAACATCACGCTGGCGGAGGCCGAGCTGCCCGTGCCCCAGGCGACGTCGTTGCTCCTGGCGGAGGCCCCGGTCGACCGCCTCGACCGCGCGGCCCTGACGGCCGCCGTCCTGCGCGCGTTCACCCGGTGGGAGCGCGCCTGGGAGCGGGCCGGTGGCGACGCCGCCGCGAGCGGGTTGCGCGCGGCCTACCTCGTGGCGTGCTCGACCCTCGGAGCCGACGTCCGGGTGACGCTGCCCGGCGACGTCGTCCTCGAGGGTCGCGCCACAGACGTCGACGACGACGGCCGCCTCGTCGTCGAGCACGCCGAGGACGGCGACGTCGTCCACGTCGTCCGCGTGGCCGCCGGCGACGTCGTCCACCTCAGGCGCCGCTGAGCCCTTCAGGCGCCGGCGGGGCTTCCTGGTCGCCGGGGAGCGGGCGTGCCAGGATGCGCCCGTGGCCTACCCGCAGAAGCTCCTCGGCGAGGGCGAGCGCGTCGAGATGGAGCTGCGGCCGCACTGGCGCGCGGTGGTCCCTGCCGTCGTCCTCCTGCTCGTCGTCGTCCCTGTCGCCTCGTTCCTCGCCGCCGTCGTGCCCGACTGGGCCGCCCAGCGGTGGATCCGCCTGGCTCTGGCGGTCCTCGCGCTCGTCCTCCTCGCGTGGGGCACGCTGCTGCCGCTGCTGCGGTGGATCACCCAGTCCTACACGCTGACCACCCGCCGGATCATCGTCCGCTCCGGGCTGCTGACCCGCACGGGCCACGACATGCCGATGTCCCGGGTCACCGATGTCTCGTTCCGCCAGGGCGTCCTCGACCGGATCATGCGCACCGGGACGCTGACCGTCGAGTCCTCGGGGGAGCGCGGGCAGCTCGTTCTGCTCGACGTCCCCAACGTCCAGGTGGTCCAGCGCGAGATCTACCGCCTGCACGAGCAGGACGACGACCGCCGCCGCGAGCGCACCGACCCCGAGGTCGCCCACCCGGGCGATGGCGAGGGCTGAACCCCAGAGGATAGCGTGACGGGTATGGCCCCAGGGGCGGAGCTCGTCAGGCTGCGCCGCCACGGCGACGTCGTCGAGGTGCGGCTGGATCGCGCCGACGCCCTCAACGCCCTGTCGACGGCGATGGCCCAGCAGCTCGTCGACCGGTGCGCGGAGGTGGCCGGCGACCTCTCGGTGCGCGCGGCCGTCCTCACCGCCGCGGGAGAGAAGGCCTTCTGCGTCGGGGCCGACCTCAAGGAGCGCAACGCCTTCACCGACGCCGACCTCGAGGCGCAGCGTCCGGTGTTCCGTGCGGCGTTCGCCGCGGTGCGGGACCTGCCGGTCCCCCTCGTCGCTGCGGTCCACGGGTTCGCCCTTGGCGGCGGGTGCGAGCTGGCCCTGTCCTGCGACGTCGTCGTCGCCGACGAGAGCGCCGTGCTGGGGCTACCCGAGGTCACGGTCGGCATCGTCCCGGGCGGCGGCGGCACCCAGCTCGTCGTGCGCCGCGTGGGCGCCGGGCGCGCGGCCGACCTCGTCCTCACCGGCCGGCGGGTCGGGATCGACGAGGCGGATCGGATCGGCCTCGTCGACCGGCGGGTCCCGGTGGGCAGCGCCCGAGACGTCGCCCTCGCGCTGGCAGCCGAGATCGCGGGGAACTCGCCGGTGGCGGTGCGGGCGGCCAAGCAGGCCCTGCGCGAGGGCGCTGACCTGCCGCTCGAGCAGGCGCTCGACGTCGAGGACGCGGCGTGGCGGCGGGCGGTGTTCTCCGCGGACCGGCGTGAGGGCGTCGCCGCGTTCGCCGAGAAGCGCCGTCCGCGCTGGCCCGGTCCCGGGGCGGCGGCGACATGAGCGACCTCCCGGCCCGCCTGACCCTGCGCGAGGTCGGTCCGCGCGACGGGCTGCAGAACGAGGACCCGGTCCCCACAGAAGGCAAGGTCGCCCTCATCGACACGCTCTCGCGCACCGGAGTGGGCCGGATCGAGGCGGTGTCGTTCGTCTCGCCGGCGGCGGTGCCGCAGATGGCCGACGCCGAAGCCGTGTGGCAGGGCGTCACCCCCGTCGCCGGCGTCCGGTACTCGGCGCTCGTGCCGAACCTCCGAGGGGCGAAGCGCGCCCTGGACTCCGGCTTCACCGAGCTCGAGGTCGTCATCTCGGCCTCGACGACGCACAACCAGCGCAACCTCAACCGCTCGACCGAGGAGTCCCTCGTCGAGCTGGAGGGCCTCGTCGCCCTCGCCCACGAGCGCGGCGCGAGCGTCCAGGTCGTCGTCGCGACGGCGTGGGGATGCCCCTACGAGGGCGACGTCCCCGTCCAACGGGTGCTCGCCGTCGCGCAGCGGGCCGTCGCGGCCGGGGCGGATGCGCTCTCCTACGGCGACACGACGGGCATGGCCACCCCGGGTCGCGTGCAGCAGCTCGTCGGGGAGACCCGGATGGCGCTGCCCGACCTTGCGCTCAACCTCCACTTCCACAACACGCGCGGTGCGGGGCTCGCCAACGTGCTCGCGGCCCTGCAGCTCGGCGTGGACGACTTCGATGCCTCTGTCGGCGGCCTGGGAGGGTGTCCCTACGCTCCGGGAGCGAGCGGCAACGTCGCGACCGAAGAGCTCGTCCACATGGTCGAGGACATGGGGGTCCCGACGGGCGTGGACCTCGAGGCGATGATCGACGCCGCAGCCCAGGCCGAGCGCCTCGTGGGGCGCACGCTGCCCTCCCAGGTCCTCCGTGCGGGTCCCCGGACGCGGACCGCTCGGTGAGGCCCGGGGCGGAGTTCTCCGCGCACGGGCCGGGGAGGATCGGCACCCTCGTGGCGCTCGCCGAGGTGAGCGCAGGCAGCCGCACGGTCGCCGACCTCGTCGCGGGCGTCGCCCCGCTGGTGCTGCGGGCAGTTGGCGCGCACTCGGCCGAGGTGCTCCGCCGCCGGCCCTCGTCGGCGGGCGAGCCCCTCGAGAGCGGCGCCCCGGCCGAGGGCCCGAACCGGCTCTCCGCCGAGCTTCACCTCGACGGGGCCGTGTGGGGCTGGCTCGTCGTCGAGCGCGATGCGGGCAGCCCGCCGTTCGACCTCGACGAGCTGCCCTTCCTCCGGGTGCTCGCCACCCTCGTCTCCGCCGGCGTCACCCAGGCCGAGTACACCGAGCGCGTCAACCGGCTCGCCTACCTCGATGGGCTCACCGGGCTGGCCAACCGCCGGGCGTTCGACGAGGCGCTCGACGTCGCGCTGGCCCGCGGCGCCGAGCACGGCAGCGCCGTCGGCCTCGTGCTCTGCGACGTCAACGGCCTCAAGCGGCTCAACGACGAGGAGGGCCACGACGCCGGTGACCGGATGCTCCTCGCCCTGGCCGGACAGCTCTCGGCGGCGGCGGCCGCCCTGCCGGGGAGCGTGGTGGCCCGGCTCGGTGGTGACGAGTTCGCCGTCCTCACCGTGGGCTACCCCTGCTCCGAGGTCGTGGAGATGGCGTGCGCCCTCGTGGCTCGTGCCTGGGGGCGGCACGGCGCGGCGGGCGTGTCGTGCGGGGTCGCCTGCACCGACGAGGCCATCGGCGCGCTCGGCTCCTCGCGGCGGCTGTTCCGGCTCGCCGACGCCGCGCTCTACCGCGCCAAGCGATCGGGCGCTCAGACGCCGGTCGTCGCCGGTCGCGAGGTGCCCGCCGCCGCCGAGGAGTCCGCGACGCGGCGCGACCCCATGGCCACGTCGTCAGCCACGTCGTCGGCCGACTCGTCGGCCGGGACGCCAGACGACGACCGACGGAGGAGGCTCGGCCGCCGCGCCGGAGACCTCGGGCGCGCCCTCGAGGCGGTGCTCGAGGTGCTCGACGCCACGCCGTCCCGCACGCCGCTGGCTCGCCTCGACGCCGTCGCCGACACCGTGACCCGGACGACCGACGCCGCAGCGTTCATCATCTCGTGGCACCCCCTCGGCACCGACTACGTCGAGACGGTGGCGAGCTCGTGCTACCGCCACCCGGTCGGTGAGGACCACGAGGACGCCCTGCACCGCCCGCCGCGCAGCGTGACGACGCCGGGGACCCGCTTCCTCCTGCGCGAGTACCCGGAGACGGCCCGCATCCTCGCCGGGGGCTACCTCGGCCTCGACGTCGGTCAGCCCGGCAACGACCCGGCCGAGGAGGCCCTCCTCGTGGCGGGCGGCTACACGGGTCTCGTCGCTGCAGGCGCGTCGACGGCCCACGGCTCGTGGCTCGTCGAGGTCTGCGGCGACGAGCTCGGTCGTCCCGTCGCCGGGCTCGGACCCGCGCTGCGCTGCCTCATGGGCGTCGCGTTGCTCGAGTCCGTCGATCCTTCGGCCTCCGACGGGGGTCAGCAGACCCGCTCGGTGCCGGCGTAGACGTTGAGGCTCTCGCGGCGCGAGAAGCCGACGAGGGTGAGCCCGGCCTGCTCGGCAAGCTCCACAGCGAGGCTCGACGGGGCCGAGACGGCCGCCAGCACGGGGATCCCGGCCATCGCGGCCTTCTGTGCCAGCTCGAACGACGCCCGGCCGCTGACCTGGAGCACGCAACCGCGCAGCGGCAGGCGGTCCTCTCGCAGCGCCCAGCCGATGACCTTGTCGACGGCGTTGTGCCGACCGACGTCCTCACGCAGGCAGAGCAGCTCGCCATCGGTGCTGAACAGCCCCGCGGCGTGGACCCCACCCGTCGAGTCGAACAGCCGCTGAGCGCGGCGCAACCGGTCGGGCAGGTCGAGGAGGAGGCGCCCGGGCACCGTCGTCGCGTCCCCGTGCAGGTCGAAGGGCAGCGCTGTGCGGACGGCGTCGATGCTCGACTTGCCGCACAGCCCACAGCTGCTCGACGTGAGCAGCGTCCGCGCGACGGCCTCCCCGATGCCGGGGGCGTCGGCCGCGAGGGTGACGTCGATGACGTTGAAGGTGTTGCGCCCCTCGTCGTCGGTGCCCGCGCAGTAGCGCATCGTCGGCAGGTCCGAGGCGGTGCGGACGGCGCCCTCGCTGGCGAGGAAGCCCGCGACGAGGTCGAAGTCGTCGCCCGGGGTGCGCATCGTCACGGCGAGGACGGTGCCGTGGGCTCGGATCTCCAGGGGTTCCTCGACCACGAGGGAGTCCATCCGTCGCGTGCGGGAGTCTCCTTCGACCCGGGTGATCTCCTGGCGGGTGGTCAGGCGGCCCATGCGCGCACCCTACGGCGGTCACCCGCTGGCTGCCGCTGCGGAGCGCTCACACCACCTCGAGGGTTCCGCCGTCGGCTCGCCGCGCGACGAGCTCCCCGACGACGGGGTGGCCGGGCAGCTCGCCGGCGACGAGCAGGCCGCCGCTCGTCTGTGCGTCAGCGAGCAGGAGCAGCTCGTCGACCGGCACCGACGTCGACAGGTGCGGCTCGACCCAGGCGAGGTTGCGCCGGGTGCCACCGCTGACGTGGCCGAGGGCGAGCGCGTGGCGCGCTCCCTCGAGGTAGGGCACCGCGGCGGAGTCGATCCGCGCCGTGACCCCGCTGGCGCGGGCGAGCTTGTGCAGGTGGCCGAGCAGGCCGAACCCGGTGACGTCGGTGGCGCACACGCACCCCGCCGCGAGCGCTGCCGCGGAGGCGTCGCCGTTGAGCGTCGTCATGGTCTCGACGGCGTCGGCGAACACCGTGCCGGTCGCCTTGTGCATGGAGTTGAGGACGCCGATCCCCAGCGGCTTGGTCAGCGTGAGGGGGACCCCCGCGGCCCCGGCGTCGTTGCGCAGGAGGCGGTCGGGGTCGGCGAGGCCGGTGACCGCCATGCCGTACTTCGGCTCCGGGTCCTCGACGCTGTGCCCTCCGGCGACGTGGCAGCCCGCCGAGCGGGCGACGTCGAGGCCGCCGCGCAGCACCTCGCGAGCCAGCTCGAGGGGCAGGACCTCGCGGGGCCAGCCCAGGAGGTTGACGGCGACCACCGGCCAGCCACCCATGGCGTAGACGTCCGAGAGCGCGTTGGCCGCCGCGATGCGCCCCCAGTCGTAGGCGTCGTCGACCACGGGGGTGAAGAAGTCGGCCGTCGCGACGACGGCCCGGTCCCCGCAGATGCGGACGACGGCCGCGTCGTCGCCGTCGCCCAGCCCCACGAGGAGGTCCTCCGACGACGGCCCGACGAGCCCCGCGACGACCGCCTCGAGCTCGCCCGGTGGGATCTTGCACGCGCACCCGCCGCCGCGGGCGTACTGGGTGAGTCGGAAGCGGTCCACCGGCGCACGGTAGCCGTCTCGCGCCCGACCGCGTCTGCAGGCGCCGCGCCCTCAGGTGTCAGCTCGACGGCGCGTCGCGCACGACGACCCGCCCGGAGAACATCCCCATGGCGCAGGCGTAGCGATAGGTGCCCGGGGCAAGCGGCGCGACCGCGAGCTCGGTGACCGCCCGGCGCAGCGCCACCTCCGGGTGGCCGAGGGAGGCTGCTCGCAGCTGAGAGGCGCAGGTGAACGGCGTCCGGGAGTCGAGGACCCACCGGATCGGCACCCCGGCGCGCACGGCGGCCACCCGCGGCGAGTAGCCGTCGCCGTCGACCGTCGTCGTCACGACCTGGACGCCGTCGACGAGCGGCGCGAGCGCGACCGCGGAGTCGCCGGACCCGGCGCGGGCGAGACCCGCCGAGGTCGCCGCCCCACCGAGCGTGACGAGCCCGAAGGCGACGACGACGACGCCGACGACCCGCAGCGCCCGGTCGCGTGCCCCCGCCGGGACCAGGGCCGGCAGCGCTGCCGCTGCCAGCAGCCCCGGCGAGGTGCCGAGCGCGAAGGTCGCGAGGATCGCCGCCGCCCGAGCGGGGGAGCCGGTCGACATCGCGTAGACCTGGACCGCCTGGGTGAAGCCGCAGGGCAGGACGAACGTCGCGGCGCCGAGGACGGCTGGGCCGAGCGGACCGGTCGAGGGGACCCGCTCGGTGAACCGGGCGAGCGAGGACGGCAGCGCGACGCCGGCGCCGGCGAGGCGCGGCGAGGTGCCCGAGAGCGAGACGCCGAGCAGAAGCATGACGAGGCCCGCGACGATGGTGGCCGCGGTCCAGAAGGCCGGAGGCAGCCCGAGGACCGAGCCGAACCACCCGACGAGCGCGCCGAGGACGGCGAAGCCGAGCACCCTGCCCGCCTGGAAGGCCAGGGCCGCCGAGACGACCGCCTGACGACCGCGGTCTGCGGCACGCGCCGACACCCCGAGGACGAGGCCGCCGACGAGGGCCATGCACGTCGACACCCCGGCGGCGAGCCCGACGAGCGCGACGACGAGGAGGCTGCCGTTGCCCTCCGCGACCGTCGGGGCGGACAGGCCGGTGGCTCGCACGACCGCCGCGACGGCGAGGACGGCGAGGACGGCCACGACGACGTCGCGCCACACGCCCCGGTCGCGGGAGAGCCAGCGTCGTCCGCCGGAGCCGAGCTCGTAGCCGAGGTCGCGCAGGACGACCTCAGCCCGCTCCTCGACGTCGCGGCCGCCCTGCCTCGCCTGCCGATCGCTGAGTGCTGCGTCGTGTCTGGATGGGCCGAGGGTCAGCGTGGCCGTCCCCGCGCGAGCGCTCGCGCTGGCGGCGGTCACCCCGGGGAGCGCCCGGAGCGCGCGCGACACCCGCACCTCGCAGGAGCGGCACGTCATGCCCTCGACCTCAAGGGTCACCGTTGAAGCGCTACGTCTCGGCACGGGTCTCCCTTCGGCATCGACGGGCACCAACCGCAGAGTCCTCTGGCCAGAGTCTTCTGACCGGCGTCTCCCCTCCGGACGCCGGACCCGCCTCCAAGGTTCCTCGGCGAGCCCTGGGCCTGGCGGAGGCGGACGGGAATCGAACCCGCCAGCGACAGGTCCTGCCGCTCTACGGTGTTGAAGACCGCGCCGACCACCAGGACGGATACGCCTCCTCGGCACGCCACCACGACCGCCCGACGAGGCGGGCCGGGGCAGCCAGCGTGACGACGTCGAGCGTATGCGGCGATAGGGATTCTTGTCACCACAACCGAGGACGTAAGGCCCTCGCCCCGGACAGCTCCCGAAGCGCACGCTCGCAGCACGGGCGGCCGCGGCACGCGGCCCCTGGCAGGAAGGGGCCACGCGGTGAAGCAGGTCCGTATCCACGGTCGCGGCGGGCAAGGCGTCGTCACGGCGTCCGAGCTGCTCTCCGTCGCCGCCTTCAACGAGGGCAAGCACGCCCAGGCTGTCCCGAGCTTCGGCTCCGAGCGGATGGGGGCGCCCGTCGTCGCCTTCTGCCGGATCGATGACCGGCCGATCCGCTCGCGGGAGCCCATCAGCGCCCCGGACGCCGTCGTCGTCCAGGACGCGACGCTGCTCCACCAGATGGACGTCTTCCACGGCCTGAGCGCCGAGGGCTTCGTCGTCATCAACTCCGAACGAGGCATGAGCGAGCTCGGCCTCGACGACCTGCGGGCGAGGGTCAGCCCCGGGCGGGCGCTGACCGTCCCGGCGACCGCCCTGAGCCTCGAGCACGTCGGCAAGAACGTCCCCAACGTCGTCATGCTCGCCGCGCTCGCGGCGATGACGGGCTGGGTCCGCCTGGACTCCGTGCTCATGGCCATCAAGGAGCGCTTCCACGGCCGGGTCGCCGACGGCAACGTCGCGGCCGCGCAGGCCGCCTACGACAACATCACCGCTCAGCTGGAGGCGTTTCGTGCTCACGCAGATTGAGGGCTCGCTGGCGGTCGCCAAGACCGTGGCGCTCTGCCGCCCCGAGGTCGTGCCGGCGTACCCGATCTCGCCGCAGACCCACATCGTCGAGGCGCTCTCGGCGATGGTGAAGTCCGGTGAGCTCACCCCGTGCGAGTTCATCAACGTCGAGTCCGAGTTCTCGGCGATGTCGGTCGCGATCGGCGCCTCGGCGGCCGGCGCGCGCACCTACACGGCGACGGCGAGCCAGGGTCTGCTGTTCATGGTCGAGGCGCTCTACAACGCCTCCGGGCTCGGGCTGCCCATCGTCATGACCGTCGCCAACCGGGCCATCGGCGCCCCGATCAACATCTGGAACGACCACAGCGACTCGATGAGCCAGCGCGACTCCGGCTGGATCCAGATGTACGCGCGCAGCAACCAGGAGGCCGCCGACCTCCACGTGCAGGCTTTCCGCATCGCCGAGGAGCTCTCGACGCCGGTCATGGTGTGCATGGACGGCTTCCTCCTGACCCACGCTGTCGAGCAGGTGGACCTGCCCGAGCAGGAGCAGGTCGACGGCTTCCTTCCGCCCTACGAGCCGCGTCAGGTCCTCGACCCGGCGGACCCGGTGACGATCGGCGCGATGGTCGGCCCCGAGGCGTTCACCGAGGTCAAGTACCTCGCCCACCACACGCACATGCAGGCGCTCGAGCTCATCCCCCAGGTCGCCGAGGAGTTCCGTCAGGCCTTCGGCCGCTCCTCCGGGGGGCTCGTCGACACCTACCGCTGCGAGGACGCCGACACCGTCGTCGTCGCGTTGGGGTCGGTGCTCGGCACGATCCAGGACGTCGTCGACGACCTGCGCGACGAGGGCGTGAGCATCGGTGCGGTGTCGTTGCTGACGTTGCGTCCGTTCCCCCTCGACGAGCTGCACGAGGCGATCCGCGGGGCCCGACGCGTTGTCGTCGTCGAGAAGGCGCTCGCCGTCGGCATCGGCGGCATCGGCGGCATCGTCAGCCTCAACGTCAGGGTGGCGCTGTCAGACCCGACGTTGCCCGTCTACACCGTCATCGCCGGTCTCGGCGGACGCCCCATCACCATGGTGTCGCTGCGGCGGCTGTTCGCCGACGCCATGGCTGACCGTCTCGAGCGCACGACGTTCCTCGACCTCGACACCGAGCTCGTCGAGCGTGAGCTCGCCCGCGTCGCTGCCAAGCGCAGGACGGGGCCGTTGGCCGAGAACATCATCCGGGACGCGAGCGCCATCGCGGCGCGCCAGGCTGCGGAGGCATGAGATGACCACCCAGCAGATCCGGTTCTACCAGACCGGCAGCTTCGCCGTGGGGAACCGGCTCGTCGACGTCGAGCTGCGCAGCGTGCAGTCGACGGTCGATCGCACGAACAGCATCAACTCAGGTCACCGTGCCTGCCAGGGCTGCGGCGAGGCCCTCGGCGCCCGCTACGCGCTCGATGCCGCCATGCGCGCGACCAACAACCAGCTCATCGCTGTCAACGCGACCGGCTGCCTCGAGGTGTTCTCCACGCCCTACCCCGAGAGCTCGTGGCAGCTGCCATGGATCCACTCCCTGTTCGGCAACGCGCCGGCCGTCGCCACCGGTGTGGCGGCAGCGATGCGGGTCAAGGGTCGCAGCGACGTCAGGGTCGTGGCGCAGGGCGGCGACGGCGGCACCGTGGACATCGGGTTCGGTGCCCTGTCAGGGATGTTCGAGCGCAACGACGACGTGCTCTACATCTGCTACGACAATGAGGCGTACATGAACACGGGGGTGCAGCGCTCCGGCGCCACGCCTCCGGCCGCACGCACGATGACGACGCAGGTCGTCGGCAGCGAGCCGGGCAACATCTTCGGTCAGGGCAAGAACCTGCCGCGGATCGCCATGGCCCACGACATCCCCTACGTGGCTACGGCGACGGTGGCCGACCTGCGCGACCTCGAGGACAAGGTCGAGAAGGCCATGTCGATGCGCGGCGCCAGGTACCTGCACGTCCTCGTGCCCTGTCCGCTCGGCTGGGGCAGCGCGTCGGGCAAGACCATCGAGGTGGCTCGGCTCGCCAAGGAGAGCGGTCTGTTCCCGGTGTTCGAGGCGGAGAACGGCGTCGTCGTGTCGGTCTCGCCGATCCGTCGTCAGGTCCCTGTCGAGCGATACCTCGAGCTGCAGGCGCGCTACAAGCACCTGCTCGGGCCGCACGGCCGTCCCGAGGTGGTCGAGCACCTGCAGGCGATCGCCGAAAAGAACATCGCCCGATACGGCCTGCTCAGCGGCGACGACGGCGGCCAGGGGCTCATCCCTGACGACGTCGAGGTCGCGCACACCTTCAGCATCTGACCAGCCCAGCACGCATCGCAGCACGCATGGCAGCAACGCATGCACTCGTAGGGAGAGGCTCGACATGGACAAGCCCTTCGCCATCACTCTCGACGTCGGCTCGAGCCTCGCGAACCGCACGGGCAGCTGGCGGGTCGAGCGGCCGGTGTACCTCGACCGGATGCCGCCGTGCAACCAGGCCTGCCCGGCCGGCGAGAACGTCCAGCACTGGCTCTACCAGGCCGAGGACGGCAGCTACGAGGAGGCCTGGCGTCGCCTCGTCGTCGACAACCCGTTCCCCGCGGTCATGGGTCGGGTGTGCTACCACCCGTGCGAGACGGCCTGCAACCGTGGCCAGCTCGACGAGGCTGTCGGCATCAACTCCGTCGAGCGCTTCCTCGGTGACGAGGCCATCAAGCAGGGCTGGGAGCTGCCGGTCCCGGCGCCGTCGTCAGGCAAGCGGGTCCTCGTCGTGGGCGCCGGTCCGTCAGGTTTGTCCTCGGCCTACCACCTGGCGAGGCTCGGGCACTCCGTGACGATCCGCGAGGCCGGTCCGATGGCGGGCGGCATGATGCGCTTCGGCATCCCGCGCTACCGGCTCCCGCGCAGCATCCTCGACTCCGAGATCGCGCGCATCCTGCGCCTCGGGGTGACCCTCGAGCTCGACACGAAGGTCGAGGACGCGGCCCAGCCGCTGACCGAGGGCTTCGACGCCGTCTTCCTCGCCGTCGGCGCGCACATCGGCAAGCGTGCGTACATCCCGGCGGGCGAGGCCGCGAAGATCCTCGACGCCGTCAGCGTGCTGCGAAGCATGGAGGGCGAGGACCAGCCGATGCTCGGGCGGCGGGTCGTCGTCTACGGCGGGGGCAACACCGCTCTCGACGTCGCACGTACCGCAAAGCGGCTTGGCGCCAGCGAGGCCATCGTCGTCTACCGGCGCACCCGCGACCGGATGCCGGCGCACGACGTCGAGGTCGAGGAGGCCGTCGAGGAGGGCGTCCTGCTCAAGTGGCTCTCGACGATCACGCATGCCGACGAGGGCAAGATCATGATCGAGAAGATGGAGCTCGACGAGTCCGGCTTCCCGCAGCCCACCGGCGAGGTCGAGGAGCTCGAGGCCGACTCGCTCGTCCTCGCCCTCGGCCAGGAGGCCGACCTGTCGCTGCTCGACGAGGTCGACGGGCTGACGATGAGCGGCGGGGTCGTCGAGGTCGACGAGGGCATGATGACCGGCCACGCCGGCATCTTCGCCGGGGGCGACATGGTGCCCTCCGAGCGCACGGTCACCGTCGCGGTCGGCCACGGCAAGAAGGCGGCTCGCTACATCGACTCGTGGTTGCGCGGCGAGCCCTACGTCTCCCCGCCGAAGCCGCCGCTCGCGAGCTTCGACACCCTCAACACGTGGTACTACGCCGACGCGCCTCGCTCGGTGCGCCCGCAGCTCGAGGGCGCTCGCCGCTCGTCGACTTTCGACGAGGTCGTGCTCGGCCTCGACGAGCGCACGGCGCTGTTCGAGGCCCGCCGCTGCATGTCGTGCGGCAACTGCTTCGAGTGCGACAACTGCTACGGCGTCTGTCCTGACAACGCGGTGAAGAAGCTCGGGCCCGGCAACAGGTTCGAGATCGACTACGACTACTGCAAGGGCTGCGGCATCTGCGTCGCCGAGTGCCCGTGCGGCGCCATCGAGATGATCCCCGAGATCACCTGACAGGTCCTCAGGCGGCCGGGTCGTCAGGACGTCAGCAGGCTGCACGTGCGGTGCAAGCGAGGCGTTCGACGCTGTGCCCGTCGCTCGCGGTACTGGGACGTCGCCGCCGCCGCGTGGCGCACCCGGAGCAGCCGCCGCGCATGACAGCCGCGGTGGTCGCCGGGGTTCGGCCCTGCGGTGCGGCCTTGGGGCAGGCCTGCTTGCGCTGGTGCCTGATCCTCATCTTCACGGCCGTCAGGTTCGGGGGTGTGGTGGTGGGCCGCCCGGTGGTGGGTCGTCGGGGGGTTGCCCGGGTGGTTGCCCGGGACCGGGGTGTCGCCTGGGGTGGTGGTGGGCGGGTCGCCAGCGTTGGTGGGGGTCGGTGAGGTGGGGTGGGAGGAACTCGGGGTGCCCGGTCGCGGGGTCGGTGCGTAGGGACCAGGGGGTGTGGTGGAGGAGGCGGTGGTGGGGGCCGCAGAGCAGGACGAGGTTGGCCAGGTCGGTGTCCCCGCCGTGGGCCCAGTGGGTGATGTGGTGGGCGTCGGTCCATCCGGGTGGTGCCCCGCAGCCGGGGAAGGCGCAGCCGCGGTCGCGCAGGGTGAGGGCGCGGCGTTGCGCGGTGGTGACGAGGCGCCGTTCCCGTCCGACGTCGAGGGGTTGACCGTCCCCGCCGAGGACGGCGGGGATGACCCGGGCGTCGCAGGCCAGCAGCCGGGCGGTCTCCGCGGTCAGCGGCAGCCCGCCCCACTCCAGGGTCGCGGCCCCGCTGCTGGTGAGCCGGGTTTCGAGGGTCTCCAGGGCGACGGTGACCGTGACGGCGGGGCGGGCGCCGCCTTGGGCGGGGAGCAGCCCGGTGGACAGGGCGATGCGGGTGAGGTCGAGCAGGGCGTCGGCCATCCGCCGGGCGGGGGTGCGCCGGTCGCGGGCCGCGGCCCGGCGCGCCAGGTGCGCCGCCTCACCCGGACCGCCCGGCGCAGCCCCGTTGGTCCGGGCGCCGGGGGCGGCCAGGGGGGTCAGGGCGGTGAGCAGGACGGCGGCGCTGAGGTCGTCGAGCCAGCCGGTGAGGCGGCGGCGCCCGGTGGGGGTGGGTTCGCTGATCCGCAGCTCGTTGCCGGTGGCGGGGTCGTGGTCGTGGGGTTCGGGGCCGTCGGGGTCCAGGGCGGTGCTCATGAGGGCGCAGGCGCGGGTGAACCCGGCGGGGTCGAGCTCGGTGGCGTAGCCGGTGAGGGCGTCCTCGGCGGCGTCGAGCTGGTCGGGGGCGACCCGGGGGCGCACCGCGTCGAGGGTGGCCACGATGCGCTCGGCGTGCCACGGCGAGAGGGAGGCGGCGTCCAGGGCGCGGGCGGTGGCGGGGTAGCGGGCGTGCAGAGCGGTGGCCAGGGCGGCGGCCCGGCGCCCGGCGGCGGGGGTGCACCCGGTGACGGTGGCGACCCACGCCCCGGTGGAGGCGGCCCCGTCGGTGAGGGCGACCCCCCGGTCGGTGACCTCCCGGACCAGGCGCAGCCGCTGGGCCTCCAGCGTCCGCGACGCGGCCTCGATCGCGCGGAGGGCACCGGCGAGGTCGCGGGTCTGGACCTGCCACATCGGGGCGCCCGACATCTGCCCCAGCCCGGTCAGGACCCCGCTTAGCCCGGCCGCGACCTGCGAGGCGGAGGGGTCGAGGAGGTCTGCTGACATACCCCGAACCTAGCCGCCACCACCGACAGAACACGGGCACGCGCGACCGGAAACCGTTACCAGGCAACGCTTCCCGGCGAGGTGGCGAGGTGGCGAGGTGGCGAGGTGGCGAGGTGGCGAGGTGGCGAGGTGGCGAGGTGGCGAGGTGGCGAGGTGG
>JBBQFP010000062.1:0-16766 GCA_038322045.1 Actinomycetes bacterium | reverse complement strand
ACGCAGCCTGGGCGCCACGCCGGTCACCGGCAGCGGACGACGGACGGCGGTCCGCGCCCGGTCTCCCGCGCGCAGGGCGCGGACGGCGGCGTCGAGGAGCCCGTCGGCCGCGGGCGGCTCCCGGTGCGCGCGGCTCGCGCGCGGCTGCCCGAGGGCGCGGCGGGAGTCGGGTCGGGCGAGGACCACCTCGCCGTCGGCCGTCTCCGGTGCGGGGGCCAGTCCCATGGCCCGCAGCCGCTCGAGGACGGTGCCGGGGTCTGCCTGCGACGCGAGGACGGTCGGGGCGAGCCGTCGCAGCCTCAGCGGGGCCGCCCGGCGGTCGAGGAGCAGCTCGGAGAGCGTCGCCGGGTCGTCGCTGCGGACGAAGGACGCCGCGGTGCCCACGCGGATGCGCCCGTGACGGCGCGAGACGTCGTCGACGAGGTACCGCAGCGGCTGGGGGATCGGCGTGCGGGAGTGCGCCTCGAGCCAGTCGACGAGCTCGGCCGCCGTCCGCCCCGCGTCGAGGGCCCGGCGCACCGAAGGGTCGGTGAAGCGGTAGACGGTGGCCCCGCCGGTGGACTCGACGTCGGCCATGAGGGCGAGCTCGCGGGCCAAGGCCGGCTCGAGGGGTCCTGGCGCGACGGCCGTGAGGTCGGCCTGGAGCAGGACGTGGTCCAGCGGCTCGGGCAGCAGCGCGGTCATGGCGGCGGCCGCACCCTCGACGTCCCCGCGCAGCAGCAGCGCCCCTGGACCGCTGACCCCGCCGAGGCCGACGACACCGACGAGCTCGGCCTCGGCCAGGGTCGGCGCGAGCATGTGCTCGCGCAGCGCCCCACCCGCCCGGGGTGCCTGCCAGCGCAGCCGCTCGAGCAGCGCCGAGGGCACCGGGGCGGCGGGGGCCACCTCGGCCGCAGCACCCAGCGCGGCCCTGCGCAGCCGCGGAGCCTCGGTGCGGCTGGCGTCGACCGACAACGCGGCCACGGTCTTGCCTTTGGGGTCCCGGCTGCCGGTCAGCGAGGCCACGTGCCAGGAGTCCAGCCACGCGAGCGCCAGCTCGGCCCACCGCTCACCGGGCTCCTTCGTCCGCCACACGTCGTAGGCCGCCGTGGGCACCCACACCGGCTCGACGAGGCCGTCGAGGTCGACGAGCCCGGCCGCCCACGCGACCTCGCTCACGAGCGCCGCGACGTCCTCGGTGAGGTCGAGCAGAGCGGCCGTGCGTCGCAGCTCTCGGACGCCGAGCCCGCCGGTGCGCAGCGCCGAGGCCGGCTGGACCCCCCAGGACTCGCAGAGGTCCTCGACGAGCCGCAGCAGCGTCGAGGCGGAGGCGCCCGCGGCAGGGTCGACGTGGGTGGTCGCGCGTCGCAGGGTCGGCACCGCCGGCGGGGTCGTCGTGACGTCGCGGTGGAGCACCCCGCCCCGCAGGTGGAGCGCGACCTCGCGCGGCAGCACGACCGTGCCGGGGTCGCTGGCGATGATGAGTCCCCGGGCGAGCAGCCACTCCACCGGCGTGCGTGCCGTCGCGACGTCGATGCTCCGGTGGGCGTCGGCGACGCTGCCGGTCGGGGGTCCCCACGTGAGGCGCTCGAGCACCTCGCGGGCGGCGGGGTCGGCTTCGGCGAGGAGGTCTGCGGGGTCGGACAGGCGGGCAGTCAGTGCTGCCCCTGCGGCCACGGGGTCGGGCTCCGGCGTCAGCCCGAGGTCGGCGGTGAGCCGGGCCAGCCGCACGGGCGAGGTGCCCGCCAGCAGCGCCTCGACGCCCGGACCGAGCCCGGCCGGGTAGCCGATGAGCTCACGGACGGCGCGCACCGGTCGCAGCTCGCCGTCGCGCCCCCAGACGACCGCGAGAGTGGCGAGCCGGGCCAGGGGCGGGCGGACCTGCGCCGTCGTCAGCCCGAGCAGCCGCGCGACGTCCTTGTGCCGGCACCCGTCGGGGAGGACGACGACGGCGTCGAGCACCTGGAGGTGGAGCTGGTCGAGCCCCTCGAGCGCCCTCGCGACCGACGTCCGGGTCGTCGCACGGGCCGCGAGCTGGGCGAGGTCGACCGGCACGGGTACGAGCAGGTCGGGCCGGGCGCTCAGCAGCGCGGCGAGCTCGGCGTCGTCGCGGGCGCGGAGCTCGTCGGCGAGACTTCGCGGCACGGGCATCCGGCCCACGGTAGTGCGGCGGCGCCCTGACGGCGGCGGAGCCCTGTGTCGGTGCGCGGGCTCGCGGCCCCGGTAAGCGAGGATGCACGAGGAGTCGAGGACACGGCGAGCCGCATCGGTGCGGCGCGCGAGGAGACGGGAGGACGGCCGTGCGGTGCTCGTCCTGCGGTGCGGCGATCACGCCGGGCGGCCGCTTCTGCAGCAGCTGCGGCAGCGTCGTCGTGCGCACCACCGTCACCCCAGATCACGGCGTCGGCCCGGATCACGGCGCCGCGACGGTGCCGATCCCCACGGTGCCTCCCGCGGCAGCGCCGCTGCCGGGCCATGCCAGGCGCTCGCCCTCGGCCACCTGGGCGGTGCTCGCCCTCGTCGTCGTGGCGGTGCTCGCCCTCGTCGTCGGCGCCGCGTTCGCCATCTCGC
The DNA here is from genome assembly GCA_038322045.1 of Actinomycetes bacterium. Lineage (GTDB taxonomy): Bacteria > Actinomycetota > Actinomycetes > JBBQFP01 > JBBQFP01 > JBBQFP01. The sequence continues at coordinate 14,216 of JBBQFP010000062.1, read as the reverse complement.
GGGCGCTGCTGCCCGACTCGCCGAGCGCCTCCGGGTCGGTGCCCGCGCCGAGCCGCAGCGTCCAGGCGCCGACGGCCGCTGCGACGCCGTCGGCCGCTGCGACGCCGTCGGCCGCTGCGTCACCGACAGCCGCTGCGTCACCGACAGCCACGCGCTCGGGATCGGACCTGCACCCCGACGTCCGGGACCTCAGCGGCTCGGTGACCGGCGGGCAGGTCGCGATCGCGCTCCAGGAGCTCGTCGCGGGGGTGAACACGGGCGACTACCCCCGCGCCTACGCGGTGTACGGCCCGCGTGAGCGAGCGACCTTCAGCGCCGCGACGTTCGCCGCCAACAAGCGCGGCACCCGCTACAGCGACCTGGTCATCGACTCCATCACCCCAACGCCCACCGGGGTCGACGCCCACGTGACCTTCCGGACGACGCAGCCGGCGGCGCTCGGCCCGATCGGGCAGACGTGCTCCCTCTGGTCGCTGCGCTACCAGATGATCAAGGTCGGCACGGAGTGGCAGATCGACTGGGCCCCTGGCGACAACGGCTACCCGAAGGCTTGCGTACCCTGACCAGGTGCTGCCGCTGACCGTCGGGTTCGACCTCGACATGACCCTCATCGACAGCAGGCCCGGCATCAAGGCCGTCTACGACGCCCTCGCCCACGAGTCGGGGACCCGGATCGACAGCGACGCCGCGATCACCCGCCTCGGCCCGCCGCTGGACGACGAGCTGGGCCGGTGGTTCCCCGCCGATCAGGTCGCCGCCATGGCCGACCGCTTCCGCGAGCTCTACCCCGCGCTGGCCATCGACGTGACACCCGCCCTCGCCGGGGCGCGTGAGGCGCTCGCCGCCGTACGGGCGCACGGCGGGCTCAGCGTCGTCGTCACGGCGAAGTACGGCCCCAACGCCGAGCTGCACCTGCGCCACCTGGGGATCGACGCCGACGCCGTCGTCGGCTGGCTGTGGGCCGACGCGAAGGGGGAGGCGCTGCGCGAGCACGGTGCGTCGGTCTACGTCGGTGACCACCTCGGGGACATCCGCGGCGCGCAGGCGGCCGGGGCCGTCCCGGTCGCCGTCGCCACGGGCCCCGTGGCCGCCGACGAGCTCGCCGCCGGAGGTGCTGCCGTCGTCCTTCCCGACCTCACGGCGTTCCCGGCGTGGCTCGACGAGCACGTTCTCACCACCCGCCTCGAGGCGCTCGAGGCCGAGCTTCGGTCGCTCGGCCGGGTCGTCGTCGCCTTCTCCGGGGGCGCCGACTCGGCGTTCCTGCTCGCGGCCGCGGTCCGGGCGCTCGGTCCCGGCTCCGTCGTCGCGGCGACGGCGGTCTCGGCGAGCCTGCCTGCCGAGGAGCTCGAAGCGGCCAGGGCGACGGCTCGCGCGCTCGGCATCGAGCACCTGGCCCCCGCCACCGAGGAGATCGCCCGCGAGGGGTACCGGGCCAACGCCGGGGACCGCTGCTACTTCTGCAAGGCCGAGCTGCTCGACGTGCTCAGCCCGCTCGCCGCGGAACGGGGTGCCGTCGTCGTCACGGGGGTCAACGCCGACGACGCGCGCGTGGGCTTCCGCCCCGGCATCCGGGCCTCCCTCGAGCGGGGGGCGCGCACCCCGCTGCTCGACGTCGGGCTGAGCAAGGCGCAGGTGCGTGAGGCGAGCCGCCGCTGGGGGCTGAGCACGTGGGACAAGCCCGCCGCCGCGTGCCTGTCGAGCCGGATCGCCTACGGGCTCACGATCACCCCCGCGCGACTGGCCAGGGTGGACGAGGCGGAGCGGTCGCTGCGCGAGGCCCTGCACGCCGCGGGTGTCCCGGTGCGCGACCTGCGGGTCCGCGACCTCGGGGACCGCGCCGTCGTCGAGGTCGACGCCGAGCTCGTCGAGGCGGTGACCGCCAGCCCGGTCACCCGCGCAGCGGTGGCCTCGGCCGGCTTCGACGCTGTCGAGATCGACCCCCGGGGGTTCCGATCCGGGGCGATGAACGAGCTCCTCGCCGACCCCGAGCGCTACCGCTGAGAGCCGGCGCGAGCGACGCGGCGTGCCGTCAGAGCGGCAGGTCGAGGTCGAGCTCGGAGGGGTCCGGACGCCGCCGCCGCGAGCGTGCCGCCCGCAGCAGGCCGACGAGCGCGAGCCCCATGCCGAGCGGGGCGAGCATCGCGACGAGGTAGGCCGCCGTCGGCAGCCGCGAGGAGCCGACGAGCAGGGGGACGACGGTCGCGACGATGGCGAGGACGCCGACGGCGAAGAGCACCCCGCCCACCCGCACGAGGCGGTCCCCCGGCCCATCGGTCTGCTCCGACCTCGGCCGGGGGCGGGGTGCGGGAGGAGGCGTGCCGGTGCTCACGACAGCCGAGGGTAGCCTGGGCGGTCCCTGACCCCCACGAAGACAGAGGTCCTCCGTGCCCACCGGCAAGGTCAAGTTCTACGACGCAGACAAAGGCTTCGGATTCCTCAGCCGCGACGACACCAAGGGCGAGGTCTACGTCGCCAGCTCGGCCCTGCCCGCGGGCACGCCGTCGCTCAAGGCGGGGACCCGGGTCGAGTTCGGCGTCGCCGACGGACGCCGGGGCGAGCAGGCGCTGGCCGTGCGGGTCCTCGACCCCCTGCCCAGCGTGGCCGCCGGTCAGCGGCGCAGCGCCGACGAGATGGCGATCATGGTCGAGGACCTCATCAAGCTCATGGACGGTATTGGCAACTCGCTGCGCCGGGGCCGCTACCCCGACCAGGCGCAGGGCCACAACGTCGCCATGGTGCTGCGGGCCGTCGCCGACCAGCTCGACGTCTGAGCCGGTCGGTCTGAGCAGCTCCGTCTGGCTGCGCTAGTCGGTCTTGAGGTCGAAGAGCCAGCGGCCCACCGGCGCGGTGCCGGCCTTGTCGACGGCGACCACCTGCAGGCGCAGCGGCCCGCTGGCAAGCTCCTGCGGGGTGAGGGTGAAGCGGAAGTAGGTCTCCGTGATCTTGCGCGGGGTCAGCTGGCTCTGCCCGACGGCGACGATCCAGCCGCTGTCGGCGATCTTCGGGTCGACGCTGATGCCGACGGTCTGGTTGGCCCGGACGCTGATCGCCCCGACCTTCTCCTCGCTGCCGCACGTCGACGTGTCGACGGCCTTGCCGCTGCGTGACCAGCAGATCGCCTCGGCGCGGTTGCTCGACGATCCGGAGAAGACCGTGACCGTCGGGTTCGGCTTGTCGCAGCCCGTGAGCGTCAGCAGGCCCACCGTGGCAAGGCCGAAGGCGACGGAACGGCGGGCGGCGGGCATGGGCGCTCCAGGCTGGCGAGGTCGTGCAGACGGCGGGGACGGTCCGGCCCGGTCGGACGGCGCCGGGTCACCGGTGAATCTACTCGCCCGGGCGTCGCAGGGATGGGGTCGACCGGCCCGAAGGGCCGGCCAAGAGCCTCCGATCCGCACCGGTGCGCGAGGGCCGACCCCGTGGTGGACAATCACCGGCGTGACCCTCGACCCGGCGACGACGACGTCGCGCAGCAGGGCGGCCCGCGCGGCCGTCGCCGACCAGGCCTGCGTCGCTGCAGTCGAGCTCGCCCGGGCGGGCGCCGTCGACGTCGCGGGGGAGTCCGCCGTCGGCGAGCACCTCGGCCATGAGGTCGAGGACGAGCGGGTCGTCACCCACCGCTTCGCCTCCCTCGAGAAGGGCTACCGCGGCTGGCACTGGGCCGTCACCGTGGCCCGTGCCTCCCGCGCCAAGCTCGTCACCGTCGACGAGGTCGTCCTCCTGCCGGGGGCGCAGGCGATCCTCGCCCCGGCGTGGGTGCCCTGGAGCCTGCGGCTGCGCCCCGGTGACCTCGGCGTCGGCGACCTCCTGCCCACCCAGGCCGACGACCCGCGGCTCCAGCCGGGGTGGTCGCCCGCCATCGAGGTCGACGACGGCGCCGCGGGCGCGGACGTCTCCGACGAGGACGTCGCCGCGGTGTGGGAGCCGGGGCTCGGCCGTGCCCGGGTGCTCAGCCAGATCGGCCGGGACGACGCCGTCGACCGCTGGTACAGCGGCGACCACGGCCCGCGCAGCCCCCTCGCCGAGGCCGCCCCGGCGAGCTGCTCGACCTGCGGGTTCCTCGTGCTGCTCGGCGGCTCGCTGCGCCGGGTCATCGGCGTCTGCGCCAACGAGTACGCCCCGGACGACGGCCGGGTCATCTCCCTCGACCACGGCTGCGGCGCGCACTCGGAGGCCGTCGTCGTCCCCAACGCGGCGGCGATGGGGGTGCACGCGCTCGACGAGCTCGGGGTCGAGGTCGTCCACGTCGTCCCCGACCCTGGCGGTGGCTCGGTCGAGGACTCCGCGGTCGAGGACCTCGGGCACAGCTGAACGCCTCCTCCGACCCCTTCGGCACCGAGGCGCTGCGCCGCCGCGTCCTCGAGGGATGGCGCGCCCCGGCCCGCTTCCGGGAGGACGCCAACGCCGAGGAGGACCTCGTCCTCGGCGGCTACCGCGACCGCGTCGTCGTCGAGCTCGCGCAGAACGCCGCTGACGCCGCCGCCTCGCAGGGGAGGCCGGGCCGGCTCCTCCTGCGCCTGGAGCCCGACCGCCTCGTCGTTGCGAGCACCGGGGCCCCGCTCGACGCTTCGGGCGTCGAGGCCATCTCCACGCTGCGGGCCTCGGCCAAGCGCGACGGCGACTCGGTCGGCCGGTTCGGCGTCGGGTTCGCCGCCGTCCTCGGTCTCACCGACGCGCCCTCGATCCACCGGCCCGATGCCGGCGTGCGGTGGTCCGTCGAGGCCACCCGCGAGGCCCTGCAGGCGATCCCCTCCCTCGACGAGGAGCTCGGGCGCAGGTCGGGGGTGGTGCCGGTGCTCCGGCTGCCCTTCCCCGCCGAGGGCCGCATCGAGCCGGGCTACGACACCGTCGTCGTCCTCCCGCTGCGCGACGGCGCCGCTGCGACGGCGGCCCGGGGGCTGCTCGACGCCGTCGACGGCACGGTGCTCCTCTCGCTGCCGTGGCTGCGCGAGGTCGTCGTCGAGACGGGCGAGGGCACCCGGCGGCTCGCCGCGGCCTGGTCGGACACCCGGTGCACGATCACGACGGCCGACGGCGACGGCCCCCGGACGACGGTGTGGGCGACGGCGCGTGCGGAGGGTACCCACGCGCCCGCGGCCCTGCGCGAGCGCCCCGTCGAGGAGCGGGCGCGCCCCGGCTGGTCCCTGCTCTGGGCGGTGCCGCTGCGCCACGACGACGACGGATGGGGCGCCGCCGTGCCGGATCCGGCGTCGCTGCCGGGGCCCGGCGTCGTCCGCGCTCCGACCCCCACCGACGAGCCGCTGAGCCTGCCGGTCATGCTCGTGGCGTCGTTCCCGCTCGAGTCGACCCGTCGCCACGTCGCGCCCGGCCCGGCGACCGACGCGCTCGTGGCGGCTGCCGCGGCGGCCTACGTGACCCTGCTCGCCGACCTCGCGCCAGGAACCGCCCTCGTGCCGCCGCCCCTGCCGCAGGGGACCCTCGACGCCGCCCTCCACCGGGCTGTCCGGCGGCTGCTCCCCGACGTCGCCTTCCTCCCCGCCGTCGCGGCGCCCGGGGTGGTCGCGCCGCGGGATGCCGTCGCCGCCCCGGCCCTCGACGAGGCGCTCGCCGACCTTCTCGGCGACGTCGTCCCGGGCCTGCTTCGCCCCTCCGCGGCGGCCGACCGACAGGCCCTCGCCGTGCTCGACGTCCCGGTGCTCCCGGTCGGCGAGGTCGTCGACCGGCTCGCCGGGATCGACCGGCCCCCGCACTGGTGGCACCGGCTCTACAGCGCGCTGGCCGCAGCGGGCCTCTCCGGCGCCGCTCTCGAGGGGCTGCCCGTCCCGCTCACCGACGGCCGGACCGTCAGCGGCCCCCGGGCGGTGCTCCTGCCAGCGCTCGGGGCCGACGACGGCGGCTCTTCGGCCGATCCCGTCGCAGGTGGCGCGCTGGCCGAGGCGCTCGACGTCCTCGCTCCGCTGGGTCTGCGGCTCGTGCACCCCGAGGCGGCGCACCCCCTGCTCGAGCGACTCGGGGCCCGTCGTGCGGGTGCCGAGGAGCTCCTCGACTCGCCGGCCTGCCGCGAGGCGGTCCAGTCGGCGTGGGACGAGCCCGACCCGCTGAGACTCGCCGAGGCCGTGCTCGCCCTTGCCGCGGCCGCGGGGCCGGGTCAGGCAGGGGCGGCCCGCGCCTGGCTGCGCGAGCTCCCCTTGCCTGACGCCGCAGGCGGGTTCAGCGCGGCCGGTCAGCTCGTCCTCGACGGCTCCGCGCTGCACGCCGTCGTCGAGCCGGGGTCGCTGGGGGTGCTCGAGCCCGCCTTCGCCTCGACGCACGACCGCCGCGGGCTGCTCGCCTGCGGCGTCCTCGACTCCTTCGCCGTCGGACGCGCCGAGCTGGTCGGCATCGACGACGCGGCCGAGGACCCGGAGCTCGACGTCGACGGGCTGCTCGAGTGGGCCGAGGCGACGGGCGCCGACGCGGGGGTCGTGGCGGAGCTCGCCGTCGTCCGGGACCTCGACCTCGTCGCCGAGGACTGCTGGCCGCAGGCGCTGGCGATGCTCTCCGTGGCGCCGCTGCGCGAGGTCGTCCTCACCCCGGCCCGGGTCCTCCTCGAGCGCGGGGCGGCCCGCGACGTGCCCTCGTTCAGCGCCTGGTGGCTGGGGGAGCACGCGCGCATCGACGGCGTGCGCCCCCGCGAGCTCGTCCTGCCCGACGCCGACCCGGTGCTGCACCGCCTCTACCAGTCGTTCCGGCTCGCCGACGGTGGCCCCGATGCCGCACTCGTCGCGGCGCTCGGGGCCCGGGTCGGCCTCACGGCGCTGCTCGCCGAGCCGGGCGGCCCCGACGAGCTCCTCACCCGCCTCGCCGACCGGGCACGCGACGTGCCGGCCGGCGAGCTGGCAGCGGTCTACGCCCGGCTGGCGGACGTGCCGGCCGGGCGCGTGACGCCCCCGGACCACGTCCGCGTGCCCAGCGGGGCCGGGTCGCACGTCGTCGCCGCGGAGCGCGTCGTCGTCCTCGACTCCCCGGCCTGGCTGCAGGTCGTCACGGGCGATGTCCTCGTCGGCGACGTCCGGCTCGCCGACGTCCTCGACCTGCCGACCGCGGCGGAGCGGCACCCCGGCTCGGTGACCGGGACGGGGACGCCCCGGCCGGTCAGCCCGCTCGTCGCCGAGCTGCTAGCGGGGGCACCCAGCACGTGGGTCGAGCACGACGATCTCGTCGTCGACGGCATCGGCGTCGACTGGTGGGTCGAGGGCGAGGGCCGCACTGCCGTGGTGCGGGCGTGCACCGGCGACGGCCTCGCCCGCGGCCTCGCGTGGGCGGCGGCCGCCTGGGGGCGGCGCTGGCTCGTCTCAGCCCTGCTGACCGGGCCCGACGACGCCGCCCGGCTGCTCGCCGAGGACACCTTCGGCTGAGGCCTTGGCACGCGACTGACGCCGTCGGCAGTACGGCAGCCCGAGAAGGCCGAACGCGATGCCGAAGGCGCACACGAGCAGCCACCACAGCCGGTCGGTGGAGCGCAGCCAGCCGAGGAACGGCAGCAGCGCGACGAGGGCCACCGCCCACAGCGCGGTCCCCACCTGGACCGCCGTCGCGACGTCGGTCTCGGCGGGCGCCGGCGCCACAAGCCGCGCGGGCGTCCCGGCTCCGTCCTGCGGCTGAGACGGCGAGGGCGAGGGCGGCACACGCGCACGGTATCGTCTGCGCCGCTCGCGCCAGCGGCGCTGAAGGGTCGCGTGACCCTTCAGGCGTAGTGCGATCCTGCCGAGACAGCGGGTCTAGGGGCTGTCTCGTCCGGGCGCCCCTCCGTGACCACGGCAGGGGCTGGTGAGACGCGTGCGCGAGGAGGAACTTCTCGCCGGGTGCGTCCGCAGTCTGTTCCACGACAGCGGCGGGCGGGTCTGCGTCAAGGGCGCCGACGGGCGCTACGTCCGCGTGAGCGAGGGCTGGGCCGCTGCGTGCACCCCCGGACGGCCGCCGTCCCACGCCGTCGGACGCACCGGCTCCGAGCTCCTCGGGATCCTCCAGGCGCGGGTCGACCACGAGGTCGAGGTGCGGGTCATGTCCACCGGGACGGCCGTCGTCGACCGCCTCGTCGCCGAGACGTGGCAGGACCGCGCGGACACCTGGGCCGTGACGACGACGTTGCCGCTGCGCGACGCCTCCGGGGACGTCGTCGGCACGCTCGGGCTCTCCCGCGACGTCACGACGCAGGTCCTCGTCGAGCGCGAGGCGGCTCGGAAGGCCTCGGAGCTGTCGATCGTCCACACCGAGCTGCGTCTCGCCGAGGAGGAGCTCCGCTCGACCCTGGAGATCTCCCCGGACGCCATCGCCCGTTACGACGACGACCTGCGCTACGTCTACCTCAACCCGGCTGCCGCGAGGCTCATCGCCGTCGCGCGACGGGAGGCGCTCGGGCGCACCGACCGCGAGCTCGGCCGCTCCGCCGAGGTCCTCGAGCCCTGGGAGAGCGGGCTGCGTCAGGTCCTCATGACGGGCCGCTCGAGCGACGTCGAGCTCACCGCGGGGTCCGGCGCGGGGGAGCGGTGGTTCCAGGCCCGCCTCACCCCGGAGATGTCCGCGGACGGCGTGTGCGGGGTCCTCACCTCGGTGCGCGAGCTCACGAGCCTGCGGCGGGCGGAGCAGGCCCTGGCCCACCAGGCGCTGCACGACCCCGTGACCGGGCTCGCCAACCGCCTGCTGCTCGGGGACCGGCTGGCCCAGTCCCTCCTGCGGATGCAGCGCGAGCCCGGCCGGGTCGCCGTCCTCGTCATCGACCTCGACCGGTTCAAGGTCGTCAACGACGCCCTCGGGCACGCCGGCGGCGACCAGGTGCTCGTCCAGGCCGCCCAGCGCCTCGCGACCGTCTCGCGGCGGGCGGACACGGTCGCGCGCTTCGGCGGCGACGAGTTCGTCATCCTCTGCGACCGGCTCGGCCCTGCCGACGACGTCCGGCTCGTCGCCGACCGCGTCGTGCGCGCCCTCGCCCAGCCCTTCGACGTCTCCGGCCAGGCGGTGACGGTCTCGGCCAGCGTCGGCGTCGTCGTCGTCTCGGACCCCTACGTCGACGCGGGTGCGGTGCTGCGCGACGCGGACGCCGCGATGTACCAGGCCAAGGAGCGGGGCCGCAACCGTTTCCACGTCTTCGACGCCGACCAGCGCGGCGTGACCGGCGGCAGTCACGCCCTGGAGGTCGAGCTCGTCCAGGCGATCGACCGCGGCGAGCTTCGTCTGGCCTACCAGCCCCAGGTGCGCCTGAGCGACAGCCGGGTGGTCGGTGCGGAGGCTCTCGTCCGGTGGGAGCACCCCACTCGCGGCCTCGTCCCGCCGGGGGAGTTCATCGGGGTCGCCGAGGACAGGGGGCTCATCGTCGCCATCGGCACCTGGGTCCTCCTCGAGGCCTGCCGGCAGCTCGCCCAGTGGCGTGGTTCCCGGACCAGGCCGGACGACGGCTGCGGCGTCGCGTCGGACTTCGTCATGGCCGTCAACGTCAGCGCCCGCCAGCTCCGCGAGGAGGGCTTTCCCGCCCTCGTGGCGCAGACCCTCGAGCGGTACGGGCTCGACCCTGGGCAGCTGTGCCTGGAGATCACCGAGACGGCGCTCATCGAGGAGGCGGCCGCGGCCACGCGCTCGCTCGAGACCCTCTCGGACACGGGGGTCCACATCGCGCTCGACGACTTCGGCACGGGGTACTCCTCCCTGGCGCACCTGCGCAGTTTCCCGGTCGACGTCCTGAAGATCGACAAGTCGTTCGTCGACCGGCTCGAGGACGGCGCCAAGGAGCGCAAGATCGTCGCGGCGGTGACGGCCATGGCGCACGTGCTCGACATGACGGTCGTCGGCGAGGGCATCGAGACGCCTGGGCAGCTCGCCGGGCTGCGCGAGCTGGGGTGCGACGAGGGGCAGGGCTACCTGCTCGCCCGGCCGATGCCGCCCGAGCAGGTCCTCGAGCTGCTCCAGGCCCGGGAGGGATTGGAGCTGGCCGGTTAGTCGTTAGCGCGAGTAATGACTTATGCTCACGACATGACGACGACGCCCACGCCGACCCGCACGACGACGAGCGGCGTCGGGCTCCCCAGCGCGCTGAGGTTCTCGGTCATGCGCCTGGCCCGGCGGCTGCGCCAGGAGCGCAGGGAGTCCTCGCTGACGCTGACCCAGCTCGCGACACTCGCGACCCTCGAGCGCACCGGCCCCCTCACGCCCGGCGAGCTGGCCGCGCACGAGCGGGTGCAACGCCCGTCGATGACGCGCTGCCTCACGTCGTTGCAGTCCGCCGGGCTCGTCGACCGCGTCCCGCACCCAGTCGACGGCCGGCAGGTGCTCGTCTCGGTCACCGAGGACGCCCGCGCGATGCTGCGCGAGGACCGCGCCCGCCGCGAGATGTGGCTGGCGCAGCGGGTCCGCGAGCTGACGCCGGACGAGCGCGAGCGGCTGCGGGCAGCACTGCCGGTGCTCGAGAAGCTGGCGGCCGGATGAGCCCCACCTTCGCCTCCCTGCACAACCGCAACTACCGGCTGTACGCCGCTGGTGGGCTCGTCTCCAACGTCGGCACGTGGATGCAACGCGTGGCCCAGGACTGGTTGGTCCTCCAGCTCACGCACGGCAGCGGCGCAGCGCTGGGCATCACGACCGGCCTGCAGTTCCTGCCGATGCTCCTGTTCAGCCTCTGGGGCGGAGTGCTCGCCGACCGCTACCCCAAGCGCACGGTGCTCTACTTCACGCAGTCATCCATCGCGCTGACAGCACTGCTGCTCGGGGTGCTCGACCTGACAGGCGTCGTCACCGCCGCCCACGTCTACGTCCTCGCCTTCGTGCTCGGCCTCGCCTCAGCGCTGGACAACCCGGCCCGTCAGTCCTTCGTCGTCGAGATGGTGGGGCCTGACGAGCTGACGAACGCCGTCAGCCTCAACAGCGCGTCGTTCAACGCTGCGCGCATCCTCGGCCCCGCTGTCGCCGGCCTGCTCATCACCGCCGTCGGCACCGGATGGGTGTTCCTCATCAACGCCGTGTCGGTGCTCGCCGTCCTGGCAGCGCTCGTGAGGATGGACGAACGACTGCTGCACCCCTCACCCCGTCAGGCGAAGGAACCGGGCCAGCTCATGGAGGGCTTGCGCTACGTGCGCGCCCGTCGTGACCTGCTCGTCGTCCTCGTCATCATGGGAGCGGTGGGCACCTTCGGGCTCAACTTCCAGATGACGACAGCCCTCATGGCGACCCAGGTCTTCCACCGCGGCGCCGGTCAGTACGGCCTGCTGGGCTCCGCGATGGCTGTCGGCTCGCTGACGGGCGCGCTGCTCTCGGCCAGGCGCGGTGCGCCGACGATGCGCATCATCCTCCTGTCTGCCGGGGCCTTCTCGCTCATGGAGCTGCTCGCCGGGCTCATGCCGACGTACCTGACGTTCATGGCGGTGCTGCCGCTCGTCGGCGTGTGCGCCCTCACCCTCATCACGTCGGCCAACGCCACCATGCAGCTGGCCGTCGACCCGATGATGCGCGGGCGCGTCATGGCCGTCTACATGGCGGTGTTCATGGGCGGCACCCCGCTCGGTGCCCCGCTCGTCGGCTGGGTCGGCGAGGTCGCCGGGGCCCGCTGGAGCCTGCTCATCGGCGGATCGGTGTCGCTTGTCGTCACCCTCGGGGCGGCGCTGTGGCTCGTGCGCCACCGCGGTCCCGCCGCCGACGGGACGACGACGACTCTGCGCCGACCCGTCAGCGTCGCCCTGTAGCCGACGGATAGCCTCGACGTCGTGGACCCACGAACCCGCACGAGGGTCGTCAGCGTCGTGCTGACGCTCCTCGTGCTCGGCGTCCTCGTCGGTGCCCTCGTCCAGGGCAGGTAGCCGGCTACCAGGCGTAGGCCTCCGGCGCGGGGCCGCCCGGGCCGGGCCAGATCTCGTCGAGCCGGGCGAGCGTCGCCTCGTCGAGGCTGATCTCGAGCGCGTGCAGGCCGCCGAGGAGCTGCTCCTTCGTCCGCGGGCCGATGATCGGTGCAGTGACGGCGGGCTGGTGGAGCAGCCAGGCGATGCCGACGTCCGCCGGGGTCTCGCCGAGCTCGTCGCAGAGGCCCTCGTACGCCTCGAGGGCCGGGCGGTGCGCCTCGATCATCGACTGGATGCGGTGGGAGGAGCGTCGCCCCTGCTCGGCCTTGCGGAGGATCCCGCCGAGCAGTCCGCCGCCCAACGGCGACCACGGGATGATCCCGATGCCGTAGTCGACGGCGGCGGGGATGACCTCGAGCTCGAGGGTGCGCTGCGAGAGGTTGTACAGGGACTGCTCGCTGCACAGCCCGGTACGCCCGAGGCGGCGCGCCGTCTCCTGCGCCTTGGCCAGGTGCCAGCCGGCGTGGTTGGACGAGCCGACGTAGAGCACCTTGCCCTGCTGGCGCAGGATGTCGAAGGCCTCCCAGATCTCTTCCCACGGGGTCCGTCGGTCGACGTGGTGCATCTGGTAGACGTCGATGTAGTCGGTCTGGAGGCGCTGGAGCGAGGCCTCGCAGGAGCGGCGGATGTTCAGCGCCGACAGCCGGCCCTCGTTGGGCCAGTCGCCCATGTCGCCGTAGAGCTTCGTGGCGATGACGGTGCGCTCGCGGTTCCCGCTGCCCTGGGCGAACCACCGGCCGATGATGCTCTCGGTGAGCCCCCGGTTGTCGCCCCACCCGTAGACGTTGGCCGTGTCCATGAAGTTGATCCCCGCGTCGAGCGCGGCGTCGAGGATCTGGTGGGAGTCGCCCTCGGGCGTCTCGGGGCCGAAGTTCATCGTGCCGAGGCAGAGCCGGGAGACCGTCAGGCCGGAGCGACCGAGCTGGGTGTAGTCCATGGCCGTCACCCTTGCTCACCGAAGCGCCGGGCGGCAAGGCGGGCGGCCCCTGGCTGGCACGATGGCTCGGTGCCTGCGCCCCTCGTCGACGTCCTCGCCGACGTCCGGACCCGACTGCTCGACGCCGACGGCCTCGTGCGGGCGGTGGCGGCCGGGCGGCGCAGCGGCCACCCGCTGGCGTGGCGCCGGGCCGAACTGCGACCGGTCGACCTGCGTGCCGGACGACGCCTCCAGGTGGTCCGCCTCGACGAGCGGCAGGCGCACACGACCAACCACGCCTACGACGACGCCGGCGCGGCGGGGGCCCAGGCAGCCGTCGATGCCCTGCTCGCTGAGCCTTTCGGCAACTGGCACGTCGAGACGACGTCGGAGACGCTCCAGGTGCGGGTGACGAAGAAGGGCGACGCCCAGGTCCACCGCACAGCCGCGACACGTCACGCACCGCCCGAGCGCGCGCACGACCGGGGCAAGGCGCGCCTGCTCGACCCGGGGGAGCCGTTCCTCCACGCGCTCGGCCTCACGACGGCCGACGGGCGGGTCAAGCCCTCGCGGGTCGACAAGGTCAGGCAGGTCGAGGAGCTCCTCCGCGCCCTCGAGCCCTTGCTCGGGAGCCTGCCGGCCGACCGGCCGCTGCGCGTCGTCGACCTCGGCTGCGGCAACGCCTACCTCACCTTCGCCACCTACCACTACCTCAGCGCGCTCGGGCGCGGGGTCGAGATGGTCGGGGTCGACGTCAAGAAGCAGTCGCGCGAGCACAGCAGCGCCGTGGCAGAGGCGCTGGGGTGGGCCGAGCACCTGCGCTTCGTCACCGGGACCATCTCGGGCGCCCTGCCCGACGACGACGGGGAGCCCCCGGACGTCGTCCTCGCGCTGCACGCCTGCGACACCGCGACCGACGACGCCCTCGCCCGTGCGGTCCGCTGGGACGCGCCGGTCGTCGTCGCCGCGCCGTGCTGCCACCACGACCTCCAGCGCCAGCTCAGAGCCTCGACGCCACCGCAGCCGTACGGGCCCCTCGTGCGTCACGGGATCCTCCGGGAGCGCTTCGCCGACGTCATGACCGACGCCCTGCGTGCCGCCGTCCTGCGCGCCGTGGGTTACCGCGCGGAGGTCATCGAATTCGTCGGGAGCGAGCACACGCCGCGCAACCTGCTCATCCGCGCGGTGCGCACGGGCGCCCCCGCGGCCGCAGCCCAGCTCGGTGAGCTCGACGCGCTGTGCGAGAGCTGGCAGGTGCGGCCAGCGCTGATGAGCCGACTCGTCGAGGAGCTCGCCGCGGCACGAGGCGCCGCCGTCACCGACCGCCCGCCTGCCCGCGGCTAGCCTCGGGATTTCGTGCTGAGGGCGCCGGGTAGCGTTTCGATCAACTGAAAAGTGCCCCTGACCTGGGATGATGTGTCTTGCGACGGACAACTCAGCCGAGGATCGAGGAGCACTCTCCAGGTGAAGAACACTACCGG
>JBBQFP010000061.1:0-17056 GCA_038322045.1 Actinomycetes bacterium | reverse complement strand
CCGGGACGCCGGTCACCGTGAGCGCCGACCCGTTGCCGACGGTGCAGATCGACGGCGTCGTGTGGTCCCAGGTCGTCGTCGGCAACACCGTCTACGCGACCGGCGACTTCCGCAACGCCCGTCCCGCCGGAGCGGCGCCGGGCACCCAGCTCGTCCCTCGCGCGTACCTGCTCGCCTACGACGTCCGCACGGGCGTGCTCATCTCCTCCTTCGCCCCGACGCTCAACGCCCAGGGACGGGTGCTCGCGGCGTCCCCGGACGGTACCCGGGTCTACGTCGGCGGTGACTTCTCGACGGTCAACGGCCAGGCGCGCAGCCGGATCGCCGCGTTCGACACCGCGACGGGCGCGCTCGTCAGCACGTTCAAGCCGACCGCCAACGGCGTGGTCAAGGCCCTCCACGTCAGCGGCCCTACGGTGTACCTCGGCGGAAGCCTGACGTCGGTCTCCGGAGTCGCCACGCCCTACGCCGCTGCCGTGCGGGCGAGCGACGGCGGCGTGCTGCCCTGGAGGCCCTCGCCCGACGGTTCCGTGCAGGCGATGACCCTGACCTTCGACAAGAGCAAGCTCGTCCTCGGCGGGTCCTTCCGCAACGTCGGCGGGCAGCCCGCATACGGGATGGCCGCCGTCGACCCGACCTCCGGGGCCGTCCTGCCCTGGGCTGCCACGGAGGTCATCCGCGACGCCGGACCGAACTCGGCGATCCTCAGCCTCAGCGCGGACGCGCAGGGCGTGTACGGCAGCGGCTACGTCTACGGCGACGGCGGCAACCTCGAGGGCGCGTTCCGGGTCGACAGCACCACCGGCCAGGTCATCTGGATCGAGGACTGCCACGGCGACACCGTGTCGACCTATGTCACTCCCAACGTCGTCTACGCCGTCGGGCACCCGCACTACTGCGGCAACATCGGCGGCTTCCCGCAGACCAACCCGTGGACGATGCACCACTCGCTGGCGTTCTCCAAGCAGCCCACCGGCGTCATCACCCCCGACACCCTGGGGTATCACAGCTTCGCCGGGCAGCCCCGCCCGACGCTGCTCGACTGGTTCCCCGACTGGCACGGCGCCGGCAGCTACACCCACCAGGGCCAGGCGGGCTGGAACGTCACGGGCAACGGTCAGTACGTCGTCGTCGGCGGTGAGTTCACGAGCGTCAACACCTACTCGACGCAGCAGGGCCTCGTCCGCTTCGCCATCCCGAGCATCGCCCCCAACAAGGTCGGTCCGGTGAGCAACGACGGGCTGACGCCATCAGCGACGTCGTTCGTCCCGGGCCGCGTCCGCGTCGCGTGGCTGTCGACGTTCGACCGAGACAACGAGGAGCTGACCTACAAGGTCTTCCGCAACGTCGTCAGCCTCAACGACACGCCCGTCTTCCAGGTAACGCAGCGCTCGACGTTCTGGGTGCGCACCCCCCTGGCGTTCACCGACACCAACGTGACGCCGGGCACGCGGTACACCTACCGCGTCTACGCCTTCGACCGGTTCGGCAACCTCGCCAGCCGCGGGGCGCCCTCGGTGACGGTGTCCACCCCGACCACGGTCAACCGCTACGCGGGGGCCGTGAGTGCCGACAGCCCCACGTGGTACTACCGGCTCGGCGAGACCTCGGGCACGCAGGTCACCGATGTCGCGGGCGGCGACCACGCCGTGGCCTCGGCCGGGGTGACCCGCGGAGCCGCGGGTGCGCTGCTCAACGACAGCGACCGGGCGTCGACCTTCCCGGGGACGAGCACCGGCTTCGCGGCCTCGCAGTTCCAGCGTCCCGCCCCCGCCACCGTCTCGGTCGAGGCCTGGATCAAGACGACGACGACGACCGGGGGCAAGATCGTCGGCTTCGGCAAGGGCTCGTCCGGGGACTCGACGAGATACGACCGCCACCTCTACATGGACGACGCCGGCCGGGTGCTCTTCGGCGCCTATCCCGGGGTCGCCCGCACGGTCGCCTCGACCCGCTCCTACAACGACGGCGCCTGGCACCAGGTCGTCGGCACCCTGGGGGTCGGGGGGATGACGCTCTACGTCGACGGCGCCCTCGTGGCCTCGCGGACGGACACGACGACGAGCAGGGTCTTCGACGGCTTCTGGCGGATCGGCGGCGACAACCTCTCCGGGTGGCCGAACAGGCCCACGAGCAGGTTCTTCGCCGGTGCGATCGACGAGGTGTCGATCTACCCGGCGGTGCTCCCTGCCGACCGGGTCCTCGCCCACTACGTCGCCAGCGGGCGGTGACCCGACCGGCGCCGAGGCACCCGATATCTTCGCGGGGGTGAGGCGTCGGCTGGGGATCTCGTCGTCCACGGCGGCGGCGTGCGCGGTGCTTCTCGCCGGGTGCGGCGGCTCGTCCCCTGCCGCCGCCCCGGGCATCACCGCCACCCCGTCGGGCTCGCCGGCGTCCACTGGCCCTCGGGGAACAGTGACGGTGCTCGCGGCGGCCTCGCTCACGGACGTGCTCACGACCGTCGCCCGCGAGGTCGAGCGGGCCGAGCCGGGCGTCACGGTCGCGCTGTCGTTCGGCGCGAGCTCGACGCTCGTGCGTCAGGTCGCCGAGGGGGCGCCGGCGGACATCCTCGTGACGGCGGACGAGGTGAGCATGGCGCGCGCAGTCGACGCGGGGACGGTGCGCGCCCCCATCCGGATCGCCTCGAACGTCCTCGAGATCGCCGTGCCGAAGGGCAACCCCGCGCGGGTCCGCTCGGTGGCCGACCTCGCCCGGCACGGTGTGTCGGTCGCCGTCTGCCAGGCCCAGGTGCCGTGCGGGTCGGCGGCCACGAGGCTCTTCGCGCGGGCGGAGGTCACGGTCCGCGCGGTGACCCAGGAGGCCGACGTCCGGGGGGTGCTCACCAAGGTGCGCCTCGGTGAGGTCGACGCCGGCGTCGTCTACGCCACCGACGTCAGGGCCGCGGCAGGAGCCGTCGAGGGCGTGCCTGTCCCCGAGGCGCTGCGGGTGGTCGTGCGCACCTCGGCCGCGATCCTCACCCGCCCCGAGGACCGGGCGCTGGCCGAGGACTTCCTCGCCCGCCTCACCTCGGCCCCCGGCCGCGTCGCCTTCGACGCGGCCGGGTTCGGCCCGGCGTGAGCCCGGCGGGACGACGACGCGCGGCCGGGCGGTGGTCTCGCACGTCGACGACGGCGACCCCGGCGCTCCTCCTCGCGCCGGCGCTGCTCGCCGTGGGGCTGCTCCTGCTGCCGCTGGTCGCGCTGCTCGTCAAGGCCCCGTGGTCGGCGATGCCCCGACTGCTCCGCGAGCCCGTCGTCGGCCAGGCGCTGCGGCTGTCCCTGCTCACGGCAACGGTGTCCACGGCGATCTCCCTGCTGCTCGGCGTCCCGCTCGCGTGGGTCCTCGCCCGGACGACGTCACGGGCGGTCGGGCTGCTGCGCTCCCTCGTCGTCCTCCCGCTCGTCCTGCCCCCGGTGGTCGGTGGCGTCGCGCTGCTGCTCGCCTTCGGGCGCCGGGGGCTGCTCGGAGCGCCCCTGCACTCGGCCACGGGCCTCACGCTGCCGTTCTCGACGGCGGGGGTCGTCCTCGCCGAGACCTTCGTCGCGATGCCGTTCCTCGTCGTCACGGTGGAAGGGGCGCTGCGCTCGGTGGGGACCGCGCTCGACGAAGCGGCCGCGACCCTCGGGGCGTCGCGGCTGAGGACCTTGCGGCGGGTGACGCTGCCGGTCGTGGCGCCGTCGCTGCTGGCGGGTGCGGCGCTGTGCTGGGCGCGCGCCCTCGGGGAGTTCGGTGCGACGGTGACCTTCGCCGGCAGCTTCCCCGGCCGGACCCAGACCGTGCCGCTCGCGGTGGCCATCGCCCTCGAGAGCGACCCTGAGGCAGCGGTCGCCCTCAGCGTCGTGCTCCTCGTCGTCTCCGTCGCCGTCCTCCTGGCGTTGCGGGGGCGCTGGGTCTCGCTCGGACGGGTCCCGCGGTGAGCGGGCTGCAGGCTGACGTCGTCGTCCGGCAGGGTGGCTTCACCTGCCGGGCCGAGCTGTCGGCGGCACCCGGTGAGGTCGTCGCGGTGCTCGGGCCCAACGGCTCGGGGAAGACCACGCTGCTGCGCGCCCTCGCGGGGCTGCTGCCCGTCGTCGAGGGCCGGGTCGCCGTCGACGGCACCCTGACCGACGACGCCGTCACGGGGCTGCGGATGCCGGTGCACCTGCGTCCGGTCAGCCTCGTGTTCCCCGACCACCGGTTGTTCCCGCACCTGCGCGCGCTCGACAACGTGGCGTTCGGGCTGAGGGCGCACGGCGTTCCCCGTCAGGCAGCGCGCGCGCAGGCCGCCGAGTGGCTGTCGCTGCTCGGGGTGGGGTCGCTGTCGGGACGCCGGCCGGGAGAGCTGTCAGGGGGACAGGCGCAGCGGGTGGCGCTGGCACGCGCGCTCGCCGTCCGTCCGCGGCTGCTGCTGCTCGACGAGCCGCTCGCCGCCCTCGACGCCGCCACGACCGTCGAGGCACGCGGGGTCCTCGCCGAGCACCTGTCCGACGGCACGACGGCCTCGGTCCTCGTGACGCACGACCCGCTCGACGCCATGGTCCTCGCCGCCAGCATGCTCGTGCTCGAAGGGGGCAGGGTGGTCCAGCGGGGCACGCCCGCGGAGGTGGCGCGTCGTCCGGCCACCGCCTACGTCGCCCGCCTCATGGGACTGACCCTGCACGCCGGGGTCGCCCGCGGCGGCGAGGTCGCCCTCGACGACGGCGGCCACCTCGTCGTCGCCGACCACCCGCCCGCTGGACGGGTCCTCGTGGCGGTGCGCCCGTCGACGGTGACGGTCCATGTCGGGCGCCCCGAGGGCAGCGCGCGCAACGTGTGGCAGGCGACGGTCACCGGGATGGAGCTGCTCGGGGACCGCGTCAGGCTGGCCACCTCCGGAACCCCGCCGGTGCTCGCCGACGTCACGCCGGCGGCCGTCAGCGACCTCGCCCTGGCGCCGGGGCGTGAGGTGTGGGTCTCGGTCAAGGCCACCGAGCTCGAGGCGTACCCGGAGCCCGGCTCACCCTCGTCCTGGGCGGGCGACCCGGCGGGGGTCGGCTGACCTCTACGCGGGCCGGGCTCCGGCGTGCGAGGCCCGGTGCTCCGCCGCCGCCGCGGTGGCGTCGTGGTGGCGCCCGGTCGGGCTCTCGTAGCCGCAGCAGTGGCAGACGGCGAACGCCGACGTGCCCAGGTCGATGACCTCGACCTCGTGCGGCGAGCAGGGGCGGTCGTCAGCGTGGTGGTGGTCGCGCCGGTGCGACGCGTGCCTGGTGGCGTTCATGATCGACGCCGGTGCCGGGTGGTTCGGGTCCGAGGGTGCCACCGGCCCACAGTAGGGCCGCCGGCGCGGGAAAGCGCCTCCAGGAGCGGACGGAGTGTGCCGTCGCCAGCCCCTCGCCCCGGACGCGAGAGGCTGGTTGGATGGCGGATCAGCAGGCGCCGCTGCCTCGTACGGGGGCATCGGGACCCGCCGGCCTGGAGGCACGCGATGCGCAGCACGATGCAGGACACCCCGCTCTCCCTCGCCACGCTGCTGAGGTATGGCACGACGGCTCACGCCGCCAGCACGGTGACGACGTGGTCCCCGGAGGGGCCACGGCGCGCAACCTACGGCGACGTCGGACGCAACGCCGCCCGGCTGGCGCACGGCTTGCGCTCGATCGGGGTCACCGGTGACGAGCGGGTCGCGACGTTCATGTTCAACAACCAGGAGCACCTCGAGTGCTACGGCGCCATCCCAGCCATGGGCGCCGTCCTCCACACCCTCAACATCCGGCTGTTCCCCGAGCAGCTCGTCTACATCGCCGAGCACGCCGAGGACCGCGTCGTCGTCGTCGACGCTGCGGTCGTCCCGCTGCTCGCGCGGGTGCTCCCGCAGCTGAAGAGCGTGCGCCACATCGTCGTCAACGGCCCCGACGCGGCCGCCGAGCCGCTGCGCGGGATCGGGCCCGACGTCCACACGTACACGGGCCTCCTCGAGGGGCAGCCCGAGGAGTACGACTACCCCGTCGGCGACGAGCGCGATGCCGCGGCGATGTGTTACACGAGCGGCACGACGGGCAACCCCAAGGGCGTCGTCTACAGCCACCGCTCGATCTGGCTGCACTCGATGCAGGTCTGCATGGCGGAGTCCTTCGGGCTCAGCGACCGCGAGCTGTGCCTCGCCGTCGTGCCGCAGTTCCACGCCATGGCCTGGGGCGTCATCCACGCCGCGCTCATGTCCGGCGCGTCCCTGCTCATGCCGGACCGGTTCCTCCAGGCGGCGCCGCTGGCGGCGATGATCGCCACGGAGCGTCCGACCTTCGCCGCGGCCGTCCCGACGATCTGGACCGACCTGCTCAACCACCTCGACGCCAACGGCGGCGACATCTCCTCCCTGTCCGAGGTCGTCGTCGGCGGATCGGCCTGCCCGCCGTCGCTCATGCACGCCTTCTGGGAGCGCTACGGCGTGCGGATCATCCACGCGTGGGGCATGACCGAGACCTCGCCGCTGGGCAGCGTCGCGCGCCCACCGGCGGGGGCCACCGGCGAGGAGGAGTGGGCCTACCGGGTCACCCAGGGGCGGGTGCCGGCCGCCGTGCAGGTGAGGCTCACGGGGCCTGACGGTCTGGTGCCGTCCGACGGCACCTCCGTCGGCGAGCTCGAGGTCGCCGGCCCGTGGGTGACCGCCGAGTACCACCACGACGAGGACCCGGCGAAGTTCGACGAGGGCTGGCTGCGCACCGGCGACGTCGGCACGCTCACCCCTGACATGTTCATCACCCTCACCGACCGCGCCAAGGACGTCATCAAGTCCGGCGGCGAGTGGATCTCCTCGGTCGAGCTGGAGAACACTCTCATGGCGCACCCGGCGGTGCTCGAGGCCTCCGTCGTCGGTGTGCCGGACGAGAAGTGGGGCGAGCGCCCGCTCGCCACGGTCGTCATCCGCGAGGGTGCCGACGTCACCGTCGAGCAGCTGCGGGCTTTCCTCGCCGAGCACATCGCCTCGTGGCAGGTGCCCGAACGGTGGGCGTTCGTCAGCGAGGTGCCGAAGACGAGCGTCGGCAAGTTCGACAAGAAGGTCATCCGGAGCCGGTACGCCGAGGGCTCGCTCGACGTGACGACGACGTAGCGGCGCTCGCTGCACTGCTTTGCCGTGCCCGCCCGGCGGGGGATACCCTTGCCGCCGCGGCGGGCCCCGGCCTGCTGCGTGGAGGCGTCGCCTAGTGGCCTATGGCGCCGCACTGCTAATGCGGTTGGGGTTGATACCCCTCGAGGGTTCAAATCCCTCCGCCTCCGCCGTGCTCCTGCCCGGTCGCCGTCCGGCGGCCTGCCGTCCTGGGGTCACGCCGGTGCTTAGTCCGGTCCCGCGATGTGCCGATACCTCTCCTGCGAAGCGACGCTGGAGGGGGAGCAGCCATGAGCACCATCGACGACGTGCCGCTGCCGTGGTCCCGTGCCTCCTCGACCGTCCTCGCCACGGAGGGCTCCCGCCCCCGGCGTCCCCTCGACTCCTCTCCTGAGGCAGCCGTCCGCCGGACCCTGGCGCTGCTGGCCGACGGCGACGTCGACGTGGTGGCACGGCTGGCCGACGGCGCTGGCCTGGACGCTCTGGCGCTGGCCGAGCGGCTGGCGCGGCACCACGTGGCGCTCCCGCACGAGCGGCCGATGCGCTCCTGGGCGCAGGTGCAGCAGCAAGACGGCGACCGGTGGGCGGTGACGGCGACCCTCCCCACGACCCCCACGACCCCCGCGACCCCGGCGAGCGCAGCGACGGCCGCACCGCCAGGGGGCGGTGCGGCCGTGCGGATGGAGCTGACCCGCGGGTCCTGCGGCTGGCGGGTGGCGGTCCTCGACGTCAGCCCTCGAGCCGCGCCTTGAGGGCGTCGAGCTCGGACCACAGGACGCCCGGCAGCTTGTCGCCGAACATCTCGAACCACTCGGTCATCCCGGGGAGCTCGGCGCGCCACTCCTCGGTGGAGTAGGCCAGGGCCTCGACGACGTCCTCGAGGGGCTGGTCGAGCCCGGTGAGGTCGAGCGCGTCGGCGCTGGGCACGAGCCCGATCGGGGTCTGGACTGCCTCGGCCGTGCCCTCGATCCGTTCGATGATCCACTTGAGGACGCGGGTGTTCTCGCCGAAGCCCGGCCACAGCCAGCGGCCATCCTCGCCCTTGCGGAACCAGTTGACCCGGAAGATCTTGGGCAGCTTGCTCTCGTCGGCGCCCTTGCCCAAGGCAACCCAGTGGTTGATGTAGTCGCCGGCGTGGTAGCCGATGAACGGCAGCATGGCGAACGGGTCACGACGGACGACGCCGACCGCGCCGGTGGCTGCAGCCGTCGTCTCCGAGGACAGCGTGGCGCCGAAGAAGACGCCCTGCACCCAGTCGCGCGACTCGGTCACGAGCGGGACGGTCGAGGCGCGCCGCCCGCCGAAGATCATCGCGGAGATGGGGACGCCGTTCGGGTCCTCCCACTCGGACGCGATGGTCGGGCACTGACCGGCGGGGGTCGTGAACCGGCTGTTGGGGTGCGAGGACTTCGTATCGGAGTCTGGCGTCCAGTCCTTGCCGAGCCAGTCGATGAGGTGCGCGGGCTTGTCGTCGGTCATGCCCTCCCACCAGACGTCGCCGTCGTCCGTGCGCGCGACGTTGGTGAAGATGGAGTTGCCGCCCTCGATGGTGAGCATGGCGTTGTGGTTCGTGTCGTGCGAGGTGCCGGGGGCGACGCCGAAGAACCCGTACTCGGGGTTGATGGCGTAGAGCCGGCCGTCGGCGCCGAAGCGCAGCCAGGCGATGTCGTCGCCGAGGGTCTCGACCTTCCAGCCCGGCAGCACCGGCTCGAGCATGGCGAGGTTGGTCTTGCCGCACGCCGACGGGAACGCGCCGGTGACGTAGTGGACCTTGTCCTCGGGCGAGGTGATCTTGACGATGAGCATGTGCTCGGCGAGCCAGCCCTCGTTGCGAGCCATGACGGAGGCGATGCGCAGGGCGTAGCACTTCTTTCCCAGCAGGGCGTTGCCGCCGTAGCCGGAGCCGAAGGACCAGATCGCGAGGTCCTCGGGGAAGTGGACGATGTACTTCTCCGGGTTGCACGGCCATGCCACGTCGGCCTGACCTGGCTCGAGCGGCGCGCCGACCGAGTGCAGGCACTGGACGAAGTCGCCGTCCTGCTCGATCTTCTTCAGTGCGCCCGAGCCCATCCGGGTCATGATCCGCATGTTGACGACGACGTACGGCGAGTCGGTGATCTCGACGCCGAGCTTGGCGTTGGCGGCGCTGAGCGGGCCCATGCAGAACGGGATGACGTACATCGTCCGGCCGCGCATCGAGCCCCGGAACAGTCCGGTCAGGGTCGCCTTCATCTCGGTGGGGTCGACCCAGTTGTTCGTCGGGCCGGCGTCGTCAGGGGACGCCGAGCAGATGAAGGTGCGACCCTCGACCCGGGCGACGTCGGTGGGGTCCGAGGCGCACCAGAACGAGTTCGGCTTCGCCGACTCGTTGAGCCGGACGAAGGTGCCGTGGTCAACGAGCAGGGAGGTGAGGCGGTCCCACTCCTCCTGCGACCCGTCGCACCACTCGACGCGGTCGGGCTCGGTGAGCTCGGCGACCTCGGAGACCCAGTCGAGCAGTCCCTGGTGGGTCGTCGGTGCGATTGACAGGTCTACTGACATCACAGGCCTCCATGGCAGAAACCGCGTCGCGGCTCGGCCACCGCAACTGTCGCCGAAGACCAGCGGGCCTCGCCGCCCTCGTAAAGCGAAGGTAACCCTCATGTCGCGAACACCACAGGGGCCAGCGGCTGTGACGTCCACCACCTGGAAGCGTCTGGACATGGCGGGCATGTCGGGGAACGTTGGAGACTGTGATCTTTTGTGTCGTTCCGGGCGTTCGCGGAGCCGTCGTGAGCCGCCGGGAGCCGCCCTCGGAAGGACGCGAGTCAGCGGGTGCGGGCCACGAGGACGCAGACGTCGTCGTCCCGGCGCCGGGTGCCCATCGCCAGCCGCGCGACCTCGGCGGCCATCGTCGTCACGTCCTCGCCCTCGAGCCTCGCGACTGCTGCGGAGAGCTCGTCGAGGCCGGCGGTGATGTCACGGGTGCGGTCCTCGACGAGCCCGTCGGTGTAGAGGACGAGGACGTCGGCCGGCTCGAGCCGGTCACGGCCGCAGCGGTACGTGGCGTCGGGGTCGGCGCCGATCGGAGGACCGCCGACCTCCGCGAGGAACCTCAACCCGGACGAGGTGCGCAGCAGCGGGGGCATGTGCCCGGCGTTGCACCACGTGAGCGTCGTCGTCGCGGGATCGAAGATGGCGTAGACGAGCGTGGCTATGGCCTCGGGATCGGTTACGGTGATGAGCCGGTTGAGCCGCCGGACGACGACGTCGGGGTCGTCGCCGTCGAAGGCGAAAGCGCGCAGGCTGTTGCGCAGCTGGCCCATCGTCGCGGCTGCCTGCAGGCCGTGACCGGCCACGTCGCCGACGACGACCCCGACGCGCCCGTCGGGCAGCGGAAGGCTGTCGTACCAGTCGCCGCCGACCTCGACCCCGGCGCTGGCTGGCAGGTAGTGCACCCCGATGTCGAGCGAGGGCAGTCCCGGGGTCCGCGGCGGCAGGATCGCGCGTTGCAGGGCTACCGCGAGGCCGTGCTCCCGCTCGAACAGCTCCGCGTTGAGCACGGCGACCGAGGCGCGGGTTCCCAGCGCGGTGGCGAGGTCGAGGTCGTCGTCGGTGTAGGGGGCCCGGTCCGGCCCGCCGGAGAAGGACATGACGCCGAGGACGCGCCCTCTCGCGGAGAGCGGCACCGCCATGGCGCTGCCGATGCCGAGCCGCTGGGCAATCGCTGCGAACTCGTCCCCCGGCATCCGCGCCTGCTCTTTGATGTCCTCCAGCGAGGTGAGCAGCGCGGGCCGGCCGGTGCGTGCGACCTCGGCGGCGACGGCGCGGGAGTCGAGCGTCACGGGCAGCCGGTCGACGAGGCTGGCGGCGAGCGCGGCGAGGGACGGGTCGCGGTGGGCGACGGCGACGCGGCGCAGGAGCAGCCCGTCGACGAGGTACACCGACGCCCAGTCGGCCAGCCGGGGCACGGCGAGGGCGGTGACCCGGCGCAGCACCTCTTCGCGGTCGAGCGACGCGGCGATCAGGGTGGAGGCCGCGCCGAGGAACGTCTGACGGTCGCGCGCCTCCTCGGCCTCCTTGAGCGCTCGCTCGTTGACCTCGGCGAGGGCGGCCAGCTCGGCCTGCATCCGGCGGTTCCCGGTGACGTCGTGGAAGTACACCGAAAGGCCGTCGTCGCTGGGGTAGACGCGCACCTCGAAGATTCCGTTGAGCGGTTCGAAGAACTCCTCGAAGCGCGAGGGCTCGCCGGTCGCGGCCGCCGTCCGGTACGCGCGCTCGAAGGTCGAGCCGATCGCCTCGGGGAAGCACTCCCACACCGAGCGGCCGAGCAGCTCCCCACGGGCGCGGAAGAGGACGCGCTCGGCCTCGGCGTTGACGTAGGTGAAGCGCCACTCGGTGTCGAGGGCGAAGAACGCATCGGTGATCGACTCCAGCGTCCGGGCGATCCGCTCGTCGGTGCTCCGCGCCTGGGTGACGTCGACGACCATCCCGACGAGCGCGAGCGGGGTGCCGTCGTCGGAGAGCAGCGGGCGGCCCCGGCTGAGCCAACGGCGGACCTGGCCGTCGGGGCGGACGAACCGGTACTCCCGCTCGAACGGGTGACCGGTCGCCAGGGACGCCCGGACGGCCTCGGCCGTGGTCTCGCGGTCGTCGGGGTGCAGCCGCGCGAGGAAGTCGTCGTAGGTGGGGACGAACGTCTCGGGGTCCTCGCCCCACATGCGGATGAGCTGGTGGGACCAGCTCATCGTGTCGCGGGCGACGTCCCAGTCGTAGCTGCCGATCTGGGCGATCTCGAGGGCGAGCGTGAGCTTGGCGGCGTCGACGTCGACGGCCGAGCGGGCGGCGGGCACCGTGACCGTCGGAGCGTCGTCGTCTGGCGCCACGTGTCCTCATCCGTCGTCGGGTGCCGCCACGCTACCTGGGGGGATGGCCCGGGAGCGCGCGACGTCACCCGATCCGCGGCGTCCTCCCGGCCGCCGGAGGGATGTTCTGGTTGACATGGAAGAGGTTGGAGGGGTCGTAGGCCGCCTTCACCGCCGCGAGGCGGTCGTAGTTGCCCTGGTAGGAGGTGCGCACGCGGTCCGCGCCCTCGTCCTCGCCCAGGAAGTTCACGTAGGCGCCGCCGGCAGAGGTGGGGTGCAGCTCGGTCCAGTAGTCCTTCGCCCACTGGCTGATCGCGGGGGCGTTGGCCGGATCGGGGTCGACGCCGACGATCACACCCGCCCAGCCGCCGCCGCGGTAGGGGAAGGCGGTCGCGTCCGCTGCGACCCGCGCCGCGGCGCCGTCGATGGGGTAGAGGTGCATCGTGCTGTGCCCGCTCGGCAGGGCCGCGCCGAACTGCTCGTGCACCTCGATGGCCCGGTCGCTGATCGTCTCGAAGACGTCGGCACGCCAGTACCACTGAAGGCCGGCGGGGTACAGGCCGTCGAAGGCCGCCTGCAGCATGGAGAAGGGCATCGGCTGGAGTCCGACGAGCAGCGGTGAGCCGAAGTTGCGGACAGGGGCGAGGACCTCGTCAGCCTTGGCGTGCGGGCCGGTGTAGCACCAGACGATCCCGCAGGCCTTGCGACCCCACAGCTCCTCGGGGAACGGTGGAGCCGGCGGGATGGTGAGGATCCCGAGCCAGCCGCTGAGCTCCTCGGGAAGCGCTGGCAGCAGCTCGCGGTACCAGCGCATGACCGCAGCGGCGTCGCCGAGGTCGTAGAGGACCGGGCCGCCGACGACGGTGCCGTGCTCGCCGATGTCGTGGCAGGCGAAGCGGAACGAGGTGACGACGCCGAAGTTGCCGCCGCCGCCGCGCAGCGCCCAGAACAGGTCGTGGTGGCTGGTGCTGCTGGCCGTCACGAGGCTGCCGTCGGCCAGGACGACGTCGGCTGACAGGAGGTTGTCGACGGTCATGCCGTAGCGACGGGTCAGGTATCCGACGCCACCACCGAGGGTCAGGCCGCCGACGCCGGTCGAGGCCAGGAAACCTGACGGCGTGGCCATGCCGAAGGGGACGGTCGCATGGTCGACGTCGCCCCAGGTGCAGCCGCCGTCGACGCGGACGGTGCGGTCCACGGGGTCCACGGTCGTGCTGCGCATGGCGGACAGGTCGATGACCAGCGCGCCGTCCCAGACGCCGAGCCCCGCGGCACTGTGACCGCCACCCCGGACGGCGAGGTCGAGGTGGTGCTCCCGGGCGAAGGCGACGCACGCGATGACGTCGGCGGCGTCGACGCACCGGGCGATCGCGGCGGGGCGGCGGTCGATCATGGCGTTGTACACAGCGCGGGCGCCGTCGTAGCCCTCGTCGTCGGGGCGAATGAGCACCCCGCGCAGACCCGCCCGAAGCTCGTCGTAGGCAGGCAGCGCCTGCAGTCCCGGGACGCTCGCGGTTGTCGTCGTCGTCATGGTGGACCTCTCCTCGCCGCTGGGGGTGCCGACGGGGGTTGCCGGCCTGATGAGGACGCTAGGGAGACGGCGTTCGCGCAGCGTTCGGGCTGACGACAACGACGGGCGAACGGTGGGGGCGCCGCCGGTGGGGCGTGCCGGCGGTGCCCCGGACGGCGAGGTCGGCACGGCAGCGGGCTCCCAGGACGGGGCTCTGCTGCTGCTCGGCCATGTCGAGCGCCTCGGTGAGCAAGACGACGCCGGCGTCCCCCGGCTGCAGGCCGGCGCGCAGCCGCAGCACCTCGGGGAGCCACCAGCGGTCGTCGCCCTGCCGGGCAACCGCGCAGGCGCCGTCGAGCACGGCACTGGCGCGCTCGGGCTGGTGGTCAGCGATCAGTGCCTCGGCGAGGAGACAGAGCCAGTACGGCATCCGGGCGAGGGAGCCGTGGGCGCGCAGGTCGGCGATGCCGCGGCTGATCTCGGCGATGCCGGCGGGTCCGCCGGTGGCCCAGCCGCCGAGGATCACCGCCCACTCCCGGTAGTAGGCGAACT
This sequence comes from Actinomycetes bacterium, assembly GCA_038322045.1. GTDB lineage: Bacteria > Actinomycetota > Actinomycetes > JBBQFP01 > JBBQFP01 > JBBQFP01. The sequence continues at coordinate 3,087 of JBBQFP010000061.1, read as the reverse complement.
CATAACGCTCGCAGGTGTCGTGGAGCTCGGCGACTGCCGCGCGCATCGCCTCGAGCTCGCCCCGGAGCTGGAAGGTGACGGCCGCGTACGCCAGGGCGACGGCGAGGCTCCACGGGTGGTCGGCGGCACGAGCCTCGGCCACGGCGGTTCTGCTCTCCTGCGCGGCCCGCGCGTCGTCACCGAGGAGCCAGTGCGCGTGCGCCGCCCAGCCCCGGGCGTGCACGTCGAGCCGGGTGCCGAGCACGAGCGAGACGCCGTGGGGGGAGAGTGCGCACGCGCGGCCGAAGTGCTCCACAGCCACGTCGGGCAGCCCGAGGCTGACAGCCGATCCCGCGCGCACGAAGTGCGCCTGCGCGGCCAGGTGCGGGTCGACGTCGTCGCCGTCGGTCAGGGCGAGGGCGCGGCCTCCGATGTCGTGCGCCAGTGCGGTGTGGCCCTGGACGAAGCGGGTGCAGAACAGGCCGACAAGGCTCTCCACCAGGACGTGACGACGGCCGAGGCGCCCGGCGAGCTCGGCCGAGCGCTCGAGGGCCTCCTGGAGGAGGGGTGAGGAGTACCCGTGCAGCGCGTTGAGCGGCGCTGCCATGGACTGCAGGACGTCGAGCTCCTTGCCGTCGCGATCGCGGCCGGAGGGGAGCCGGCTCACGAGGTCGAGGCAGCGGCGGTAGTGGCGCAGCGCCTCGGCGTTGGCGAAGACGCCTTCGGCGACCTGTGCGGAGCGTTCCGAGTAGTGCAGGGCGCGGTCCGGGCGTCCGCCCCGGTCGTACTGGTCGGCAAGCTGGGCGGCCACCTCGTCGAGGTGACCGGAGTGCAGCAGCTCCAGGCCCTGGGCGAGCCGGCGGTGCAGCAGCCACCGGCGAGGTGGGCTGACCAGGCCGTATGCGGCGTCCCGCAGGAGGTCGTGGGAGAAGTCGTAACCACCGCGCTGCTCGCGCAGGATGCGTCGTCGCCACAGCTCGTCGACCGCGTGGACGAGGTCCTCGGCCGCAAGGTCGGATGCCTCGGCGAGCAGGTCGAGGGAGAAGTCGCGCCCGAGGGCCGCGGCGAGCCCGGCGATCTCGCGGGCGGCGGGTGAGGTCTCCTCCAGGCGACGCCGGAGCACGCTGCTGAGGTCGGCGACGGGGGCGGGTCCGGCGTCCGTCGCGTGCTCGGGCATGCTCCGCGCCACCTCGACGACGAAGAGCGGGAAGCCGCCGGTGGTGGCGTGCAAGAACGCCGTCTCGGTGTCGGAGAGCCGGCGTCCGCGGACGAGCGCGGCGAGCTGCTCTGCGCCCATCGGCTCCAGGGGTGACAGGGCGATCTCGGAGACGCCGCTTCCCCACCGCAGCAGCTGCGCCGCCGACGGGCCGGCGCGGCTCTCGTCCGGGTCGTCGCTGCGCACGGTCGCGACCACCAGGACCTGCCGGTGAGCCAGCGCCGGCAGCAGGGACGACAGCCAGCCGAGGGTCTCGTCGTCGCACCACTGGAGGTCGTCGAGCACGAGCAGGGTCGGTCGCCCCGAGCCGAGGACCGCGTGGGCGAGCCCCTCGAACAGGCGGTGGCGTCGCCAGGCGTCGACCATCGCGCGGGAGCCCTCGCTCGGCCTGGCCGGCCGGGGTCGGGGGCCGGTCGCGGTGGCGTCGGTCGGGACCAGGCGCTCGACCTCGGCACGCCACGGCTGGGGAAGCTCGCGGACGGCGGAGCTCAGGCCTGGGGTGCGCAGCCAGTCGGCGACCGGGGCCAGCGGGATGCGGCCGGAGAGGCGGAAGCACCGGCTCGTCGCGACGACGGCGCCCCGTCCGGCCGCGGCTGTGGTGAGCTCGGCGACGAGGCGGGTCTTGCCGACGCCGGCCTCGCCGGAGACGAGCACGAGTCCTCCGTCGCCGCGGGCGGCGGCCTGCCACCGGCCGAGCAGGCGATGGTTCTCCGCACCGCGGCCGATGAGCCCCACGGTGAGGCTGGACCGCGGCCGAGGCGCCGCTGCAGCCGCGCCGGCGGAAGGTCGCCCGCGGCCGAGCAGCTGCTCGAGGCTCCGCGTCGTCTCGGGGGCCGGGGAAACGCCGAGCTCCCGCTCGAGCACCGTGGCGCAGCGGTGGTAGGTCGCCATGGCGCCAGCGCGGTCCCCGGCCTCGGCCTGCAGCGCCATCAGCGCGCGGTATGCGGGCTCGGTCAGGGGGTCGAGGCTGATCCGCCGTCTGGCGAGCCCCTCCGCGCGGTCGAGGTCGCCCGCGTCGGCCCACGCCCGCGCTGCCTCGCCGCACAGCTCGGCGCACTGCTGACGCAGGGCCTCCCGGTGCTCCAGCAGCCAGTCGTCGTAGCTGCCGGGCATGAGGTCTCCGCGGTAGGTCGCGATCGCGGCCTCCGCGTGCGCCAGGAACGCCGTCGAGTCACCGACCGCCCTGGCCGACTGCGCGGCCGACGCCCCGGCGAGGAACTGCCGGACGTCGACCCGGCACGACGGCGAGTCGCGCCAGCTCAGCGTCGTCGGGGTGACGATGAGGGAGGGGTCCTCGCCGAGCAGCGTCCGCAGGTGGTGCAGCTCGCGACGGAGGTTGGTCCGCGCCTGGGCCTCCTCCGACTCCGGCCAGAAGACCCCGGCGAGCTGCTGCCGCGGCTGCGCCACCCCGCACGTGAGCACGAGCCGGGCGAGCAGGACCATGGCGCGCGGGGACGGCTGCCGCTGGTCGGACGCCGCAGCAGCCACCCACGCCTCGCCGAGCAGGCGGACCTCGAGCACGCGGCAGCCACCTCCGTGGGCCGACGTCCGGGAGAGGGGCTCACCCGGCGTCGCCACGATCGACCTTCGGGAGGCTCGAGGCAAGGGGGCGGCTTGGGGCGGCGGGCGCGGCTCGGTGGGTGAGGGGCCGACGGCCTGCGGTACGCTCTACCGGCACTGCGCGAGCGGTGCGCTGCGCCCGTAGCTCAACGGATAGAGCATCTGACTACGGATTAGAAGGTTGGGGGTTCGAATCCCTCCGGGCGCACTCGTGTTGGCGCAGGTCACTGGGCTGATCCACTCGTTGATAGATCATTAATGGTGATAACGTCCCAATAGCGATCCACACAATGGTTGTGACATCCCCACAACGAGCGTAGATGCCTTACCTG
>JBBQFP010000060.1:0-17365 GCA_038322045.1 Actinomycetes bacterium | reverse complement strand
TGGAGACCGTGGCGTCGACCGCTGTGATGATCGAGCTGCTCAGCCGTGGCGGCGACACGGTGACCACCGAGGAGATCGTCCGCCGGGCCCTGGCCGGCGACGCCGCGACCCTGCGCGTCATCGACGACGCTGGCGCAGCGGTCGGGCGGGCCTTGGCCAACGTCGCGAATCTCCTTAATCCGGAGGTGATCGTCGTCGGGGGACCGCTCGCGGGGGTCGGCGAGCTGCTCCTCGAGCCCGTCCGCCGAGGTCTCGTCCGGTACGCGGTCCCCGTCGTCGGAGAGACGACGTCGCTGGCGATGTCCTCGCTCGGCGACCGCGCGGAGGCCCTCGGGGGAGCGGCTCTGGTGCTTCAGCAGCTCAGCGTGCCGGGCGCCAGAGGTTCATAACTCGAACCGTTATCGTTTCGTTGCGTTCACTACTTGACCACACCGGGGGCCGGAACTAACTTCACTGAGGAGCACACCAGGCAGACCCGCAGGCAGCACCGGCGCAGCGCCAGGACTTTCCCCGATCGGCAACACCGACCACGACGCCCCTGTCACGGGTCGCGTGTCGAGGGACAAGGAGACGACAGCATGTCCGCGAGTCCCACCATCCTCGAGATGCGCTCGATCACCAAGGAGTTCCCCGGTGTCAAGGCCCTCGCCGACGTGTCGCTGACTGTCAAGGCCGGTGAGATCCACGCGATCTGCGGCGAGAACGGCGCGGGCAAGTCGACGCTCATGAAGGTTCTTTCGGGCGTCTATCCCCACGGCACCTATTCCGGTGAGATCCACTACCAGGGCAGTGAGGTGAAGTTCAACAACATCCGGGCTAGCGAGGCCGCGGGCATCGTCATCATCCACCAGGAGCTCGCCCTGGTCCCGGAGCTGTCGATCACCGAGAACATCTTCCTCGGCAACGAGCCCGCCCGCGCAGGGGTCATCGACTGGAGGGCCGCCAAGCTGCGCGCGGTCGAGCTCTTGGCCCGCGTGGGCCTCTCCGACGACCCGGACACGCTCATCAAGCACATCGGGGTCGGCAAGCAGCAGCTCGTCGAGATCGCCAAGGCGCTCAACAAGTCCGTGAAGCTCCTCATCCTCGACGAGCCCACGGCAGCGCTGAACAAGAACGACTCCGAGCACCTGCTCGACCTCATCGTCGGCCTCAAGGCCAAGGCCGTCACCTCGATCATGATCTCGCACAAGCTCAACGAGATCGAGGAGGTGGCCGACTCCATCACGATCCTCCGTGACGGCCGCACGATCGAGACCCTCGACGTCGAGGCCAACGGCGTCAATGAGGACCGCATCATCCGCGGCATGGTCGGCCGGTCCATGGAGAGCCGGTTCCCTGAGCGCACCCCGCAGATCGGCGAGGTCTTCTTCGAGGTCCGCGACTGGACCGTGCAGCACCCGGTCGACCCCGAGCGCAGGGTCTGCAAGGGGTCGAGCTTCACCGTCCGCCGCGGCGAGATCGTCGGCTTCGCCGGCCTCATGGGCGCGGGGCGCACCGAGCTGGCGATGAGCATCTTCGGGCGCTCCTACGGCACCTTCGTCGGCGGCACGCTCATCAAGGACGGCAAGGTGATCACCCTGCGCAACGTCACGCAGGCGATCGACCACGGTCTCGCCTACGTCAGCGAGGACCGCAAGGTGCTCGGGCTCAACCTGCTCGACGACATCAAGCGCTCGACGGTCTCGGCGAAGCTGTCGAAGATCTCCCGCGGCCAGGTCGTCGACATCGTCAAGGAGCACACGGCGGCGGAGTCCTACCGCAAGAGCCTGCGCATCAAGACCCCGACGGTCGACGAGGGGGTGGGCAAGCGCTCGGGCGGCAACCAGCAGAAGGTCGTCCTCGCCAAGTGGATGTTCACCGACCCGGACCTGCTCATCCTCGACGAGCCCACCCGCGGCATCGACGTCGGTGCCAAGTTCGAGATCTACGGGATCATCCAGGCCCTCGCGGCGCAGGGCAAGGGGATCATCCTGATCTCCTCCGAGCTGCCGGAGCTGATCGGCCTCACCGACCGGATCTACACGATCTTCGAGGGCAGGATCACCGCCAACATCCCCACCGCCGAGGCGGAGCCGGAGATGCTGATGAAGAGCATGACCGCGACGACGAAGAGGAACTGACCGCCATGAGCTCCATTCGAGACCTGCGGAAGATGTTCGGTGGAGGCACCTCCAGCGGGCGTCAGCTCGGCATGATCTTCAGCCTCCTGGCGATCATCCTGCTGTTCCAGTGGCTGACCCACGGGCTCACGCTGAGCTCGGGCAACCTCCAGGCGATCGTCAGCCAGTACTCCTACATCCTCATCCTTGCCATCGGCATGGTCATGGTCATCATCGCCGGGCACATCGACCTCTCGGTCGGCTCGGTGGCCGCCTTCTCCGGTATCGCCGTCGCCAAGCTCATGCGCGACTACGACCTGCCTTGGTGGGTCGGGGTCATCCTCGGCCTGGCGATCGGTCTGGCCATCGGGGCCTGGCAGGGCTTCTGGGTCGCCTACGTGGGGGTCCCCGCCTTCATCGTCACCCTCGCGGGCATGCTCATCTTCCGCGGCGGCAACCAGTTCATCGGCAACGCCGAGACCACTCCGGTGCCCGAGGCCTTCCAGAAGATCGGAGGCGGCTACCTGCCCGAGGTCGGACCTGACACGGGGTACAACAACCTCACGCTGCTGCTGGGCATCGTCCTGTGCGTCGTCGTCGTCGTCCGCGAGCTGCGGGTCCGCCGGGTGCAGGCCCAGCTCGGCTCGGAGATGGCGCCGCTGTGGGTGAGCCTGGCCAAGGTGGCCCTGCTCGACGCCGTCATCGTCTACGCCACGCTGCTCTTCGCCGGCGGCCGCACGGGCACGAGCTTCCCGATCTCCGGCCTCATCCTGGCCGCCCTCGTCATCATCTACTCCTTCGTCACCCGTTCGACGATCGTCGGTCGCCACATCTACGCCGTCGGCGGCAACGCCAACGCCGCCCGGCTCTCGGGCGTCAACGCCAAGCGGGTCAACTTCCTCGTCATCATGAACATGTCGATGCTCGCCGCGCTCGCCGGCATGATCTTCGTGGCGCGTTCACGAGCCTCCGGGCCGCAGGACGGCATCGGCTGGGAGCTCGACGCGATCGCCGCCGTCTTCATCGGCGGGGCTGCGGTCTCCGGCGGTGTCGGCACGGTCATCGGCTCCATCGTCGGTGGCCTGGTCATGGCCGTCCTCAACAACGGCCTCCAGCTCATGGGCGTCGGCTCGGACCGGGTGCAGATCATCAAGGGGCTCGTGCTCCTCGCTGCCGTGGCCCTCGATGTCTACAACAAGAACCAGGGCCGCCCCTCGCTCATCGGGGCGATCACCGGCCGGTTCCGGTCTGCGGAGCCCAGACCTGGTGAGTTGGCGCCTGCTGACCGGGCGGCGGTCGCGGCGGCCGAATCGATCCCGGCCGACACCGTCCAGCGCCCCTGAGACCCCGCCCCGCCGACCGTGGCCAGGCCACGCGGGCCCGGTCGGCCCCTCGACGCACGACCGCTCGTCTGCACCACCTCTCGACAACGCTCGTAGCACCCCGCTTACGACCGTTCAACCACTCCTCACGGAGGAAGGACTCTCCATGCACAGAACTGTCAGGACATCCGTCGCCCTCGGCGCGGTCGCCCTGCTGGCCCTCACGGGGTGCTCGAGCCGCAGCTCGGGCGGCGGCACCACGACGACGCCGGCGGCCTCGGGCGCGAGCAGCGCCCCGGCGGCCAGCGGTGGGGCCGGGGGTGCCGGCTTCGCCAAGGACAGCCTCATCGGTGTCGCGCTGCCCTCGAAGACCTCGGAGAACTGGGTCCTCGCCGGTGGCCTGTTCAGCGCCGGCCTCAAGGAGGCCGGCTTCAAGGCTGACGTCCAGTACGCCGCCGCGTCGGGCACCGTCGCCGACCAGCAGGGCCAGATCCAGAGCATGATCACCAAGGGCGCCAAGGTCATCATCATCGGTGCAGCCGACGGTGGCCAGCTCGGCACCCAGGCGCAGGCCGCCCACGACGCCGGCGCCAAGGTCATCGCCTACGACCGGCTCATCCTCAACACCGAGAACGTCGACTACTACGTCGCGTACGACAACTTCAAGGTCGGTATCCTCCAGGGCAACGCGCTCCTGCAGGGAATGAAGGCCAAGAAGGCCGCTGGCCCGTACACCATCGAACTGTTCGCCGGCTCGCCGGACGACGCCAACTCGAAGGTCTTCTTCGACGGTGCCATGAGCGTCCTCAAGCCGCTCATCGACAAGGGCGACCTCGTCGTGGGTTCCAAGCAGGTCGACTTCAAGCAGGTGACCACCGACGGCTGGAAGGCTGAGAACGCCCAGCGCCGCATGGACACCCTCATCAACGGCACCTACAAGGGCAGTAAGGCGCCCGACGGCGTCCTGAGCCCGAACGACACGCTGGCCCGCGCGATCATCACGTCGGTCAAGTCGGCAGGCAAGCCCATCCCGGTCGTCACCGGCCAAGACTCCGAGGTCGAGTCGGTCAAGTCGATCATGGCTGGCGAGCAGTACTCGACGATCAACAAGGACACCCGCAACCTCGTCAAGGCTGCCATCCAGATGGCCGCCGACCTTCGGGACGGCAAGACCCCGCAGGTCAACGACACCAAGTCCTACGACAACGGCAAGAAGGTCGTCCCGGCCTACCTGCTGCCGCCGCTGATCGTCACCAAGGAGAACGCGGCCGAGGCGTACGCCAACGACCCGAAGCTCGCCCCGCTCACCAAGTAGCACCAGCACCGCAGCACGACAGCGACTGAGCACCACAGCACCTCAGCTCGTCCCCGCACCCGCTCCGGCCTCGCGCCGGGGCGGGTGCGCCGCGTCCGGCCCGCCTACACTCGGCAGCATGTCGTTGCTCGAGCGGGTCGCGTCCCCGCGCGACGTCCGTTCGCTCACCCCCGAGCAGGTCGTCGTGCTCGCCGAGGAGATCCGCCAGTTCCTCGCGACCTCGGTCTCCCGCACCGGTGGGCACCTCGGGCCCAACCTCGGGGTCGTCGAGCTCACCCTGGCCCTGCACCGGGTCTTCGACTTGCCCACCGACCGCATCCTCTGGGACACCGGTCACCAGGCCTACGTCCACAAGCTGATCACCGGGCGCCGCGAGGGTTTCGGCCAGCTGCGTCGTCGGGGCGGTCTGTCGGGCTACCCGAGCCGAGCCGAGTCCGAGCACGACGTCATCGAGAACTCGCACGCGTCGACGGCGCTGTCGTGGGCCGACGGCATCGCCAAGGGCCAGCAGCTTCGCGGCATGCGCGGGCGTGCCGTCGTCGCCGTCGTCGGAGACGGGGCACTCACCGGCGGGATGGCCTGGGAGGCGCTCAACAACATCGCCACGGCCAAGGACCGCCCGGTCATCGTCGTCGTCAACGACAACGCGCGGTCCTACGCACCGACGATCGGGGGGCTCGCGAGCCACCTCGCGACCCTGCGGACCACGCGCGGCTACGAGCGGTTCCTCGAGTGGGGCAAGGGCGTTCTCGGCCGGACCCCGGTAGTGGGGCCGCCGCTCTACGAGACCCTGCACGGGATGAAGAAGGGCATCAAAGACATCGTCGCCCCGCAGGGGATGTTCGAGGACCTCGGCCTCAAGTACATCGGGCCGGTCGACGGGCATGACGTCGCCGCCGTCGAGGGTGCGCTGCGCAAGGCGCGAGCCTTCGGCGGGCCGGTGCTCGTCCACGTCATCACGCGCAAGGGCAACGGCTACGCCCCCGCCGAGCTCGACGAGGCCGACCGGTTCCACAGCATCGGGGTGTTCGACCCCGAGACAGGCACCCCGCTGGCGGCGGTCGGCACGTCGTGGACCTCGGTGTTCGCTGACGAGATGCTCGCGGTAGCCCACGAGCGCGGTGACGTCGTCGGGATCACCGCGGCGATGCTGGCGCCCGTCGGGCTCGACCGGTTCGCCGCGGCCTTCCCCGACCGGGTCTTCGACGTCGGCATCGCCGAGCAGCACGCGGTCACCTCGGCCGCCGGCATGGCCCTGGCCGGACTGCACCCCGTCGTGGCGATCTACGCGACGTTCCTCAACCGCGCCTTCGACCAGACCCTCATGGATGTCGCGCTCCACAAGGCTGGCGTCACCTTCGTCCTCGACCGTGCGGGGGTCACCGGCGACGACGGCGCCAGCCACAACGGCATGTGGGACCTCGCCATCCTCCAGGTGGTCCCTGGCCTGCGGATCGCGGCTCCGCGTGACGCCGTGACGCTGCGCGCCGAGCTGCGCGAGGCGCTCGACGTCCGCGACGCCCCGACCGTCGTCCGCTTCCCCAAGGGCGCGGTCCCGGCCGACGTCCCGGCGCTGCGTCAGGTCGGCACGATGGACCTCCTCGTCCGCGAGGGCGAGCCTGACGTCCTCGTCGTCGCGGTCGGCGCCATGGCCGTCCTCGGCGTCGAGGTCGCGGCTCGGCTCACCGCGCAGGGCGTGGGCGTCAGCGTCGTCGACCCTCGCTGGGTCAAGCCTCTCGACCCCGAGCTCGTCACCCTCGCGCGAGACCATCGCCTCGTCGTCACGGTCGAGGACGGCGTCCGCGTCGGTGGCGTCGGCGGGGCCGTCGCCCAGCTGCTCCGCGACGCCGGTGTCAGCACCCCGCTGCGCGACTTCGGGATCCCACCGGTGTTCCTCAACCACGCAACGAGGGCGCAGGTGCTCGCCGAGATCGGGCTGACCTCCCAGGACGTCGCCCGCGAGATTGTCGAGCTCGCCGCCCGGCTCGACCGTGACGACTCCCCGGACCTCGACGACGAGCGACGTCCTGACCTCAGCCAGTCAGCCGCAGCCGACAGCCACGAGGCCGATCCCTCGAGCGGCGAGGACAGCGCTCGCTAGGAGCGACGACGTCGAGGAGCGACCCCTGCGTCAGCTCCAGCGGCGCGGGCGGCTCCACCACTCGTCGGTGCCCACCGGGTCCGCGTCCCGGCCCGCACCGTGGTCGGCGGCCAGAGCGACCTCGTCGGCCGTGACGAGGACGAGTCGGGGGAAGCCCCGCTCGTGCGGCTCGGTCGCCAGCGCAGCGGCGGCAGCGAACGCGGGGTCGATGCGCCGGACGTCGGTCCAGCCCCGTCGGCGCATGGGGACGGCGACGGCACGCATCCCGCCCGCCTCACTCGCAAGGGCCTCGCGCAGGGTGCGAGAGCCGAGCAGGGTGAGGGCGTCGCAGTCGCCCATCGGCCGCAGCACCCCCGAGCTGTCGGCGACGAGCCGCTGCGCGGTGAGCGCCCCCATCCGCTCGAGGTACTCCTCCGCGAGGGCGTCCCAGGCGGCGTCGTCGAGACCGGCGGCCGCCGCGGCCCCGTCGGGAAGGACGTCGACCCGGTCGGGGTCACCGGTGAGCCCGCACATCCCGAGCCCGAGGTCGAGCGCACCGCCGAGCACCCGGCGCTTGACCCACCCGATGCCGGGATGGTCGGGGGCCCGGGAGAACCACCCCACGGGGCGGACCAGCGTGGCCAGTGCCGCGGGGTCGGCGTCGACCAGCTGGCGCGTGGCGCGCAGCAGCCCTGCCGCGCGAAACCTGGCGAGTCCAGGGTGGTCCAGACAGCCGAGCAACGCCGACCACGGGACGACGACGTCGCGGGGCGCGTCCGACCCAGGCAGGAGCACGCCCTCGGTGGTGGGCTGCAGGTCGACGTCGTCGAGCACGCAGACGGACAAGACGAGCTGCCGCAGCGCGAGCATCTCCGCAGCACTGACGTCCATGGGGAGGACGCTACCGCCCGGGGGTGCCCGGAGGCTGCTGCGGACGGGTGGCTGGAGCCGCCCGCAGCAGCCGTCTCGATCAGCCGGGCAGGCTGGCCACCCCGCGCGGCAGGAACCGCTGCCCCGTGACCCGCTTCGAGGTCCCCGTGCGATCGAGGTAGGGCAGGATGCCGCCGAGGTGGAAGGGCCACCCCGCCCCGAGGAGCATGCAGAGGTCGATGTCGGCCGCCGAGGCGACGACGCCCTCGTCGAGCATGAGCCGCGCCTCCTGGGCCATCGCACCCAGAGCCCGATCACGCACCTGCTCCTCGGTCATCGGGGCGTTGCCCGGCTCGAACAACGCCCTGACCTCCGGGTCGACGACCGGTGAGCCGGTGTCCCACTGGTACACCGCCGTCTTGCCGGCTGCCACCATCCGCGCAAGGTTCGGCGAGGCGGTGAACCGCTCGGGGAACGCCTCGTGCAGCGTCTCGCTCACGTGCAGCGCTACCGCCGGCCCGACGAGCTGGAGGAGGACGAAGGGCGACATGGGCAGCCCGAGCGGTTCCAGCGCCCGGTCGGCCACCTCGAAGGAGGTGCCCTCGTCGACAGCGCTCGTGACCTCGCCGAGGAAGCGCGTGAGGAGCCGGTTGACGACGAAGGCGGGCGCGTCCTTGACGAGAACGCAGGACTTCTTCAGGGCCTTGCCGACGGCGAACGCGGTCGCGAGCGTCGCGTCGTCGGTGCGCTCGGCCCGGGCGATCTCGAGCAGCGGCATGAGCGCCACGGGGTTGAAGAAGTGGAAGCCGACGACGCGCTCGGGGTGAGCGAGGTGCTTGGACATCTCGCCGATCGACAGCGACGAGGTGTTCGTCGCGATGACGCAGGCCTCCGAGACGACGGCCTCGAGCTCGGTGAGGACCTGGGCCTTGACCTTGAGCTCTTCGAAGACGGCCTCGATGACGAAGTCGGCGTCGGCGAACACGGCCTTGTCGACCGACCCGCTGACGAGCGCGGAGAGGCGGTTGGCGGTGTCGGGGGAGACCCGGCCCTTGGAGAGCAGCTTGTCGATCTCGCTGCGGACGTAGCCGACGCCCTTGTCGACCCGCGCCTGGTCGATGTCGGTGAGCACGACCGGCACCTGGAGGCGACGGAGGAAGAGCAGGGCGAGCTGGGAGGCCATCAGCCCGGCGCCGACGACACCGACCTTGGTCACCGGTCGGGCGAGGCTGCGGTCCGGTGCCCCGGCCGGCCGCTTCGCGCGTCGCTGGACGAGGTCGAAGGAGTAGAGGCTCGCCCGCAGCTCCTCACCCATGACGAGGTCGGCGAGGGCCTCGTCCTCGGCGGCGAACCCTGCGGTGCGGTCTGCGCTCCGGGCGAGCTCGAGCAGCTCGAGCGCCCGGTAGGGGGCTGATGCCGCCCCGTGGAGCTTGGCGTCGGCGATCCCCCGGCCACGGGCGAGTGCCGCCGTCCAGGCCTCTCCTCGGTCGATCTCCGGCCGTGCCACGTGCACCTCGCCGGTGAGCACCCGGGCGGTCCAGCGGATCGACTCGGCGAGGAAGTCCGCCGGCTCGAAGATCGCGTCGGCGATGCCGAGCCGGAAGGCTTTAGGCCCACTGAGCATCCGATTCTGGTTGAGCGGGTTCTCGATGATCACGGTGACGGCGGCGTCGGCCCCGATGAGGTTGGGCAGCAGCTGGGTGCCTCCCCAGCCGGGGACGAGGCCGAGGAAGCACTCGGGGAGTGCGAGGGCGGGCACGCCGGCGGAGATCGTCCGGTACGTGCAGGCGAGGGCCAGCTCGAGGCCGCCGCCCATGACCGCGCCGTTGACGTAGGCGACGCTCGGGATGCCGAGCTCGCTGAGCCGCCGGAACTGCTGATGGCCCAGGCGGCCGACAGCGAGCGCCTGCTCGCGGTCGCGGACCTGCGCGATGCCCTTGATGTCCGCGCCGACGGCGAAGATGAACGGCTTGCCCGTGACGGCTACCGCGGCGACGTCGCCGCTCGCCACGATGCGGCTCTCGACGGAGTCGATCGCCTCACCGAGCAGCCGCAGGCCCGCGGCCCCGAAGGTCGTCGGCTTCGTGTGGTCGAAGCCGTTGTCCAGCGTGATGAGCGCGAGCGTCCCCGCCCCGCCGGGGAGGCTGACGTAGCGCAGCAGGGACCGGGTGACGACCTCGTCCGACAGCTCGAGGGTGCTCACAGCTGGTCTCCGCTCGTGTGGTGGGGGTTTTCCCAGATGACAGCGCCGCCCATGCCGAGGCCGATGCACATGGCGGTGATGCCGTAGCGAACCTCGGGGTGCTCCTCGAACTGGCGGGAGAGCTGGGTCATGAGGCGGATGCCCGAGGATGCCAGCGGGTGGCCCACGGCGATCGCCCCGCCGTAGAGGTTCACGCGGGGGTCGTCGTCGGCGATGCCGAAGTGCTCGAGGAAGGCGAGGACCTGGACGGCGAACGCCTCGTTGAGCTCGAACAGGCCGATGTCGTCGATGGAGAGGCCCGCCTGGGCCAGCGCCTTCTCGGCCGCCGGCACCGGACCGATGCCCATGACCTCGGGGTCGACGCCGACGAAGCCGTAGGACACGAGCCGCATCCCCACGGGCAGCCCGAGCTCGGTGGCGACGTCCTCGGCCGCCATCAGGCAGGCCGTCGCCCCGTCGTTGAGGCCCGCGGCGTTGCCCGCAGTGATCCGGCCGTGGGAGCGGAACGGGGTCTTGAGCGCGGCGAGGTCGGCCATCGTCGTGCCCGGACGCGGCGGCTCGTCACCGCTGGCAAGTCCCCAACCCTGCTCCTGGCTGCGGGTGGCCACCGGCACGAGGTCCGGCTCGATCTGGCCGTTGGCGTAGGCCTTGGCGAGCTTCTCCTGGCTGGCGACGGCGTAGGCGTCGCAGCGTTCCTTGGTGATCGAGGGGAACCGGTCGTGGAGATTCTCGGCCGTCTGACCCATGACGAGCGCGCTGGGCTCGACGATCTTCTCGGCGAGGAACCGCGGGTTGGGGTCTGCGCCCTCGCCCATGGGGTGGTGGCCCATGTGCTCGACGCCGCCGGCGACGGCGACGTCGTAGGCACCGAAGGCGATGCCACCGGCGACCGTCGTCACCGCGGTCATCGCGCCAGCGCACATGCGGTCGATGGCGTAGCCCGGCACCGAGCTCGGCAGGCCGGAGAGCAGCGCAGCGGTGCGTCCGATCGTCAGGCCTTGGTCGCCGATCTGCGTCGTCGCCGCGACGGCCACCTCGTCGACCCGCGCCGGAGGCAGCTCGGGGTGCCGCCGGAGCAGCTCGCGGATGCAGGCGACGACGAGGTCGTCGGCGCGGGTCTCGGCGTACATGCCCTTGGGGCCTGCCTTGCCGAACGGGGTGCGGACGCCGTCGACGAAGACGACGGAGCGGGTCTGGCGAGGCACGAGGACTCCTTGCGGTCGAAGGGGGGGTCGTTGGTCCCTCTCCGGCCCAGGCTACTCGTGAGTAACCCGCCGATGTCCACCTGCCTGCTGCCGTCCCGCGCGTCGCCGTCCGGACTGGGAGGACGGGCTCAGCGCGACGTCGCCCGGTAGCGCGCGACCCCCAGGGGGGCGAACACGGCGACGATGACGACGGTCCACACCAGCGTGAGAAGCACGGGGTGCTGCGAGGGGAAGCTGTCGCTGGCGAACGGGTTGGGGTTGCCCCAGAGGTCGCGCAGCGAGGCCGTGATCGCGCTGACAGGGTTCCACTCGGCGAAGGGCTGCAGCCAGCCCGGCAGGGTCGAGGGCGGGACGAAGGCGTTGGACAGGAACGTCAGCGGGAAGAGCGTCGTGAACGACACCTGCTGCGCCACCTCGACCGTGGGCACCTGGAGGCCGAGCCAGACGCCCACCCACGACATCGCGTAGGCGAAGACGAGGGCGAGGCCCACCGCGGCGAAGAACTTGACGACGCCCTCGTGGACCCGCCAGCCGACGGCGAGGCCGGAGAGCATGAGGACGACGAGGATCCCGCCGTTGTAGACGACGTCAGCAACCGTGCGACCGGTGAGGAACGCCGAGCGCGCCATGGGCAGCGACCGGAACCGGTCGATGAGCCCCTTGGCCATGTCGTCGGTGATGCCGACCGCGGTCGTGGCCGCCGCGAAGGTCAGCGTCTGGGCGAAGATCCCCGGCATGAGGAACTCGCGGTAGGAGCCGCCACCCGGGACCTTGATCGCCCCGCCGAATACGAAGGCGAAGAGAAGGACGAACATCACCGACTGGAGGATCGCGAACATCGCGAGCTCGGGGATGCGGGGGATCCGCTTGAGGTTGCGCCACGTGACGACGAGCGAGTCGCTCAGCGGCGACCCGTGGCCGTGCTCCTCGGCGGCGGTCGGGACGCTGACGGCGCTCACGAGGTCCTCCCTGAGGCGGTGACCGGCTCGGCGGGGGCGCCGGCCTCGAACAGAGGTTCGGCGTGGTGACCGGTGAGGGAGAGGAAGACGTCGTCGAGCGTCGGCCGCCGGATGCCGACGTCGTCGAGGACGATGCCGGCCTCGTCAAGATCGCGCAGAACCGCCATGAGCAGCTGCGCCCCGCCCTGGCCCGGGGCCGTGAGCCGCCGGGTGTGGGCGTCGACGCCTACTCCCGCGCCCGTCCGGGCGGCGAGGATGCCCTGGGCGCGCTCGATCTCGCCGGCGTGCCGGACGACGACCTCGACGCGCTCACCACCGACCTGGGACTTGAGCTCGTCGGCAGTGCCTCGGGCGATGATCCGCCCGAGGTCGACGACGGCGATGACGTCGGCGAGCTCGTCGGCCTCCTCGAGGTACTGCGTCGTCAGCAGCAGGGTGGAGCCCTGCCTGACGAGGGACCGGATGACGTCCCACATGGCGAGCCGGCTTCGCGGGTCGAGCCCCGTCGTCGGCTCGTCGAGGAAGATCAGTCGCGGTCGTCCGATGAGCGCTGACGCGAGGTCGAGGCGACGTCGCATGCCACCGGAGTAGGTCTTGACAGTTCGGTTGCTCGCGTCGGCGAGGTCGAACTGCTCGAGCAGCTCGGCTGCCCGCGTCGTCGCCGTCGCGCTCGAGAGCTGGTAGAGGCGGCCAAACATCCAGAGGTTCTCGCGGCCGGTGAGGTTCTCGTCGACGGCCGCGTACTGGCCGCTGAGGCCGATCTGCCGACGCAGCGCCGTCGCCTGGGAGACGACGTCGAGCCCGAGGACCTCGGCGCGCCCGGAGTCGGGCCGCAGGAGGGTCGCCAGGACGCGGACCGTCGTCGTCTTGCCTGCCCCGTTGGGTCCGAGAAGCCCGAGGACGGTTCCCTCGACGACCTCGAGGTCGAGTCCGTCGAGGGCCTTCACCAGCCCCGCTCGCGTGCGGTACGTCTTGCGCAGGTCTTCGGCGACGATCGCTGGCACGGGCACTCCTTCGCGACGAGGCCCCCAGCGTGCCAGGTCAACGCGCTAGAGGCGCAAGTCCTTATCGTCGGCGAAGTCGGCGAAGTCGGCGAAGTCGGCAGCCCGCGGGGCGACGCCCGTGACGGGCGCGCCGGCGTCGGCGTCGGGCCCTGCACGGTGAAGGAGCGCGGCCACGAGGACGTCGGCCGTCATCCCGATCTGCCAGTCGCGGACGCCGCGCGAGCGCAGCGCGTCGGCGACCGATGCGGCGTCGACGACCTCGGGAGGCTGCCAGACGAGCCGGCGGACGGCGTCCGGGGAGACGACGTTCTCGACGGGAATCCCTGCGACGGAGGCCACCGCAGCGACGGCCTCGCGGGCGCGCGCCAGCCGGGCCGCCGCCTCCGGGTCCTTCTCGGCCCACGCGCGTGCCGGGGGCGGTCCGTCGTGCGGCAGGCTCGAGGCGGGCAGTGCGCTCTCGGGCAGGGCCAGGGCCCGGGTGACGGCGGCGAGCCACGTGTCGGCCGAGCGTCGGGTCGCCCTGCCGTTGAAGGCCCGGATGGCCAGCAGCGCGCCGAGGTCGGTGGGCAGCTTCTGCGCGGCCTCGACGACGGCGGCGTCGGGGAGGATCCGGCCGGGCGCGGTGTCGCGGCGCCGGGCCATCCGCTCGCGCTCCTCCCACAGCTCACGGACGACGGCGAGCTGGCGACGCCCGCGGACCTTGTGCAGCCCGGACGTTCGCCGCCAGGGGTCGACCCGTGGGGGAGCGGGCGGCGCCGCGACGATGGCAGCGAACTCCTCCTCGGCAAGGCGGCGCTTGCCCTGCGCATCGAGCTCGGCGGCGAGGGCGTCGCGCAGCTCGACGAGCACCTCGACGTCGAGCGCCGCATAGAGCAGCCAGCTCTCCGGCAGCGGCCGGGTCGACCAGTCCGCTGCGGAGTGCCCCTTCTCGAGGGACAGATCGAGGACCTCCTCGACGAGCGGACCGAGGCCGACGCGGGGGTGCCCTGCCAGCCGGGCAGCGAGCTCGGTGTCGAAGATCCGCGAGGGGCGCATGCCGAGCTCGGCTAGGCAGGGGAGGTCCTGGCTGGCGGCGTGGAGCACCCACTCCGCGTCGGCGATGGCCTCTCCGAGCGAGGTCAGGTCGGGGCAGCCGACGGGGTCGACGAGCGCGGTGCCTGCGCCCGCGCGGCGCAGCTGGACGAGGTATGCGCTCTGGCCGTAGCGGTAGCCCGAGGCGCGCTCGGCGTCGACGGCGACCGGGCCGTTCCCGGCAGCGAAGGCGTCGATCACCTGGCGGAGCGCCTCGTCGGTCGCGGTCACTGCTGGCAGCCCCTCGCGCGGCGCGAGCAGTGGTGCCGGGAGCGGGGTGGCGGCGTCGGCGGGCTGGTCGGGGCCGCCCGGGGGGCGCTCCGGAGTCGGGTCGAGCAGCAGGTCAGGCACGCGTCAACCGTAGAGGACGGAGCCGGCCCGCAGGCTTGCTCGGGGCGCGCGTCGGACCGGTCAGCAGATGACCCTGGCCCGCAGGGCGAGGGCGACCATGGCGGCGCGGTCGCCGGTGCCGAGCTTGCGGGCGATGCGCGCGAGGTGGCTCTTCACGGTGAGCGCCGAGAGGCCGAGCGTCTCGCCGATGTCCTTGTTCGAGCGGCCGTCAGCCACCTGCTGGAGCACCTGGACCTCCCGCGAGGAGAGACCCTCGGCTCCGGCGCTGGCCCCTTGCCGGGCGCGGGCGCGGGCGAGGACAGGATCGCCGCCCAGGGCGGGCACGGCCGGGCCGGCGGCCCCGGTGACGACGAACCCTCGTGCGCCGGCGGCCATCGCGGCGCGGACGGCGAAGGGCGACTGGTGGCTCGACAGGACGATGCCTGCCCCCCATCCGGAGGCGCGCAGCTCGGTGATGAGCCCGATCCCGGAGCCGTCGTCGAGGACGGGCTCGACGACCGCCATCTCCCGCGGACCGCTCGCCGCAGCGAGTCGACGCGCCTCGTCCAGGGAGCCTGCCGAGGCGACCTCGAGCGCACCGAGGCGCTGGAGCCGGCGGACGACCTCGGCGCGGACGGCGGGGTCGGCAGCGACGACGAGCGCGGTGAAGCGGACCCCTCGAGGCAGCGGCAGCGACGAGCCGGCCCGCTCGGCCAGGACGCTCACGGCGGCTCCTCCAGGTCAGCGGCCGGAGGCGATCTCCGTGCCGTCCCTACCTGTGTCGGCGCAGGCAGTCACCGTCTGTAGTTCTCGATCGTCGGTAGACGACGATTGCGCCGGAGTTGGACCTTTCGTCCGGATGTGCTGGCCGAACGGAGGACACTCATTCGCTGGGCTCCCCCTCGTCCCGCAGCAGCCGCTCGCCGAGCCATCCGCCCTCGAGGCATCCGGGGAGGATGGCGAACACCGCGGAGCCCACCGGTGTGGTCCACCGGTTGAGCAGGTCCAGCTCCGCGAGCCGACGTTGCACCGGAAGGAGCTGGCGGTCGATGTCGACCATGTACGCCGCGAAGAGCAGCCCCACGTCGGCTTGCGTCGCTGCGGTGTCGTCGTAGCTGTAGCCGCGACGGAGGAAGACCTCGTCCGGGGTCGTCGCGTGGGCCTGGCGGACGTGCGCGAACTCAGGGACGACGGGGAGCCCGTGGTCGAGGGCATCGAGGTCGAGGGGCGCGCGTTCGCCCCCGCCGGTCAACGGAGCGCCGTCCGCGATCCGCCGTCCCATGACCTGTTCCCGATCGGCCCGTCCGAGCTGCTCCCATGTCTCGAGGGCGAACCTGATGCGGCGCAGGACCAGCGACGTCCCTCCGTGCCATGCGGATGGACCGTCCTTCTTCCACACGATCCTGGCGAAGTCGTCGGAGCCGGGGACCGGGTTGGCCGTGCCGTCGACCTGACCAAGGAGGTTGCGCGGGGTCGTGCCGGCGGGCATGGTGCCGCGGGCGCGGATGAAGCCTTTCTGCACCCACCGTACGGTGGCGAAGGAACGGGCGTCCCGCGTCAGGACGCGCACCGCGTGCGACACCGCGATCAGGTCGTCCGCAGCCACCTGCAGCAGTAGGTCGGTCTGGTCCCAGCAGGGTTCGAGCTTGTCGATGGGGAAGCCGGGCAACGGTCGCAGCGACGCGGGGCGGCGGTCATCCATGCGGAGCGAGGTGAATAGCGTCGGGCCGACCCCGACGGTGATCGTCAGACGAGCGGGTTGCGCTGCGAGCTCGTGCTCCTGATCGGCCAGAGCGCCGGTGCCCTGGGTCAGTCGAGCGGCGTCATCGGTCCACAGTCGCATGAGTCGCGCCGCGTCGCCGCGGCCGACACCGTCGATGGTGTCCAACCCGACGAACCACGCGTGGGCCTGCTGTGCCGTCTCGACCCCGGCCTGATGCACCCCGTAGAAGGGCAGCCGGACACCTCCGTGGGTGATCTCTGCCGCGGCCGGCTCGGTGCGGGAGACGACGGCCAAGGCTGCACCCCCGACGGTGGCGCCGCCCACCAGGGCCGCCCCGCCCTGGAGCAGCCGGCGCCGGGACAGGTCGCGAGTGGCCACCGGCTCGCGACTACTTCGGGCTCGACATGGACGACGCTGAGGACGGCTGGTAGGACTCCTGCGCGCCGACGAAGTCCTTGGCCGGCGCAGTCACCTCGAGGCTTGCGCCGGAGGCGAACCGGAGAGTCAGGGCGACGCGGTCGCCCGGCTTGATGGGGCTGGTCAGCCCCATCAGCATGAGGTGGTTCCCGCCGGGCTCGAGGACCGCCTTGCCGTGGGCTGGAACGGTGACGCCGCCGCGCTTCGGCCGCATGACCATCGTGCCGTCGGACATCACCATCTCGTGGATCTCCACGGTCCGCGACGCCAGCGTGGTTGCCGACTCAAGGGTCTCGTCAGAGCCCGAAGCGTTCGTCAGGGTGACAAACGCGGCCGTCATCCCCTCCGGGGCCGCCTTCACCCAAGCGTCTGAGGCGGTGACTCCGACGGCGGCGGCCGTGGTGGCCCGCGCGTCCGTCGAGCCGGTGGACGTGCTGCCGCCGCAAGCAGTCACCGTGCTCGTCACGGCGATGGCGATGGCGATGGCGAACCGGGATCCTGCACTGGACATCGTCGACGTCCTCCTGATGAGAACTGCTCCCCAGGCCGGTATGAGCGGACGGCCATCACGGCGTCTTCTCGACACGGGCTGCACACCGCCAGTCTAGGAACGGCGATGCCCGCGGCGGACAGCGCCCTGTCGCGCGAGGGCCCAGCCGTCAGGTTGCTGGACCTGTCGACGATTTCGGCGACAACAACGCTGTCGACAGTTATGCGCCTGTCAACAAAGCGCCCTGGCGGACGTGGCGGGGCACTCTCCGCGGAGC
>JBBQFP010000059.1:0-17370 GCA_038322045.1 Actinomycetes bacterium | reverse complement strand
GCTCTGCCCCGGAAGGCTGTTGCCCGCTCGCTGCGGGACGGAGGAGAGTGCCGACAGGTCCACCGTTCCCCCGCAGCGCCGACCGGCGCGACGGGTGCCCTCTGCCTGAAGGGATCTCGGCATGACCGGGTTCACCGTCTCCCAGCTGTCCGCGATCGAGATCCTCGACTCGCGCGGCAATCCCACCCTCGCCGTGACCGTCAGCCTCGCCGGCGGCGCCACGGCTCGCGCCGGGGTCCCGTCCGGGGCCTCCACCGGCACCCGGGAGGCCACCGAGCTGCGCGACGGCGACCCCGACCGCTTCGCCGGCAAGGGCGTCATCCACGCCGTCGGCAACGTCACCGGAGAGATCGCGGACCTGCTCCGTGACCGGCCCTTCGCGACCCTTGCCGACGTCGACGCGGCGATGATCGACGCGGACGGGACGGCGACGAAGTCCCGGCTGGGAGCGAACGCCATCGTCGGGGTGTCGATGGCGGTGGCCCGCGCGATCGCCATCGCCGAGGAGCGCCCGCTGTACGAGTCTCTCGCTCCCGTCGGGGTGGCGGCGCGGCTCCCGGTGCCCCACTTCAACGTCCTCAACGGCGGGGCCCACGCCGCCAACCAGCTGATGTTCCAGGAGTTCATGCTCGCCCCCATCGGCGCGCCGTCGACCGCCGAGGCGGTCCGCGCCGGCGCCACCGCCTACGCACGGCTGCGCGCGCTGCTCAAGGACGGCGGGCACGCGACCGGCCTCGGCGACGAGGGTGGCTTCGCCCCTGAGATCGCCGAACCCGAGGACGTCCTCGCGCTGCTCGTCGAGGCCATCACCTCCGTCGGCTACACGCCCGGCCGCGAGGGCATCGCCATCGCACTCGACCCCGCGGCCAGCGAGTTCCGCGGCTCCGACGGCCGCTACCAGGCGAGCCCCGCAGCCTCGACCCTGTCCAGCGACGACATGGTCGAGCGGTATGCCGCCATGGTCGACCGCTTCCCGATCTGGTCCATCGAGGACGGGCTCGCCGAGGACGACTGGGACGGCTGGGCAGCCCTCACCGCCAGGCTCGGTGACCGGGTGCAGCTGGTCGGCGACGACATCTTCGTCACGAACCCCGGCATCATCACCGAGGCCATCGGTCGGGGGATCGGCAACGCGGCTCTGATCAAGCTCAACCAGATCGGTACCGTCACCGAGACGCTCGACGCCATGCGGATCTGCCGCGACAACGGCTACGCCGCAATGGTGTCCCACCGCTCCGGCGAGACCGAGGACGCGTTCATCGCCGACCTTGCCGTCGGCACCGGCTGCGGCCAGCTCAAGACCGGGGCCCCCGCCCGCGGCGAACGCGTCGCCAAGTACAACCGTCTCCTGGAGATCGCCAGCCTCGAGCCCGACCTGCCCTACGGCCTGGCGTAGACGTCCCCCACCAGCCGGTCGCTCGGCGACCGAGACCAGCTCGGCGGAGAGGTCGACCGGCTCGGTGAGAGGGGTCGGACGGCGGAAGCGGACATCGAGCCCCGCTGTGACGAAGCCGAGTCGCCCCTCCGGTGCCCACCCTCGCAAGCAGACCTCCTGAAGGAACGGCGGCACCACCGTGGCAGTCGAGCGCGGTCCGTCCGCCCGGTGCGCGGTTGTCACGTCCAGATCGACGCCGGCAGCCCGTCGCCGAACACCTCGGGCGGGTCCGGACGGCCTTGCGCCTCACCGGAGGCGACCCGCCGCGCCGACCACGCCGCGGCGCCCGCGTCGAGCACGTCGTCGACGGCCGCGAGCCGACCAGCCGCGCGAAGCGGGCCCGCGAGCTCGATGCCCTCGGCGCGCAGCAGCCCGTGGCGCGCGGCCGCACCCGCCCAGGTCCGCTTGCCGTCCGGCAGCGGCGCACCCGCCATCTGCGCGAAGCTCAGCTCGGGATGCACCTCCACGACCCGCAGCCTCGTGCGGCGGACCCAGGCGTCGACGTCGAGCACCTTCTCGCGCAGGCCGTGCGCCTGCCGCGAGATGCCCGCACCGGTCAGCGCACGGTTCACTGCGCTGGCCTCGGCGTGCTCGGGCAGCTCCATCGCCGCCCGGCACGGTGTGACGAACAACGACGCCCGCCGCGGCCCGAGGGCCTGCCGAGCGAGGAGATCGGCCTGGCGCACACCGGCGTCCGGCAGGCCGATCGGGATGTCGATGCCGACCGCGGCGATCCGACCGGCGGCCGAGGCGCGCTCGACCAGGAGCTCGATGCCGGGCGCCACGAGCACCTCGACCGGGCCGCAGCCGAGGAGCACTCCGACCCAGCCGCCCCTGCAGGCGTCCACCCCGAGGACGAGGTCAACCGCCATCGGCAATGCCTACCACGCGCGGCGGCAGTCGCGAGGCGCTCAGCGCGCGGTGGCGCTCAACAGCTCGGCGACCTGCCGCGAGCTCGGTACCCGCCCGGACATGACGACCTGATCGTCGACGACGAGCCCGGGTGTGTGCATGACCCCGTAGCCGGCGATCTCGGCGTAGTCGGTGACCTTCTCGACGGTGGCCTCGATGCCGAGGTCGGCGAGTGCCTGGCGGGTGGCCTTCTCGAGGTTGACGCAGTTCGCGCAGCCGGGGCCGAGGACCTTGATGTGCATGACGGTGCCTTTCCGGGTGGGACGGAGTGACAGGAACGGGACGGGACAGGGCTCAGAGGACGGCGTTGAACAGGTAGCCGACCGCGAGGATCCCGGTGGCGACGACGCCGACGAAGGTGGCGAGCAGCCTCGGGCGCAGCACCCGCCGCAGCAGGATCATCTCGGGCAGGCTCAGCGCGACGACGCTCATCATGAACGCCAGCACGGTGCCCATCGCCATGCCCTTGTCGGTCAGCGCCTCGACGAGGGGGAGCACGCCCGCGGCGTTGGAGTACAGCGGCACCCCGATGAGGACGGCGACCAGCGGGCCGAACGGGTTGGACGGCCCGGCGTAGTGGGTGAAGAGGTCCTCGGGGGCCCAGCCGTGGATCACCGCGCCGAGGCCGATGCCGACCAGCAGGTAGGGCCACACCTTGCGCAGGATCGTCACCACCTCGCCGCGGGCCATCGCGGACCGGTCCGACCACGGCATGGCAGAGCCGGCGACGACGACCTGCCCGCGCAGGGTCGTCTGGTAGACGAAGGGCTCCACCCAGCGCTCCAGCCGCAGCCGGCCGAGCACCCACCCCGCGACGATCGCGATGGCGAGACCTGCGGCGACGTAGAGCGCCGCAACCTTGAACCCGAACAGGCCGTAGAGCAGGACGACGGCGACCTCGTTGACGAGCGGGCTGGCGATGAGGAAGGAGAGGGTGACGCCCAAGGGCACCCCGGCGGCGACGAACCCGATGAACGCGGGGACGGCGCTGCAGGAGCAGAACGGGGTGGCGACGCCCAGCAGCGAGGCCAGGACGTTGCCGACCCCTTCGCGTCTGCCGCCGAGAACTGCGCGCGTCCGCTCGACGCTGGCGAAGCTGCGAAGCACGGTGACGACGAAGATGATGCCGCCGAGGAGCAGGAGGATCTTCACGGTGTCGTAGCCGAAGAAGTGCAGGCCGGAGCCCCAGCGGGAGTCGGGGTCGAGGCCGGCGACGTCGTAGACCAGCCAGTCCCAGAGCGGCAGGTTCGCCTGGTACGCCGCGAGCCACACCGCCGAGGCCACGACGGCGACGCCGATGCGACCACGTCTGCTGGCCGGTGCGTGGACGCGGCCGGTGAGGCTCGCGATCCCGCTCATGCCGTCGCCACCGGGGGGCAGCAGCCGGCGCCACCCGGGCGGGTGCCTAGCGGCGGCAGGGCCGCGTGCAACCGCGTGAGCGCCCCGTCCGCGAGGCGGTAGTCGATCCACCGTCCGCGGCGGGCAGCGGTGATCAACCCTGCCTCGCGCAGCGTCTTGAGGTGATAGGAGAGCAGATTCGCGGCCACCGGCACCTGCTCCTGCAGGTCGCACACGCAGCGCTCGCCGTCCGCGAGCACCCCGAGGATGGCGAGCCGGGTCGGGTCCGCGGCGACAGCCAGCAGCGCAGCGGCGCTCGAGGCGTCGGCGCGCTCGACGACCAGGCTCGGTTCGATCAGCGTTGTATCAACCACGGTTGAAGCATCGACCCCGGCACGGTAAGGCGGCAGGGCCCTTCGGCCCAGAGCTCAGCCGATGTCGGCGTCCGTCGACGGCACGAGCTCGGCGAGCAGAGACCTGACCCGGCCGTCGATGTCGTCGCGGATGCGCCGTACCGCCTCGACGCCCTGACCGGCAGGGTCCTCCAGCACCCAGTCCAGGTACCGCTTGCCCGGGTAGAACGGGCAGGCGTCGCCGCAGCCCATGGTGATGACGACGTCGCTGGCGCGCACCGCGTCGTCGGTGAGCGGCTTGGGGAGCTCTTGGGAGAGGTCGAGCCCGAGCTCGGCCATGACGGTCACCACCGCCGGGTTGATCGTCTCCGCAGGGGCCGAGCCCGCCGAGCGGACAACCACCCGCCCCGCGGCGTGGGATGCCAGCAGCGCCGCGGCCATCTGCGACCGCCCTGCGTTGTGCACGCAGACGAAGAGGACCTCGGGTCGATCCGTCATCACGGTTCTCCAGCTCTCGGGGGGTCGGGTCAGTGCTGCTGCAGCACAGTGCGCAGCGCGTCGAGGGATGCGGGGACGACGGCGTACCAGACGTTGCGGCCGACGCGCCGGCTCGTGACGAGGCCGGCGTCGGAGAGCACCTTCAGATGATGGCTCACCGTGGGCTGGCTCCTCCCGGTGGGCTCGACGAGGTCGCAGGCGCACACGGTGCCGCCATCAGCCGTCGCGAGCAGGCTGATGATCCGCAGCCGCACCGGGTCCCCCAGGGCGGCGAACTGACGCGCGAGGACCTCGGCCTGGGCGTCGTTGATCTCGGACGCGGCCAGCGGCGAGCAGCACGCCACGACCTCGGGCTGCTCCAGCACGGGTAGCTGCGGAAGGGACATCGGTTCCCCTCTTGACATATCTACGGACGTCGATACATTGGTGCCTGTCGATATGACGACAGTAGCCGCCACCGAACGCCGACGCCACAGGAGGAGCCATGACCCCGCTCGATCTCTCCGCCGCCCTGGCCGCTGAGCACCGCCGCGACCTGCGCGCAGCCGCCGGCCGCGCCCGGCTCGCCGCCCTCGCCCGCGGCTGTCGGCCCGCGGCCTGGCGCCGCGCGCTCGGGCGGGCCGGTGCCCTGCGGACCTGGGCGGCGCGCGACCACCTCGGCCGCCTGGACACCTGCACCTGCCGCTGAGCCCCGACGAGCTGCGAGAGGCGGTACGCGAGCGTTACGCGGAGGCTGCCCGACGCTCGGCCGCCCAGCCGGAGTCGCCGGCCTCCTGCTGCGGCCCGTCGTGATCTCCCACTGCGTCGTCAACCTCGCAGCGGACAAGGACCGGGTGCTGCGCGAGGCCTTCCAGGTCCTCGTGCCCGGCGGCAGGCTGGCTGTGTCCGACGTCGTCGCCCTGCGCGAGCTGCCGGAGCCTGCCTACCGGGTGATGCGGCTCTGGACCGGGTGCATCTCCGGGGCCCTGCTCGACACCGACTACCTCGCCACGCTCGACGGCGCTGTGGCGAGCGCCTTCGTCCGCGCCCGTCGTCCCGCCTGATCCAACCTCAGCGTCCGCGTGACCGGGCGCTCAGAGCGCCCCGGTCACCGCGAGTCCGAGCGTCGCGCACGTCAGGCCGACGACGACGCTCGCCAGGACGTTCCCTGCCGCCGCCCGCCACGCCCCGTCGCCGACCAGCCGGATGGTCTCCCAGGACCACGTGCTGAACGTCGTCAGCCCTCCGGTGAAGCCGGTCCCGATGACCGTCCTCGCCGTCGGCGTCAGGCCGTGGCGAGACGCCAGCCCGACCAGCAGCCCGAGCAGCAGCGAGCCGACGGCGTTCACGGTGAAGGTCCCCCACGGGAACGCCACGCCCCCGCTGCGTGCCTGGATCGTCTCGTCGGTCCAGTAGCGGGCGCACGCTCCCGCAGCCGCGGCGAGCGCGACGAGGACGGCGGTGGTCACCGGGCGGTCGTGCCCTGCTCGCGCGGGTGACGCCTGTCGTCCTTCGGGCGGCCGACGTAGCGCAGCACGTGCACGTCTTCGACGATGACGAGTCCCTCGTCGACGATCTCGTCCAGCTCGGCGGCGAACGCGTCGATGCGCGCGGCGTCGTCGACGATGGTGATGACGACGGGCAGGTCCTCGGTCAGGGACAGGATCCGGGTCGTGTGGACGACGCTGGAGGCGCCGAAGCCCTCGATGCCCCGCAGGACCGTCGCCCCCGCGAGCCCGGCCTTGCGGGCACGCACGACGATCTCGTTGTAGAGGCAGCGGTGGCTGCCGTGGGCGTGGTCGTCCTCGCCCACGAAGATGGTCAGCCGGCGCGCGGGACCTTCCAGGCGCATGGCGCTCACTCCCTCCCCGCTCTCGACGAGCGGGCTGCGGCTGCGGCTGAGGCCGCGGCCCTGCCCAGGATCAACCCTGCGGCGGCCGCCGCCAACCCCCCGAGGACCGCGGCGGCAGCGTAGGCCAGCGCGGTGGCCTCCGCGCCGGCGCGCCACGTCGTCACGGCCTCGACCATGAACGTCGACCACGTGGTGAACGCGCCGAGGAACCCGGTGCCGAGCAGCGGCCGGACCCACGGTGGCGCCGGAAGGACCTCGAGGACGAGGATCAGCAGCACGGCCAGCACGAACGCCCCGCCGAGGTTGATGCCGAGCGTGGTCCACGGGAAGCTACCGGGGGGCTGGGTCGGGAATGCCGAGACCAGCTCGTACCGGAGGAGCCCTCCGGCAGCGCCACCGACGGCGATCGCGGCGTAGGTGACCCGCCGCCGAGGCCGCCGCCGCCGTCGCACGCCGAACGGGGACGCGCCGAGGCTACCGACCTCGTCGGCAGACGCCACGGCAGAACCTCCAGCCAGTCCCGAGAAGGCTAGCGGCCGCCCCTGCGGGCGGAGGTCAGTGGCCGACCTGGGCTACCGCCACATCGACGCGGCGACGCTCGTGCGTCGTCCGGCGGAGCTCAGGCCGCGCGGTGCTCCGCGACGACCGCTCTCGAGGCGGGCGAGGTGCTCGGGCAGCTCTGCTCCAGCGTCGACGGTCCCCACGGCGATGACCACGAGCGGGTCGGTCCCGTCGGCGAGCGTCAACGCGGTCCTGACGGCCGATGAACCGCCAGCGCGTGGGCGCCGTTGCCAGGTTCACCATCCGGCCAGCGAGAGGGACTGCCATGGACGACCCCACCCGACGCAACGTCCTCGTCCTCGGAGCGGCGGGCGCAGGGGCCCTGGTGCTGACGGCGTGCGGCGGCTCATCGCCGGGTTCCACCACGCCATCAGCCTCGGGCTCAGCCTCAGCGGGTCCACCCACGCCGTCGGCCGGTTCCTCGTCGGGAAGCCCGGCAGGTGCGGCGCTCGTGAAGCTCGCCGACGTCCCCGTGGGCGGTGCGGTCGTGGTCAAGGCGGGGGACGGCGGCTCGATCGTCGTGGCGCAGCCTGTCGCGGGCCGGGCCGTCGCCTTCTCAGCCACCTGCACGCACCGCGGCTGCACCGTCGCCGCCAAGGGCGCGCAGCTCGTGTGCCCGTGCCACGGCTCGGTGTACGAGGCGGCGACGGGTACGGTCGTCAAGGGCCCGGCGCCGAGGCCGCTGCCGCCCGTGACGGTGCGCGTGCAGGACGGCGCAGTCGTCGCCGACGCCTGAGGCGCGCTCAGTCGACCCGCACGACCTCGCCGTCCTCGGGGACGACGGGGTTCCAGCCGAGCTCGGCGTGGATGCGGCCGGCCAGCGTCGCCGACGCGCCCAGTGGTGGCCATGCCGGAGGACGACACGATGATGCAGGGGAACCCCGGGTCGTTGATCTCCATGGACTCCGCGGCCGAGCGGATCTCGCACAGGTCGCCGGGGTCGAACAGCCGCGGGTCGGCGTCGGCGTCGGACTGGACGTCTGCTCGCCGCTCGGCAACGGCGGCCCGGTCGACGGCGAAGGCCGGGCCGGGGACGACCAGACGGCGGCCCCGATGTCCTCGGGATCGAGTGGGAACGGCTCCCAGTTGCGCAGCGTGAGGGTCATGCTGCGATCGTCCTCCTCAGCCCTCGCGGGAGCCCAGGCCCTTGGTCACCGAACCGAGGATCGCCAGGCCCTGCGACGCCAGGGACGCGACGGCGGCGTTGACGCCGTCGGTGCCGTCGAGCACCGTGAGGTTCGCCCCCTTGAGCCCCTCGGAGGCGGCACGCACGAGCTCGGGCAGCTGGGAGATGATCGCCTGGTCGAGCGCGATGCGGCCCTGCGAGGCCGCGGCGTCGGCGCTGAGCTTCGTCGCCTCGGCCTGGGCCTGGGCGAGCGTGCGGATCCGCTCGGCCTCCGCCTGCGCCGGCTTGACGACCTCGGCCACGAGCTGGGCCTCGCGGAGATCTGCGGTCTTCGCGGCGACGAGCGCCTGCTCCGAGAGCACCGCCTGCTGAGCCTGGGCGGCCGCGAGGGGTCCGGCCTGCGACGCGCGCTGCTGGGCCGTGTCGATCTCGGACTGGTACTGAGCCTGCGCGACGGCGGTCTGCCGGGCGTACTCGGACTGGTTGCGCTGGCTCTCCTGGCGGGCCATCGCGCTGGCCTGGTCGGCGGCGGACTGGGCGATCTGGGCCGCCTGGTTGACGGCTGCGTGGTACGGCGCGGCGAGGGCGGCGATGTAGCCGCTGCCCTTGTCGTCGATGGACTGGATCTGGAGGCTGTCGACAGCGAGCCCGATCTTCGCCATCTCGATCTTCGACGCGTCGAGGACGTTCTCGGCGAGAGTCTGACGTTCCCGGATGATCGCCTCGACCGTCATGGACCCGACGATCGATCGCAGGTGGCCGGCGAAGATCTGACCCGTCAGCTCGTCCATCTGCCCCTGGTCGGCGAGGAAGCGCTGGGCGGCGGCGGCGATGGAAGCCGTGTCGCTGCCTACCTTGAACGCGATGACGGCGCGCACGGTCAGGGCGATGCCCTGCTGGGTCACGCACTCCTCGGTCACCGTGGCCTCGCGCATGGCGAGGGTGAGGTAGGAGACCTTGCGAAAGAGGGGGACCGCCCACGCGCCGTGCCCGGTGACGATGCGGAACGGCAGCGTCGTCCCCGCGGTCGCCTTCTGGCGGCCTCCGGAGATGAGCATCGTCTGGTTCGGTGCAGGGACGTGGTAGCCGAGCATGGGAGCTCATCCTCTTCCGCGTGATGGCCCCAGGCAGACGCCCTCGGCCGCTGATCGGGCCGCGCTAGGGCAGCGAACCCGTCGTGGTCAGGGGCCACGGAACGACGTCGACCGAGGACGCCTCGCGGTAGGCGAGGACGAGCACCTCGGTGCCGCGGTCGATGTGGACGTCGCTGTAGGCGATGAGGTGCTCGACGCAGCCGTCGACGAGCACCCGGACCTCACCGGGGCCGGCGGCCCCACGGATGCGCGTGATCACCTCGCCGACCTGCCCGACCACGCCATCCACCGTCGTCCCCGTTCCGTGCAGGGAGCCCCTGCCACCGGCGCGACTGTAGACCCGCCGCGTCGTCGTGCGCCGGTGGTCGTCCACAGGGCCCGGCTCGGACCGTCAGGCGACGGCGAACGACCGCTTCGACAGGCCCATGAAGTAGCCCTCGACTGCCGTGCTCACTGGCGATCCCGGCTCGGTGGCGGCCCCCAGCGTGACGAAGATCGGGGCGTAGTGCTCGACGGTCGGGTGCGCGTAGGGCATGCCCGGGGCCTGGCTCAGGTCGGCGAGGGTGTCGACGTCGCCGACGGCGAGCGCCTCCGCGGCCCAGGCGTCGAACTCGCTTGACCACCCGGGCGCCGCAGCGTCGGTCCGCCAGTCGCGGAGGAACGGCAGGCCGTGGGTGAGGAAGCCCGACCCGACGACGAGGATGCCGGACTCTCGCAGGGGGCGCAGACGGCGGCCGAGGTCGAGCAGCGTCATCGGGTGCAGGGTCGGCAGCGACATCTGGAGCACGGGGACGTCGGCATCGGGGTACATGACGCGCAGCGGCACCCAGGCGCCGTGGTCGAGCCCGCGCGAGGAGTGCTGGTGGACGTCCATCGAGTCGGGCAGCACCGCGGTGACCAGGGCGGCGAGCGCGCTGGCGTCCGGCGTCCGGTAGGTCATCTCGTCGTAGCGAGGGGCGAAGCCGGTGAAGTCGTAGACGAGCGGCGTGCCTGCGGTGGGCGAGCTGAGCGCCAGCGGGGCGGACTCCCAGTGGGCGGAGACGATGAGGATGCCGCGGGGTCGCGGGAGGTCGGCGCTCCACGCGGCGAGCTCCGAGGTCCACAGGGCGTCGTCGAGCAGCGGCGGGGCGCCGTGGCCGAGGTAGAGCGCGGGCATCGCGGCGGGGGCGTCCTGGGTCGGTGTCGGGACGGTCGTGGTCGTCATGGGCGCACCCCTGCGGTCGGCTGGTGTGGAAGGGTCGTCCCTGCCATCGTCCGTGGTAACTAGATGACGTGTCAACCGATTCCCGCCGCGGGTGGACCCGCGGCCCCCGACGAGGAGTGCCCAGCCATGAGCCCCGAGCCCATCAGCGAGCCGCCACCCCTGCGCTGGGGGATCATCGGCTCCGGAAAGATCGCCGGACGGTTCGCCGGAGACCTCCAGCTGCTCCCGCGCTCGGAGGTCGTCGCCGTCGGCTCGCGCAGCGCGGGCGCGGCCGAGTCGTTCGGCGAGCGCTTCGACGTCCCCCGCCGTCACGTCGGCTACGAGGCTCTCGTGGCCGACGACGACGTCCAGGCGGTCTACGTCGCCACCCCGCACCCGGCCCACCACGACGCGGCGATGCTCGCCATCGAGGCAGGCAAGGCCGTCCTCGTCGAGAAGCCGTTCACGCTCAACGCCGCGCAGGCGCGCAGCCTCGTCGACGCCGCCCGGGCCAACGGGACCTTCCTCATGGAGGCGATGTGGACCCGCTTCCTGCCGCACGTCGCCGAGATCCGTGCGCTGCTCGCGGGCGGCCGCCTCGGTGACCTGCGCACCGTCCAGGCCGACCACGGGCAGTCGCTGCCGACCGACCCGGCGCACCGGATCAACAACCCCGAGCTCGGCGGGGGCGCCCTGCTCGACCTCGGCGTCTACCCCGTCTCGTTCGCCTCGATGGTCCTCGGCCGTCCCGCTGCCGTCACCGCTCGCTGCGCGATGACGAGCACGGGGGTGGACCGGCAGACCTCGCTCGTCCTCGAGCACGACGAGGGGCGCCACGCCGTCATCACGACGGCCCTCGACGTCCGCACGCCGAACCGCGCCTCGATCAGCGGCAGCGAGGCACGCATCGAGATCGACGCAGTCTGGTACACCCCGACCTCGTACTCCGTCATCGACCTCGACGGCACGACGGAGTTCCGCCACCCGCGGGTCGAGGGCCACGGGATCCGGCTGCAGGCCGGTGAGGTCGCCCGCGCGGTGGCCGAGGGCCGCACCGAGAGCGACGTCATGCCGCTCGACGAAAGCATCTCGATCATGGAGACGATGGACGAGGTGCGCCGCCAGGTCGGGCTCGTCTACCCGGGCGAGAGCGCGTAGCGGCGAGCGGCGAGGCGCGAGAGCGCGTAGCGGCGAGCGGCTCAGCAGGCGGGGCGGGGGGTGGCCAGCGCGGCGGCCGCTGCCGCCGCCTGGGCCGGGGTGCGCAGCGCAGTCCAGCTGTTGCCAAGGACGAGGTCGACCGAGCCGTCGCGCCGCGTGTCGGCGACCCGCACGGCGCCGGGCACGTGCAGCCAGACGGTGATCGCCGCCGGAGAGGCCACGCCGGAGCGGATCTCGGCCGTCCCGGCGACCGTCTTCCCGAGCGGGTCGTTCGACACCGTGCCGACGACGAACCCGCGAGTGCGCAACGACGCAGCCACGGTCACTGCGAGCCCGGAGCGTTTCGTCGCGTTGTAGACGTTGACCCGGACCTTCGACGGGGCGGGCGGTTTGATCGTCGCGACGCCGGTGGGGACCGCGGTGGCGCAGGCCGAGGGCTTGCCGGTGGGGGTGCTCGTCGCCGACCGGGTGGCGGACGGCGTCGCCGAAGCTGAGACGCCGTCGGTCGAGGACCCGCCGAAGCCGAAGCGCCACAGGGCGTAGATGCCGCCGCAGACGACTCCGAGGACGACGAGCACGGCGAGGAGGCGGCCGCCGGCTGAGCGTGCCCGGCCGGCGCGGCGGGCTCCCGTGCCCGGAGGCGTCAGCATGCTCACGGGCAGCGAGGTTATCTGCTGGGCGAGGCTCCGCCGGGGACGCCTCGGCGACCGGCGGAAACGGAGCTCGGCGCACGACCTTCGGCCGCGGGGGTGTCGGTGAGGTCGACCTCCGTGACGAGCGGCAGGACGAGGACCCGTGCGTGGATCACCGTGCGCTGGGCGAGGGCGGCCCGCACGGCACGGTGCAGCCCGTCCTCGAGGTAGAGCGTCCCCTCCCACTCGACGACGTGGGCGAACAGGTCGCCGTAGAACGTCGAGTCCTCAGCGAGCAACGCCTCGAGGTCGAGGGTCCGCCTCGTCGTCACGAGCTGGTCGAGGCGCAGCTGCCGCGGTGGCACCCGGGTCCACTCACGCGGCGTGAGCCCGTGCTCGGGGTACGGGCGCAGGTCGCCCACCCGCCGAAAGATCATGATCGCAGCCTAGAGGCTGGGGCCATTCCGGGCACCCCGGCGCGACGGACGGCCGCCGCTCGACACCGAAGCGTTACCGTGCCGCCACCGTGCCGTGACGTCGAGTGTCATGACGTCACGCCGCGGCGAGGGCCGCGAGGAGCTCCGCCGCTGAGGCCATGAGCCCGCGGGCACCGCGGTCGAGAGCCCTCGCCGCCTGGTCGGCCGTCGCGACGATGTGGCCGATGACCGGCTTGTCGAAGCTGGTGACCTGGCGCCAGGCGTCGCCGTCCGCCGCCCAGTCCATCCCCAGGAGGTCCCAGTGCACCTGGTCCACCGCGAGCCGGGAGGCGTCGGCGCCGTAGAAGTAGCCCCAGGAGCGGTAGCCATGCTCGCGGGCGAGCCGCGCCCACACCGGCGCGGCGCCGTCGGGCCCGGAGCGGCCGAAGGACTTGAGCACGAGGTGCTCCTGCGCGGTGCCGGGGAGGGCGTCCATCAGGGCGACGAGCTCGGCGGCGAAGGGCTGTGCCTCCTTCGGGTCCACGAAGATCACCTGGTCGGGGTAGTGGGTCGCGACCATCTCCTCCCATCGCAGGTAGGGGCGGTCGGGCTGGTCGGGGTGGTCGTCGGCGACGGAGCCTCGGATGCGGTAACCGCTCACCTCGGCCCACGTCATCGCGTTCGCCGTCCGTCCGGTCACGCCCGACGTGCGGTCCAGCGTGGCGTCGTGCAGCCCGAACCAGACGCCGTCGCTCGTCCGGGACAACGAGAGCTCCAGGGCTCCGAAGCCCGCTGCCGTCGCCTGGGCATAGGCGTAGCCGCTCATCTCGGGCCAGGTCCTCGAGCAGCCACGGTGGGCGACGAGGAACGGGTCGGCCGCCAGCATGGCGGAGACGTCGCGATAGCCGGTGCGGGCAGTCTGACTGGGGGAGCGGTCCGCGGGGTCGCGGGTCGGTCCGCCGGGTGAGGTCGGTCCGGCCGGTGAGCTGGTGCTCGGGCCGGAGCCGCCGTCGCGGACGGACCGGACGACGACGGCACCGCCGAGGACGGCGACTCCGGCGGCTGCGCCGAGGCCGAGCACCGTCCGGCGGCTCAGCCCCTCGCGCCCGGGGTCGGGAGGCTGGTCGCCCGGTGCCGAGCCGGGGTCGCTGCCTTCGGTGGCCACGGCTCCATTGTCGCCTCGGCGGCACCGTTCGGCCGGCACGGTCGCAGCTCACCCTCGGCGGGCGGCCGTTCGGCATCGCCGGGACGATCACCTGCTACCTGCACTACCACTCGCCCGTCGGAGGTCGACGACGTCCCTGGGTCCGCCGCAGGGCCCGACTACGCCACCGCCGCGCCAAACGCTTGGTAGAGGTCCCCAGGCAACGGCGTCTCCAGCTCCCACGTGATCGCCAGCGGTCGTTCGCCGACGTGTCCGCGATACCTCGCCGGGCCGAGGAACCAGAAGGCTCGGTCGTCGGCCCGCAGGCGAGCGAAGAGGAGAATCGCTCGTCCGTCCCGTTCGTGGTGCTGGTAGCGGAGGCCTGTCGCACTCTCAGCACGTGTCGAGGATTGACTTTCCCAATGGATCAGCGAGGGACTGATCGCGTAGTCGCGATAGCGGGTGGTCGGCGAGAAGCCACCGCTGCTCTTGTCGAGGGTGAAAGCCAGCAGGTCCGCGCTGGCGGCCCTTGCGTCGTATACGCCGGCCTGCCAGGGGAACGCCCTTGCGCCGTCGACAAGACCGAGAGCCGTAAGGATCTCGATCCGCGAGTACCGGGCGTGAACCTGGAGGGGCGACTCCGGATGCGTCGACAGGGATGTGTGGACATGGTCGATTCGGCGATCGAGGACCGCCGAGAGCTCTGATACCTCGGCGAGCACCTGTGGATGCGCCCACACGAGATCGACTGCCTGCTGCAGGGACGGCGACCCGGAAAGCTGCTGATTGGCTAAGCCGACTACCAGCATGTGCACGAGTCTGCGATCGCGCTCTCCGAGCGAGGAGACCTGAGGAGGCTCGGCGAGAGAGGCGAGTCGGTGAAACGTGTCGGTACGCGCGCGGTCGTCAACATGCAGGAGGCGACCGAGGGCGCGCCGGAGAGCAGCCTCGTTCGGCCCGCTAGCAAGCGTCGGCGCACCAGCAGCCTCCTGAAGTTGCGACCAGGAGTGGGCGCCCTCGTAGACGTCTTCGAGATCGAGGCCCGATTCTGCGAGGAACGAGCTCAGGCCGAGCTCACCGCGCTCTCGACGCAGTGATTGCAGCTCGCTGACCTTCGCCGGCCACCGCGACGGAAGCGCTTCGCGCAGGCTTCGCAGGATGATCTCTGACGACTGACGGTCGAGCTGCATGTGGCAGCCCGCAGGCAAGAATGGGAATTCGTCGGTGACAGCGCGCTCGACGTCGCGCCGAGAGCCACCGAGGAGGGCCCGGTAGCGACGGTCGAAGCGGAACTCTCTGCGGTGCGTGCCGACGAAGTCGAGAACCGTACACGCGCCCTTGTCTCGAGTCTTGCGCAGGCCGCGTCCGAGTTGCTGCAGGAACAGTGTGGGGCTCTCTGTCGGCCGGAGCATGAGGATCGTGTCGATGTTCGGAACGTCGACGCCCTCGTTGAAGAGGTCGACGGAGAACAGTATGCGTACACGTCCTGCTGCCAGATCACGCAGCGCCGTCTCGCGTTCCGCTCGCGGGCTGTCGCCCCATATCGCGACCGCGGCGATGTCGTGACGGTTGAAGTGCTCGGCCATGAACTGGGCGTGCTTGATGCTGACGCAGAATCCGAGTCCTCGCATCGACGTCACGTCTGTACGAGCAGCTACCTGTTTGACGACGATCCTGGCCCAGGCATCTGAGCTCGTGTAGAGGTTCGTCAGCTGGTCGACGTCGTAGCCCTGACCGCGCCGCCAGGGAATCGCGCGGAGGTCGACCTGATCGTGTACGCCGTAGTAGACGAAGGGGGCGAGGTGCTGTTGGTCGATTGCATCCCACAGCCGCAGTTCGGCGGCGATGCGGTCGTCGAACCAATGCAGGATCGATAGGCCGTCGCTGCGCTCCGGCGTCGCAGTCAGGCCCAGCAGCTCCTTGGGCTTGAGGCAGTTCAGGACGCGCTCGTACGACGATGCTGCAGCATGGTGGAACTCGTCGACGATCACGACGTCGAAGTGGTCGGGCCTCAGGGAGGCGAGGCCGTTCGCATTGAGGCTCTGGATCGAGGCAAAGACGTGGTCAAAGTCGCGAGGCCGCGACTGGCCGACCCACTTCTCACCGAACTGCGTCTCACGCAGCGTGTGGCGGAACGTCGCCAGACTCTGATCAAGAATCTCCTCGCGGTGTGCGACGAACAGCAGTCTGGACCTGTCCAGTTGGCCGCGAAGTGTCGCGTAGTCGAGCGCTGCCATGACCGTCTTGCCGGTACCGGTCGCGGCGACGAGCAGGTTGCGGTGGTGGCCCCGCTGGCGCGAGACCTCGAGAAGTTCGAGCAGGCGCGACTGGTAGGGATGAGGCGTGACCTCGAGTGGACTCAGCAGGATCCTGGGTCCGGTGTCCGAGCGGCCCGCGCGCCGTTGCTCGGACCTGAACTGGTCCGCGTTGTATGGCACGAAGTCGCCACTCGACCAGTAGCTCTCGAAGACCGCCCCGAACTTGGCGATGACGTCAGGGTTGCGTGCGGCAGAGAGCCTGACGTTCCACTCCAAACCAGTGACTGTGGCGGAGCGGGTCAGGTTCGATGAGCCGACGTAGGCAGTCGAGAAGGGATCTCGACGAAAGACCCACGCCTTGGCATGCAGACGCGTCGACCCGAGGTCATAGGAGACACGGACGTCGGCGCCGAGCGCGGCCAGTTGATCGAGTGCTTCTCCCTCCGTGGAATCGGTGTAGGTCGTCGTCAGGACGCGAAGCGCGCGGCCGCTTGAGCAGTGTCGGCGCAGCTTGTCGAGCAGTGGTGCTATCCCACTTCGCCTGATGAACGCCATGATGAGGTCGATGGACTCGGCCGAGGCGATCTCCGAGCCCAGTTGGCTCCAGAGCGTCGGCTCGCCCGGCGCGTTGGTCAGCAACGTCGTGTCCAGCAGTGGGATCACCGGGGCGCCGAGCTCTTCAGGGTTGCCGTCCGGGCGACGTCGAAGGATCGCATGGAGTACGGACGCCGGTTCCATGAGGCGCGCGCTCTCGTCGGCGCCGGCGACCTCGCCGAGGCGCTCGAGAAGGGTCCGCGCCACAAGGAGGGCGACGTGGACTCGGTCCTCTTCATTCGTATCCAACAGGGCGCGCTCGACCTGCTGGCTGACGTGCCAAGCGACCCGATCCGGAGCATCAGCACTGCTGAGGTCACGACG
Source organism: Actinomycetes bacterium (assembly GCA_038322045.1). GTDB lineage: Bacteria > Actinomycetota > Actinomycetes > JBBQFP01 > JBBQFP01 > JBBQFP01. The sequence goes on along the minus strand of JBBQFP010000059.1, from coordinate 513 downwards.
GCGCAGGATCAGGGCGTCAGAGAGGCCGTCGAGCCTGGCCTGTAGCTCGCTTGTGATGAGCGACTCGTAGAGTCCAGGCTCTAGGTCCCCCACGGACGGGACAGTACACGGATGTATCAGCGCCTCGAGGGAGCGCGTGTGCTCCGGCGAAGTTGGCCTGAAGTGCCTGCTCGGTGTCCCGCGCGGGACTCGTCAGCGGTGGACGACGACCGGTCGTGTCCGCCGCGTCGCTGTGAACGAGTTGTAGGAACTGGTCGGCGGTCTCGATCGGGCGCAGCGCGGATCGTCCACTGATCTCGCTCGCTCGTCGAAGCCCGGGCACCGAGCAGGTCGGCTTGAGCGTCAGCGCCCAAGTGCGCAGAGGCGGGAGTAGCTGCTGTCGGGGTCCTGTCAGGTTCGCGGGTGTGGTGGTGGGCCGCCCGGTGGTGGGCCGTCCGGGGGTTGCCGGGGTGGCAGCCCGGCGCCGCGGTGTCGTGCGGGGTGGTGGTGGGCGGGTCGCCAGTGTTGGTGGGG
>JBBQFP010000058.1:0-17385 GCA_038322045.1 Actinomycetes bacterium | reverse complement strand
CGCAGTTCGACGCTCGCGCGGGTGCCGGGTGCCGTCGTTGCGACGTCGCCAGCAGCTGCCAGCTGCAGGTCGAGGACGAGGGGGAGTCATGAGCGCGCGGGTTGGCCACGTGACGAGCGGGCGGCGGGTCCTGCCTGCGGTCGAGCTGGCCCGTGCGCTCGGCCTCCCTCACCCGCCGACGGCGGAGCAGGTCGCTGTCATCGAGGCCCCGCTGGCGCCTGCGCTCGTCATCGCCGGGGCCGGCTCCGGCAAGACCCAGACGATGGCGTTGCGGGTCTGCTGGCTGGTGGCGAACGGTCTCGTCGAGCCCGAGCGCATCCTCGGGCTGACCTTCACCCGCAAGGCAGCCGGCGAGCTGGCCGAGCGGGTGCGCGGGCTGCTGGCGCGCCTGGACCCGGTGCCCTCGAGCCCGGAGCCGGCGATGCTCGCGGCCGGCCCGACGGTGTCGACCTATCACTCCTACGCAGGCCGGGTCTTCGCCGAGAACGCCCTGCGGCTGGGCCGGGAGCCTCGGTCACGGCTGCTCGGCGCCGCGTCCTGCTGGCAGCTGATGACCCAGGTCGTCGACTCCTACGACGGACCGATGGACGCCGTGCCGTGGTCCCCGGGCACAGTCACGGAGCGCGCCCTCGCCCTTGCTGGCGACCTGGCCGAGCACCAGGCGACGCCGACGGACCTCCGCGCGCTCGCCACCGTGGTCCGCGCCAAGGTGAGTGAGATGCCCAGGGGCGCCCACCGCGGACGGTCGAGCCTGCCCAAGCCCGTGTCGGAGCTGCTCGAGGGGCTCGCGGCCCGCGAGCAGCTGCTCGGCCTCGTCGAGCGCTTCACCGCAGCGAAGGCCGACGCCGACGCCATCGACTTCGGTGACCAGGTGGCGCTCGCGGCGCAGGTCGCCCAGGCGCACCCCGAGGTCGGAATCACCGAGCGCGACCGCTTCGACGTCGTCCTTCTCGACGAGTACCAGGACACCGGGCACGCGCAGCGCTGCCTGCTCCAGGCGCTCTTCGGCGGCGGTCATCCCGTCGTGGCGGTCGGGGACCCGTGCCAGTCCATCTACGGCTGGCGCGGCGCGAGCGCGGGCAACCTCACTCGGTTCCCCACCGACTTCGCCGACCGGCTCGGCCCGGCGCGCACCTTCACGCTCTCGACGAGCTTCCGCAACGCCCACACGATCCTCGAGGTGGCCAACACCGTCGCCGGACCGCTGCGCGCGACCGGAGTCCCCGTCCCCGAGCTGACCGCGGGCACGGCAGCCCCTCCGGGTCGCGTCGTCGCTGCGCTGCACGAGACCGAGGACGACGAGGCCTGCTGGGTGGCCGATCAGGTCGCGGCGCTGCTCGGCGGCCCAGAGGATCCGGTCGCTGCGCCGTCGGCCTACGCCCCGGGTGATGTCGCGATCCTCGTCCGCAAGCGAGCCCAGATGCCTCCGTTGGCGGCCGCCCTCGCCGAACGCGGCGTCCCGGTCGAGGTCGCCGGCCTTGGCGGGCTCCTCGCCACAGCCGAGGTCGCTGACGTCGTCGCGGTGCTCCGGGTGCTCGCCGGCGAGCGAGGCGGCGTGGGGCTCATGCGGCTCCTTGCCGGCCCCCGGTGGAGGCTCGGGCCGCGGGACCTCGTGGCGCTCGGCAGGCGTGCCCGCGAGCTCAGCCCTGACGCCACGGGCGCCTCGTCGGACGCCGACGACCTGCCGGCCGACATCGTCGAGGCCCTCGAGGATCTCGGCCCTCCGACCCGGTACTCGCCCGCGGGTTGGGAGCGGCTGAGCGCACTGCGCGCGGAGCTGAGGTCGCTGCGCCGCCGCAGCACCCAGCCGCTGCCCGATCTCGTCAACGAGATCATCGCCACCACCCGTCTCGACGTCGAGGTCGCCGTCGGAGCCTCGGGGGGGCAGCGGGGCAGGGCTCACCTCGAGGCCTTCCTCGACACCGCGTCGGCGTTCGCCGAGGAGGAGACACACGCGTCGCCCTCGGCGTTCTGCCGGTGGCTCGAGGCCGCCGAGGACGAAGAGCGGGGTCTGGCACGCGGCGAGCCCGACACGAGACGTGACGCCGTGACCATCGTCACCGTGCACGGCGCCAAGGGCCTCGAGTGGCCGGTCGTCGTCGTCGCCGGGGTGGCAGAGGGCATCTTCCCCGGCAAGCCCAGGTCGTCGACGAGCTGGGCTCGCTCGGCGAGCGTCCTGCCGTTCCCGTTGCGTGGCGACCGAGACGACCTCCCCGAGCTGTCGCTGGACCGGTGCGCCGACCACGCCGAGCTGCAGCAGGCGCTCGCGGAGCTCAAGACCCGGTGCGAGGAGCGGGACCTCCTCGAGGAGCGGCGCCTGGCCTACGTCGCCGTCACCCGTGCCAAGCTGGTGCTTCTCGTGTCCGGTCACCGCTGGGGCACCGGGGTCAAGGCGCGGCCGCAGTCGGTCTTCCTCACCGAGCTGGTCGAGCACGTCGACTCCGGCGTCGTCGAGGTCGCGGCGTGGGCGCCCGAACCGCTGCCGGACGCCGTGAGTCCCGCCGCGTCGTCCTCCCGGACCCACCCGTGGCCCTTCGATGCGCTGAGCGCCGAGCAGCGCGTCGTCCTCGAGCAGTCCGCAGCAGCCGTCCGTGACGCCATGGCCTGCGCGGATGGCCCGGGCCCGGTCGCGGCCCTGCCGCCGGCAGCCGGGGCGCGAGACGGCGACGCGGGGGGAGATGCCCGGGCTGACGCGGCGGGAGGTGCGCAGGCCGACGCGGTCCAGGTGCGTGCCCGGGGTCACGCGGCGGGAGAGGCACAGGTGGACGCGGTCCAGGTGCGTGCCTGGCACGAGGAGGTCGAGCGGCTGCTCGGCGAGCGCGACGAGGCTCGCCGCGCTGACGTCGTCGAGCTGCCGGGAGGGGTCTCCGTGTCCGACCTCGTCGCGCTGCACCGCGACCCTGCCGCCCTCGCCCTGCGGCTGCGGCGACCGATGCCGGCCGAGCCCGCCCCGCTGGCCCGGCGTGGCACGGCGCTGCACGCGTGGCTCGAGCGGCGCTTCCGCTCACCAGCGCTGTTCGACATCGACGAGGTGCCGGGGGCCGCCGACGACGAGCACGGCTCCGAGGGGCTCGACGAGCTGCGTGCGGCCTTCGTCGCCGGTCAGTTCGGCGACCGGGTGCCCGTCGAGGTCGAGGTGCCGTTCGAGACGACGGTCGCGGGTGTCGTCGTGCGTGGTCGCATCGACGCGATCTTCCGCGACGACGACGGACGCTACGACGTCATCGACTGGAAGACCGGGCGCATCCCGACGGGAGCCTCGGCTCGGTCGGCAGCGATCCAGCTCGCCGCGTACCGGCTGGCCTGGGCGGCGCTGGCCGGGGTCGACCCCGACGACGTGCGCGCCGGCTTCCACTACGTCGGGCCCGACGTCACCGTGCGCCCCGAGGACCTCCCCGACGCCGAGGGGCTCGCCGCCCTGCTCGAGTCGGTCCCGGCGTCGAGCGGGTGACGCCGCCTCCGCTGCCGTCAGCGCAGGTCGAGGTCAGCCCAGAGCGCCGCGTGGTCGGAGATGTCGAACGTGATGCTGCCCGCTGCGACGGCGCGGAGCAGGTTCGGGTCGCCAGTGAGCAGGTGGTCGAGCTGGATCCGGGGGGCAGGCGCGGGATACGTCGGCTCGGACGCCAGGGCGCTCCAGCCTGAGACCCGGGGCGCCCACCGGCCCGGCAGGTTGAGGTCGCCGGCGATGACGACGGGCTGGGGCAGCGTGGCCGCCCAGCGGCGGAGCCGTCGCACCTGGTGCACGTTCCACCCGGGGACGAAGGACAGGTGGGTGCTCACGACGGTCACAGTCCCGCCGCCGGGCAGGGCCACGACGGCAGCGAGCGCGCCGCGAGGCTCGTCCGCCACGTACATCGGCCTCACCCGACGCCCCGCGGGCACGAGCAGCGGCACGCCGAACGGAGCCCCACCGAGGCGCAGGCTGTGCCACGTGAGCACGGGCAGCCGAGACACGAGGCCGATGCCGTACTCCGGCACGGGCGCGGGCTCCCCGTCGACCATCGCTGGGGCCCTACGGTCCACGGCCGCGGTTCCGGGGTGCCCGCCGGAGGGTCGACCCCCAGGGGCGGAGCCAGGCTCGTGGTGAGCGCCGACGTCGACGTGAGGCGCCTGCACCCAGTCGCGGCGCGAGCCCGGCGTCCCGTGGACCGTCGCCAGAAATCTCCAGCACGGGGCCGCTCCGCCAGCCGCCACGAGCCGGGTCTGGTCGGCCCCGTGCGAGCGCTGCTGGCCGCGGTCGACCTCCTGCAGCGCCAGGACGTCGGCGCCGAGGGCGTCCATGACGACGGAGAGGTCCAAGGGGTCGACCGCGCCGTCGGAGCGCCGGATCCCGTGGAGCAGGTTGAGCGTCGCGATCCGCACCGGCATCCCCACACGCTAGGTGGTGCCGGGCAGCTCCGCCCGGCCACAGCACGGCTCGAGCGACCGGCACCCGGCAGTGCTGCTCGTCGCTTAACCGGCGGGCGACCGCGACCGTCAGGCCGTCGGGCTATCGTCCGCGAGGTGACAGACGCCGCCCGCCCGCCTGCCCAGCGGCCGCTGCCGCTGTCGCGAGCGACGGTCGACCGCTCCGGGGACCGACGGACCGACGAGGCATGGCTCGAGGCCGCGTGGGCTGACCCCGCCACCCTGGTGCTGCGCCTGGTCGAGGGCACGGCCCCGGTAACAGGGGACCCTCCGCGTCTCGCGCTCGTCGCTCCGGCCGAGGTGGACGACTCGGCGGGTCGGTTGCTCCTCGGCGTCGAGGACGGCATCGCCTACTTCGCCGTCTCCGAGGCCGGCGCAGGCGAGGCCGCCGCGCCCGAGGCCGTCTCCGAGGCCGCCGCGCCCGAGGCCGCCGCGCCCGAGGCCGGCGCGGACGAGCCGCACGCCGCCCAGCCGCACGCCGCCCAGCCGCAGCCCGCCCAGCCGCAGCCCGCCCAGCCCGACCCGGTCGAGGCGCCAGCCCACGACATCGCCGCGGTGCGTTGGGCGGGGCTGCGCGAGGTCGGCGCTGCTCTCGACGACCGCGACGCGGGTCTGCTCACCCACGCCGTCGCCCTGTCTCTGTGGCACGCCTCGCACCCGCGCTGCCCGCAGTGCGGCACCGTGACCGAGGTGGCAGCGGCCGGGGCCGTGCGCCGTTGCCCCGAGGACGGCAGGGAGCACCACCCGCGCACCGACCCCGCTGTGATCATGCTGATCACCGACGACGACGACCGCGCGCTGCTCGGCCACCACGTCGGGTGGCCCGAGGGCCGGTTCTCGACCCTGGCCGGGTTCGTCGAGCCGGGGGAGCCCCTCGAGGCGGCCGTCGTCCGGGAGGTCGCCGAGGAGGTCGGCGTCACCGTCGTCGACCCGCGCTACGTCGCGAGCCAGCCCTGGCCGTTCCCCTCGTCGCTCATGCTCGGGTTCACGGCGCGGGCGACCGGCACCGAGGTGCGGGCTGACGGTACGGAGATCGCCGAGGCGCGATGGTTCACCCGCGAGCAGCTCGCCGCGGACGTGAGAGCAGGGACGGTGCTGCTCCCGCCCGACGTCTCGATCGCCCGCCGCCTCATCGAGGACTGGTTCGGCGGACACCTGCCCGACTCGCCCTGAGGCCGACCAGTCGGCGCGGCACCCGCCCGGCGTCAGGCGGCGTCAGGCGGCCGCCTCAGAGTCCGAGCCGCGCCTTGACCTGGGCGAGCGAGGGGTTGGTCATCGCAGAGCCGTCGGGGAAGGTCACGGTCGGGACCGTCTGGTTGCCGCCGTTGATCTGCGTGACGAGGTCGGCGGCCTCCGGGTCCTGCTCGATGTCGACCTCGGAGTAGGCGATGCCCTCGCGGTCGAGCTGGCTCTTGAGCCGGCGGCAGTAGCCGCACCACGGGGTGCTGTACATGGTGACCAGCTCGGTGGTCTCAGGAATGTCGGTGGCTGGGGCGGACATCGGCCGGGCTCCTCGAGGTCGTCGCGTGCGGCGTGCCGGACGACGGCGCCGCGCTCGTGCTCGTCGTCGCCAACACGGACGCCCGCCCCACTTCTTCCCAGACCGTTGCCTGTGGACGAGCGCAGAGCCTGTCGGCGCGGCCTGGGAGGATCTCCCCATGACCCCCGGCGCCGACGACGTCCTCGAGGCCCTGGACCCCGAGCATCGCGAGGTGGCCTCGGCGGTCCATGGCCCGGTGTGCGTGCTCGCCGGCGCCGGGACCGGAAAGACCCGCGCCATCACCCACCGCATCGCCTACGGCGTCCACTCCGGAGTCATGGACCCGCGGTCGGTCCTCGCCGTGACCTTCACGGCTCGCGCGGCAGGCGAGATGCGGGAGCGGCTCGGAGCCCTCGGCGTGCCGACGGTCGCGGCGCGCACGTTCCACTCGGCGGCGCTGCGCCAGCTGCAGTACTTCTGGCCACGGGCGGTCGGTGGCGAGCCGTGGCCGATCATCGAGCGCAAGCTTGCTCTCGTCGCCGAGGCCGCGGGCCGGGTCCGGGTGGGGGTCGACCGCACGATCCTCCGCGACCTCGCAGCCGAGATCGAGTGGGCCAAGGTCACCCAGGTCGCGCCGGACGACTACGTCCGTGCCGTCACCGCCTCGGGTCGGCCGCCGGCCGCCGGGCTCGACGCCGCGACGACGGCGGGGCTCCTGTCGGCCTACGAGGAGGTCAAGTCCGAGCGGCGGGTCATCGACTTCGAGGACGTCCTGCTCATGACGGCGGCGATCCTCGACAGCGACGACGGCGTCGCCGAGCAGGTGCGTTCCCAGTACCGGCACTTCACCGTCGACGAGTACCAGGACGTCAGCCCCCTCCAGCAGCGGCTGCTCGACCTGTGGCTCGGTGGTCGCGACTCCCTGTGCGTCGTCGGTGACCCCAGCCAGACGATCTACACCTTCACCGGCGCGACGCCCTCGTTCCTGCTCGGCTTCCAGCAGCGCTACCCCGACGCCTCCGTCGTCCGGCTCGTTCGCGACTACCGCTCGACCCCGCAGGTCGTCGCCGTGGCCAACGGCCTGCTCAAGCCGGCCCGCGGAGCGGCTGCTCGCCAGCGCCTCGAGCTCCTCGCCCAGCGCCCCGCCGGTCCGGCACCCCGCTTCGTCGAGTTCTCCGACGAGCCGGCCGAGGCCGCCGGGGCCGTCGCGGCGATCGCTGCTCTCATCGCCGGGGGCGTGCCTGCCGCCGAGGTCGCCGTCCTGTTCCGCACCAACGGCCAGTCCGAGGGCTACGAGCAGGCGCTGGCTGACGCCGGCATCCCCTACCTCGTCCGTGGGGGAGCGAGGTTCTTCGAGCGACCCGAGATCCGCGAGGCCATCCGACTCCTGCGCGGTGCGGCCGTCGCGTCGGCCGATCCCGGAGACCTCGGCGCTGACACGCGAGCCGTGCTTGCCGGAGTCGGCTGGAGCACCGAGCCGCCACGAGGGTCGGATTCCGGGGCCGTGCGCCAGCGCTGGGAGTCGCTGTCGGCACTCGTCCGCATCGCCGACGACCTCGCCGCCTCAGCCCCCGGTGCCGGGCTGCGCGATCTCGTGTCCCGGCTCGCCGAACGGGCCGCCGCACAGCACGTCCCGACGGTCGACGGCGTCACCCTCGCGACCCTGCACGCCGCCAAGGGGTTGGAGTGGGACGCGGTGTTCCTCGTCGGGGTCAGCGAGGGCCTCCTGCCGATCGCCATGGCCGAGGGTGACGAGGCTGTCGAGGAGGAGCGGCGGCTCCTCTACGTCGGGGTCACGCGCGCCCGCGAGCACCTCACGGTGTCGTGGGCTGCGGCTCGCTCGCCGGGGTCGCGTGCCAGCAGGTCGCCGTCGCGGTTCCTCGACGGAGTCCGCCCGCCGGGCTCCTCGGCATCGGACTCACCAGCGCCGGCGCGCGGGCCCTCGGGCAACCGACGGTCGGCGTCGGGTCCAGCGCACTGCCTGGCCTGCGGGCGGGCCCTGCTCACGGCGGCCGAGCGCAAGCTGCGCCGTTGTGCCCAGTGCCCCGTCGACGTCGACGAGGAGCTCATGGACCGGCTGAAGAGCTGGCGGCTCGAGACGTCGAAGGAGGGCAAGGTGCCGGCCTACGTCGTGTTCACCGACGCCACCCTCACCGCCATCGCGATGTCTCGCCCGGCCAGCCGTAGCGCGCTGCTCGAGATCCCAGGCATCGGTGGCGCGAAGCTCGAGCGCTACGGTGACGCGGTGCTCGCCCTGTGCTCAGGAGCCGTCGCCGACCCGTCGCGATAAATCCCTTGCACTCCTCGCGGGGTTCGCCCTAACCTCGGTGACAGGTCGAAAGACCTGACAGTCCGCAAGAACCCCTGTGCCTCTGGAGTCGCCAGCAGGCAGGGTCGGGATCGCAGAGGTGGTGAGCCCCGGTGCGTAACACCTTCTTCGTCGACGTCGTTGGCACGGTCGTCCGGACGCCGCTCACCACCGTCGCCCCGAGCGCCAGCACAGCGTTTGCTCGCGCAGTCGCGCAGCCGCGGTTCCACACCACGGCGCAGTGCTACCGCCTCGTCTCGCCCGGCGTTGCTCTCCGCACGCGGAAGACGTCTGCCCTCAACCCCTCCGACGATGTCTCGGGTCACCTGACTGTGAGCCCACCGGTCTAGCTCGACCGGTAGCCCCCACGGCCGCGGACCCGACTCGGGATCCGCGGCCTTTTCGTTGCCCTGCAACGGTTCGGTTCGCGGATCGCCGTCGGACACCACCCGACCACGACCTCCCGGACGCCGCGTCCGGGAACGAGCGAGGACCCCATGAGCAGCCTGCGACCCAGTCACCAGCTCCTGGACGCCCAGCCCGACACGGAGGAACCCGTGCACACGATGAGCCAACCCCTGCTGGCGCTCAGCGACCTCTTCGAGGTCGAGCTGCCTTGCCGGGTGCACGACCCCGAGCTGTTCTTCGCCGAGTCGCCGGCCGACGTCGAGTTCGCGAAGGCGCTCTGCCTCGACTGCCCGGTCTCACGTGAGTGCCTCACCGGCGCTCTGGAGCGCGAGGAGCCCTGGGGTGTCTGGGGTGGCCAGCTCGTGCTCGCCGGCGAGGTCGTGGCGCGCAAGCGCCCGAGAGGCCGCCCACGCAAGGAACAGCCCGCCCAGGCCTCGGCCGCGGCGTGACAGGACTGCCGACCCGGCGGTCTTGCGGATTCACGCCGCCGCGCCGAGGCGCAACCGACATGACAGTCCCGACGTCTCACCTCACATGAAGGACCCAACCGCCATGAACCTGCTCTACCAGGACCTGGCTCGTGCCCAGCACCAGGCCAACCTCGAGGACGCCGAGCGCATGCGCCGTGTGATCCTCCTGCGCCGCGCCCGTCGGGCGCAGCGCAACGCCGCTGCGGCCTCGCAGCGTGCCCGCCGTGCCATGAGCCTCGCCGCGTCGCTCTGACGCACGAAGGCCAGCACCCGACCGCACCCCGTCCCGCGTCACCGACCCGTCGTCCCACCCGGCAGCAGGCCGGGTGGGACGACGCATGTCGGCTCCGGCACCCAGGTGCGCGAGGGGCTGCGGAGCGCGCCGCACGCCGGGTGTGATCCGATGGCGCGATGAGCGAGCGCGTCCCGTCCGGCACGTGGTGGCACGTCTACCCGTTGGGGTTCCTCGGCGCACCGCGGGAGGCCGCGGCGCAGGCTGGCGTGGCGCACCGGCTGCCCGCGCTGCTGCCCTGGCTGAGCTACGCCGCCGAGCTGGGCATGTCAGGTCTCGCCCTCGGACCGGTCTTCGCCTCCGAGACCCACGGCTACGACACCGTCGACCACCGGGTCGTCGACCCGCGCCTCGGGGACACCGAGGACCTCGTCGCGGTGTTCCGCACCGCGCACGAGCTGGGCCTTCAGGTGGTCCTCGATGGCGTCTTCAACCATGTGGGCCGCCGCTTCGAGCCCTTTGTGCGAGCGCTGGAGGACGGCCCAGCCGGCCCCACTGCGTCATGGTTCCGCCTGCGTTGGCCGGCGGCGGGCGGCGAGCCGGACGCCGACGTCTTCGAGGGGCACGCGCGCCTCGTCGAGCTCGACCACAACAGCCCCGACGTCGCCCGCTACGTCAGCGACGTCATGCGGTACTGGTGCGACCTGGGGGCTGACGGCTGGCGGCTCGACGCCGCGTACGCCGTCCCACCGTCGTTCTGGGCTCCCGTCCTCGCCGAGCTGCACACGACCCATCCGGACGCCTGGGTCTTCGGCGAGGTCATCCACGGCGACTACGCCGAGATCGTCCGTTCAAGCGGCATGGACTCGGTCACCCAGTACGAGCTGTGGAAGGCCATCGGCAGCGCGATCGTCGACCGAAACTTCTTCGAGCTCGCCCATGCCCTCGGGCGCCACGCCGAGCTGCTCTCGACCTTCGTCCCGGTCACCTTCCTCGGAAACCACGACACGACGCGGATCGCCAGCCGGCTGGACGACCGGCGTCACGTGCCGCACGCCGTCGCGGTGCTCCTGGGTGTCGCCGGCACCCCCGTCGTCTACTCCGGCGACGAGCAGGGATTCACCGGGGTGAAGTTCGACCGGCTCGGTGGGGACGACGAGGTGCGCCCGCCTTTCCCTGAGCGACCTGACCAGCTCTCCAAGCTCGGTGAGCCGATGCTCGACGTCCACCGACAGCTCATCGCCCTGCGGCGAGCCCGGCCGTGGCTGGCAGACGGCGTCACGGAGGTCAGTCACCTGACGAACACGACACTCGTCCTGACGACATCGGCGCGCAACGTCCTTGGGCCCGGCGAACCCTCCGCGAGCAGTAACCCCGACGGCACTGACAGGACTGACAGCCCCGACGGCACCGACGCTCCGGTCGCCCAGGACCCCCTCGGCAGTCCTGACGGACGACGGATCGCCGTGGCGCTCAGCCTCGAGGACGAGCCGACGAGCCTGCCCCTCCCGGGAGGGTCGTGGACCGTGGCGGCAGGCGTCGGAGAGGTGGGCCCGGGAGCGGTGCGGCTGCCGGCGCACGGCTGGGCGGTCCTCGTCTGAGGCCGACGCCCTCGAGCACGGGGCTACGCCGTCTTGCGCGCCCGGCTCGTGGACTTGGCGACCTCGCCTGACGAGGCTGCCCGCGACACCGGCTTGGCCTTGGCGGCCGTGGCCTTCCCCACGGCAGGCGCCGCCTTCGCCGACGCACCCTTGCCGGTGCTCTTCGCTTTCGCCGACGTGCTCGGCGCCTTCGCCGCGACGGCGCTCGCCGTCTTGGCCGCGACGGCGCTCGCCGGCTTGCGCGCGGAGGCAGTTGAGGTCTTCGCTGCTGCTGCCCCTGACGTCTTCGCCGTTGCCGCGCCGGACGTCTTGGCCGCGGCGGGGGCCGACCCCTTCGCCGAGGTTCCGCTGCCCCGCGACGCCGTCGGGCTGCTCGGGCCCGCCGCCCCTCCGGTGGTCCTCACCGGCTTGATGGCGGGAGCAGCCGCGCGATCCGACCCGGAAGACCCACCCGCACGGTCGTCCCGAGCGGCCCGGGCGGCGTCGACGCTGGCCTGCAGCGCGGCCATGAGGTCGAGGACCTTGCCGCCGTCGACGTGCGAAGACGTCGCAGGGGTCGGCGCACGGCCCGCAGTCTTCGCCGCCACGAGCTCCTCGAGCGCCGCCCGGTAGCCGTCGACGAACAGCGACGGGTCAAAGTCCCCCCCGAGGGTCTCGATGTAGGACTCCGCCATGGCGATCTCCTGAGGGCGCAGCTCGACGTCCTCCGGGGGTCCCACCGCCGAGGAGTCCCGCACCTCGTCGGGCCAGAGCATGGTCTGGAGCACGAGGACGCCGTCCTTGGGTCGCAACAGGGCGACGGACTCGCGGCTGCGCAGCGCGACCTTGACCAGCGCGACCTTGCCGGCCTTGGCCAGCGCCCGCGCGAGGAGCGCGTACGGCTTGGCCCCGGGGCTGTCGGCAGAGAGGTAGTAGGCCTTGGCGAAGTACAGCGGGTCCACCTGGTCCATCGGCACGAACTGGAGGACGTCGATCTCCTTGCTGCTCGACAGCGGCAGCTGCGCGAAGTCCTCATCGGTGAGCACGACGGTGTCGCCGTCCGGCAGGTCGTAGCCCTTGGCGATCTCGCGGTAGGGCACCTCCTCGCCGTCGACCTCGCACACCCGCTTGTAGCGGACCCGCCCGCCGTCAGCGGCGTGGACCTGGTGGAAGGACACCCCCCGTTCCTCGGTGGCGGAGTACAGCTTCACCGGTATGGTCACGAGGCCGAAGGAGATGGCGCCCTTCCAGATGGTCTGCATGATCGTCACGTTTCCCGTGCTCAGAAGGGTGGAAACGGCACCAGATGGCGTCTCCTGGGGTCCTCGATGTGGACGGAATGTCCCTCCGAGTAACGAACCTGGACAAAGTGCTGTACCCGTCCGGCTTCACCAAGGGCGAGATCCTCGACTACTACGCGAGAGTCTCACCGGTGATGCTTCCCCACGTCGCCGGACGAGCGGCATCGTTCCAGCGATTCCCCGACGGTGTCGAGAGCACCGGCTTCTTCGCCAAGAACGCGCCCAAGGGGACGCCGGAGTGGGTGCGGCGGGTGACCCTGCCGGCACCGGGCAGCAGCAAGGGCCGCGAGACCATCGACTACGTCGTCGTCGACGACCTCCCGACCTTGCTCTGGGTCGCCAACCTCGCCGGGGTCGAGATCCACGTCCCGCAGTGGCGCACGGACGCCGATGGCAGGCCGCTCGGGCCGGACCTCCTCGTCCTCGACCTCGACCCTGGAGCGCCGGCTGACGTGCTGGCGTGCGCCGAGGTCGCGCTGCTGCTGCGCGAGGTGCTCGCCGATCAGGACCTCGAGGCGTGGGTGAAGACCTCGGGCTCCAAGGGCCTGCAGCTCTACGTCCCGGTCGGTTCCAGCGGGCCGGGGCGTACCTCGGAGATCGCCAAGGGGCTCGCCCAGCGGCTCGAGCGCGAGCACCCGGCCCTCGTCGTCCACCGGATGACGAAGTCGCTTCGGCCGGGCAAGGTGCTCGTCGACTGGAGCCAGAACAACCCTGCCAAGACCACGGTGGCGCCCTACTCCCTGCGCGCCCGCCCGACCCCCACGGTCTCGACGCCGGTGACGTGGGCGGAGGTCGAGCGGGCGACGTCCGCGGACGACCTGCGCTTCGAGGCCGCCGACGTCCTCGCCCGGGTGGATGCTCAGGGTGACCTCCTCGCCCCCATGCTCACCTCGCATCAGCAGCTGCCCTGACGGTGAGCTGCGCAGGGCGCGGCATGCCGGCCGAGGAGCCTTCCTCGACCAGGCCTGGTGGTGCCGGCACCCCGGCTGCCGCGTCTCAGCCGGTGAACCCCGGCAGCCACCGCTGCATCTCTGCCCGGAACGGCGCCTCGGTCTCCAGCTGCGAGAGGACGGCGATACCGCCGATCGTCACCCGGTGGATGAGCAGGTAGGACGGCGGCAGGGTGATCTGCATCCCGGTCCAGTAGTCGCCCTGGCGGGGGTCGCTGATCCGGCCGGCGAGGCCGCGCAGCCATGCGCGGCTGAAGGAGAAGTTCTCGGTGGACACCGGCTCGACGAAGGGCTGGAGGTAGTCGAGCAGGCTCGCAGGCTGCACGCGGGAGTCCGGCTTGATGAAGCCCTCGAGGCGCAGGCCCTCGAGCAGCGCGTCGGCATCCTGGCGCAGGGCCACGGTGAGCAGCCGGCCGATGGAGGGCGGCAGGCCGTCGGGCAGGCGGTTGACCGCGCCGAAGTCGAGCACGCCGAAGCGCCCGTCGGCGAGCAGGCGGAAGTTGCCCGGGTGCGGGTCGGCGTGCAGCAGCCCCACACGGGAGGGCCCGGAGAAGAGGAACCGGGTGAGGAGCAGCCCGGCGCGGTCTCGTTGGGCCTTCGTGCCCGAGGCGATGATCTGCGAGAGGGGGGTGCCCTCGAGCCACTCGGAGACGATGACCCGCTCGCTCGCCGCGACGACGTGTGGCACGACGATGTCAGGGTCACCGTCGTAGCCGACCGCGTAGGCGTGCTGGTGGGTGGCCTCGAGGGTGTAGTCGAGCTCCTCGACCATCCGCGCCTTGAGCTCTTCGATGAGCGGCCTGACGTCGAGGCCGGGAACCATGGTGCCGAACAGCCGCGCCAGCCGTCCCACCTGCGTGAGGTCGGACATGAGCGCCTGCGCGGCCCCCGGGTACTGGATCTTGACAGCGACGGCACGTCCGTCGGACCAGACAGCCCGGTGGACCTGGCCGATCGACGCGGCGGCAGCGGGGACGTCGTCGAAGCTGCGGAACTGGTCGCGCCAGGAGGAGCCGAACTGGGCGGCGAGCACCCCGTGGACCCGGTCGGCCGGCAGCGCGGGCGCGGCCTCCTGCAGCTTGGTGAGCGTCGCGCGGTAGGGGGCCGCGACCTCCTCGGGCAGGGCCGCCTCGAAGATCGAGAGCGCCTGGCCGAACTTCATGGCCCCGCCCTTGAGCTCGCCGAGGACCTTGAAGACCTGCTCGGCGGTGCGGGCCTGCACCTCGGCGGCCACGACCTCTGCGGAGCGTCCGCCGAGCCGCTTGCCGAATCCCAGCGTCGTGCGACCGGCCAGGCCCAGCGGCAGCGACGCGAGCTTGGCGGAGCGCACGACAGCCTTGCGGGGGAGGTCACTCATGAGGGGTGGCGCTCCGACAGGGGAGGCACGGCTGGCGGCGGAGATCCTGCATGGCATCCATTGTCAGGCCCCCGCGCCACATCTGCAGAGCGGGTGCGGCAGCCAGCTGCGCCGCCTGAGGACACCGAAGGGCAGCGACACCTCCCAGGTCGCGTCGACAGCGCTGGGCTCGGCCGTCGCGACTGCCGCTGCACCGAGGTCGAGATAGGCGAGGACGTGCAGGGCGGCATGGGCGGCGACGAGGGTCGCCAGGATCGTCTCGACGCCGGAGGCCGACCACGGTTGCGACCGGTGGAGCAGCTGCGCCAGAACCGCAGGCCAGCCGGGATCCCGCGAGGCGCGCGCGAGGTCGAGGCACTCGGCGCAGGCCGAGCGACCCGGGAGGACGAGCGGTCCGACGACCCCGACGGTGTCTCGCATGCTCAGGACGAGGTGGGCCTGCCCGGCCCGGACGAGCTCGGCCGAGCGGAGCAGCCCGCTGGGAGCCGGTTCCGCGAGGACGACGAGCTCGACCGCCCGAGGGCTGCGGGCGCGGGCGCCCGGGGCGGCCCGTCGGCTCGCCGCCTCGCCGCGGGGAAGGCCGACGTCAGCCTCGCCGATCCCGCCGGGGCTGACGTCGGCCGGGGAGGCGGGCACGGGGTCGAGCACCTCGACGGTGCCCACTGCCGCTGCCGAGAGCAGCGAGGCCAGCGCCGCGCCGGCCCGGCCACCTCCCTCGATGCGCACGGAGGCCGCCTGCCTGCGCGCGAGGAGCCCGATCCCGGCGTCCGGGCAGCGATGGACGAGCGACCACGTGGCCAGGTCAGGGCGCAGCCGGTCGCGCTCGGAGGGGTGCAGCGCGGCGAGCGGCGCGCCGGTGACCCCGGCGTCGTCGAGCGCGCCCGCGTCGGTCAGCACCTGGACCAGCTCGCCGGCCCGGCCCTCGGCAAGCCCCGCCCGCGCGGCGAGGCGCCTCAGGGCAGGCAGGTCGCTCGTGCCGTCCATGACCTCGAGAAGCTGGCGGTCGCCTGGGCCCAGCCCCTCGACGAGGGTCCCGCCGTCTGGATCGGCACCGAGCTGCAAGGTGGAGCTGCCCCGCCAGGCTCGCGCAACGGCGGGCTTGAGAACAGGTCGCACGTCGCACCTCCTCGGCAGTCGGGGACCCGCCAGGGACGGGCGCCGGGTGAGAGCGCGGGTGCCCTCGGCGGAGGACCTTGCCAGCCGGACGATGCGGCCGGCGGCGTCCGTCCACAGGCCCGGCGGCTGTCCACACGAGCCGACGCGACGGTGTCGACGGGGTGAGCGCGACTGCTAGGGCGGTGACGCCGCGGCGCAACGGCCCGAGAGCCGCCCTAGAGCGGCCGGAGAGCCGCCCGCGGCCCAGCCGCCCGCGGCCCAGCCGCCCGAGGGCGGCCGGAGAGCCGCGCCAGAGCCGCCGACGCGCCAGAGCACCCGCCACACCGCCGGACGGCGAAGCCCCGACGCTCAGAGGCCCCGAAGCGCTGCCCAGGTGAGGGGGCCGACCCAGCCGGTCGTGGGGATGCCGTGCGCCCGCTGGAACGCCTTGACCTTGACGACGGCGTCGGCGTCGAGGACGTCGCGGACCCGCAGCCGCAACGCCCGGCACACCACGGGCATGGCCACGGCGTCCCGCTGGCCCGGGCGGATCACCGGGTGCGGAACCGCGCGCACCGCTCGGTCGAACGCGGCGAGGTCGCCGTCCAGGCTTCCCCAGGTGAGGACGGCCACGGTGCCCGTGACCGGGAGGCGGCGACTCGTCTGGTAGCCCTTGACGACCGACACGGTCGCGGCATCCGAGCGCCCGGTGACGACGGGCATGCGCAGTGCCTTCTGCAGCGCGACGGCGGCGGGGCCGGAGGATCCGGGCCGCACGGGGGCGACGGCGAACGCGGCGAGGGGTCCGGTGGAGCGGACCTTCGGCGCGGTGGCCACGCCCACGCCCGAGCCGGCGGGTGGCCTGCTCGCCCTGGAGGCGGCCGGCGGGCGGCCGACCGCGGCTCGCACGGCCGGCGGCCGGATCGACGCCGGGGCAGTGGCTCCCCAGAACGACGTCCGGCCCATCGCACCCGCCCAGTCGAAGGAGAGGTGGACGTGGTTGCGGTGCCGCGCGGTGTCCCCGCACGAGGCGAGGGGGACGCTCGCACCACAGCCCGCGTAGGGCCGCCAGCCCTCGGCGCGGCGCGCAGAGGACCAGATGTGGTCGTCCCAGATGACGTACATGACGCCGAGCCGGCGCGCCATGACGGCGTCGTCGGCCGTCAGCCAGGCGAGGAGGGCAGCGACGTCGGCGCGCCCCTGCGGGGTGCTCGTGTCGGCGTGCCAGTCGAGCGCGCGGCCGTCGTTGTGCTCGGAGGACCCGCCGCTGCAAGGGCGGGCGATGCCCCACGACACGCTGCCGGGGTAGGTCGCCACGAGAAGGCGCGCGAACGCGACGACGCCGGGCTTGTCGGTCGGGTCGCAGGAGCTGTTGAGCTCTTCGGGGGTGCTCGGCTCGGCAGGGAGTGCCAGGGGTGCCGGCGGCGCGGGGACCGACTGAGCCGCGGCTAGTGCCGCGACACCACCGCCGACGAGCCCGCCGCCCGCGAGGACGCCGACGGTCAGCGCTGCGACGAGGGGTCGGCGCACCCGCGACCCGGGCCGGGACGGGGCGGGGAGGCTGAGCCGCATCGGCACCCTCTCGGAACGCGGGCAGGATCTTGAGCGTCCCTGACGACCGGTGGCGCCGTCAAGAAGATCGCCGGGCCAGCGACCGCTCATGCCGAGGGGGGCGCCGCCGTGGCGGCGCCCCCCGGGGTTCACTTGAAGCTCGTGGCCAGTTACTTGAGTTCCGGGGCGAGCAGTTACTCGTCCGAGAGCCCCATGCCGGATTCCAACCGTTTCGGATAGCCCCGC
>JBBQFP010000057.1:0-17706 GCA_038322045.1 Actinomycetes bacterium | reverse complement strand
TGGATCCCCGCAGCCATCGGCACCAGCCCATAGCCCCCAGGACCTGAACAGTTACCCGATTGGTTGTGCTGCGGGTCGTTGACGGAGCACAGTGGTCGCCGCCCCGGCGCGACGTCGACAGCATCAGCGTCGACAGCGCGGGCAACGACGGGACGTTCCTCGACCACATGAACAACGAGGTGGACAAGCTGCACGGCATCATCCCGACGTCGACGCTCATCGAGGCACACCCCAAGATCGCCTCGAAGCCCCTCGACGGCGTGCACCTCTTCCGGCTGACGGTGCAGCCACGCCGTCGGCTGGACCGCGGCCGGACAGGTGGCACCGGGCGCGGGTCTCGTCCACGACGACGCCCAACCGTTCCCCGTCTTCGGCTTCGTCGAGGCCCGGTGGGTTGCCGCCCCGGACCTGTCGGTCTTCGAGCATCCCGTCCACATCGGAATCCGCCCACAAGGACCGGAAGTGACGCCATGACAGATACGAAGCCTCCGGTGCGCAGGCGGCTGTGGATCGAGTCCTCGGCCGCGGCGCTGTTCCTCCTCGCCACGATCCTCGCGGTGGTCAACCCTGCGTGGCTCGAGGCCGTCCTGCCGGTGGAGCCCGACGGCGGGAGCGGCAGCACCGAGTGGGGGCTCGTCCTCGTGACGGGGATGTTCGCGTTGGGCCTCAGCCTCGCCGCCGCGCGCGAGTGGCGCCGCGGCGCCGCAGCTCAGACGCCGTAGCGCTCCGGCCTGGCCTACGTGGAGGGAGTGGCGGCGGAGGCCGTCGACCCCCGTACGACCAGGGTGGGGAGCAGCACGCGGTGCTGCGGGGACGCGACCCGGCTTTCCAGTCGCGCGCGCAGCAGCCTGACGCTCTCGACGCCGATCTCCTCCATCGGCTGCCGCACGGTGGTCAGCTGGGGGTTGCTCAGGCTGGCGAAGCCGATGTCGTCGTAGCCGGTGACCAGGACGTCCGACGGGACGCGAACGCCGGCAGCCGTCAAGCTGCTCAGCAGGCCCAGCGCGATCAGGTCGGCGCCGCACATGACCGCGTCGGGCAGTCCGTCGGCGAGCAGCCGGTCCGCGCACTCCCGTCCCCACTCGTAGGTGAAATCGCCGAGAAGCTCGCCCCGGGACGCCGCTGGACTGACGTCGGCCGTGGCTCGACGGAACGCGTCAAACCGAACGCGTGCTGATGACACCGTGGGCTCGGCGCTGACGAAGGCGAAGGTGCTGGCACCCTTGTCGCGCAGGTGCTCGATGAGCAACCGCATGCCCACCTCGTTGTCGGTGCCGACGTAGTCGCCAGAGCTGCCGTCGACGAGTCGGTCGATCTGGACCACGGGCACGGAGGCTGCCGCGCGCTGCACCGTCGGGGAGCTTGCGGTGCCCTCGCACGCGATGACCAGCAAGCCGTCGACCTGGCGGGCAAGAAGCGCCGTGATTCGCTTGCCCTCCGTGGCGACCGACCCTTGCGAGTCGCACAGGAGCAGCTGCCGGTCGTCGCTGGCCAGCTCGCGCTCCACCGCCTCCACGATCGCCGGGAAGAACGGGTTGGAGATCCGCGGAATGACCATGCCCACCGTTCCGGTGGACTGGGTGCGCAACGACCGGGCCACGACGTTCGGCCGGTAGCCGAGCCGTTCGCTGGCCTCCAGGACCGATTTGGCGAGCTGAGGCGCCACGGGGCGGCGACCGGACAGCGCTCGCGACACCGTGGCGGTCGAGACCCCCGCAGCCGCCGCGACATCCCTGATGGTCACGGCCATGGCGACCAGTATGGCAACAGCTGTTCGACCTCAAGCACCGAAGCGGCCTCGCGCGTCGTTCGCAGTCGACATCACAGTCTGATCACGGACCCTTGACGGGCCGATCCGGCGGTCTTAGCGTTCCGGTTCTCGGCAATCGATTACCGATCCGGGACACCTACCGTCCACTGGAGGTTTCCGTCGTGAGCACAGGCACAGCACGCCGACCCAGGGGCCTCGCGCTCCTCGTCTCGTTCCTCCTCCTCGCCTTCGGTCTGGCCGCGTGCGGCAGCAGCAGCTCCGGCTCCACGGCGTCCAGCGCGGCGCCCTCGAGCGCCGGGGCTTCCACACCCAAGACTGGCGACAAGCCCAAGATCGGCTTGGTCATGAAGTCGCTGTCCAACGAGTTCTTCAAGCAGATGCAGGCAGGAGCGGAGAAGTACGCCGCCGCGCACACCAGCGAGTTCTCGTTCAAGGCCGTGGGCATGAAGGACGAGCGTGACTTCGTCGCGCAGGTCGACGCAGTCGAGAACTTCATTGCCGACAAGTACGACATCATCGTGGTCGCACCGGCCGACTCCAAGGCCATGGTGACGCCGCTGAAGAAGGCGATCGACGCTGGCATCACCGTCATCAACATCGACGTCCCGCTCGACCAGACCGTGGTGAAGGCCGCTGGGCTCGACCTGCCCTTCTTCGGTCCCGACAACACCGAGGGCGCACGCATGGCCGGAGAGGTCCTCGCCAAGGACCTGGGCACGGGCGGCAAGGTCTTCATCATCGAAGGCAACCCGGAGGCCGACAACGCCAAGCAGCGCAAGGCGGGCTTCGAAGCGGCCGCCAAGGCCGGCGGTCTCAAGGTCATCGCGTCCGAGACGGCGCATTGGGAGACCGAGGAGGCCAACACCCTGGTCACAAACCTCCTCAACCGGTACCCCGACGTCCAGGGCATCATGGCCGCTAACGACTCCATGGCCCTCGGCGTCGTCACCGCGCTCGACGCTGCGGGCAAGGGCGGCAAGATCAAGGTCGTCGGATTCGACAACATCCCGCCGGTCAAGCCGCTGCTGCAGAACGGCAAGCTCCTGGCGACGGTCGACCAGTTCGGTGCCCAGATGGCCGTGTTCGGCATCCAGTACGGCCTCAAGACTCGCGCCGGAGAGAAGTTCAGCGGCTGGACCAAGACCGACATCAAGCTCGTGACCAAGAGCAACGTCGGCAGCTGACGCCCCCGAGCCGGCCCGCGGTGCCCCGTGCCCGCGGGCCGGCCCTGCGCCAGCGACCCATCCACGCGCGATGCGAGGACCGATGACTGACACGGAGCCTGACGACCTGCTGCTGAGCGTGAGCTGCATCACCAAACGATTTCCGGGGGTCCTTGCGCTCGACGACGTGACGTGGTCCTTGCGCGCGGGCGAGGTGCACGTGCTGGTCGGAGAGAACGGCGCCGGCAAGTCCAGCCTGGTCAAGACGCTGTGCGGGATCTACGCCCCCGACTCCGGCACCATGCAGCTCGGGGGTGCCCCGTTCGCGCCTGCGGGTCCGCACGACGCCCTCAAGGCCGGCATCCGTGTGGTGTACCAGGAGCTCAACCTCCTGCCGCACCTGGACGTCGCGGAGAACCTCACCCTCGAGCAACCGCCCCAGCGTTTCGGCATGGTGGACCGGCGTGAGCAGCGCCGCCGAGCGCGAGAGCTGATGGCGCAGGTCGGGCTCGACATCCCCACGTCAACGTTGGTCGGCCAGCTCGGCATCGCCCAGATGCAGCTGCTGGAGATCGCTAAGGCCCTCGCGACAGACAGCAGGCTGCTCATCCTCGACGAGCCGACAGCGACCCTGACGTCAACTGAGGTCAACTCTCTGTTCGCCGTCATCCGCCGCCTCAGCGCTCGGGGCGTCACCATCGTCTACATATCGCACCACCTCGAGGAGATCTTCGAGATCGGCGACCGGGTCACGGTCATGCGCAACGGCGCCATCGCGGCCACCCGCCAGCTCAGCGAGGTCACGGTGCCCGACCTGGTTCGCCTGATGGTCGGTCGAGAGCTGTCCTACACCGACCTCACGCCGCCGACCTTGGCGCCGGACGCCGCCGAGCTGCTCCGCGTCGAAGACCTGCGGCCTCGCGGCGCCAGCGACCCGATCAGCTTCCGGCTTCGCTCCGGTGAGGTGCTCGGCATAGCTGGGTTGGTCGGCTCGGGCCGCACTGAGGCGATGCGGGCGCTCTTCGGAGCCGATCCTAAGGACTCCGGCCGCGTGTGGCTGCGTGGCACAGAGGTGAGGATCCGGTCGCCACGGGACGCGGTGGAGGCAGGCATCTGCCTGCTCACGGAGGACCGCAAGGCCCAGGGGCTGATGCTCGAGATGTCCTGCGCGGCGAACACGTCGATCACCAACCTGCGCGCGGTCTCCCGCGGGCCGGTGCTGCTGCGTGCGGCGGAGAGACAGGCCGCCGAGCGGTTTCGCACGGATCTGCGCATCCGCACTCCCTCCGTGGGCGCCGCGGTCAGCGGGCTGTCTGGCGGGAACCAGCAGAAGTTTGTCCTGGCGAAGTGGCTGTTCCGCGACGCCGCCGTGCTCATCGTCGACGAGCCGACGCGCGGCATCGACGTCGGGGCGAAGTTCGAGATCTACACGCTGCTCCACCAGCTCGCCGCCGAGGGACGAGGCCTGATCGTGGTGTCCAGCGACCTGCCCGAGCTCTTCTTGCTCAGCCACCGCATCGCCGTCCTCAGCCGGGGGCGCGTAGCCGGCGTGTTGGAACGCCGGGACTTCTCGGCGGAAGCCGTCCTGAACCTGGCCTATCAGGCCTATACCAGCAGCAACGACCTGGAGGTCGCGCCGTGAGCGTCGGACAGGGGTCGGGCGTGACCACGCCGCCCAAGGACACGGACAGGGAGGGTGTGCGGCGGATCTCCCCACGCACCTACCGGGTGCTGTCGTCCTCGGTACGTGAAGCGGGCATCGGCATCGCGTTGCTCATCGTGTGCCTGATCTTCTCGGTGACGGCAGACCGGTTCGCCACCTCGGCGAACGCGCTCAACATCCTCGTGCAGATCTCCATCAACACCGTGCTCGCCGTGGGGATGACCTTTGTCATCCTCGTCGGCGGCATCGACCTGTCCGTCGGTTCCGTGCTGTCGCTCGGCACGGTGGTCGGCGCGAAGATCATGGTCGAGAGCGACCTGCCGCTCGGTGTCGCCGTCGTGCTGGCCGTGCTGGCGTGCCTGGCTGCCGGCCTGGCCGCGGGTCTGGTGAACGGCCTGGTGTCCGAGCGATGGCGCGTGCCGTCGTTCATCGTGACGCTCGGCATGCTGAACATGGCGCGTGGCGCCTCGGCCGTGGTGAGCGAGAACTCCACGATCAGTGGGCTCCCTCAGCGATTCGTCGATGTCGGCACGACGATCCTCTTCGGCATCATCCCGGTGATCTTCCTGGTGGCCCTCATGACCGTGCTCGTCGCCTGGGCCGTGCTGCGCTACACCGTCTTTGGACGCCTCGTGTATGCAGTCGGCAGCAACGAGGAGGCGGTGCGGCTCTCCGGGCACAGCACGAAGCGCATCAAGGTCGCCTGCTTCACGATCTGCGGGATGGCTGCCGGTCTCGGTGCGGTCGTGTTCCTCCTGCGGCTCAACGTCGGCAGCCCCACCGCTGCCGTGGGGTATGAGCTGACGGCGATCGCCGCCGTCATCCTGGGTGGCACCAGCCTGACAGGCGGCCGCGGATCCGTGACCGGCACGTTCCTCGGCGCGTGCCTGCTCCAGGTGCTCAACACCGGCCTGCAGCTGCTGGGCGTGGGGGACAACTACCGGCTCATCGTGATCGGAGCCGTCATCATCATCGCCGTCATCCTCGACACCTACCGAGAGCGGCTGCTCACGGTGCTCAGCGAGAGGGCGATCGAGGTGTCCGCATGAGCGTGGTCGTGCTCGGCAGCGCCAACACCGACATGACGGTCGCGGCCGCGCGACTTCCCGTACCGGCTGAGACGATCACCGGCAGGTCGTTCTCACTCGGTCTCGGTGGCAAGGGCCTCAACCAGGCCGTGGCCTCGGCACGGCTGGGGGCGTCCACCGCCTTCGTCGGGCGAGTCGGCACCGACGCCTTCAGCGAGCAGCTGCGGGTCGGGTTGCTGACGGCCGGTGTCGACGTCAGCGACCTCGCCGACGACCCCGCGCATCCCTCTGGCGTGGCCGTGGTCCTGGTGCAGGACGGCGGCCAGAACAGCATCGTGGTTGTCCCTGGCGCCAATGGCGCCGTCGGGGCAACCGAGCTCGCAAAGCTCAAGGCACGGTTGCCGCAGACCTGCGTGCTCGTCCTGCAGCTCGAAGTTCCCATGTCCACCGTGGTCGCGTCTGTCGAGCTGGCGGGCGAGCATGGTGTCACCGTGCTCCTCGACCCCGCGCCCGCCCAGGCGGACGGATTGCCGTCGCAGCTGTACGCCTCTCACGTCATCCTTACGCCGAACGAGGTGGAGGCGGCCGCGCTCGTGGGCTTCGAACTCACCGACGAGGACACGTTCGTACGTGCCGCTCGCGAGCTGCTCTCGCGAGGCGCGGGCGGCGTGGTGCTCAAGCTCGGTGCTCGGGGCCTGTGCTGGGCCACCGGAGGGAAGATCGGTCGCCAGCCGACCCCCACGGTGAGGGTCGAGGACACGGTCGGCGCGGGCGATGCGGTCAACGGAGCGCTCGCTGCTGCACTGGCCGCGGGCGCCAGCCTCCAGCACGCCACCCGACAGGCAGCGGTCGCGGGGGCGCTGGCGGTCACCAAGGTGGGCGCATACGCCGCGATGCCCAGCCGAGAGGAGCTGGACGCCGCGCTGCTCGACGCTCCTGCTGGGCTGACCTGGGCCCAGGCGTGAAGCGCACCGGCATCATCAACGCCCAGCTGGCGGGCGTGCTCGCGCGCCTGAGGCACACCGACGTCCTCGTCGTCGCGGACAGCGGCCTCCCAGTGCCTGCCGGCGTGGAGGTCGTCGACCTCGCGGTCGTGTACGGCGTGCCTCGGCTCACCGACGTGCTCGTGCCGCTGCTCGACGCCATGGTCGTCGAGGGAGCCGTCGCGGCAGCCGAGGTGCAGGCGCGCAACCCGGAGTGCTGGCGGCTTTTGATCGATCACCTCGGTCCGGTGGACCTCGTGACCCACGAGCACTTCAAGGAACTCGTTGCCGGGGCCGTGGCCGTCGTGAGGACCGGTGAAGCCACGCCGTACGCAAACGTGCTGCTGCGCTGCGGGGTCCCCTTCTGACGAGGTGGCCGCAGCCACCGCTGACGTCGTCGGTGACGGCGTCAGCGAGGTCGGGCACCCGGGGTGGGCTGTCAGCTCCTCAGCGGGAGGGTGCCGCCACCAGGACCGGGATGAGTCGCTCGGTGCTCTCCTGATAGGAGGCGTACGTCGGGAATGCCGCCACCGCGCGCTCCCACCACACCTCACGCTCGGCGCCGGTGACCTCTCGCACCGAGACGTCGAAGGGCTCGGGACCGTCCTGGATCATCACCTCGTCGGGGTGCGCGACGAGGTTGTGGTACCAGCCCGGGTGCTCAGGGGCGCCGCCCTTGGACGCGACCAGCGCGTACTCGCCGTCGTGCTCGACCCGCATCAGCCCGATCTTGCGGATCTTGCCCGACTTCTGGCCGCGCATCGTCACGATGATGATCGGCAACCCGGTGTCGAGAAGCGTGCTGGCTTCTCTGCCGGAACTGCGCTCATAGGCCTCGACCTGGTCGCGGACCCACGCCTGTGCGCTCGGCTCGTACTCACCCTGCAGCGGCATAGAGCCAGCGTACGCGGGCCGACGCACCGCCGCGCCCCTCTGGTGACCGAGCGCTCCTGGACCTACCGTGGCGGCGTGCCGGCCCACCCGATCGACCGCCGAGCCTTCCTCGCGGTCTGCGCAGCCCTAGCCGGTACCCCCATCCTCTCCGCATGCTCGAGCGGTTCGCCCCCCCGGCTTCGCGACAGCCCGCCGCCCAGCGTGACCCGCGACAGCAGCGCCGCCCCGCGGTCGAGCGGCGATGCATCGGCCGAGGCATCTGCCGCGGCACCCGCCACGAGGGTGCCCCTACCGACGACCCGACCGTGGCAGCCGGGCGCAGGCGAGACGAGTGCGGCGGTCAAGCTGCGAGCGGCGCGGACCGTGGAGGCCCTCTACGCCTGGCCGGACGGCGGCAGCGGTGAGCCTGCCGCGCGAACCCGCCTGCTCGCTCTGGGCGTCGACCCCACGATGGCAGGCCAGGCCGGTCGGTTGCTGTCGACGGACGCCGCCGCAGCGGTCCAGGTCCTCGTCACGCAGCTCGCAGACATCGTGCCTACTGCGGCCAGCGTGGTCGTCGTGGTCCGGCAGTGGCGCGTGGCGGCGAACGGCGAGCTCCGGAGCGATGGCACGACGATCGACGTCCGGCTCTCTCTGACCGCCCGGGGCTGGACGCCGACGTCGATCCACCCGGCGGTTCCCGCGCCACCGTCCGCCACGCTGCCGCCAGCCGTCACGGCGCTGCTGGCCAACCCCCGCCTGCGTCTCCCGGCGGCCGCCAGGGCCGACCTGCTCTCGGGTCTCGTCTCCCCCGGCGTGGTGGCGGCCATGACGGCCCTGGCACGCACGCACGTCCTCGACGTCAGCGTGGTGCGCTCGGGTACTCCGCTGCTCGTCCTGGCCACCGGAAAACGCAGCGACCACTCCCGCGGCCGAGCCTTCGACGTCTGGGCCATCGACGGCAGACCGGTCCTCGACCCGGCCACCCGGCCACTCGTCGACGCCGTGATGCGCCAGTCCCTCGCGCTCAGGGCGCTCTCCGTGGGCGGGCCGGTCGATCCGGACGGCGGCCGGCGGGCTGCCTTCACCGACGCCGCTCACCGCGACCACGTGCATCTCGGCTTCCGAGGCTGACTACCGGCGAGGAGGATCGGCATTGCGCTTCTCACGTCCCACGCGCGCCCTTTGCGCCGCCACGCTCGCCTTCGACCTCGTCGCGTCCTTCAGCCGGTGTGTGCACGTCGTCACGACGTCCGGCACCCGGACCTGATCGGCCGGGGCGAGAGGCTGGTCTCTCTCGAGCGCTCGGGCGGTCGTGACGCGATCCCCGGACTCTCGACTCGCATCGATGTGGAGACCAGCACCCTGTCTCCTGACCAGGCGACCGCGCTCGAGGGGCTGGTCCACCGCCTCGGCCTCCTCGATGCCGTCGAGGAGGCCGGCCAACCTGTCAGGACTGTGCCTGACGCGCGGCACTTCATCGTCACCGTCGACGACGGCGACGCGTGCCGACGCCGCGCGTTCCACGACCCGCTACCCTCGCCGGACCATGCCGAGCTCGTCCACCTGCTCGAGTCCTCGGCTCACCTGGCGTGACGGCGGTGCTGGCGAGCGGGACCGCGCGCTGGCGCAGTCCGATTTCTCCCGATTCTCACTCCCTTTGCCCCGTTGCAGTCGGGCCCAACGACTCAGGTGTCAGCCTTCGCTTGCGGCATACGTTGTCGACGTCGCAATAGTCCGCACGACAAGCGAAAGGCACGTCTCATGCCTCGACGCACCGTCGACACCCTGCTCTCCGGAGCAGGCCTTGTTCTGGCCCTCGTGCTCCTCGTCGGTGGCGTCCTGGCCCTCGTCGGCCGCGGCTACGCCAACGACCAGGTCGGGAGCCAGCTCAAGCAGGAGAAGGTCTTCTTCCCGCCCAAGGGCAGCGCCGGCCTCGACCCCAAGGAGTTCCCCGGTCTGCAGCAGTACGCGGGCCAGCAGGTCGACACCGGCGTCAAGGCGAAGGCCTACGCCGATGAGTTCATCTGGGTGCACATGATGGGTTCCTCCGGTGGCAAGACGTACGCCGAGGTCAGCTCAGCCGCCAAGGCCGCCCCTGACGACGCCAAGCTCGCCGGGCTCAAGACCACGCTCTTCCAGGGCGACATGCTCCGCAGTTCCCTGCTCACCGCCTACGCGTTCTCGCAGTTCGCGACCATCGCGGGCTACGCGGCGATCGCCATGTTCGTCGGTGCCGCTGCCATGCTCCTCGCCGCAGCGCTGGGCCTCGTGCACGCCCGCAAGGTCACGGTGACGATGCCGGCCGCCCGCGCCGCGCAGCCCGCCACCGCCTGACCCACGGCCACCAGTACCTCGCACGCCAGCAGTCCCGCCCTCGACCTCCGGGTCGACGGCGGGACTGCTGGCGTCGCTGCCGCCCGTGACGGCCTCGACGTCCTCGCGAGGGTTGGCCCGCCCACATGGCTGGGCATGGTTCGGCTGACACCTGCCGCCCCGGGAGCCCCCGGAGGCAGCTCCTGCCTTGGAGGACCTGTGAGCCGTCCGCACCTGCACCGCACCACCGCGGCCGTCGCGACGAGGGACTGGGTCGCCCCGCGGGTCGCCGACGTCGTGGGCGAAGCGAAGGACTGGGCGCAGCCGCGGATAGGGCTCGTCGTCCAGCGGGCCGAACCCGTCGTCGAGGAGGTCCGCGCCCGCAGCACCGCAGCGCGCTCGGCCCTGCGAGGCGAGGTCCCGGGGTGGGCAGCCGCGCACCTCCCCGCGGACGAGCCCTCCCGTGCCCGTTCGCCGTGGGTCAGGCTCCTGCTCGTGCTCACCCTCCTCGCCGCCGCCACCGCCGCTGCCGCTGCCGTGAAGCTCCTCGGGCGCCGGAGTGGCGAGCAGTGGCAGCCCGCCTCCGGCCCGCTGGGGCAACCTGCCCCGAGCACCCCGTCGAGCCACCCCGCCACCACGGCAGCGCCCGTGGCGGACCCCGAGGGCCTCGCCGATGACGACGGCGGCAGCCCGGTGGTCGGCGTCTCCGACGGCTTCGACGTCGCTGTCACCGAGGAGAACGGCACGACGCAGGAGAGCACCGACCTGCTCCCCGGGGCTGACGGCGAGGGCCGCGGTCCAGCCTGAGGACCCAGCCACGCGGGCGGCAATGACGCCGTCCGCCTGCCTGCCCCTCGATCAGACGGCGGCGAGCTCCTCGACCAGGGCGGCGCAGAAGGCCGGCAGGTCGTTCGGGTTGCGGCTCGTCACGAGGACGTTCGTGCCTGCGCGGCACACCATCACGTCCTGGTCGACCCAGGTCGCCCCGGCGTTGCGCAGGTCGGTCTGCAGGCTCGGCCAGCTCGTCATGGTCCGCCCCGTGACGACCCCTGCCTCGATGAGCGTCCACGACGCGTGGCACACCGCGGCCACCGGCTTGCCTGCCGAGAAGAACCCTGCGGCGAATGCCACGGCCGCCGGCTGCATACGCAGGAAGTCCGGGTTGGCCACGCCGCCGGGCAGCACGAGGCCGGCATAGCGGGAGACGTCGGCCTCGTCGACGACGATGTCGACCGGGAAGGTGCCAGCCTTGTCGAGGTGGTTGAACGCCTGGACCCTGCCTGGAGCGGTTGACACGAGCTCGGGGGTCCCCCCGGCCTGAGTCACGGCCTCCCACGGCTGGGTCAGCTCCACTTGCTCGATCCCCTCCGGCGCGACAAGGAACGCGACGGTCCTGCCCTCCAACGATCTTGCCACGGCTCTCCCTCTCGGACGACGACGTACGTCGCCGTCCCCCTACCCCAGCGACGCACCTCGAGCAACACCACCCTCGCGGCGGGTGACCTACCCCGACGGGGGGCATACCAGGACAATGGCTACCTCAGACCCGACGAAAGCGCGCTTCGAGCTCCCCCCGGACCCGATCGCCGCGCCGATGGCCCGACGCCACCTGCGCGGCACCCTCGACGGGTGGTCGGAGCCGACCGTCGACGACGCTTCCCTCATGGTCACCGAGGTCGTCGCGAACGCCGTCGAGCACGGTGACCCCCCGGTGGAGCTCGGGATCAGCGTCGCGTACGGCCGCGCCTGCGTGGCCGTGCACGACGCCAACCCGGCGCTCCCCAGCGCGCGGGCGCTCGAGGAGTGGGGCGACGACGGCGGCTCGGCCGGTCCCCCCCAACCTGCCGAGCACGGCCGCGGCCTCTTCCTCGTCTCCGCCCTGTCCGACCGCTGGGGCACCGAGAGAGTGCCGGACGACGGCAAGCGCGTGTGGTTCGAAGTCAGCGACAGCAGTGCGCCCGGCGCCAGGCCCTCCGGCGGCTCACCGCAGGATGTTGACGGCCCGTGCGACCACCATGGCCACGGTGACGAGCGCGACTGACGACTGCAGCGCCATGAGGACCTTCGCCAGCACCGTCAGCGGCAGCGTGTCCGTGGGGCTGAACGCCGTCGCGTTGGTGAACGACACGTAGAGGTAGTCGACGAAGGTCCTGCACCCGCGCGTAGCGCCAGCAGGAGCAGCTCGATGCTCGGCAGCAGCCACTGCGGACGCGGGCTCAGGACCTCGGGGAGGCGCACCTGGAGGACCACCGCGACGAGGATCGACACCATGGCCGCAGCTCGGTTCTCCCCGCGGGTCGGCCGCAGCCAGGGACAATGGCCGACGTGACAGGCAGGGCCACGTGACAGGCGGGGCGAGGTGACACGGGTAGGGACGGCGCACCGGCTGCGCAGCGGCGTGCGCTCGCTCCGGGCGACGGTGCAGCGGCGTGGCCCGCAGGCGCTGCTGCGCGCGCTGCGCCTCGCCGGCGCCGCCGTCGCCGCCTACGGGACCGCCGACCTGCTGCTGAGCGAACCGCTGCCCATCCTCGCGCCGCTCACGGCCCTGCTCGTCGTCCAGGTGTCGCTCTACGGCACCCTCACCGACAGCGCGAAGCGCATCGTCAGCGTCCTGGCGGGCGTGGCGCTCGCCCTGGCCTTCGCCAACCTCGTCCCGTTCGCCTGGTGGAGCCTAGGGATCCTCATCGCCGCGGCTATCGTCGTCGGACAGCTGCTCAGGCTCGGCCCCCACCTGCTCGAGGTGCCGATCAGCGGCATGCTCGTGCTCAGCGTCGGTGCTAGCGAGTCCGTGGCCAGCGACCGTGTCGTCGAGACGCTCGTCGGGGCAGTCGTGGGCGTCGGCGTCAACCTGCTGTTCCCGCCCGCCGTCCAGACGCGGACCGCGGGCGACGCCGTCAACCTGGCCGCTGACGCAATCGCGGGGTTCCTCGACCGGATGTCCGACCAGGTCCTCGTCGGGGTCTCACCCGAGCAGGTCACCGGCTGGCTCGAGGAGTCGCGACGGCTCTCGCGTCACATCGCGACGGCGGACTCCGCACTCGTCCGAGCTCAGCAGAGCCGTCGGCTCAACCCCCGGGCGGTGGGGACCGTCGACCCCACGCCCGAGCTGCGGAGCGGACTGGAGGCCCTGGAGCACGCGAGCATCTCGATCCGCTCCCTGTGCCGCGCCTTCGCCGACCGCGTCGCCGCCCGGCCGGACGCCGACGGCAGGTACGCCGAGGACGTGCGGGGAGCGCTGGCCGCGCTGCTCAGCGACCTCGCCGAGGCGGTGCGGACGTTCGGGGCGCTCGTGAGGCTCGACAGCGTCGTCGGCCATGACCCCCCTGCCGAGTCGATGCTCACGGCCCTCGACACGCTGCGGGAGGCCCGAGCAGGACTGACTCACCTCCTCCTGGTCGACCCGAGCGAGGACTCCGAGCTGTGGGCGCTGCACGGCTCGCTGCTGGCGAGCGTCGAGCGGGTATTGCGCGAGCTCGAAGGCGAGGAGCGGCGCCGGGCCAAGGGCCGTGAGGCGCTCGACCGGCTGGCGGCACGCCCTCGCGGCGTCCAGGCGGTCGACAGCCTCGTCGCCACGACCCGCCAGATCACCAACTGGCAGGTCAGCGACGGGCCTGGCGACGATCGAGGTGACGGTACCCGGGGCCTCCGCCCCCGCTGGCGGCGCCGTCCCCGCTGACGGCGTCCTCGACGCGGTTGGGCTCCGGGGCTGGGCGTCGGCCTGGCCGCTGGCCGACGACCGCGAGGTCTAGGAGTCGCTGCGGGCCGAGACCGCTGCGCGCTGAGGATCAGCCGGCGCCCGCCGCGTCAGCGCGCATCTCGGCCACGAGCGAGGCGACGACCGCGCGCAGCTCGCCGGGGTGCGCGGCGGCCACCCGCCGCTGCCGCTGGTAGCTGGCTCCGGTGCGCAGGATCGTCTCGACGTCGCGCAGCTCCGCGCTGCAGCCCAGCCGGGCAGCCACCGGCTCGAGGCGGTCGAGCAGATCGAGGACGTCGTCGGTGACGAGGCGCTCCTCGCCGTCGGCGTCGAGGATGATGATCGAGTCGAGCCCGTAGCGCGCCGAGCGCCACTTGTTCTCCTGCGCGTGCCACGGGGGCATCCCCGGCAGCAGCAGCCCGTCGTCGAGGCGCTGGGAGAGGTCGTCGACGAGGCACTGGACGAATGCAGTGACGGCGCACACCTCGCGCAGCGTCGGCATGCCGTCGCAGACCCGCACCTCGATGGTCCCCAGCGACGGCGAGGGGCGGATGTCCCAGCGGATCTCGTTGATCTCATCGATGACGCCGGTCTTCATGAGGTCGCCGACATAGGCCTCGTAGGCGGCCCAGTCCTCGAGCTGGAACGGCAGCCCCGCCGTCGGCAGCTGCTGGAACATCAGCGCCCGGTTGCTCGCGTACCCGGTGTCCTCGCCGCCCCAGAACGGCGAGGACGCCGAGAGCGCCTGCAGGTGAGGCACGTAGGTCAGCAGCGCCGAGACGAGCGCCATGACCTTCGCCCGCGCCTCGACCCCCACGTGGACGTGGACGCCGTAGATGAGCATCTGCCGGCCCCACCACTGGGTGCGGTCGATGAGCGTGGCGTAGCGCTGCTTGTCGGTCACCTGCTGGGTGGCCCACCGGCTGAACGGGTGCGTGCCTGCGCTCATGAGGTCGACCCGCAACGGCTCGGTGACCGCCCGGATCTCAGCCACGCTCGCCGCGATGTCCGCACGCGCCTCGGCGACAGTCCGGCAGACCCCCGTGACGACCTCGACGGTGTTGAGGAGGAGCTCCTGCTTGACCTTCGGGTGGCCGGCCTCACCGTCGGGCCGCAGTGCCTCGAGGACGACAGCGGCGACCTGCCGCAGCTCCCCGCTGTCCGCGTCGACGAGGGCGAGCTCCCACTCGACGCCGAGGGAGGACCGCTGCGATGCCGCGAACGAGACGCTGCGGCGAGGGGGCGGGGGCACGCGACCATCCTGCCGTGCCCTCCCCCGGGCGTCGCGTGCAGCACCCGCGGCGGCCCGCAGGCGACCCCAGAGCCGCTTGGGGACCTATCCTCGGTCGCGGCATGAGCGAGACGAGCGCCGGCACCCGGCGGAGACCCCCGCGGCGCAGGTCGCACCGCGCGCCGACGCCGGTGGTCGAGCGCGAGGCCCCGCCGCTGTCGTACCCGCCCCAGCTGCCGGTGAGCCAGCACCGCGACGTGATCCTCGCGGCGATCCGCGACCACCAGGTCGTCATCCTTGCGGGCGAGACCGGCAGCGGGAAGACGACGCAGCTGCCGAAGATGTGCCTGGAGCTCGGCCGTGGCCGCACACGGCTCATCGGCCACACGCAGCCCCGGCGGATCGCCGCGCGCGCGGTGGCCGAGCGGGTCGCCGACGAGCTCGGGGTGGAGCTCGGGACGACCGTGGGCTACGCCGTCCGGTTCACCGAC
Organism: Actinomycetes bacterium; assembly: GCA_038322045.1. GTDB lineage: Bacteria > Actinomycetota > Actinomycetes > JBBQFP01 > JBBQFP01 > JBBQFP01. Next base: position 2,493 of record JBBQFP010000057.1, on the reverse strand, counting down.
CGGGTGAGCGAGGCGAGCATGGTCAAGCTCATGACCGACGGGATCCTCCTCGCGGAGCTCCAGCGGGACCGCCTGCTCTCGCGCTACGACACCCTCATCATCGACGAGGCGCACGAGCGCAGCCTCAACATCGACTTCATCCTCGGCTACCTCAAGACGCTGCTGCCTCGTCGTCCTGACCTCAAGGTCGTCATCACCTCGGCGACCATCGACCCGCAGCGCTTCTCCCGGCACTTCGACGACGCACCGGTCATCGAGGTCTCCGGCCGGACGTTCCCCGTCGAGGTCCGGTACCGGCCGCTCACCGAGGAGCACGAGCCGGACGACGACGACCTCGACGAGACGCTCGACGACGAGCGAGCCCCGAGGTCCGCCCGGCGGCCGGCCGCACCGCAGCAGCAGCGACCGCCGCAGCCAGAGCGCGACCAGACCACGGGCATCTGCGACGCCGTCACGGAGCTCGTCGCCGAGGGTCCGGGCGACATCCTCGTGTTCCTCAGCGGGGAGCGGGAGATCCGTGACACCGCCGAGGCGATCGCGGCGATGGAGCTGCGCGCCACCGAGGTCGTCCCTCTCTACGCCAGGCTCTCGGCCGCCGAGCAGCACCGGGTCTTCTCCGGGCACACCGGACGCCGCATCGTGCTGTCGACGAACGTCGCCGAGACCTCGCTCACGGTGCCCGGCATCCGGTTCGTCATCGACACCGGGCGAGCGCGGATCAGCAGGTACAGCCACCGCACGAAGGTCCAGCGACTGCCCATCGAGGCGATCTCGCAGGCCTCGGCCAACCAGCGCAAGGGCCGCTGCGGCCGGGTGGCAGACGGCACCTGCATCAGGCTCTACAGCGAGGACGACTACCTCGCCAGGCCGGAGTTCACCGACCCCGAGATCCTGCGCACGAACCTCGCCTCCGTCATCCTCCAGATGACCTCGCTGGGGCTCGGAGACGTCGCGGCGTTCCCCTTCCTCGAGCCGCCCGACCGCCGTCAGGTGACCGACGGCACCCGCCTGCTCGAGGAGCTCGGCGCCCTCGACCCGGCCGCCAAGGGACGGCTGACCCCGACCGGCCGCGCGCTGGCGGCGCTGCCCGTCGACCCTCGGCTCGGCCGCATGATCCTCGAGGCCGACCGCAACGGCTGCGCCCACGAGGTGCTCGTCATCGCCGCCGCGCTGTCCATCCAGGACCCGCGGGAACGGCCCCTGGAGCACCAGCAGGCGGCTGACGAGAAGCACGCACGGTTCCGCGACAAGGACAGCGACTTCCTCGCCTACCTCAACCTGTGGCACTACCTCGCCGAGCAGCAGAGGGAGCTGTCGGGTAGCGCGTTCCGTCGGCTCTGCAAGGCGGAGTACCTCCATTACCTCAGGGTGCGTGAGTGGCAGGACCTGTTCAGCCAGCTGCGCCAGGTCGTCAAGGGCCTCGGCATCGTCCTCAACACGGTGCCCGCGGACCCCCAGCGGGTCCACCAGTCGCTGCTCGCGGGGCTGCTCTCGCACCTCGGTCTCAAGGACGGCGCGACCCGCGAGTACCTCGGCGCCCGCAGTGCGAGGTTCGTCGTCTGGCCGGGCTCGGCGCTGGCCCGCAAGCCGCCGCAGTGGCTCATGGTGGGCGAGCTCGTCGAGACCTCGCGGCTGTGGGGCCGGGTCGCCGCCAAGGTCGAGCCCGAGTGGGCCGAGGCGCTCGCACCGCACCTCGTCAAGCGCACGTACAGCGAGCCGCACTGGGAGCGCAAGCAGGGCGCCGTCATGGCCTTCGAGCGCGTCACCCTCTACGGCGTCCCGCTCGTCGCCTCGCGCAAGGTGTCCTACGCCACGGTCGACCCCGAGCTCTGCCGCGACCTGTTCATCAGAAACGCGCTCGTCGAGGGCGACTGGTCGACCCACCACGCGTTCTTCGCGGCCAACCGGTCGCTGCTCGAGGATGTCGAGGACCTCGAGAACAGGGCCCGCCGCCGCGACATCGTCGTCGACGACGAGACCCTCGTGGAGTTCTACGACCGCCGCCTTCCCCCGCACGTCGTCTCGGGGCGCCACTTCGACAGCTGGTGGAAGCGCGCGCGCCACCAGACGCCGGACCTCCTGACGTTCTCGACCGAGATGCTGCTCACCGAGCAGGCCCGAAACGTGAGCGCCGCCGACTACCCCGACACCTGGCAGCAGGGGTCGCTCGTCCTCCCGCTGTCCTACCAGTTCGAACCGGGCGCGGACGCCGACGGCGTCACGGCGCACCTGCCGCTGGCGGTGCTCAACCAGATGAGCGCCGACGGCTTCGACTGGCAGGTACCGGGGCTGCGCCTCGACCTCGTCACAGCTCTCGTCAAGTCCCTGCCCAAGACGGTGCGCCGCCTCGTGGTGCCCGCACCTGACGTGGCCCGCGCCGTCCTCGACCGGCTCGGGGAGCCTGACGGAGAGCTCACCGGCGCGCTGGCCCGCGAGCTGCGCGCCCTGCGTGGGGTGCACATCGAGGCGCACGACTGGGATCTCGCCCGAGTG
>JBBQFP010000056.1:0-18093 GCA_038322045.1 Actinomycetes bacterium | reverse complement strand
GCGACGACCACGCTGTCAGGGGCGCCGACGTCGCCCTGGCACCCCTCCCCCTCGGCGCCGAGCCCCTCGACGGCATCCGTAACCACTCGTGGTCGCGGCCGACACCGGCGACCCCCGAGGGCGAGGTCGTCAGCTGGGCCGACCGGATCGCCTACACCGCCCACGACCTCGAGGACGCCGAGGCCACGGGAATCGTCTCCGCAGCGCAGCTGCCCGAGGAGGTGCTGGCCGTCTGCGGCCCGACCCGGGGCAGCCAGCTCGGCACGTTCATCGGCGCCCTCGTCGAGTGCCTGTCGGTCACGGGGACCGTCGGGATGGCGCAGCGTCCGGCCGAGGCGCTCGCCGCGCTGCGGGCGTTCAACTACGAGCGGGTCTACACCCGTGACGAGGCTCGGGCGCAGGGCGCGGCCGTCGTCGAGGTGCTCCGCGCGCTCGTCGAGCACTTCGTCCGACGCCCCGGGGCCGTGCCCGGCCCCACCACCGCCGAGCCCGGGAGCGGGCAGGCCGTGCAGGCGGCGGTCGCCTATGTCGGCGGCATGACCGACCGGTTCGCCTTCCGCACGGCCGTCGCCGAGCTGGGCTGGGACCCCGCCCGGCTGCCGCGCGGCATCGACGTGCCGCGGCGACGCTGAGGGCTGCGGTCAGAGCAGGTCGAGGACCCTCGCGACGAGGAAGACGACGATCGCCAGGGCGACGACGGCGATCGTCGCGAGCGAGCCCGTGCCCCATGCGCGGCTGGGGGTCTTCTCCTCCCGGAAAGCGAGGTCGCGCGTCGTGCTCGCCTCGCCAGGTGGCGTCTCCGTCGGGGGGTTCTCCGCGCTGAGGCGGGGGTCGAGGGCGGCCGTCGGCAGCGCGCCGTCGGTCCCTGCCGTCGTCCGGCCGGCCGCGGGAGCTGTCGCCGAGGTCGGGGCCGGGGAGGCGGCTGCACCCCAGGCCGTCGCCGTCCCGTCCGGCGCCTGCGGGACGTCGGGTCTCACGGGGTCGGGATCTGCACTGGTCATGGGTCAGGGGCCTTTCGCTCGGCGCCGCGCGAAGCGGAGGAGCCTCGAGGCGCCTCGCTGTCGAAGGCTTACCCGGCGTCGGCGGCTGGGCAAACGGCGCGCGCAGCCCGGCGCAGAGAGCCTGTGGACGACGCCAGGCCGACCGCTGCGCCGTCACTAGACTCGCGGCGTGGCGGGGCGGATCAGGGACGCGGACGTCGTCGCCGTCCGTGAGAGCACGAACATCGCCGACGTGGTCTCCGAGCAGGTCACCCTGCGCCCGGCTGGCGGAGGGTCCCTCAAGGGCCTCTGCCCGTTCCACGACGAGCGCAGCCCGTCGTTCCACGTCACCCCGGCGCGCGGCTTCTACCACTGCTTCGGCTGCGGCGAGGGCGGGGACGCCATCGACTTCCTCCGCCGCACCGAGGGCCTCAGCTTCGCCGAGGCGGTCGAGCGCCTCGCCGATCGGGCCGGCATCGACCTGCACTACGAGGAGGGCGGCAGCTCGGCGCGAGCCCCGCAGGGTCAGCGGACCCGGCTCGTCGCTGCCAACGCCGCTGCAGCCGAGCTCTACCAGCAGGCGCTGAGCTCGGCCGAGGCGGAGCCGGGCCGGAGCTTCCTCCTCGAGCGCGGCTTCGACGCCGCAGCGGCCGCCCGGTTCGGCGTCGGCTACGCCCCGGCGGGCTGGGACGTCCTCGTGCGCCACCTCACCGGTAAGGGGTACACCCCCGCCGAGATCGTCCTCGCCGGGCTGGCCCGTGAAGGGCGCTCGGGCAGGCCGGTCGACCGCTTCCCCGGCCGTCTCGTGTGGCCGATCCGCGACGTCGGTGGCGACGTCGTCGGCTTCGGCGCGCGCAAGCTCACCGAGGACGACACCGGCCCGAAGTACCTCAACACCCCCGAGACGCCGATCTACCACAAGAGCCAGGTGCTCTACGGCCTCCACGAGGCGAAGAAGGAGATCGCGCGCAGCGAGCAGGCCGTCGTCGTCGAGGGCTACACCGACGTCATGGCCTGCCACCTCGCCGGGGTGGGCACCGCCGTGGCGACGTGCGGTACGGCGTTCGGCGAGGACCACGTCAAGCTGCTCCGACGGATCCTCTACGACACGAGGTTCGACCGGTCCGCGATGGTGTTCGTCTTCGACGGGGACTCAGCCGGGCAGAAGGCCGCCCTGCGCTCCTTCCAGGAGGAGCAGACCTTCGTCACCCAGACCTTCGTCGCCGTCGCGCCCGGTGGAATGGACCCGTGCGAGCTGCGGATGGCCCAGGGCGACGAGGCCGTGCGCGCCCTCGTCGACTCCCGGATCGGGCTGTTCGAGTTCGCCCTGCGCAGCGCCCTCGCCGAGCACGACCTCAGCCGGCCCGAGGGCAGGGTCAGCGCCCTCGCGGCGGCGGCGCCGGTCGTCGCGGCGATCAAGGACCTCTCGCTGCGCCCGGAGTACACCCGGCGGCTCGCCGGGATGCTCGGCATCGAGGTCGAGCAGGCCCAGGCGGCGGTGGCTCGCTCCGCCCCGCGCCGTCAGGCACCCGGTCGACCTCCGCAGCCGCCTCGCCGCGAGCCGCCCCCGGCTGCCGGTGCTGCCGGTGCTCCCGGTGCTGCCGGTGCTGACCCGGCGGCAGCGGCGCCGTTGTCGGGGTCGGTGGCCCGGCAGGTGCCGCACCGTCTCGACCCGGTGTACGCCCTCGAGCGAGAGCTGCTCAAGGCGGTGCTCCAGATGCCGGCGGCGGTGGCGGAGGGCCTCGCCGCCGTGCCCGACGACGCCGTCACCGCCCCCGCCTACGCTGCGGTGCTCTCCGCCGTCCGGCTCGCCGGCCCCCCGCCGGGCGACGACCAGGCCTGGGTCGCCGCCGTCCTCGGCGCCTGCACCGACGACGAGCTCCGGAGCCTCGTCCGGGAGCTCGTCGTCGAGCCGCTGCGGACCCCGGACGACGACCCGACCGCAGCCACCCGATACGCGAGGTCGCTCCTGGCCCGGGCCTCGGAGAAGGCGCTCGAGCGCCGGATCGGGGCGCTGCGCTCGCAGCTGCAGCGGATGGACCCGTCGGCCGAGACCGAGGCGGGCGCCGCCGTGTTCGCCGAGCTCGTCGCCCTGGAGTCCCGCCGCCATGAGCTGCGCGAGCTAACTTGAGCGGCGCCTCGGCGCGGGTCGCGGCGCCGTCGGCCGGGGCGAGGACGACGATTCAGCGCTCAGGAACGGGCCGTAGAACTCCAGCAGCCGACGCCTGACGTGACGCTCGAGGTGGCCGCTCTGCCGCGCGGCGGACAGGAGCGGCCCGAGCACCTCCGCCAGCTCGTCGGCGACCATCTGCTCGTCGACGCCGACGTCCTCGAGGAGCTGTCGCACGGGCGTCCGCCCGTGGCGCGCGAAGAGCTCACTCACGACCTGCTCGACGATCCGCGTGAGCAGAGGCGCACGACGCAGGTGCAACCACACCGTCAGGCCTGACTCGACGAGGGAGTCCAGGGCCGTCCGCGGGAGCAGCGCCACGAGCTCGGACATCGGCCGTCCGGCGTTGTCGGCCCACACCTGACCGGCCACGGTGCGCATGGCGTCGTCGTCGAGAGCGGTGCCGAGAAACTGCTTGCTCTCGCGCATCGTCTCGGCGATGTTGGCGTTGACGAAGGCGAGCAGCTGTCGGTCGATCCCCTTCTCGAGGCTCGGTGCAGCGCTGCTGACGGCGTGCTGGCCGAGCCGCAGGAGTGACGACGCGCCGGGGATCCGTCGGGCGAGGACGTTCTCGGTGAGGAGATAGCTCTTGATGCCCTGGTAGAGGACGTGGGAGACGAGGCGCGCGTAGACGGCGTTGCTCGTCAGCTCGTCGATGACCCGCGCTCGCAGCTCGTCCATGGCGATGACGGTCTCGACGACCTCGTCGACGCTCGCGGAGGGCACGAGCTCGCGCAGGGTCGTCTCGTCGTCGAGCAGCGTCTCGTAGGCGGCGCGGACACCCTCGTAGACCATGCCCGCGAGCTCGTCGGAGACCGGCAGCTCGGCGGCGTAGCGGTCGACCCAACCGAGCACCTGCTCGACGCTGACGGCGTCCTCGAGGGTGATGCCGGCGAGCCAGTCGAAGAGGTCCGCGACGTCAGCCCGCAGCGAGGCGGCGACGGTGTCGTCGTCCCAGCGGGCCAGCTCGAAGCGCACGTGCGCCTCGAGCATCGCCGCGACGTCAGGGTTCGGGTGCGCGGACGCGCGCGTCGTGCTCATCAGGTCGCGGTCAGGGCGCGCGTGAGCTCGAGGGCACCGGCAGCGTGGGGCATCGCCTCGTCCTTCCGTCGCAGGACGAGGCGCACCCTACTCGGCGCCGCTCGGATGGGGCCCGACGCCCGCGGCGGAGGGATGCGGCAGGATCAGCGGCGTGAGCCCAGCAGCGGTGCCGACGTCGTGACCACGCGCGACGAGGCGGCGGCACGCGGGCGGCGACCCATGGCGAGGCCCGAGAACGCCGCCCAGGCACGGCTCCTCGCCCGGCTGCGCGACGACGGGCCGGTCTCCCGCGCGGAGCTCGCCGAGCTGCTGCCCGTGGGCAGGACCCGCGCCCTCGCCGAGCTCGACGCGCTGACCGCCCGGGGGCTGGTCCATCAGGCGGGACCCGCTGCCTCTCGGGGCGGACGGCGGTCCGCCCTCATCGCGCTCGTGCCCGAGCTGCGCTTCGTCGGTGTCGACATCGGTGCGACCTCCATCGACGTCGCGGTGACCGATGCGCACATGCGGGTGCTCGCCCATGAGGCCGAGCGCTCCGACGTCCGCAACGGACCTGACGCCGTCCTCGAGCAGATGCTCGGCATCCTCGACAGACTGCGTCAGGGCGGCGAGCTCGGCGAGGGCGGGACGGTCCACGCCATGGGTATCGGGGTGCCGGGACCGGTGCGGCACCGGGACGGCGTCCCCGTGGCGCCGCCGATCATGCCGGGGTGGGACCGCTTCCCGCTGCGTGACTTCGTCAGCAGGCGGCTCGGCTGCCCGGTCGTCGTCGACAACGACGTCAACATGATGGCTGTGGGCGAGGCGCACGCCGGCACGGCCAAGTCGGTCGCCGACTTCCTCTTCATCAAGATCGGCACGGGCATCGGGGCGGGAATCGTCGTCGACGGCCGGGTGTACCGGGGCGTCACCGGAAGCGCCGGGGACATCGGCCACGTCCAGGTCGAGGAGTTCGGACCCACCTGCGCGTGCGGGAGCACCGGCTGCCTCGAGGCGTTCTTCGGCGGTGCGGCGCTGGCCCGTGACGCGCTGGCGGCTGCCCGCTCGGGCCGGTCAGCACCCTTGGCCGAGCTCTTCGCCCGTGAGGGACGCCTCGACGCGCACGACGTCTCGGTCGCAGCTGCGGCAGGCGACCCCGTCGCCTCGGCCTTGATCCGCGAGGGCGGACGGCGGGTCGGGCAGGTGCTCGCCTCGCTCGTCAGCTTCTTCAACCCCGGGCTCATCGTCATCGGCGGCGGCGTCGCCGCGACCGGTCACGCGCTGCTCGCCGAGATCCGCAGCGTGGTCTACCGGCGGTCGACCCCGCTTGCGACGGGCAACCTGCCCATCGTCCTGTCCGAGCTCGGGGGGCTCGCCGGCGTGGTCGGGGCAGCGCGGATGGCCAGCGACGAGGTGCTCGCCCTGCCGGAGACGGGCTGAGGACGAGCAGCAGCGCCGCACCCCGGTCGGGGTGCGGCGCTGCTGGCAGCGGTGCGGGGGTGCGGGGGTGCGACCTAGCGGTGACCCGCCACCGAGGCGAGACCCACGAGGAACGAGGCGCCGTTCGGCGTGCCGTTGCCCGTGACGTCGTCGTAGCCGGGCCGGGTGTAGATGGTGCCGGTCTGGTTGAACGTCCGGAGCGAGGTGCGCAGCCCGTCGGCGGAGTCGACGCCGTTGACGTAGTCGACCCGCACGACGCCGTCGGTGACCCTGCGGCCGTGGTCGACGTCGTGGAATGCGGCGCTGCCGGCGAGCTTGTAGAGCAGCGGGTTGAGGAAGCCGAGCGAGACCCCGGTCACCTGGTTGGCGACAGCGGTGACGCCGGCGAGCAGCGGGCTCGACAGGCTTGTCCCGCCGATGCGGTACTCGCTGTATCGGACCCTGCCGTCGGGGAACGTCTGGCTCTGCCCGACGAGGAACCCGGTGTTGGGGTCGCCGACCATGGCGACGTCAGGGACGGCGCGGTACGCGGCGCCACCGAAGTAGCGGGCGATGCGCCACGGGACGACGCCGCGCTGGTACTTCGGCTGTTTGAACAGCTGGCTCGTGCCGCCGCCACCGCCGTAGAGGTAGGCCGGGGTCGCCGGGTCCCAGGTGCCGTTGGTGAGGATGGATTTGCCGGTGCCCCAGCCCTGCTCGAACAGGTACTCGTTGTTCTCGCCGACGCCGAGCGACGTGCCGCCGACCGAGGTGATGAACGGGTCCGACGCGGCGTAGTCCACCTGGCGGGTGCCGGTGTTGTCGATCTCGTCTCCGTTGTCGCCGGAGGAGAACAGCATGCTGATGCCCTGCGCGGCGGCCTGGATGAACGTCTGGTGGTCCTCGGCGACGTCGGCGACGCTCGCCGGCTCGCCCGTGTCACCGTAGGAGTTGGTGACGATCTGCGCGAGGTCGTTGTCCACCACGGTGTTGACCGCCGCGTTGAGGTCCTGGTCCTGGCAGCTCGACCCGCCCACGTAGAGGATGTTCGACTGCGGGGCCATGGCGTGCACCGCCTCGACGTCGAGGGTCTCCTCGCCGTACCAGCCGGACGCGTCGCACTCGTCGACGTAGGAGTACGTCGCCGGCAGCGACTGCGAGAACTGGTAGCTGCGCAGCGGGTGGCGTGAGTCGTTGCGCGCCGCGTAGGTCTTCGCGTCGTCGAGGATCGTCGGGGAGGCGTAGGCGTCGACCACCGCCACGGTGGCCCCGCGGCCGTCGTAGCCGGCCTTGAGGGCCGCGTCGATGCCGTAGGCGCCGCGCAGCTGGGCCGGCTTGTACCCGCACGGCGCGTACGTCAGCGGGTTGGTCAGGGGGTTCGGCAGCCCGGTCGCCGGCTTCTCGCCGAAGTACGCCGAGCACGGGGTGGCGTTCTTGAACACGGTGCCGGGCGGCGGCAGGACGTCGGACGGCGACGCGGTCGGAGCAGCGACCAGGTTGGGCCGCGCCGTGGCGCGGACCTCGTCCGGGCCGCCGATGTGCAGCGGGCGCTTCGTCGCCGAGGTGTCGATCCCGGACAGCCCGACGACCGTCGCGCCCAGCGAGGCCGGGACCGAGTAGGACGTGACCGGCGCCACAGCCGTGCGGCCGTCGTGCACGAGAGTGGCGAGCTGGGTCTGGAAGGCGCGCTCGACCTGCTCAGCCGTGCCGCGGAAGGAGACGAAGCGGTGGTTGGCGGGCACGGCGTCGAGGGTGAAGCCGTTGTCGCTCAGCCACGTCGTCACGGCGCTCACGGCGGCGTCGCTCGGGGCGAACGCGGCGCGCCAGGCCTTGGCCGTGTAGTAGTGGCGGTAGCGCGAGCTCGACGGGTCGGAGACCTCGAGCGCCGCCTTCTCTGCCGCCGCGGGGTCGGGGAGGGCGAGGACCGCGGTGAGGTGCAACGGCCCGGGGGCGCTCGCGGCGCGGAGCGACGGGCTCGCGGCCTGGGCCGTCCAGGCGGGTGTCTGGCCGAGCGTCACCCGAGCCGGGTCCGGGCGGGTCGCGGCCGCTGCAGCGGGGGCTGCAGCGGCCAGTGCCAGCGAGACGCTGGCTGCGGCGATGAGGCCGCGGCGGGACAGGGATGCCGTCATGGGGCTCCTCGAGAGGCGCGTGGTCGCGCGGCGGGCAGGGTCCCGCCGGTGGTCGGCGGGTCGCCGGAAGTCTCGTGGTGCGCCCCTACAGCGACAAGGGTCGCGGCCGAAGCCTTGCCAAAGCATTACCTCGCTTCCCTGTCTATGGCGAAGGTCCCACGTCTTCCCGTGACTTTCGCCGCCTGAGATCACAAGTTGGTCTCGATCAGGCGCAACCAGAGGATGACGAGGGGCGAACTCTTGACGGCGCACCCAGAGATGCGATTGGTTCGTATACGAACCGAACGAAGGAGGGACGGGGATGGGCTCACCGGAGGGTGCGGCACTCCTGGCGATGCGCGGCATCGTCAAGGCCTTCCCCGGGGTGCGGGCGCTCGACGGCGTCGACCTCGACGTCCAGGCGGGAGAGGTGCACTGCCTCCTCGGTCAGAACGGGGCCGGCAAGTCCACCCTCATCAAGGTCCTCTCAGGTGCCCACCAGCCAGACGAGGGGGAGATCCTCTGGCGCGGCGAGCCCGTGCGGCTGAGCACACCCACGGCGGCGATGCGCCTGGGCGTCTCGACGATGTACCAGGAGCTCGACCTCGTCGACGGCCTCACCGTCGCCGAGAACGTCTTCCTCGGCCACGAGAGGTCCCGCTTCGGCTTCTCGAGGGTCGCCGCGACCCGCAGGGCGGCTGCCGAGCTCATCGCTCGCCTGGGCCACCACGACATCTCAGCTGACACGCCGCTGGGAGACCTGTCAGCGGCGGGCAAGCAGATCGTCAGCATGGCACGGGCGCTCTCCCACGACACCCGGCTCATCATCATGGACGAGCCGTCCGCGGTCCTCGCGCAGGACGAGGTCGCCAACCTCTTCCGCATCATCCGGAGCCTGACGGCCGACGGCGTCGCCGTCGTCTACATCTCCCACCGCCTCGACGAGATCCGTCAGATCGGCGACCGCGTCACCGTGCTCAAGGACGGCCGCACCGTCGCCCAGGGGATGCCCGCTCGCAGCACGCCGACCGCCGAGGTCGTCAGGCTCATGACCGGACGACGTATCGAGTACGCGTTCCCGCAGCGCGTCGCCGCACGAGACGACGTCGAGGCGGCAGCCCCGCTGCTCGAGGTCCGCGGGCTGACCCGGGCGGGCGAGTTCAGCGACGTCTCCTTCGACGTCCGCGCGGGCGAGATCGTCGGTCTCACGGGCCTTGTGGGCTCGGGCCGTTCGGAGATCCTCGAGACGGTGTACGGGGCCCGGCGGCCGACGTCGGGCTCCGTCGTCCTCGGCGGCCGCCGGCTCAAGGCAGGCAGCGTCGCTGACTCGGTCCGTGCCGGCGTCGGTCTGGCCCCCGAGGAGCGCAAGAGCCAGGCGCTCGTCATGGACATGAGCATCGCGGGCAACGTCTCGCTCGCAAGCCTCGAGCGCTACTCACGCGCAGGTTTCGTGGCCAGGGAACGTGAGCTGCGTGAGACCACCGACATGGTCCGAGCCATGAGCCTGCGCCCCGCCGACCCCCGCAGGCTCGTCTCGACGCTCTCGGGCGGCAACCAGCAGAAGGTCGTCGTCGGCCGGTGGCTGCTCAAGGGGTGTCGGCTGCTCGTCCTCGACGAGCCGACCCGCGGCGTCGACGTCGGGGCGCGGGCGGAGATCTACCAGCTCGTGCGCCAGCTTGCCGACGACGGCGTCGGCGTCCTCCTCGTCAGCAGCGAGATCCCCGAGGTCCTCGGGCTCGCCGACCGCGTCCTCGTCCTGCGGGACGGCCTTGTCGTCCACGAGGCACCGGCCGGAGAGCTCGACGAGTCCCAGGTGCTCGACCTCGTCATGGAAGGAAGCGCGGCATGAGCGAGCAGCTCGAGGGCACCCTCACCCCGACGACGGTTCAGGTCGACCCGGGCACGGAGCCGCCAGCCCGGCGGCGCGGCCTCCAGGGATCGTTCCGCCACGTCGGCCTCGTCGGGGTCCTCGTGCTCCTCGCCGTGGTCGGGGTGAGCACGAGCGACGCCTTCCTGACGTCGTCCAACGTCCTCAACATCCTGACGAGCGCCTCGGTCGTCGGGGTCGTCAGTGTCGGCATGACGTTCGTCATCATCAGCGGCGGCATCGACCTCTCCGTCGGTGCCATCGTCGCCCTCGCCTCCGTGTGGGCCACGACGGCGGCGACCCAGGCCTACGGCTTCTGGGTGATGATCCTGTGCGCGGTCGTCGTCGGATCGGCGGTCGGGCTCGTCAACGGCGTCCTCATCGCCTACGGGCGGATGGTCCCCTTCATCGCGACGATCGCCATGCTGGCCAGCGCCCGCGGCCTGGCCGAGCGGATCAGCAACCGCCAGTCCCAGATCGTCAAGGTCCAGTCCTTCGCCGACCTCGCGGTGCACAAGGTCTTCGGCATCCCCGTGCTCGTGCTCATCTTCGCGGGGATGGTGCTCGCGGGGTGGGTGCTGCTCAACCGCACGACGTTCGGCCGGCGGACCTTCGCCATCGGAGGCAACGGCGAGGCGGCCCGGCTGGCGGGCATCGACGTCCGCCGGCACATCGCGCTGCTCTACCTGCTGTCAGGGTTCTGCTGCGGCGTCGCGGCCGTGATGCTCGCGGCACGGACGAACACCGGTGCGAGCACGCACGGCAACCTCTACGAGCTCGACGCCATCGCCGCCGTCATCATCGGCGGCACCTCGATCATGGGCGGCCGCGGCACGCTCGTCGGCACGATCCTCGGCGTGCTCATCTTCACGACGATCACCAACCTCTTCGTGCTCAACAACCTGACGACCGACACCCAGAACATCGCCAAGGGCCTGATCATCGTCGTCGCCGTCCTGCTCCAGCGCAGGCCTCGGCGTGCCGGATCCGGCTGATCCCTGTCCTCGGGGACGGCGTCGCGGCTGCGCCGTCCTCCGCCCCGTCGCCGCACAGTGCAGTCCATCGCCATCGCGCCTCGAGCGCGCCCTCTCGCAAGGAGATCCAGATGAGCACCTCCAGCCGGCCCGTTCTCGGGCGTCGGTCGTTCCTCCTGGGCAGCGCGGCTGTCGGCGGCGCCGCCGTCCTGGCCGGGTGCACGAGCAACTCGTCGAAGGGCGGCAGCGGCCAGACCGCCAACGTCGGCGCCACGGGTGGCGACAATGCGGCGGCCGGCAAGGCCGTCACCATCGGGTTCTCGGCCCCGGCCGCCGACCACGGCTGGATCGGTGCCATCACGAAGAACGCCCAGGCGCAGGCTAAGCAGTTCTCCGACGTCACGCTCAAGGCGACCGAGGGCACCAACGACGTCAACGCCCAGATCAGCCAGGTGCAGACCCTCATCGACCAGAAGGTCGACGTCCTCGTCATCCTGCCCTTCGACGGCAAGGCGCTCACCGAGATCGGGAAGAAGTCCATGGCAGCCGGTATCCCGGTCGTCAACCTTGACCGCATCTTCTCCTCGCCGCTGGCGTACCGCACGTGGATCGGCGGCGACAACTACGGCATGGGGGTCAACGCCGGCAACTACATCGCCAGCCGGCTCAAGGGCAAGAGCAACCCAGTCATCGTCGAGATCGCGGGCATCGACAACCTCGAGCTGACCCAGCAGCGCAGCGCCGGCTTCAAGGAGTCGCTGGCAGCTGCCGGGCTCTCGGTGACCGCGCGCCAGGCCGCGGACTTCACGGCCGACACCGGTCAGAAGGTCATGTCGACCATCCTCCAGGCGCAGAAGAAGGTCGACGCCGTGTGGAACCACGACGACGACCAGGGCATCGGTGTGGAGGCGGCCATCAAGCAGGCCAGCCGCGAGAAGGAGTTCTTCATGGTCGGCGGTGCGGGGTCCAAGCACGCCATGGACCTCATCGCCTCCGGGAGCAGCTTCCTCGAGGCGACGGTGCTCTACAGCCCGAGCATGTCCTCCTCGGCGATGTCCGTGGCACGGCTCATCGCGCAGGGCAAGGGGATGGGCGACCTCGTCGAGCACGAGGTCCCGTCCTCCATCACGACCTTCTCCGCCGTGGTGACGAAGGACAACGTGGCCGAGTACCTGGCCGTTGGCTTCGTCTGACCGGTCCCCTGCACCTGGCGGCTGACCCGTCGCCGCCAGGTGCAGGTCCACGCCACACCTCCGAGCGGTCCACGAGAGCCCTGAGTCGGCACGGCCCGGGGTCGAGAAGGAAGAGAGGTCACGACGGTGGCCAGCGCGAACAAGCCGGTGCTCGGGGTGGGCATGGCCGGATACGCCTTCATGGGTACGGCTCACTCCCAGGCGTGGCGCACGGCACCCCGCGTGTACGACCTGCCGCTGTCTCCACGCATGGTGGCGCTGTGCGGGCGAGACCACGCTGCCGCGAGCGAGGCTGCGGCGCGGCTGGGCTGGGACGGCGTCGAGCCCGACGTCGAGGCCCTCATCGCCAGGGACGACGTCGACCTCCTCGACATCTGCACGCCGGGGGACACCCACGCGGACCTCGCCGTCGCGGCGCTGAAGGCCGGCAAGCACGTCCTCTGCGAGAAGCCGCTGGCGAACACCGTCGGTGAGGCCGAGCTCATGGTCGAGGCCGCTGCGAAGGCTGCTGCCTCCGGCGTCCGGTCCATGGTGGGCTTCACCTATCGCCGCATCCCCGCGATGGCGCTTGCCCGCCGGCTCATCCAGGCCGGTCGCCTCGGCGAGGTGCACCATGTCCGGGCCCAGTACCTCCAGGACTGGATCGTCGACCCGGAGTTCCCTCTCGTGTGGCGGCTGCAGCGGGCGAAGGCGGGCTCGGGTGCGCTCGGCGACATCGGCGCCCACATCGTCGACCTCACCCAGTACCTGACCGGCCGTCAGATCGAGTCGGTGAGCGGGCTGACCAGGACCTTCATCGAGCGGCGCCCGCTGCCCGGTGCGGCCAGCGGTCTGAGCGCCTCGGGCGGTGAGGGCACGGGGGTGGTCGACGTCGACGACGCTGCGCTCTTCCTGGCCAGGCTCAGCGGTGGGGCCGTCGGCAGCTATGAGGCGACCCGGTTCGCCACCGGTCGCAAGAACGCCATCCGGATCGAGGTCAACGGATCCAAGGGAAGCCTGGCGTTCGACTTCGAGTCGATGAACGAGCTCTCGTTCCACGACGCGACCATCGACCCCGACGAGGGTGGCTTCCGGCGGATCCTCGTCACCGAGCCGACGCACCCCTACCTGTCGGCCTGGTGGCCGGCGGGGCACCTCATCGGCTACGAGCACCTGTTCACCCACCAGGTCAAGGACCTCGTCGAGGCGCTGGCCTCCGACCAGGACCCCGTGCCGTCCTTCGCCGACGGCCTGCAGGTGCAGCGCGTCCTGGCCGCCGTCGAGGCCAGCGCCGCGAGTGGCTGCTGGGCCAACGTCTAGACCGGCCGGCCTACCGATCCGCCTACTGAGCCGTCACCTGAGCCGCAGAGAGAAGCCCGCCATGCCTCGTCCCATCACGCTGTTCACCGGTCAGTTCGCCGACCTGCCGTTCGAGGAGGTCGCGCGGCTCGCCTCGGAGTGGGGCTACGAAGGCCTCGAGATCGCCTGCTGGGGTGATCACCTCGAGGTCGACAAGGCGCTGTCCGACGACAGGTACCTGCGTACGCGCCTCGACATCCTCGAGAAGTACAACCTCAAGGTGTGGGCGATCTCCAACCACCTCGCCAGCCAGGCCATCTGCGACCACCCGATCGACGAGCGGCACAAGGGCATCCTGCCCGCCCGGCTGTGGGGCGACGGGGAGCCCGAGGGAGTTCGTCACCGTGCGGCCCGAGAGCTCGAGGACACCGCCCGGGTGGCCGCGAAGCTCGGCATCCGCACCGTCATCGGGTTCACCGGCTCGAGCATCTGGCACACCGTGGCGATGTTCCCGCCCGTCCCGCCGTCGATGATCGAGCGCGGCTATCAGGACTTCGCCGACCGCTTCAACCCGGTGCTCGACGTCTTCGACTCCCTTGGCGTGCGCTTCGCCCACGAGGTCCACCCGAGCGAGATCGCCTACGACTACTGGACGACCGTGCGCACGATGGAGGCGATCGGTCACCGTCCCGCGTTCGGGCTGAACTTCGACCCCAGCCACTTCATCTGGCAGGACCTCGACCCGGTGGGATTCCTCTGGGACTTCAAGGACCGGATCTACCACGTCGACTGCAAGGAGTCGCGCAAGCAGCTTAACGGGCGCAACGGGCGGCTGGGGTCGCACCTGCCGTGGGCCGACCCGCGTCGCGGGTGGGACTTCGTGTCGACCGGCCACGGTCACGTGCCGTGGGAGGACATCTTCCGGATGCTCAATGCGATCGGCTACGACGGTCCGATCTCTGTGGAGTGGGAGGACGCGGGGATGGACCGGCTCGTGGGCGGTCCGGAGGCACGGGCCTTCATCAGCCGGTTCAACTTTGCCAAGCCCGATGCCGCCTTCGACGCCGCCTTCAGCTCGGGGGAGTAGCGCGGGCGTGGCGGCCCGGGCCGATGCGTCGGGCGCTGCCGAGACGGCGTGGTCATGGCTCGACGGCCCCCCGGCGCGAGCCGACGTCGCCGGCATGCGGCGCGCCAACCTCTCCCTCGTCGTGCAGCTGCTCCAGGCAGCGGGAGGAAGCACGACGAGGGCGCGGCTGGCGGCGGCGTCGGGGCTGACGAAGGCCACGGTCTCGAGCCTCGTCAACGAGCTCGTCGACCGGCGGCTCGTCCACCCGGGGCCTGTGGAGCGCGGACACGTGGGACGCCCGGGGCAGCGACTGGGCCTCGCCTCCGGCTCCGTCGCCGCGTTGGGGATCGAGGTCAACGTCGACTACGTCGCAGGGGTGGTGCTCGACCTCGACGGCACGCTGCGCGCCGAGCGGCGCGTCGCCCTGGACGCGGCTGACCGCGGGTTTGAGGCGGCCCTCGACGCCATCGTCGAGCAGGCCCAGGAGCTCGTCGCCGAGGTCGACGAGCGGGCGATGCACCTCGCTGGGCTCGCCGTCGCCGTGCCGGGTCTCGTCGACACCGCGTCCGGCACGGTGGCGTTCGCGCCGAACCTCGGTTGGCGCGACGTGCCTGTCGCCGAGGTGCTGCGGCGACGGCTCGGTCGCCGGGGGCTCGTCGTCAGGGTCGACAACGACGCGAACCTCTCCGCCCTGGCCGAGCACGCCCGTGGGGCGGTGCCGGGCTGCCCCGACATGCTCTACCTCACCGGGGAGGTCGGCGTGGGGGCAGGGCTCATCGTCGGGGGCCGGCTGATGCGTGGGTCCCAGGGGTTCAGCGGAGAGGTCGGCCACATGCCGCTGGACCCGTTGGGGCACCCCTGCGGCTGCGGCCGCCGGGGCTGCTGGGAGACCGTCGTGGGGCTGGCGGCGCTCCTGCGAGCCGCTGCTGACCCCGACGACCCCGTGCGCGATCCGGGGTTGGACCTCGACACCCGGCTGGCCGAGATGAGTCGACGGGCAGACGCCGGTGACGGGCGTACCCTGCGAGCCCTCGCCGACATCGGGCGCAGCCTGGGGATCGGGGCGTCGCTGCTCGTCAACGTCCTCAACCCTCGTGCGCTCGTCCTCGGTGGCTACTTCGCCGTGATGGCGCCGTACCTGATGCCATCGCTGCGTCGCGAGCTCGACGAGCGTGTCGTGGCGCCAGACGCCGCAGGGGTCGAGGTGCTCGCCTCGACCCTGGGGTTCAGCGCGGCCTCGTTGGGGGCGGCGCAGCTCGCGCTCGACGGCGTCCTCGCCGACCCGACCGTCATCCCCGTGGCCTCGACCGCATGAGGAGCGCGGGACGCGGGTGCCCGACCCGTCATTGCAGCGCGACGAGCCCGACGAGGCCGACGACGTAGAGGACGAGCACGGCGAGGGAGTCGACGCCCATGCGCAGCACCTGTCGCTGGGGCCGCAGCACGAGGCTGACGAGATAGACGACGGTGAGCAGGGCGCCGAGGGCGGTGAGGTAGATGTCGCTGGCACTGGCGCCCGGAAGGACCGCCTTGCCGCTGATGAGCGTGACGAGCAGAAACAGGACTGGCAGGAACGCGTTGCCGCCGAAGATGTCCCCCATGGCGAGCCGGTAGTCGCCGTGGCGCGCCGCGGTCAACCCGGTCGAGAGTTCCGGCAGCGACGTCGCGGCGGCCAGGACGGTCGCGCCGAACAGCACGCCTGACAGGCCGAGGTCGCCGAAGAACTGCTCGCCGCTCCGCTCGATCGCGACACCGGCGACGAGGGTGGCGGCCGCGGCGACGCCGAACACTGCGGCGGCGCGCGACGTCGTCACGCCGTTCGACGTCGCTCTCTGCTCGGTGACGGTGCGGGCGTGCCCCCGTGGGTGCTCCTGACCGTCGGAGGCATCTCCGCTGCCCTGCCACGGCAGGCGGCTGCCCGGACCGCTGATGAGCACCAGCCCCAGGGCCCAGATGCCGGCGACGAGCACCGGACCAGGTGTCAGCCGCGCGAAGATGAGGCTGTCAGGAAGCTGTGTCCCCGCGATGACGACGAGGAGGACGGCGACGACAAGCGCGGCCTCGAGGACGAGCGTCAAGCTCGCAGCCAGGTAGGTCAGTGGGCGGCGGGGGCGCACGCCGGCCGCGTCGAGCGCCACGAGGACGACGGTCTGGAAGGCGATCCCACCGAGCAGGTTTTCGACGGCGACCTCGAGGTGCCCGGAGATCGCCGCGCTCACGGTGATGGCGATCTCCGGCAGGTTCCTGGCGATCGCGAGGAGGTACTCCGGCCCTCGGTGGCGCACACGCGGGACGACGCCGCCGGGGCCCGAGCACCGGGCTCCTGCCTAGGCTGGCGCCCATGGGTCTGAGGGAGCGTCTGGGTCGTCGTCCGGCAGTTGCGGAGGACGTGGCAGGGGCCGTGCCGACCGTACCGGGGGAGCGCCTGCTCGCCGCGGCGGCGATCGAGGGCGGCGGCTGGCTCGTCGCGAGCACCGAGGCGTTGCGGCTCTGCGGGGCGGACTTCGCCGTCCGCGAGCAGCTCGCCTGGCACGAGATCGCCACGGCGTCGTGGGCGGACGGGGTGCAGACGGTCCTCGCCGTCCGCCCGGTGGTGCGTTGGCGGTGCACGCTCCCCACGCCGGGTCACCTTCCCGCCGTCGTGCGCGAGCGGGTCACCGGCTCGGTGCTGGCCTCACGACAGGTGCGCGTGCCGGGCGGACGGGTCACGGTGGCGGCTCGCCGAGTGCCTGGGGCATCGGAGCCGCTCCTGCAGGTCCTGCCCGACGACGGGGTCGACGTCAGCGTGCCGACGGCCTCGGCACTGGTGCACGAGGCCGTCGACGAACTGCGTCGTCAGGTGCAGCCCTGACCGGCGGCGCTCAGGTACCGACGGCGTCGGGTCCGCTGCCGGTGCGGACGTGGGTCCGCGTCGCCGTCCCGGTGGTCGAGGTCGCCGATGCCGTGACGGTCGGGCTGTGCGAGGACGAGGGGCGGATCTTGTCCGCGACGGACGGCGGGACCTTGTCGGCGATCTTTTCCGCAGCGGTGCGCCGTGCGGTGTCGACGGCGTCTCCGGCACGGTGCTCGACCGCGCTCGTGGCGCGCTGGACCATAGGGTTGGTCCGCACGGTGCCCACGGTGCGGCTGATCTGCTCGTAGCGCTGGCGTCCGGCCTTGGTGCCGAGAACGTAGCCGACGGCGAATCCGGCGACGAAGGTGGTCTTCCTCATGGGCGGCCTTCCTGTGGTGCGGAGCAGGGTCGGCGTGCGCCGGCAGGGGAGCCGACCTGCAGGTGTGCGCTACTCTAGGCGCCGTCGTCCGGCGGTCCCGCTGCCGCTCGTCGGTCGTTCCCGTCATGATCCCGCATAGCTCAATTGGCAGAGCAGCCGGCTGTTAACCGGCAGGTTCTTGGTTCGAGTCCAAGTGCGGGAGCCCCCTCCCCTCAGCGCATCGTGGGCCAACGGCGCCTGCGGGGCTGAAGACGGCGTCTGGCAGGGTCCCCGACACGACGCCGGCGACCCGCTCGACGGTGTCGGGCACGCGCCGTGGCGCCATCCGCAGCTCGGGCATCGCTGCTGCTGACCGATGACGGCGGTCGCATTGCGAGAGGTCCGGAAGCTTGCCGAAGCGCGGCGTCGGGAGTTCCCTGATCGGTGCCCACGGCGGCCTTGCCGGAGCACCCCGGTGAGGGCGAGGCTGAGAGCGCCGAGCACGGCGAGCGAACGACCTCGGCCGGTAGGCTGCGCGCCTCGGGGCGGTAGCTCAGCTGGTCAGAGCAGCGGACTCATAATCCGTCGGTCGTGGGTTCGAGCCCCACCCGCCCCACCCTCGCTGACCTGCACGTTCTCCGGAACTGCGGAAGATCCAAGGTTCATCCGATCTTCATGTGCATGCAATGTGCGCGCAGCAAGTTCTTCAGTGATCGACTCGGAGAGCGCCTGGGTGGCGCCGGAAGTAGGACCTGCGGCATTTCGGGTGGCTGCTCGAGGAATGAGCGCTGCGGCGTTCTCGGCGGCTTGTCGGGCGACCTGCGGGAGAA
>JBBQFP010000055.1:0-18151 GCA_038322045.1 Actinomycetes bacterium | reverse complement strand
ATCGTGGCCGTCGGGTCCAACGCCGAGTCGTTGCGCCGGTCAGGTGTGGACATCCGCCGCGTACAGCTGTGGGCCCTCATCGGCACGGGTGTCGTCTCGGCGTTCGCCGGAGTCATGGTCGCCACGAGGCTCGCCAGCGGGCGCTCGGCATCATCTCCAACGGGCTCGTGCTTCTCCACGTAGACGTCTAGTGGGTGCCGATCACCCAAGGCGTCATCCTCGTCATCGCCATCTTCTTGAACAGCAAACTGTTGAACAAGGTACTCGGGAGCAGGCGATGACTACCGTCATGACCGTGCGTGGCCCCATCGACGCTGACGACCTCGGGGTGTGCCTGCCGCACGAGCACATCCTCAACGACGTCAGCAGCTGGTGGCAGCCGACGACGTCGGTCGGGGTCGACCCGGAGGTCTTCGCCGACGAGCCGGTCGGCATGGGGCTGGTGTGGGACCTCAAGCACGACCCGTTCGGCAACCGCGACAACTGCGTGCTCGGGGACGTCGAGCTCGCCGTTCGCGAGGTCGAGAGGTTCGCGGCCCTCGGGGGCCGCACGATCATCGAGGCGACCGGCCTGAGCATCGGTCGCGACCTGGCGGGTCTGGCAGCCGTGAGCGAACGCACCGGCGTCCATGTCGTTGCGGGCACGGGGTTCTACCTGGAGGCCTCACAGCCACCCGAGGTCAGGGGACGGGCGCCCGAGGAGCTGGCCGAGGTCATCCTCAGGGATGTGCGGGACGGCGAGAACGGCATCCGCCCGGGAATCATCGGGGAGATCGGGGTGAGCGACCGGTTCTCGGATGCGGAGCGGCGCAGCCTGGCGGCCGCCTGCATCGTCCAGCGTGAGGTTGCCCTCCCGATGCAGGTGCACCTGCCGGCGTGGTTCCGTCTCGGCGACGAGGTGCTCGACGTGGTCGAGGCCAATGGCGTGGACCCCGCGAACGTCGTGCTGTGCCACATGAACCCGTCGGGGCCGGACCCGAGCTACCAGCAGCGGCTCGCCCGCCGCGGGGCCTGGATCCAGTACGACATGATCGGTGCCGAGCTGTTCTACGCCGACCAGGGCGTGCAGTGCACCTCCGATGAGGAGGACGCGCGAAACATCCTGGCGCTGCTCGACGCCGGCCTCGGGGACCGTGTGCTGATGTCCTCGGACATCTTCCTCAAGAGCCTGCTCCGGCACTTCGGCGGGCCCGGCTATGGCCACGTCCTGCAGTACTTCGTGCCGCGGCTGCGCCGGCTCGGGGCGGACGACGCCGACATCGAGAGACTCCTCGTGCACAACCCCCGTTCCCTGTTCGTCGACGCGAAGGAGAAGCCGTGACCCGGGTGCTGCTGGCCGGGGAGTCCTGGATCTCTCAGGCCACCCACTTCAAAGGGTTCGACAGCTTCACCAGCGTCACCTTCCACACCGCTGCCGACGTCTTCCTCGCTGCCCTCGCTGAGCACGGCATCGATGCGACGCAGCTCTATGCCCACGACGTGCCCGACCGCTTCCCCTTCGAGCTCGCGGAGCTGGAGGAGTACGACGTCATCGTCCTGTCCGATATCGGTGCGAACTCGTTCCTGCTGCCGCAGGACACCTGGATCTCGGGAGCCTCCCGCCCGGACAGGCTTCGCATGCTGGCGACGTGGGTCCGCCAGGGCGGCGGGCTGATGATGGCCGGAGGGTACCTGAGCTTTCAGGGTTTTCAGGCTCGGGCGAACTACGCCCGCAGCGCACTGGCCGACGTCCTGCCGGTGGTCATGGCCGACGTCGACGACCGCGTCGAGGCGTCTGAGGGAGCCCAGCCTCGGCTGGTGCTTCCCGGGCACCCGGTCGGGCAGGCGTGGGCGCCCGAGCCCCCGGTGCTGCTCGGGTACAACCGCGTGCAGGCCAAGCCTGACGCGCAGCTGATCGCCACGGTCGATGACGACCCGTTGATCGTCACCGCGGAGGTCGGCGAGGGCCGGTCGCTGGTGTGGACGAGCGACATCGGCCCGCACTGGTGCCCCGTGGAGTTCTGCCGGTGGCCCGGGTTCGCCTCGCTGATGGCCGGCATGGTGCAGTGGTTGGGGAAGGCGTCCTGATGCCCGTCGACGGGCTGCCGATCCCGGTCATCCACGACTGCGATCCCGGCCATGACGACGCCATCGCCCTGCTGCTCGGTGTCCAGTCGCCGCGGATCGACCTGCGCGCGGTGACGACGACCTTCGGCAACTGCGCCGTGCAGGACGCGACGCGCAACGCGCTGCGCATCCTGACCCTCGCCGGCGCGACGGGCGTCCCCGTGGCTGCCGGCGCCCGCACCTCGCTGACCGGGTTCAGCGAGCTGGGCAACTACGTGCACGGCGTCAGCGGGCTCGACGGGCCTGACCTCCCCGAGCCGGCGTTCGCGGTCTGCGGCCTGACGGCCCCGCAGCTGATGGCCCGAGTCCTCGCGGACTCGGCCGAACCGGTCACGGTCGTGGCGACCGGACCCATCACCAACGTCGCGGAGCTAGTCAAGCTGTCCCCCGAGCTCACGCCCAAGATCCGCGAGGTCGTCTTCATGGGAGGCTCGGTCGACCGAGGCAATCACACGCCGACGGCGGAGTTCAACACGTTCGCCGACCCCGAGGCCCTCGCGCTCGTCCTCGGTTCCGGGCTTCCGGTGCGGATGGTGGGTCTCAACCTCACCCACCAGGCGCTGGCGACCCCCGAGGTCGTCGACCGGATGCGGGGCATGGCCCATGAGGTGGGCCGCGTCGCCGCGGAATGGATGGGCTTCTTCGGCTCCTCCTACCGCTCGATCTGGCAGTTCGACGCACCGCCGGTCCACGACCCATGCACCATCGCCGCCCTCATCGACCCCGACCTCGTCGAGTGGCGCGAGTGCTTCGTGGCGGTCGAGACCCGCGGGGACTGGACGCGCGGCGCCACCGTCGTCGACCTGCACAACCGCTACCGGCGTGCCCCGAACGCACAGGTGGCCATGACCCTTGACGTGAAGCGGTACTGGGACCTCGTGCTGGGGGCGATCGACGAGCTCGGGGCGACCCGATGAACCGCCCCGCTGATCGGTGTGTCTGCGTCGTCGGGTCGGTCAACGTCGACACGACCTACCGAGTCACCGCGCTCCCGGACTCCGGGGAGACTGTCCTCGCCTCGGGCAAGATGATCGCGCCGGGTGGGAAGGGCGCGAACCAGGCCGTCGCCGCGGCGATGATGGGCAGCGCCGTGACCTTCCTCGGATGCACGGGTGAGGACGCCGAAGGCGACCTCGCCGTCGGCCTCCTCGCCGGTCGCGGCGTCGACGTCTCGCAGATGCGCTCCGTGGCCGGCGCAGCGACCGGCAGCGCCGTCCTCATCGTGGACGACCACGGCGAAAACGTGATCATCGTCGATCCGGGCGCGAACCAGCGCATCGACGCCGCAGCGATACGCCGGCATCTGTCGAACACCCCCTACCAGGTCATCCTGGCCCAGCTCGAGATCAACCTCGACGCGGTTGCTGCGGCGTTCGAGTCGGTGCCCGCATCCACCACGGTCGTTCTCAACCCTGCGCCGATCGGCATGGTGACGACCTCGCTGCGGTCGCTGCTGCAGCACACCGACGTCCTCGTGCCCAACCGGGTCGAGCTGGGCCAGCTGGCTGGCCGACCCACCCCGGTGAACGTCGACGCCATGGACGCGTGCGTGGCCGCACTCGGCTACGCCGGCACCGTCGTCGTCACGCTTGGTCGAGATGGGGTGGCGCTGTACCCGCGGGCCGACCGCCCCGACCGGTTCCTCGTCGACCCTGTGCAGGTGACACCGGTCGACACGACCGGCGCTGGTGACGTCTTCTGCGGTGCCCTGGCCCACGGCCTCGCGGCCGGCCAAGACCTAGGCGGCGCCGTTCGTCGGGCCAACGAGGTCGCTGCGCTGAGCACCACGTTCGTCGGTGCGCAGCTCGCCGCCGTCGCGCTCAGCGAGGGCCATCGGCCACCAGGGACATCAGCGCCAGTCCCGTGACCATGGCGTCCTCGTCGAACAGCACCTCTTCGGAGTGGTTGAACGCCGTCGATGCGCCTGACTGCGCACCGAGGTAGATCATCGCCGCGGGCCAGCGCAGTGCGAAGTACGAGAAGTCCTCGATGACCATCGACGGCGACGGCATCACCGATAACTGGTGGCTGGCACCTTCCGTGGCTAGGGCTTGGGAGACGGCGGTGAGGAACGCGGCGTCGTTGACCAGTGCGGGATAGCCCGGTGTGATCTCCAGTCGCGCCTCGAGCCCCGGGGTGCACGCGATCGCCGCAGTCAGCAGCCGCAGCCGTTGAGCGAGCGCGTCGCGCTGCCCCCCGCTGAGCGTGCGCAGGGTTCCGCGGACCAGTCCCGTCGTCGGAATCACGTTGACCGTGTTGCCGGACGCGACGTGCGTCACGGTCGCGACGAGCGCCTCCCGTCCAGCGAGCTCGCTCACGGCGCGAGCAGCGCCGAGCGTCCACTCCGCCGCTGCCACCGTGGGGTTCGCGACCAGGTGCGGCGCGCTCGCGTGCCCGCCGCGACTCGCGAACGACACCGCAAACCAGTCGCCTGCCGCCATGAACACGCCAGGTCGCGAGTGCAGCTCGCCCGTCGGGATGACGGCGTTGACATGCAGCGCGAAGGCGGCGACGTCGCCGGTGAGCTGGAGGTTGTCGTGCTCGAGCAGGCGTAGCGCCCCCCGGTCACTCTCCTCCCCGGGTTGGAAGGCGAGGACGACCGTGTGCCGTGGCGGTTGCGCGGCAAAGAGCTCCGCGGCGCCGAGGAGCATCGCCGTATGGAGATCGTGCCCGCACGCGTGCATGGCTCCTGGGGTGCGGGAGGCGAAGGGAAGCGTGTCAGGTTCGGACAGCGGAAGGGCGTCCATGTCGGCGCGCAGCACCCGGACGGATCCGCGACGGTCAGTGCCCTCGACCCGGACGCTCACGCCCGCCCCGGCGCGCACCTCCGGCGTCCAGCCGAGACGTGACAACTCCTCGGCCACGTACGCGTGCGTGTCGGGCAGCGCGAGGCCGACTTCGGGGTGCGCGTGCACGTGACGCCGGTGGCGGATCATCCCCTCGAGGTGACCGGCAGCCGCCGATTCCCGCTCCGAACCAGCCAGCCCCATCCGCGATGCTCCCGTGCTGCTTGAACGGCGCCGTCGCGTTGCACGACAGCGGCGCCGGTGGGGCCGTGTGACCCCCACGAGAAAGCCTACGGCTCCCTCGGTCCTCGAGATCCGGCCGACGCCAGGTGCTGGGGTCCGGTCTCGGCCAAGCCGGTGCAGGGTCACATCGGGGTGGCCGAGGTCGGCGGTGAGCCGGGTGAACCCGTGGCCCAGGGTGTCCACGCGCAACCGCTGGACGTGAGCGAGGTCAGGGGAGAACAACCACGGCCCCGCTGCGGCCGGCGGCGGGCGTCCCGGCGGTCGTCACCGTCGCGCTCTCGGCGTGCGACACGACCCTACGGCACTGGCCCGCCGCTGCCAGCAGGCCCGGCGCTCGCTCGGGCAGCCGAACAGCCTGCGGCACACCGTGGCCACGACTCTGGTCTCCCGCGGCGACCTGCTTGCCGCGCAGTACCGCCTCGGGCAACGGGACCCGTCGACCACGCTGCGGATCTACAGCCACACCCTGCCTCTTCACGACCAGGACGCGGCCGCGCTCCTGGACACGCTCTGGACGACCGGAGGGCCCCGGCCGGGCGACGCCGACGCCGCCCGCCAAGGCTGATCATCAGCAGGCTGATGGTTCGTCGCCGCCTGCGGCGTGGTGACCGAGGGGGCTACCCGCCCGTGCGACGAGGTGGGATCGCGTGGTCGATCACGGGCCGGTCGAGGTGCGGTGTGCGCGGCTGGGCCAAGGCTTCGTCGCTTGCCTGGAGATCATCGGGGCGCCGCCGCGCCGCGCTGCCGTCGGGCAAGGGCGCACCCCGGGTGACTCATGTCAAGACGCGCGCGTAGCTGGCTTCGATGACTCGTAGCCAGACGCGCGCATCCCCTACCGGGTGCCTCACGAGAGCGACCTGCCCGAGCGCCTCGACGGGGTGCTCGCGGTGCTCTACCTGATCTTCAACGAGGGCTACGTCGCGACCTCGGGCCCCGAGCTCGCCCGCGCGCCCCTGTGCGCCCCTGTGCGCCGAGGCGACCCGGCTCGCTCGACTACTCGTCAACCTGATGCCAGACGAGCCGGAGGCGGCCGGCCTGCTTGCCCTGATGCTGCTGACAGAAGCGAGACGCCCCGCGCGAATCGACGCCGACGGTGCGCTCGTCCGGCTCCCCGAGCAGGACCGCACGCTGTGGGACTCCGACCTCGTCGCCGAAGGCCGGGTCCGCGTCCAAGCCGCGCGAGCGCTCTTGCCCAGGCCATCGGGGGGCGCGCGCGGATGGCTTCCTCTACCTGACGGCTGCGGCGAGAAGATCGAACAGCCGGTCGACCTCGACGATCGTCTCGGGATCGAGGGTGTAGCCAACGGGACCGCGGGAGACCATGTTGGGCAGCACTCCCTGGCGGTGCAGCAGGTGCTTCTGGACCGAGACGAACGAGTCGAGGGTCGACTGGGTCGCGACCAGGGAACACAGCGGGCCGTTGATGGCGTCGACCCGCACCTGATCGCCCTCGACGAGCGCCCTCCACAGTGCCACGAGCGCCCAGCACACGTCCGGCCCGGGCATGGTCCCCTTGACCCCGCGGCGGAAGCCGTCGACGAGGGCTAGACCGCCGGTGCCCTCGTAGACGCACGCGAGGCCTTTCGTAGCATCGCGCAGTGCGCTCAGCTTCTGACCGATCGGGTGGGCCTCCGGCTTGAACAGGACGCGGTCGCCGAACTGTCGGAGGAGGTCGGCCTGCAGCTCGATCGACAGCGGGCGTCCGACGTAACCGCTCGCATCCTGGATGACGAGGGGGATGCTGATTGCCTCGATGATCCCGGCGTAGTAGCGCACGATCTCGGACTCGTCGATGGCCGTCGCGACCGGCGGAATCACCATGACGGCCGTGACCCCGCTCGCCTCGGCCGACTTCGCGTGACGGATCGCCGTGTGCAGGCTCTCCGCGCCGGCACTCGTGACGACGGTGCACCGACCGTCGACAAACCTGCAGATCGCCGCCGCGAGGTCGTCCCGCTCTTCGCTGCTCAGGCGCAAGGCCTCCGAGACCATACCCATGACGACACCGTCGACGCCCTGGTCGATGACCCAGTCGATCTCGCGACCCAGGCTCGGATAGTCGATGGAGCCGTCGTCAAAGAATGGTGTCGCGAGGACGGGGAGCACGCCTTCTAACGCAACTGGCATGTAGTGACTCCGGTGGTGGCGATTGCGCGGAAGCTGCGGTGCCGGTGCCGGAGAAGATCGCGTCGGCCTACAGCGCACCCGACCGCAGCTTCGCGAACAACTCGTCGCCAGAGCCCACACTGACCGGAGCAGGGACAGAGGTTCCTGCCTCAGCGGCCTCCGTGGTATTGTTCGGCTAGACCGAACGGAGTTCGTCTCTGTTGGGTGAGAGAGTGACACGTGACTCATCTCAAGTCAAGGGGTTCATGGGTTACTGGTCCTGTGTGGAGACAGGATCACGCCCACGGCGGGCGTTGCACTCGGGGCTCGAAACCTCTACGTTG
This sequence comes from Actinomycetes bacterium, assembly GCA_038322045.1. Lineage (GTDB taxonomy): Bacteria > Actinomycetota > Actinomycetes > JBBQFP01 > JBBQFP01 > JBBQFP01. The sequence continues at coordinate 10,566 of JBBQFP010000055.1, read as the reverse complement.
TTCGTCGTGGACAGGTCCCATTCGTCCAGGCCGAACATGACGCGTGCTCCGCAAGACGGTCGGTACAGGCTGCAGGGGGTGTCGCGGGCCTTGCGGTTGCTCGACATCCTGGCGGACGCGTCCGCGGACGGGCTGTCCGTCACCGAGGCCGCCGCGCAGCTCGAGGCGTCCAAGAGCACGACGTTCGGCCTGCTCCAGACGCTCATGGCGTTCAACTACGTCACCGACCAGACGCCCGGACCTCGCTATCGGCTCGGTCCTGCCGTGCTGCACCTAGCGGACGCCCACACCCGCACGGTGCCCTTCATGGAGACGGTGCGCCCGATCGCCCGCGCCCTCACCGAGGCGACCGGGTGGACCTCGCGCGTCGCGATCCACGACGGCGGCTACCCCGTCTTCATCGACCGCGTCGACGGACCGGGCACGATCCGCTTCTACACGCCGCTCGGCGTTCGCGAGCTCCCGCACCGGTCGTCCGCGGGGAAGGCGATCCTCGCGGAGCTCGACGAGTCTGTGGTGCTCGCCATCGCCGCGGAGACCGGCCTGCCGCGCAGCACCGCGCACACGATCACCGATGTCACGTCGTTGCTCGCCGATCTGGCGTTGTGCCGTTCCCGGGGTTTCGCCGTTGACGACGAGGAGGACGACGACGGCGTCCTCTGCGTCGGCGCGGCATTCGGGGGTCGCGACGGGGCGCCGGCCGGCGCGGTGAGCATCACCGGCCTCAAGGCCGAGGTACCCGACTGGAAGGTGCACGAACTCGGGCTCGTCGTGCGGGCGCACGCGGACCAGATGGCGTTGGCCATCGGCGGTCAGCGGTGGCGTGCCGAGCCGTCAGCAGTCCGGTCGAAGTGACCGGCGTCCGGCAAGCGTCGGGAGCACTCGGCGCGGCGTCCCTGTGAACGGAGACCTCCTCGATGGCTGAGCCCGGCGACGACCTCGCCCTGGTGGTGCGCGGCTCCGGCGACGTGGGGTTGGAGCCCCGTGCGGTCTGCGCACCCACCGACAACCAGGTGCTCGTTGCACCGCGCCACGTCGGGATGTGCGGTACCGACCTGGAGATCATCGACGGGACGCTCGACCCGGAGTACGTGCGCCTGCCGCTCGTGCTGGGCCACGAGTGGTCGGGGCGCGTGGCCGCGATCGGCGAGCTGGTGACTGACGTGAAGGTCGGCGACCCGGTCGTGGTCGAGGGGATTGTCCCGTGCGGCCTGTGCAGCGAGTGCCGCACCGGTCGCACGAACATGTGTTTGACCTACGAGGAGCTGGGGTTCACCCTCGACGGTGCCGCCGGGCCCGGCGTGGTCACGCCCGCGCACCTGGTGCACGTGCTGGCCGAGAGCGTGCCGCTCGAGGCGGGTGCTCTCGTCGAGCCCGCGGCAGTCGTCCTGCGCGGACTGTCGGTCATCGACCTGCAGCCCGGAGCGAGCGTGCTCGTCGTCGGCGACGGCACGGTAGGCCTTCTGGCCGCGCATCTCGCGCGTATCTGGTCCCCGTCCCAGGTGACGGTCGCGGGCGAGCGCCCGGCCCAGGCGGCGCTCGCGCTCGCCATGGGCGCCGACGCGTTCGTGGTGACCCCGGTAGAGCCGCGCTCCTTCGACGTGACGATCGAGGCCGCCGGCAGCACCGCCGCGGTTGCCGCGGCGATCGCGGCGGTGAAGCGCGGTGGCCAGGTGCTGCTGTACGGCATCTCCGGCCACAACAAGACCGTCGCGGTCGCGACCGACGATCTCGTCAACCACGACCTCAGCATCCGAGGCAGCTTCAGCTACACCGCCGCCGCATGGGCGGAGACCACCCGGCTGCTCAACACCGGCCGGTTCGCACCCCTGCCCCTCATCACCCACCGCTTTCGGTTGGCTGACTACGCGCTGGCCCTCGACGCCCTGCGCAGCCCTGGAGGCGGTGCGCGGGGCAAGGTCCTTCTCGACATGCCGAGCAGATCATGACCACGGGAGCGTCGCTCGTTGACATCGAGTTGCTCCGCCGCGAGCGGATCCTCGCGATCTTGCGCGGCCGCAGCGCCGAGCGCTCTCCGCAGTGGTCGAGATGGGCACTCACGGACGGCGGAGTGTCCCGCCGCACTGTTCGCCCCTACGCAGGCTGACTCTTCGACCCAGCACACCTCACCGACAAGGACGACCATGCCCATTCAGATCCAGACGTTCGGCGCAGCCGGCAACCCGCAGACCGACCTCATCCGGGTCACGAACGCGACGGGTTCGCAGATCGCGCTGATCCCCCTCGGCGCCCGTCTGGTGGAAGCCCACTTCCCGGACCGAGACGGCACGCTCGACGACATCGTGGTCGGCTTCCCGACGATCAAGGACTACCTCGAGAACGACACCTACGCCGGATCCATCGCGGGACGCTACGCCAACCGCATCACCGGCGGCCGTTTCGAGCTCGAGGGTCGGACGTACCAGCTCGATGTCAACGAACCACCGAATCACCTCCACGGTGGGTTCGACGGTCTCGACCGGCAGACGTGGGCATATGCCGTCGACGAGCCGTCCAACAGCGTCACGTTCAGGCACACGTCTCGCGACGGCCACGGCGGGTACCCGGGGAACCTCGACATCGAGGTCACCTATCGGCTTCAGGACGACGACGTGCTCCGCATCGACATGGCCGCCACCACCAACGCCCTCACCGTGATCAACCTCGTCCACCACTCGTACTGGAACCTTGCCGGTCACGCGTCGGGGTCCGTGATGGATCAGACGCTGATGATCAACGCGACGACATACCTCCCCGTCGACGACCACCTGCTCCCGACCGGCGAGATCCGTCTCGTGGAAGGGACCGCCTTCGATTTCCGGGAGCCGCGGCGCTTCGGTGAACGCATCGACCAGGTCCCCGTTACGGGTAGCGCAGGTCGGCTCGAGGCCGGCGCGGCCACCGGTTACGACCACAACTGGGTTCTCAACGGTCCTCGCGGCGAGCTTCACCTCGCGGCGGTCGCGCACGACCGGGTCTCGGGTCGGCGGATGACGCTCTCCACGACCGAGCCGGGGGTTCAGGTGTATACAGCGGGCTACATGCGCGACCTGTCCGGGAAGGACGGAGCCGTCTACCGGGCGGGGGCCGGCTTCACCCTGGAGACCCAGGTCTTCCCGTGCACCCCCAACATTCACTACTTCCCTTCGGCACGGTTGGCCCCCGGGGAGCGATACAGGCACTCCATGGTCATCGCCTTTGACGTCGACGGCTGAGCTGAGCAACATCGACAGAAAGCCAGTCCCGTCACCCGACCTCGGCGGCCGAGCGCGATCGCCAGGAGCACGACCGCGGCCAGCGCCCAGTATCGGTCCCTTGCCTGCCGCTCGGCGTGCTGGCGTACAGTGAGATATGGCGTCATTGTTGGGTCGCGTCGCGCAACAGGTGTAGACCGGAGCCCATCCACGTGGCGATCAACGACGACGGGCGCGAGCTGGCCAAGGCCCGCGAGGCCTTGAGTCAGTCCCGGCATCCGGCGTTCATCATGACTCCGGTGCGCGATGGCTCCGGTGCGATTGTCGAGCTGGTCTACTCGTTCATCAATGATGCTGCCCTGGCGCTGTATGGCTTGAGCAGAGATGACGCGGTCGGCCACGGACTGCTCGAGCTGTTCCCGTCCTCACGGGAGAACGGCATCTTCGACGCCGACGTACGAGCGATCCAGACGCAGGCTCGTGTCGAGATCGACGTGCCGTGGGTCAACGAGAATGGGGTCCGGGGAGCGTTCACGATGCGGGCCACCCCGCATGGGGATGGCGCCCTGGTGACGGCGGTCGATGTCACCGCCACGAGGCTCGCGGAGAGCGAGCGGCGGTACCGGCTGCTTGCGGAGGCTGCGAGCGACGTGGTCTACACCCGTGACATCAACGGTGTCGTCGAGTGGGTGTCCCCATCGGTGACCGAGGTCCTTGGCTGGCAGCGTGAGGATTTCCAGGGCCGTTCCCTCCGGGAGCTGATCCACCCCGACGACCTCACCGCTATGGCGTCGATGCAGGCGGCGGCACTGGAGCAGGAGGCGGTGACCGCCCGGCTGGAGGTTCGCTATGGGACCGTCGACGGCCGCTGGCGGTGGATGTCTGTGTTGGCGCGCGTGACCCGCGATGATCAGCGTCGGGTGATCGGCGCCGTCGAGGCGCTACGGGACGTCCATTCCGAGGTCGAGGCCCGCGAGGCGCTGCTGAGGCAGGCGGAGCGTCTTGAACTGGTGCTCGAGGGTTCGGGACTGGGCATGTGGGACTGGAACATGCAGACCGGCGAGGCCGTGGTCGATGACCGCTGGACCGGCATCCTCGGTTACTCCCTGGCTGATCTGCACCCGGTGAGCGCGGACGCATGGATCGACCTCACGCATCCGGACGACCTGGACAGGGTGAGGCAGGCGACCGAGGATCACTCTGCCGGATTGTGCGTCTTCTTCGACATCGAGAAGCGGATGCGGCACCGGGAGGGCAGGTGGCTGTGGGTCCGCGATCGGGGTCGGATCGCCGCGTGGTCTGATGATGGTCGGCCGTTGCGGATGACGGGCACCCTGGAGGACATCACCGACCAGGTGCAGGCGCGTCAGGCTCTGGAGCGCAGCGAGCAAGCCCTGCGAGCGACGCAGCGGATGGCGCGCCTGGGGAGCTGGAAGTTCGATCTGGCGACCGATCATGTCGCGTGGTCGGACGAGCTGTTCGAGTTGTTCGCCCTCGATCCGATGCAACCGGCACCGGACTTCGCCGAGCAGGAGCAGCTGTACGGGGCGGAGAGTTGGGCGCAGCTCGGCGGCGCCGTGGCTGAGACCGCGAGGACGGGTGTCCCGTATGACCTGGAGCTCGAGACGGTCCGTGCGGACTCCAGCCGCGGGTGGCTGCACATCCGGGGAGAGGTCGTTCGGGACGAGCCTGGCCTCGTCGTCGGCCTGCTTGGGTACGTGCTGGACATCACCGAGCGCAAGGAGGTGGAACAGGCGCTGGCTTCGTCGGAGTCCTTGTTCCGCACGGCGATGCTTGCCTCCCCGATCGGCCTGGCGATGACCCAGCTGGACGGGTTGTTCCGGGTCGTCAACGAGTCCCTGTGCCGGTTGCTGGGGCGCGACGAGGCGTGGCTGGTCGCCCACACCGAGCAAGACGTCACGCACCCCGACGACGTGGAGCAGGTCCTGCCCGAGCGGGCGGCGGACCTCGCTCGCGATGTCAACCCCGAGATGACGGTGGTCCGGTTCATCCGTGCGGATGGGCACGTGCTGTGGGTCAAGCGCGCCGCCGAGCTGATCGCGGGCGCGGCCGGGCGCCCGGACTACCTGCTGGTCCAGTACGCCGACACCACGGCTGAGCATGACGCCTTGGAGAAGCTGGCCTATCAGGCGTTCCACGATCCCTTGACCGGACTGCGCAACCGGGCGTGGATCTTGGACATGCTGGAGGTGGATCTGCGCGCTGCGCCGCGCTTTGGCAGCCAGGTTGGCGTGCTCTTCATCGACATGGACAACTTCAAGATCGTCAACGACTCCCTGGGCCACGCGGCGGGTGACGAGGTCCTCATGACGGTCGCCGACCGGATCGCCGGCGTCCTGCGACCCAGGGACCGCGTCGGCCGCTCGGGGGGGGACGAGTTCGTCGTCGTCGTCCCGGATGTCGCGAACGCAAGCCAGGCCGAACGCATCGCGGAGCGAATCGTGTCCGCCGTCGGGACCGAACTGACGATCCGCGGCCACCGGATCGTGCCCACGGTGTCGATCGGCATCGCCCTGAACGTAGCCGACTCCACCAGCGCGAGTCTGTTGCGCGATGCCGACGCGGCGCTGTTCCGCGCCAAGGCCGCGGGCCGATCCCGCTGGCAGTTCTTCGACAACGCCATGCACGCCCACGCCTTGGCACGTCTGACCATTGAGGACGAGATCCGGCAGGGCCTTGGCGCAGCCGAGTTCCTCGTCCACTACCAGCCGATCGTGACGCTGGCCGACCGCCGTGTCGCCGGGCATGAGGCGCTGGTCCGCTGGGCGCACCCCACCCGCGGCCTGCTCTCCCCGATCAACTTCCTTCCGACTGCCGAGGACTCCGGCCTGATCGTGGGCATCGGACAGCAGGTGCTCGACCAGGTGTGCGGGCTGCTCGCGACCCGCCCGGATCTGCCGGGGCCGATCAGCGTCAACGTCTCCCCTGTGCAGCTCGCCCGCGCCGGCTGGCTCGAGGCGTTCACCGACACGCTGGCCCGGCACGGCGTCGATCCTCGACGCATCGTCGTCGAACTCACCGAGACAGCCGTCATGTCCCTCCTGGCGGGAACCCGAGCGGACCTGGTGGCGCTGCGCGGCCTTGGAGTGGGCATCCACGTCGACGACTTCGGCACCGGGTTCTCGTCCATCTCCCTTCTCCGCGACCTGCCCGTCACCGGACTCAAGCTCGACGCCAGCTTTGTCGCCGACCTGAGCGAGGACGACGACGCGGCCAACGCCCTGTCAACCGGCCTGGCCGGACTCGTCAACGGCCTGCACCTGATGGGCATCGCCGAAGGGGTGGAATCAGAGGGCCAGCACCGGGTCCTGCTCCGGCAGGGCTGGAGCCAAGCCCAGGGCTACCTGTACGCGCGCCCCTCACCCCAGCCCACCCTCACGATCCCTACCACTGCGGGGTAGCGGAACGCGTGCATTCTCGACTCGCCGTGACGCGTCCTGTGGTGGAACGGTGTCCGGTTCCGGCGCGGCCGGGACGCGAGTGCGGTGCTGGTGGTGTTCGGCGCGGTGACTTGTCCAGGTGCCGAGCGGGCCGACCGCTGATCGACGCGTCGGTGAAGCCGACCAGGTCCTGATCGAGGTCGATCTGCTCGGCGAGACCCAGGAGCCCCGCGGTTTCGATCACGCCTGTCATCGACTGCGTCACGCCGCTTTCGAGGCGGACTGCGCGGCGGACCCGGGGCCGTGAGGCGGTCGCTGGCGCCGCGGCTGTGGCCCGGGTGGCCTGCCGGTCGGTGGAAGTGCGCGGTCGTGCGGCCTTGTGGTGGCTGGGGGCGAAGAGGGGATGAGTGGCTGACGGTCGGGTCAGCGCCGCGTCGTGAGAACCCCAGTCGCGGCAGCGGCCGCAGCTGGGGTTGCCTGCACGACGAGCCGGTACTGCCGGGCAGTCCGGGCGACTGGCACCGCGACCGTCACGGTCGCCGACCGAACGGCGATGTAGCGCACCCACCGCCACGCGCACGAGCTGCACGCGCGGGTCTGCAGGGTCGCCGTCCGCGGCACGACCGGGCTGATCCGCACGCTCAGCGTCACGCTGGACTTGGAGGAGCGGACCACTCCCGGCCAGCCGGTCACCACGCTGGCCTTGCGGACCACGCCCGGTGCCGGCGTCGGTGCGGGCCGCGGGCTCGGGTCCCCGGACGGCTGCGGTGACGGTTGCTCGGCTGGGGGGGTGACCGGCCCGCCGACGGTGGAGAACGCGACGTTCGCCGTACCAAGGTCGGTCACGACCCGGCCCGTGTAGCTCGCCGCGGCCATCAGCGGCGACCGGGGAAACACGAGCACGGCGGCCTGCTCGTCAAGGATGGCCTGCTCAGTGCTGCCCTGCGCGAACGACGCCCCAGACACCGCGCACAGCGGCACGTTTCCGCCCGGCCCGGACAGCGTCGCCGACGTCACTCGTGCCGTCGTCCACTCCTGCCCCAACGTCACGAGGATCGGGGTGCCGAACCGGGACCCCGTCGGCGACCCGCACGGGACCGTCGGGTCGGGGGTCTCAAACGGGGGGAACGTCAGCTCGCTCACCGCCCGGCGTGACGGCCACGACCGCACCGCCGGCCCGGCGCTGCCACCGGTGGCCGACAGGACGTCCAACGCGGCGAACCGCGACGACGGGTCGTAGGCGAAGCCCACCGCGGTCAGCCCGGGCCGCAGAATGCCGAGAGCGTGGAACGGCGCGACCATCCACCCGTCGATCGCGTCGACAGGGTTCGGCTCGCCCATCGAGACGTTCGAGTGCATCCCCGCGTACGCCCCATCGGTGCTGTACGACGCCGTGCCGGGCGTCTCACCGTGAGAGAGGACATGGTTGGCGGCCATCCACCGCACATGCGCGGCGTCCTTCGCCGACAGCGCCGCGTCCTCGACGACCGGCGGCAGGCCCACATCCGCCCGGTACGCGTTGACCGCAACCAGCCAGTCCGGGCCGCTGACCGCGACCGCAGCCGGGGCGACCGCCGTCACCCCGCTGCCGGCCAGCAGCACCCCGACCGCCACCAGGGCCACCCGCCGCCTCATCGTTCGTACCGACCGCATCCCCCGACCACCTTCCCGTGCACACCCGTGTGGGGCCGGCACCTTCCGCGACGGCCACGACTTGGTGTGTCGGATTTCGCGGCGGGCCGATTGAGCCAAGCGGCGGAAAGGCACCCGCCCGGCGGTCAGACAGGTAGGGCAGCCACGGCATCTTGAGCCACTGAGCGCGCGGTGCTGCGGGCGCCACCACCTCCGAGAACCTCGCGCAGGCCCGCGGACATCACCTACCGGGCGCCGGTCCCTCGGGGGGTGCAGCCTCGCGCGACAGTCAACCGTCCGTACAGCCCGCGCCGGGCGTCAGATTACATCGACTCCGGGCGGGCAGCCGGCGCGACTCGGTGGGCAGCTGAAGGTTCGCGAAGATCGGCACCGGTGCGCTGTTCGGGGGACGCTGTCGGCAACGCGTCACGCCAACGACAGGAACAGCTTCTCGAGCCGTTGCTGCGAGGCCGTCGCGTCTGCATCGCCACCCTGGGAGGCGATCAGGCACTGGCGCAGTCCGGAGGCGACGACGGCGAAGCCAGCTCGGTCGAGTGCACGCGAGACTGCCGCCAGCTGGACGACGACGTCGTCGCACTGGCTCCCCTCGTCGATGCTGCGGATGACGGCGCGCAGCTGGCCCTCAGCACGACGGAGCCGGTGGAGCACCGGCGTGGCATCTTCGGCGGGCAGATTCATGGTGACCTCCGCGGGTCAACATACCCCCCGGGGTACTCCCTTCGCTAGGTCGGGTGCCGGTGCCAGGTACCCCCGGGGGTATAGTCTGTTCACGTCAACCGACCCGAAGGAGTCCCCTGCATGTGTTCACCAGCGATCTGCTCGCGATGCAAGAAGACGACGTACACGGGGTGCGGAATGCACGTCGCGGAGGTCCTCGCCTCCGTGCCCACCGAACGCCGCTGCACCTGCCGATAGCAGCCGGCGTTCCGCCGCGCTGCTCGAGTCAGCCGAGGCTCGACCCGACCCCTTGGAGACGACCCATGCTTGAGATCATCCCCATCGAGACGCCGACCCTGGGCGACCGTTCCTACCTCGTCCATGACGGCCACGTGGCCTTCGTCGTCGACCCGCAGCGCGACGTCGATCGGGTCCTCGACCTGGCCGACAAGGCCGGCGTGAGGATCACGCAGGTCTTCGAGACGCACATCCACAACGACTACGTCACCGGTGGGCACGCTCTGGCTCAGGTCACCGGCGCTGCCTACCACGTCAACGCCGAGGACCCGGTCAGCTTCGAGCGGACGCCGATCCGCGACGGCGAGGTCGTCGAGGTGTCAGAGACCCTGTCCGTGCTCGCGCTGGCTACACCGGGTCACACCTTCACGCACCTGTCATACGCGCTGACCGTTGCGGGCGAGCCGGTAGGCGTGTTCACCGGCGGTTCGCTGCTGTTCGGGTCGACCGGGCGTCCTGACCTGCTCGGCCCGGAGGCCACGGATGACCTGGTGCGCGCGCAGTACAGGTCGGCACACCGGCTGGCCGACGAGCTCCCGGACGAGACGGCGGTGCTCCCCACGCACGGGTTTGGCAGCTTCTGCTCCGCCACCCAGACCGAAGGCACGGCGTCGACGATCGGGCAGGAGAAGCGCGCGAACCCGGCGCTCACCCTGGACGAGGAACGGTTCGTCACCGAGCTCCTCGCGGGCCTGGACGTCTTCCCGGCGTACTACGCGCACATGGGCCCGGCGAACCTGCACGCACCGGGCGACGCGCCGGACCTGTCTCTCCCCCGGCTGGCCGACCCTGCCGAGCTGCGTCGCAGCATCGAGGCAGGGGAGTGGGTCCTCGATCTGCGCACCCGCTCGGCGTTCGCAGCGGGACACATGTCAGGGACCCTCAACTTCGGCCTGGACGGGTCTTTCGCCACGTACCTTGGCTGGGTGATCCCGTGGGGCACTCCGCTGACGCTGCTCGGGGAGACCACGCAGCAGGTCGCCGAGGCCCAGCGCGAGCTCGTGCGTATCGGCATCGACCGGCCGGCCGTCGTCGCGACCGGCGCACCGGAGACCTGGTCCGGCGGGGAGGCCCTCGAGACGCTGCAGACGGGGAAGTTCACCGACCTCGCGTCTGCCCGCCAGGAGCGTGACCTCGTGGTCCTCGACGTCCGACGCCGGATGGAGTGGCAGGACTCGCACGTCGTCGGGGCCGTGCACATCCCGCTGCACGAGCTGCCGGGCCGGATGGACGAGGTGCCGGACGGCGAGGTCTGGGTGCACTGCGCCGGCGCCTACCGGGCATCCATCGCCGCGTCACTGCTGGCTCGCGCCGGCAAGGGGGTCGTCGTCGTGGACGACGACTACGCCAGCGCCGGGCCCGCG
>JBBQFP010000054.1:0-18269 GCA_038322045.1 Actinomycetes bacterium | reverse complement strand
GCGCATCCGCGAGATCCTCAGACGCCGTCCGACGAGCTCCGAGCTCGCCATGTACTCCGTCATGTGGAGCGAGCACTGCTCGTACAAGTCGAGCAAGGTGCACCTGCGTCAGTTCGGCGAGAAGGCCCCGGCCACCGACGCCCTCCTCGTGGGCATCGGCGAGAACGCCGGCGTCGTCGACGTCGGGCAGGGCTGGGCTGTCACGTTCAAGATCGAGTCGCACAACCACCCGTCGTACGTCGAGCCCTACCAGGGTGCCGCCACCGGCGTCGGGGGGATCGTGCGCGACATCCTCACCATGGGCGCCCGCCCGGTCGCCGTCATGGACTCGCTGCGCTTCGGCCCGGCCGACGCCGCTGACACGCAGCGGGTGCTGCCGGGCGTCGTGGCCGGCGTCGGTGGCTACGGCAACTGCCTGGGCCTGCCGAACATCGGTGGAGAGCTCGCCTTCGACGACAGCTACCTCGGCAACCCGCTCGTCAACGCCCTGTGCGTCGGCACCATGCGCCACGAGGACATCAAGCTCGCGAAGGCCTCCGGCGAGGGCAACCTCGTCGTCCTGTTCGGGGCCCGGACGGGCGGCGACGGCATCGGCGGCGTCTCGGTGCTGGCCAGCGAGACGTTCGAGTCGACCGGACCGGCCAAGCGCCCCGCCGTGCAGGTTGGCGACCCGTTCGCCGAGAAGGTCCTCATCGAGTGCTGCCTGGAGATCTTCGCCCAGGACCTCGTCGTGGGCATCCAGGACCTCGGCGGCGCGGGCATCTCCTGCGCCACCAGCGAGCTGGCGTCGGGTGGCGACGGCGGCATGCACGTCGTCCTCGACCGGGTCCCGCTGCGCGACTCCTCGCTCTCGCCCGAGGAGATCCTCATGAGCGAGTCCCAGGAGCGGATGTGCGCGGTGGTCGAGCCGGCTCGGCTCGAGGCGTTCCTCGCAGTCTGCGACCGGTGGGACGTCGAGGCCACGGTGATCGGCGAGGTCACGGGCACCGGGAGACTGACCATCGAGTGGCGGGGCGAAACCGTCGTCGACGTCCCCCCGCGCACCGTCGCCCACGAGGGGCCGGTGTACGAGCGCCCGGTCGCCCGGCCGTCGCGCCAGGACTCCCTCCAGGCTGACAGCAGCAGGCGGCTGCCGCGGCCCACCACGGGGGAGGAGCTTCGGGCGACCCTGCTGCGCCTGGTCGCCAGCCCGAACCTCGCCGACAGGTCTTGGGTCACTGACCAGTACGACCGCTACGTGCGCGGCAACACCGTCCTGGCGACGCCGGAGGACTCCGGCATGGTGCGTGTCGACGAGGTCACCGGCCTCGGCATCGCTCTCGCCACCGACGGCAACGGCCGGTTCACCCACCTCGACCCCTACGCAGGGGCGCAGCTCAACCTCGCCGAGGCCTACCGCAACGTCGCAGCAACCGGGGCGACGCCGCTCGCGGTGACCAACTGCCTCAACTTCGGCTCCCCCGAGGATCCAGGCGTCATGTGGCAGTTCAGCGAGGCCGTCCGCGGCCTGGCCGACGCCTGCCTGCAGCTCGGCGTCCCGGTCACCGGCGGCAACGTGAGCTTCTACAACCAGACCGGTGACACCGCGATCCTGCCGACGCCGGTGATCGGGGTGCTCGGGGTGATCGACGACGTCGAGCGCCGCACCCCGCTCGCGTTCCGGACCGAGGGCGAGGTCCTCCTGCTCGTCGGGGACACCTCCGACGAGCTCGACGGGTCGGCCTGGGCGCAGGTGGAGCACGGGCACCTCGGCGGGCTGCCGCCGCGGGTCGACCTGGAGCGGGAGCGTCAGCTCGCGCAGATCCTCGTCGCCGGTTCGCGCGACGGCATGGTCGGGGCCGCGCACGACCTCGCCGACGGTGGCCTGGCCCAGGCGCTCGTGGAGTCGTGCCTGCGCGGTGGGCTGGGCGCCCGCGTCGTCCTGCCGCCGGACCTCGACCCGTTCGTCGCGCTGTTCAGCGAGTCGGCCGGGCGCGCGCTGGTGGCCGTCGCCCGCTCGGAGGAGCTGCGCTTCACCGACATGTGCGTGGCCAGGCACGTCCCCGTGCTGCGGGTGGGGGTCGTCGACGGCGCCGCCCTCGACGTCCAGGGCCACTTCAGCATCGGCCTCGACGAGCTCGCCGTGGCGCACCGGGGAACCCTGCCCGCGCTGTTCGAGCCGAAGCCCTGAGCCCCGCGCGCCGCCCGAGCCGAAGCCCTGAGCCCGAAACCCTACGGACGCGCCGGTTCCGCTCGGTCGTCGTAGTACGGGTTGACGACGATCCGGCCGCCGATGAGGACCTTGGGGTGCACGGCGAGCATCGCCATGATCATGGCGCCGCTGAGCTGCTCGAGGTCGTAGACGCACAGCGCGACCTGGCCCGTCTTCGGGAAGTAGGCGCTGACGCCGCGCTCGTAGGCGAGCAGCCCCTCCGGCTGCTCGAGGGCGTCGTGCGGAACCTCTCCGCCGATCCGGACGAAGGGGAACCCCGCCGCGATCGCCCCGTCGACCGCGACGCAGAGTTTCTGAATCGTCCCGTCGGGGTCGGTCACCGCCGCCTCGTAGGCCTCTCCCGCCGGCCGGCACACCACCTGCTCAGCGTCCGCGCCCGTGGGCAGCTGCGAGAGGAGATCGCCGAAGGAGAGCCCGTCGAGCAGGCACAAGCACAGCGCTCCCTCGCTGACGCCCTGCTGGACGAAGGGGACGAGCACGGCGTCGCGCTGCTCGCGGCCGGTGTAGAACGCGCAGATGTGCTCGCCCGGGGAGATGTCGAGCCCGGTGATCCCGAACGGCCTCGAGGACTGCATCGAGAACTCCATCGTCGGCTCCTTCGTCTCACGAGCGTCATGTAGCCCTCAGCATGCCTCGGATCTCGCCCTCGGGGACGGCCTTGGACCAGAGAAACCCCTGGGCGCGGTCGCAGCCGAGCTCCTGCAGGGCGTGGAGCTGGACCTCGGTCTCGACACCCTCGGCGACGGTGAGGAGGTTGAGCGTCTGGGCCAGGCTAAGGATTGCCGCGACGATGGCCGTGTCGTCGCCGTCGCTGCCGAGCCCGTCGACGAACGACCGGTCGATCTTGATGATGTCGACGGGCAGCCGCTTGAGGTAGGCGAGGGACGAGTAACCCGTCCCGAAGTCGTCGATGGCGATGAGGACGCCGAGGTCACGCAGCTGTCGCAGGGCCTCGGAGCTGACCTCGGGGTCGTCCATGACTGTGGTCTCGGTGACCTCGAGGCAGAGTCGGTTCGGCGCCAGGGAGTGGCGGGCCAGGGCCTCGGCCACGACGCGCGCGAGGTTGGGGTCGCCGAGCTGGCGCGCCGAGACGTTGACCGCCACGCCTGGCGGACGACGTCCCTCCGGAGCGACGTCTGCCCACGCGGAGGCCGCGCGGCACGCCTCGGCGATCGCCCACGAGCCGAGGTCGAGGATGAGCGTGGACTCCTCGGCCTGCGGGATGAAGTGCGCGGGCGGCACGAGTCCGTGGCCCTCGCGCGGCCACCGGACGAGAGCCTCTGTGGACGCGAGGGCAGGGCGCCCCTCGAGCAGTGCGCACAGGTCGAGCACCGGCTGGTAGTGCAGGACGAGCTCGTGGCGCTCGACCGCACCGCGGAGCGCCGTCTCGGTGTCGAGCCGGCTGACGGCCTCGGTGCGCATGGCCTCGCCGAAGACTTCCCAGCGCCGAGGTCCGTGGTGCTTGGCGCGGTACATCGCGGCGTCCGCCTCCTGCCTCAGCTCCTCGACGCTGATCCCGGGGCGCGACAGCGAGATCCCGATGCTCACCGTCCGGCGCACCTCCCGGTCGCCGATGACCAGCGGCTCGGCGACGGCGCTGCTGATCCGCTCGGCGAGGCGCACGACGGCGCGCTCGTCGACCCCGTCGCAGAGGACGGCGAACTCGTCGCCGCTGAAGCGCGCCACGGTGTCCGACGGCCGGACGGCGTCCCTGAGGCGCTCTGCCACCGCCATGAGCAACCGGTCCCCGGCTTCGTGCCCGAGGGAGTCGTTGACGAGCTTGAACTGGTCGATGTCGAGGAAGAGCATGCCGACCCGCTGCTCGCTCCGTTCGGCCCGGGCGAGTGCCTGCTCGAGACGGTCCACGAACAGGGTCCGGTTGGGCAGCCCGGTGAGGTCGTCGTGCATGGCGCGGTGCGCGACTTCACGCTCGCTGCCGAGGCGCTGCACCGCCATCGCCAGCACGTTGCTCACGGCCTGGAGGAGCGCGAGGTCGTCGTCGTCGAAGCGTTCCCTGCCCAGGGTGAACGCCGCGAGGACCCCCTCGCCGACGGGGCCGCCCCGGATGAGGACGCCCGCGGCGCTGACGAAACCCGCCGCGACGAGCTCCTCGGAGCGCACCTCGGCGTCCTCGGCCGAGAGGTCGGGGATGTGGACGACCTTCTCGGACTCGAGCGTGACGCTGCCGAAGCACCCGGGGCCGAGCGGCAGGACCACGTCCTCACCGGGGGTCTCCGGCCAGCCGGTGCGGGCGCGCAGGGCCAGGTGGTCGCCGACATGGGTGAAGACCGCCGCGGTGCACGCCGGCGTGGACGAGGCCACGAGGTCCGCCACCTCGTGCAAGAGCTCGTCGAGGCTGGCACCGGTCAGCGCGTGCTGGCTCAACTGGGCGACGCAGGCCTGCTGCTGCGCGCGGCGGCGCACCGACTCTCGCTCGAGGACGTCCGCCGTCACGTCGCGGGCGATCCCCTGGACGGCAGTGACCTCTCCGGACTCGTCGCGCAGTGCGGCCATCCGGTGCTCGGTCCAGACGAGCTCGCCGTCCCGGCTGATCCAGCGCATCCGGATCGCCCCCACCTGGTGCTTCACCGAGCGAAGGGCCCGGAGGGCTGCTGGCGCGTCGTCGGGGTGGAGGACGCGGCCGACGACATCAGGGTCGGCGTAGACCTCCTCGGGCCGGTAGCCGGTCATCGCCTCGATGGACGGGCTGAGGTAGGAGAACCGCTGGGCGTCCAGGTCGAAGCGGTAGATGACGTCGTCGGCGAGCAGCGCGAGGCTCTGGAACTCCTGCTCGCTGCGCTGGAGCGCCGCGAGGATCCCTGTCCGCTCCTGGTTGCGGCCACGGACCGCGCCGATGGCCATCCCCGCCTGCTGCACGAGGAGTCCGAGCAAGAAATGCTCCTCCGGCGAGGGCGGCTGGTCCCGCTCGACGACGAGGACGCCGATCGCGTTGTCGAGCGACCCGAGCGGGTAGCCGTAGCCCCAACCCCGAGTGCTGGCGACCGGGCCGCCGAACGGCTCGGCGCTGCGGGCTGCGCTGACGAGCCGTGCGGTGTGCTCCACGCCTCGGACTGCTACCGGGCGCCACGCCGAGTCGACCAGCGCACCCGCCACCTCGGAGCCCGGCAGGACCGTCGGTACCGAGCTGAGCGCGAGGGCCATGATCCGGTCCTCTGACGTCGACTGGCTCATCAACGACGTCAGGGTCACCACGCCGAGCAACGCCTGGGCGTCCGGGACCGGCGTCCCGCTGCCGGGTCCCTCAGTCGAGGTCATCGCCCCCTCCGGGCAGCGCGATTGCCCGACCGCACCGGTGGTGCGTCGGAGCCGAGTATGGCGGGTCGTGGCCGGCTCGGGCAGGGCCGTACGGCTACCGTGGCCGGGTGCCGCCGCGTCGCCGTCCGTCCGCCGACGAGGTCGCGGCGGCGGGTGCCGACCTTCGTGCCGCTGGCATCGCCGCGGGGGAGGGGCTCGCTGCAGTCGTCCAGGCGGTCCTCACGGCGGTCCTCGCGGAGACTCCGGTGCCCCGTCGCCCGCTGGGCCTCGCCGTCCGGAACACCCTCGGCGCCCTCGAGGAGGCCGTCCCCGGACGCACCGTCGAGGTCCGCGTGCCGCCCTTCGCCGCGGTGCAGTGCATCGAGGGCCCCCGGCACACCCGCGGGACGCCGCCCAACGTCGTCGAGACCGACGCCGTCACCTGGCTCCTGCTCGCCGACGGCGCCCTCACCTGGGTCGACGCCGTCGCGTCAGGCAAGGTCCGGGCGAGCGGGCTGCGGGCCGACCTCTCCGGTGTGCTGCCGCTCCGGCGCGAATCCTCGCAGCCGTAGACTTCCCAGGTGGCTCGCGGCGACGGACGGCTGACGCACGATCTCCTGCCGGACGAGAAGGGTCCGCAGGATGCCTGCGGGGTCTTCGGTGTCTGGGCCCCCGGCGAAGAGGTCGCCAAGCTCACGTACTTCGGGCTCTACGCGCTCCAGCACCGCGGGCAGGAGTCCGCCGGGATCGCCGTCGCCGACGGCAACAGGATCCTCGTGTACAAGGACATGGGCCTCGTGGCTCAGGTGTTCTCCGAGGCGAGCCTCGAGTCGCTGCGCGGGCACCTCGCCGTGGGCCACTGCCGCTACTCGACGACCGGGTCGAGCGTGTGGGAGAACGCGCAGCCCACGTTCCGGGCCACCGCGACCGGCTCGATCGCCCTCGGTCACAACGGCAACCTCACCAACACCGGGGACCTCGCCGTAGCTGTCGAGGCGCTTCGCGAGGAGTCGGGCGAGCTGCCGTGGACGAGCCGGATGGGCGCCACCAACGACACCGACCTCGTGACCGCACTGCTGGCGAGCCACCCCGACCGCAGCCTCGAGGCCAGCGCGATGGCCGTCCTGCCGACCCTGCGAGGCGCGTTCAGCCTCATCTTCATGGACGAGAGCACCCTGTACGCGGCTCGGGACCCCCAGGGCATCCGGCCACTCGTCCTCGGGCGACTGGAGCGCGGGTGGGTGGTGGCGAGCGAGACGGCCGCGCTCGACATCGTCGGCGCGTCGTTCGTGCGCGAGATCGAGCCGGGGGAGCTCGTCGCCATCGACGAGCACGGCCTTCGCCACCAGCGCTTCGCCGAGGCGGCGCCCAAGGGCTGCCTGTTCGAGTACGTCTACCTCGCGCGCCCCGACACGACGATCGCCGGGCGCAACGTCCACGCGACCCGCGTGCAGATCGGACGGCGACTGGCCGAGGAGGCGCCCGTCGAGGCCGATCTCGTCATCCCCGTGCCCGAGTCGGGAACCCCCGCGGCCGTCGGGTACTCCCAGGCCAGCGGCATCCCGTTCGCCATCGGCCTGGTGAAGAACTCCTACGTCGGGCGCACGTTCATCCAGCCGAGCGAGACGATCCGCCAGCTGGGGATCCGGCTCAAGCTCAACCCCCTGCGCGAGGTCATCGCCGGACGCCGCCTCGTCGTCGTCGACGACTCCATCGTCCGGGGCAACACCCAGCGCTCCCTCGTCCGGATGCTCCGTGAGGCCGGGGCGGCCGAGGTGCACGTGCGGATCAGCAGCCCGCCGGTGAAGTGGCCGTGCTTCTACGGCATCGACTTCGCCAGCCGCGCCGAGCTCATCGCCGCCGGGCTGGAAGTCGATGAGATCCGGTCCTCGATCGGTGCGGACTCCCTCGGTTACGTCTCCCTCGACGGCCTCGTCGCCGCGACGGCGCTCCCCGCCGACCGCCTGTGCCGGGCCTGCTTCGACGGCGTGTACCCCGTGCCGCTGCCCGCGGCAGAGCTGCTCGGCAAGCACCTCCTCGAGTCGGCGCGAGCGCCCGAGCCCGGCGGGGTTCTCCTGTGAGCGGCGCCAGCTACGCGGCGGCCGGGGTCGACATCGACGCCGGGGAGCGCGCCGTCGAGCTCATGCGTGCCAGCGTCGCGCGGGCGACCCGCCCGGAGGTCGTCGGGGGGATCGGCGGCTTCGCCGGGCTGTTCCGGGCCGACTTCGCCGGTCGCTACCGCTCACCGCTGCTGGCGACGTCGACCGACGGCGTCGGCACCAAGGTCGCCGTGGCCGCGGCGATGGGGGTCCACGACACCATTGGCATCGACCTGGTTGCGATGGTGCTCGACGACCTCGTCGTCTGCGGCGCCGAGCCGTTGTTCATGACCGACTACATCGCCTGCGGCAAGGTCGTCCCCGAGCGGGTGGCGGCCATCGTCTCGGGCATCGCCGAGGGGTGCCGGCAGGCCGGGGCGGCCCTCGTCGGCGGCGAGACGGCCGAGCACCCGGGGCTGCTCGGCCCCGACGACTACGACCTCGCGGGCGCGGGGACCGGGGTCGTCGAGGAGGACGCGCTGCTCGGCTCGCACCGCGTGCAGGACTGCGACGTCCTCGTGGCGATGGCCTCGAGCGGCTTGCACAGCAACGGGTACTCACTCGTGCGCCACGTGCTCCTCGAGCGTGCCGGGTGGTCGCTGGGGCGTGAGGTGCCCGAGCTCGGCCGTGCGCTCGGCGAGGAGCTGCTCGAACCCACCCGGATCTACGCCCTCGACGTCCTCGGGCTCGCCGCGTCGGTCGAGGTGCACGCGGTCGCGCACATCACCGGCGGGGGGTTCGCCGCCAACCTCGCACGGGTGCTGCCGACGGGCCTCGGGGCCGTCGTCGAGCGCTCGACGTGGTCACCGCAGCCGGTGTTCGGGCTTGTCGGCGACGTCGGCTCGGTCGCGCTGCTCGAGCTCGAACGGACGCTCAACATGGGCGTCGGCATGGTGGCCGTCGTGCCGCCCCACGCAGTCGACCGCTCGCTCGCCCTGCTGGCCCAGCGAGGGGTGCCCGCGTGGACGGCGGGTGCGGTCAGGGCAGGCGACGGCGGCGTGGAACTCGTGGGCTCCTACCGCTGAGGCGGGGTCCACTCGTCGTCGTCGGGGTACTCCGCGACGTCGTCGTCATCGTCCGCCACCGGCGCGAGGGGACTCGGCGCAGGGGCTCCCGACAGCTCACGCTGGAGGCGCTCGTAGTCAGTCTCCGGAGAGCTGTACTTGAGCTCCCGCGCGACCTTGGTCTGCTTGGCCTTCGCACGGCCGCGCCCCATGGCTCGACCCCCTTTATGACGCGCGAAAGGGGCGGCCAAGAGGGCGGCCCCGGATCCTGTGGCTGTCTCGTGGCCCAACGCTACAGGGGACGACGTCGTTCCGACACATCCGCCGGTGCGCGCTGCAGCCAGATCCCACGCAACCGGGCGATGTCGGCCATCCGCGCCTCGGCGAGGGTCTCGGCGGCCTCGCCCGCGGTGATCCCCTCGGCCCTGGCGTGCTCGAGCACCGACAGCGTGGCGTCGAAGATCCCCTCGGCCTTGTGCCGCGCCCGCGCCTCGACGTACCCGTGGCGCTCGTCGGCGACCTGGATGACCCCGCCCGCGTTGACGAGGAAGTCGGGGCAGTAGAGGATCCCGCGAGCCGCGAGGACCTCCTCGGTGGCGGCGTCGGCGAGCTGGTTGTTGGCTGCGCCGCAGACGACTGCCGCGTGGAGCTGCTGCGCGACCGCGACGGTGATCCCGTGCCCCATGGCGCACGGGGAGAGGACGTCGAGCTCTTCGCGGGCCAGCGTCTCGGCGTCGGCGGCGACCTCGATGGAGGGGTGGATCGCGCACACCCGGGCGAGGGCATCGGAGTCGACGTCGGTGACGACGACCGAGGCGCCGTCGTCGAGGAGCAGCTCGACGAGGCGGTGCCCGACCTTGCCGACCCCGACGACGCCGATGCGACGTCCG
Organism: Actinomycetes bacterium; assembly: GCA_038322045.1. Classification (GTDB taxonomy): domain Bacteria; phylum Actinomycetota; class Actinomycetes; order JBBQFP01; family JBBQFP01; genus JBBQFP01. The sequence goes on along the minus strand of JBBQFP010000054.1, from coordinate 8,809 downwards.
CGCAGGGTTGCGCTGCCCCAGCGGACCTGGGCGGCCGCGCGCATGCCTTGGAACACACCAAGGGCGGTGAGCACCGAGGAGTCGCCCGCCCCGCCGTTCTCTGGGGAACGACCGGTGACGTGGTCGCACTCGCGGGCGATCATGTCCATGTCGGCGACGTAGGTGCCGACGTCGCACGCGGTGACGTAGCGACCGCCCAGGGACTGGACGAAGCGGCCGTAGGCCCGCAGCAGCGCCTCGGACTTGTCACGGGTGGGGTCGCCGATGATGACGGCCTTGCCGCCACCGTGGTCGAGGCCGGCGAGCGCGTTCTTGTACGCCATCGCCCGGGAGAGGTCGAGGACGTCGGCGAGGGCGTCCTCGGCCGTCGCGTAGGGGTAGAAGCGCGTGCCGCCGAGCGCGGGGCCCAGCGCCGTCGAGTAGATGGCGATGATCGCCCGCAGGCCGCTGGCGCGGTCCTGGCAGAAGACGACCTGCTCGTGCCCCGAGGTGCTGGCGAAGACGCTCACGGCGCCCAGCGTATGACCACCCCCCGCCCGCAGAGCCGCTGCGGTGCCCGCGGGGGCGCTGCGGTGCCCAGCGCGGTGAGGTCGTGCCACGATGCGCTCGTGACCACGCGCGGCCTGCCCTACGCCGCCTACCTCCGGGTGTACGAGCCCTTGGAGGCGTTCGGCGAGGACGAGCGGGCCGGGTGGTCGCGCAGCATCGACCGGGCCGTTCCTGGGGAGCCGGGGGCGCTGGACCGGGCGGTCGCCGTCCCGTCGGTCCTCGTGCCTCGCCGGGAGAGCGTCGACGTCCTCGTCACCGCCTGGGGTGGGCAGATGCTCGCCTGCCCCATGCCTGTGCGGGCGCGGGCGTTGCACGCCCTCGAGGAGCTCCGGCGCGACGTCCCGGAGCCGGTGGTGTCGATGCTCGTGACCCCTGCGGCCCTCGCCGCGGCCGACGCGGTGGCCGCCGAGGTCCGCCGGACCGGCGAGGGCACCAGCCGGCTGCACGCGCGGACGAGCACGTGGCAGGTGCCCATCGCGTGGTTCGTCCTCGTCGAGGACTCCGAGCGTTCCCTCGAGGTCCATGACGGACGTCCGAGCCTGCGTTACCGCACGTCGTGGGACCAGGCCCGCCTGCGCCTGGCCGAGGGGCTCGGCGTCCTGCGCGCCACCGTCGCCTCGCCCGTCGTCCCCGAGCTCATGACGATCTCCGCGTGGCTCGAGGCGTTCCACCCTCGCTCGCTCGTCGAGCTCGACTACGGCGGCCTCACCGAGATGCTCGACGAGGCCACGCTGGCGGCCGACCACTCCGCCGCCGACGTCCGCCAGGGGCTCGACGCGCTGGCGCGGGGCGACCTGGGACGGGCCGGGGAGGCCTACCTGCGGCTTGTCGAGCGGTGGCGCGCCGCAGCGAGCCTGGAGCACGCGAACTGAGGGGCATCTGCTCCCATCGCACAGCTGTACAGCCCACTGCGGCGGGGACCAGCCACCGTCGGTAGGCTCTGCATCGTCGTAGACGGGAATCGAGCATTCCAGCACATCGCGGGGCTCGCGCGCGGGGGCGTCACCCGTTCGGCGTCGGCTGACCAGTCAGTGAGATAGTCCGAAGGCCCTATGTCGGACTTGCGCGGTTTCGTGGACGATGGGAGTCGTTCCACAGTGAAGTACCCGACCGCCGCTCCGGATGAGCGGGAGAGGCCGGGTGATTCAGAGGAGGATGTCCCAGCATGACCGCTCACGCACCGGAGCCCGTGGCCGAGCCACTGCTCACTCCGGCCGAGGTGGCCTCGATGTTCCGGGTTGACCCCAAGACGGTCACCCGGTGGGCCAAGGCAGGAAAGCTCACGTCCATCCGCACGCTCGGCGGCCACCGTCGGTACCGCGAGACCGAGGTCCGGGCACTGCTCGGCGGCGTTCCCGCACAGCGCACGGAGTCCTGAGCAGCACGACCCGCACGTCACCGACGGTCGGTCGACGCAGCGCGCGCAGGGGGAGGTTCGCGCTGCTCGCCGACGTCGGTGTGCCGGGGTTGCTCTGGCGTCCCCGGCGGCTGTCCCGTCAACCAACGTGTGCTGACCTACCGGGGTCAGGTGGCATGCTGACGCGGTGCGAATCGTCCGTTCTGCGAAGCCGGTAAGTCCCCGCCCGACCGCCCGGCTGTGGGTCGGTGCGGCCATCTCCAGCGCCGCCCTGCTCACGGCTGGCCTCGCTGCTGTCGTCCCGGCGGCCGCAGCGCCGGCTCCGCCGGTCGTCCTGCCCGCCGCGGCCGCGGCGCAGTGCGGCATCGGCCTCGGCGCCCCGTCGAGCGGTGACGCGGCCGCCGCCGCATCCGTCTTGGCCGGGCGGGTGAACCTCGGCCGCTACGGCTCGTTCACCCTGACGGCGAACCCGTCGTGGCGGTCCGTCCGCACCCTGGACTCCAGCGGCAACGGGCACATGCACTCCCTGCACTACCTGCTGCCGCTGCTGCGCGACGGGGTCAGGCGCAACGACCACGCCATGGTCGCGCGCTTCTACGCCCTGCTCGCCGACTGGGTGAAGGACAACCCCGCGCGCCCGAACGGGGCCGCGTGGAACGTCGAGATCGTCGAGGGCTACCGCGCGCTCACCCTCGTCTGCGCCGCCGCGGGGCCGCAGGGGCAGGCGCCCTGGCTGCGCGCGGCGCTCGTCGCGCACGCGGCGTGGTTCCTCAAGCCGGGCAACTACGACGGGGTCAACAATGCCTCGCTGCACCAGTCGATGGGCCTGCTCGCCATCGGCGCAGCCCTCGGGCGCGCCGACTGGCAGCGCGTGGCGCTCGCCCGTATCGGGGTCCTGGGCTCGCGCCTCGTGCGCAGCGACGGCTCCGACGGCGAGGGGGCCCCGGCCTACGCCATCGACAACTACCAGTGGCTCGCCCAGGCGGCCGAACGCGTCACCCGGGCGGGCCTTCCGGTGCCCGCGAGCCTCGCCGGGGTGAGCAAGGTACCGGCGTTCGTCGCTCAGGCGACCCGTCCGGACTTCCGGCTCGAGGCGCTCGGCGACTCTCTGCCGACGACGCTGACGCCGGGCCTCTGGGCAGGCACCGACGCCGAGTGGTCGGCCAGCGCGGGCGCCTCAGGGACCGCTCCGGCGTCGACCTTCGCGACGTACTCCGGCGGATACGTCTTCGGGCGCTCCGGCTGGGGCCAGGCGCGGGCCGCCACCGACGAGACCTTCTACAGCGTCCGCTACGGACGCCGATCCGGCCTGCCGCACGCGCACGACGACGCCGGCTCGCTCACGCTGTCAGCCCAGGGCGGCTCGCTGCTCCAGGACATCGGGCAGTGGCGCTACCAGGACGGCGTCACCCGGGCGTTCGTCGTCGGCCGCAGCGCGCACAACGTCGTCCTCGTCGACGGCGTAGCCCGCAGCTCGGTGCCTGCCCCGGAGCTGCTGGCTGCCAGCACCGGCCCCGTCGACGTGGTCACCGTCCGGGACCGGGCCTACCGCGGGGTCACCCTCACCCGCACCGTCGCCTACGACCGGGCGCACGACGTCGTCGTCGTCTGGGACGCGCTGGCGTCAGCGAGCCCGGTCCGCGCGTCGCAGCAGTGGAACCTCACCCGCGGCCGCTCCGTCGCCCTGGGCACCGACGTCGCGACGAGCGCGGGCCCCGGGCCGAACCTCGCCGTCCTGCTCACCGGGGGCTCCGAGGGGCTCGACGCGGTGCGCGGTGCCCGCCGGCCGATGCGCGGGTGGAGCAGCCTGGCCTACGGCGAGCTCGCACCTGCGCCGTCGGTGCGCAGCACGCAGGTGGGCAGCCGCCTGTCGTGGGTGACCGTCCTCGCGCCGGTCGCCGCAGGGCAGTCGACGGCGAGCTCGGCCGTCTCGCAGGTCAGCACCGACGCCGCCACCGTCGCGGTCACGCTGCCCGGCGGTGACCCGTTCACCGTGGCGCTGACCCGCACGTCGGCGTCGGTCACCGACGGTGCCACAGCCCTGACGCCGTCGGTCCGGCTCGGCTCGGCCGCGGCCCAGCCGGGTGCCCCGGTCGCGCTGCGCTTCTCCGGGGTCACGCCCGGCGCCCGCGCCCGCGTCGAGGCCCTCGGGGCTGACGGGTGGTCCGAGGTCGGCTCGGTCACCGCCGGTCCGGCCGGCACCGGCCGCACGGTCGTCGCCTCCGACGCGTCGACGTCGTTCCGGGTGAGCACGACGGACGGCGTCGCCTCCGAGCCGGTGCCGCTCGCCGTCGGGCTGCCGCCGTCGGCCCCGGCGTCGGTCAGCGCGGCCATCTCGATCGTCGGAACGGGCGCGGCCAGCCGCGGGAAGGTCACCGTTCGGTGGGCGGCCCCGGCTCAGGGGCCGCGGGAGCTCCCGGTCAGCGGCTACACCGTCCGGATCGGCGGACGGTCGGTGACGGTTCCGGCGGGGACCCGCGCGGCGCGGTTCACGGGGCTGCGCCTGGGCCGGATGCCGGCGACAGTCGTGGCCCGCAACGTCGTCGGCACCTCGCCCGCAGCAGCCGTCAGCGTCAAGGTGACCCGCTGACAGCGTGACGGCCTGACGGCTCAGCCCGTGGCGGGTTGCCCGCCGTGGGAGAGGTAGTCGGCGTAGGCGGGCAGGTCGAGCAGGCCGTGCCCGGACAGGCCGATGACGAGCACCTTCGCCTCGCCCGTCTCGGTGCACGCCCGTGCGGCGTCGAGCGCGGCGGCGATGGCGTGGGTCGACTCCGGTGCCGGGACGATGCCCTCGGTGCGGGCGAAGAGCAGCCCGGCCGCGAAGCACTCGTCCTGCTCCTTGGCGACGGCGTCGATGAGCCCGAGCTCGACGCAGTGCGACACCATCGGCGACATGCCGTGGTAGCGCAGCCCGCCGGCGTGGATGGGGTCGGGGACGAAGTCGTGCCCGAGCGTGTGCATCTTCATGAGCGGTGTCAGCCCCGCGACGTCGCCCGAGTCGTACCGGTACTCGCCCTTGGTGATCGAGGGGCACGCCGCCGGTTCCGCGGCCGTGACCCGCACGGTGCTCGTGCCCGCGAGGCGGCGCTGGAGGAACGGCATGGCGAGGCCGCCGAGGTTCGAGCCGCCGCCCGCGCAGCCGAAGACCTCGTCGGCCTCCTCGCCGATGAGGTCGAGCGCGGCGAGGGCCTCCTGGCCGATGACCGTCTGGTGGAGCAGCACGTGGTTGAGGACGCTGCCGAGCGAGTAGTGCGTGTCGGCCGAGCCGAAGGCCACCTCGGTCGCCTCGCTGATCGCCATGCCGAGGCTGCCGGGCGTCGTGGGGTGATCGGCGAGGATCCGGCGTCCGGACTCGGTGAGCTCCGAGGGGCTCGGGTGGACGACGGCGCCGAGGGTCTCCATGTGGGTGCGCCGGTAGGGCTTGCTGTCATAGGACGCGCGGACCTGCCAGACCTCGCACTCCATGCCGAACTGCTGGCAGGCGAAGGCGAGCGCGGTTCCCCACTGGCCGGCGCCGGTCTCGGTCGTCAGCCTCCGCACGCCTTCGAGGGAGTTGTAGTACGCCTGCGGCACCGAGGTGTTGACCTTGTGGCTGCCTGCGGGCGAGGTGCCCTCGTACTTGACGTAGATCCGGGCCGGGGTGCCGAGGGCCGCCTCGAGCGCGCGGGCCCGCAGCAGCGGAGTCGGCCGCCAGCGCCGGTAGACGTCGCGCACCGGCGCCGGGATCTCGACCCAGCGCTCGGCGCTCATCTCCTGCGCGACGAGGGCCTGCGGGAAGATCGCGTCGAGGTCGTGCGGCCCGAGCGGCTCGCCCGTTCCCGGGTGCAGGTACGGCGGGGGCGGCTCGGGGAGGTCGGCGGCGATGTTGTACCAGTGCGTCGGAAGGGCGTCCTCGGGGAGGACGACCTTGATGACGTCCTGCGCGCTGCTGCTGCTCATCGTCGTTGCCCCTCCGCAGACCCGTCCCGGCAGGTGTCACCCTACGAGCCCGGAGGGTCCTTTCGTGGGCGGGCGGTAGAGGACGCCGAGGATCTCCCCGACGAGGTGCTCGCGCTCGAGCGGGTGGCGCAGCGGCAGCTCCGGGTGCAGCGCGTACCGGTTGCGGCGTCCCTCCCGGGAGCGCTCGAGGTAGCCGGCCTCGACGAGGTCGGCGACGATCCGTTGCGCCGCCCGCTCGGTGATGCCCACCCGCTCGGCGAGGTCCCGGTGCCTGACGTCCGGGTCCTGGGCGACGCACAGGAGCACGTGCGCGTGGTTCGTGAGGAACGTCCAGCCGGCCACGGTCGCAGCATAGGCCGACGACGGACCTCAGACGTACGTCACTGGACACGCGACAAGAAAGACGTCTATTCTCCGTCGTATGTCAGCCGTACCGACCAGCGTCCTCGTCCTCGGCGCCGTGCTCCTGCCGCTGCTCGCGCTGCTCCCCGGCGCGCTGCGCCCCGTCGCGAGGCGCCCGGTCGCGCTGCGCCCGGTGACCGACCCCGGCAGGGTCGGCGCGTGGGCCACCTCGGCGTCCTTCGTGCTGGCCGTCGTCCTCGGGGTGCGGGTGCTCGCCGACGGGCCGCTGGCTGTGACAGCGGCCGAGAACGGGCCCGGCGCCGTCCTCGCCCTCCGGGCGGACCGGCTCGGCGTCGTCCTCCTCCTGCTCGTCCTCGGGGTGAGCGCCGTCGTCCAGTCCTTCGCGGTGCGCTACCTGCGCGGCGAGCGGCAGGCGGGGCGGTTCGTCGCCGGGGCCGCCGTGCTGACGACGGCGAGCGCGACCCTGGTGACGGCGGCGACCCTGCAGGGGATGGCGCTGGCCTGGACGGCAGCGGGCGCCTCGCTCGTCCTGCTGCTCGCCACCTACCCCGAGCTCGCCCCCGCCCGGCTGGGCGTCCGGCGCACGGCTGCGGCGTTCCTCGTCGGGGACGCGGCGCTCTGGGCTGCGGTCGCGCTCGTGTCCGCGCGGGTCGGCGTCGTCGGGCTGACGGACGCCGGAGCCTGGCGAGAGGTGACGGTTGACCAGCCGCTGCTCGCCGTCGTCAGCACGCTCGTCGTCCTCGCTGCCCTCGCCCGCTCGGCGCAGCTGCCCTTCGGCCGCTGGCTCCCGGCGACCCTCGCGGCGCCGACGCCGGTGTCAGCCCTCCTGCATGCCGGGGTGGTCAACGCCGGCGGGATCCTCCTCGTGCGGCTGTCGCCGGTCGTCGGCGCGTCTGCCTTCGCCAACCACCTGGCGCTGGCGGCGGGTGCGGCCACAGCGGTCTGGGCGACGACCGTCATGGTCGTCAAGGCCGACGTCAAGGGCGCGCTCGCGTTCTCCACCGCCGGCCAGATGGGCTTCATGGTCATGACCTGCGCGCTGGGGATGTACGCCGCGGCCGTGCTCCACCTCATCGCGCACGGCATGTACAAGGCGTCGCTCTTCCTCGGGTCGGGCAATGCCGTCCGACGGCGGACCCTGCACCACCAGGCACCGCCGGCGCGGGTGCCGACGCGTCGTGCGGGCCTCGTCGCCGCTGCGCTCTCGGCGCTCCTGCCGACGGCGGCGCTGCTCGGCTCGGTGGCGCTGCTGCCCGAGACGGCTGCTCCCGGGGCCGGCGTCCTCCTCGTCTTCGCCTGGTTCACCGGGGCCCGGGCCACCTGGGGCTGGCTGCGGAGGGCGACGACCCCTGGCCGGTCCGCTGCGGCGCTGCTCGGGGGGTCCGTCCTCGTCCTCGCCTACCTCGCGACGACGCACGGGATCAGCGACCTGCTGCAGCCCTCCGTCGGACGCGCTCCCGAGGCGGCCTCGTCGTGGTGGCTGCTGCCCGTCGTCGTCGTCCTCGTGGCCCTGAGCGTTCTGCGGCAGGCGGATCCGGACGGCCGGCTGGGCGGCGCCCACCGGGCAGTCCATGCCATCGCACTCGCGTCGGGCAGCCACGGCATCCGCGTCAGGCCGTCGGGGTCGATGAGGCGAGCCGCGTCCCGGACGGCGGCGTCCTGGGCGCCCGTGCGGTCGCAGGGAGCGCGGTCATGACGGCGACCCTGATCGCCGACCCGGTCGAGCGCGCGTCCCTGCGCAGCGACGTCCTGCTGGCGGCCCGGGTGATCACCCCGAGCTGGCCGCTGGAGACCTTCATCGCCGCCAACCCCCTCGCCTCCTTCGAGGACCGGCCCTTCGCCGACGCGCTCGACGCCGCCGGCGAGGTCCTCGGCGGCCGGGGCACGATGGACGAGCGGCTGTTCCGCGCCGGCCTGGCCGAGGGGCGGGTCACCGAGTCAGGGCTGCTCGCCACCCTGCGCTCCAGCTGCCCCGGCCTGCTCGGCGCGCCTGCCGTGACGGTGGGCGAGCGTCGGGTGGCTGCCGAGCGGGTGCTGCTCGCCGACCTGCTCCACGGCGAGCCGGCGTCCGCTCCCCGACGGCGCCACGGCATGCGCAGCGAGCTCGTGGCACCCGCCATTGCCGACGTCGTCGACGCCCGGACGGTGCAGTGGTGCGGGGCGTTCCTCGACGACGGCCAGGCCTCGTGGCGGGTGCCGGGCAGGGAGCTGGGGTTCTTCGGGGCGTGGCGCTCGTTCGTCGGGTACGACCGGTCACTGCCCCGAGCGGTCCGTGCTCGCCTCGGCGCGCTCCCGGAGCGGGCGGACGACGCACTCCTGCGCGCCCTGGTCGACCTCGGCGTCCCCGAGGCCGGGCGTCGCGCGTACCTGCGGTCCCACCTCACGCGGCTGCCTGGGTGGGCAGGGCACGTCCGGTGGCGCAGCGACCGGGTCGGCGGCTCAGGCGGGGAGGCCGGCGACGGGCCTGCGAGCGTCACGCTGCTCGAGTACCTCGCCCTCCGGGTGTGCCTCGAGGTGCCTGCGCAGCCCCTCCGAGCGCACGTCGATGCAGCAGACGACCTGCGCGTCGGGCAGCGCCTGCCCCGCCGGCGGCGGGGTCGC
>JBBQFP010000053.1:0-18284 GCA_038322045.1 Actinomycetes bacterium | reverse complement strand
AGGTCACCGGCGCCCTACTCGCCCTGAGCGCCGCGACCGACGCAGCCCCGACCGGCGCCACCCACATCAGCGCCGAGATCCTGCGGACCCAAGCCGAACTCATCCGCCACGGCGCCCTGATCGGCCAGCACACCGACCCGGTCACCAAGGTCGACCAAAAACACCGGGCCCTGGCACGGCGGATCCTCAAACGCGCCGACGACTACCTACGCTTCGCCACCGACCCGACCATCCCGTTCACCAACAACGCAGCCGAACGCACCATCCGCATGGCCAAAATCCGGGTGAAGATCTCCGGCTGCATGCGCACCCTGGACGGTGCGAAAGAATTCGCCGCCATCCGCTCCTACACCGCCACCGCCACCAAGCACGGCCTCACCACCCTCGACGCCCTCACCCGCCTGACCAGCGCAAACACCTGGCTACCCGCCACAACCTGACCAGTTACATGGAGCCACTATCGACTCGGCAACTGTGATCATCGCTCGACCTGGTGCCTCACTCGGGGTTGGACCCACCACGGCGACGGCCTCGCTTTCGGCGCCCGCGAACCGCATGGCCAGCCAGGCGATCGCGGCGACTGCCTCCCGCGGGTCACTGCCGGTCGACCTGCCTGCACCTGCGGCAGGGGCCTACCCGCTGGCGTTAGAGGTCATGTACCACGGAGGCTGCGAGCGCGCCGGCAGCCAGCTCATCCACGAGGTCATCCCTCTTGGTGCGGTCACCGTCAAGTAGGCGCCTAGCGCCCAGGCTTGTTCGACAGCGGACGCTTGGTCGGGATGGCGCGCTGTCACGCGACCGCAGCCGGGTACCTGCGCCCGGCTGCGATGTCACTGGCCGTAGAAGACCCGCTCGACGACCGCCCTGGCCCGCCGGGTGGTGCGGCGGTAGTCCTCGACGAGGTCGCTGGCCCGCAGGTCGTCGCGCTCGCTGGGTGAATAACCGACGAGCCGGGCGACGCCGACCCGGTCACGGACGTCGGTCGGCAGGCTGTCGGCCGGTCGACCGCGGACGAGGACGACGGCGTCGCGCAGCCGGCTCGCGCGCCGCCACGCCTCGGCCAGCACCTCGACGTCGACCTCGTCGATCAGCCCCGCGGCGCCCGCCGCCTCGAGCGCGGCGATGGTCCGCGTCGTGCGCAGGCCCGGCACCTCGAAGGCGTGGCGGAGCTGGAGGAGCTGCACGGTCCACTCGACGTCGGCGATCCCGCCTCGGCCGAGCTTGAGGTGGGTGGTGCGGTCCGCCCCCCGAGGGAGCCGCTCGGACTCGACCCGCGCCTTGATCCGCCGGATCTCCCGGACGGCGGACTCGTCGATGCCGCCCTCGGGGTAGCGCAGCGGGTAGACGACGGCGAGGAACCGGGCGGCCAGGTCGTCGTCGCCGGCCACCGGGGCCGCGCGGAGCAGCGCCTGGCTCTCCCAGACGTGCGACCAGCGCGCGTAGTAGGCCGCGTACGAGCCGAGCGTGCGGACGAGCGGGCCCTGGCGTCCCTCGGGGCGCAGGTCGGCGTCGACGAGCAGAGGCGGGTCGGGCGCGGGGAGCGCGAGCAGCCGCCGCAGCTCGAGGAAGACCGCGTGCGCGGCGTCGTGGGCGTCCTGGTCGTCGGCGCCGGGGAGCGGGTCGTGGACGAGGAGGACGTCGGCGTCGCTGGCGTAGGACATCTCGTCGCCGCCGAAGCGCCCCATGCCGATGACCGCGAGGCGGGTCGGCAGCGGGGAGCGCCGCTCGCCCTCGATGGCCGAGACCGCCGCGCTCAGCCCGCCGGCCACGGTGGCGCGCGCGACCGAGCTGAGTGCCAGACCCACGGCGTCGACGTCGAGCATCCCGAGCATGTCGGCGACGGAGGTGCGGAAGAGCTCCCGCCGGCGCACCGCGCGGACCGACGTCGCCGCTGCGACCGGGTCCGCGTGCCGGGCAGCGGCAGCCAGCGCCTCGGCCAGCAGGGCCTCGCCGGGGCGGGGGGCGAGGGCGTCGGAGTCGCCGAGCATGGCGACGGCCTCGGGGGCGCGCAGGAGGAGGTCTGCGGAGTAGCGGCCCGCCGCGAGCACGGTCGCCATACGCTGCGCCGCGACGCCCTCGTCGCGCAGGAGCCGGAGGTACCACGGCGTCGTCCCCAGCGCCTCGCTCACCGTCCGGAAGGCGGCCAGACCGGCGTCGGGGTCCCCGGCGTCGGCGAACCATCCGAGCATGGCCGGCAGGAGGGTCCGCTGGATCGCGGCCCGGCGGCTCACTCCGGCGGTGAGCGCCTCGAGGTGACGCAGGGCCCCCGTCGGGTCGCGGTAGCCCAGCGCCTCGAGGCGGGCCCGGGCGGCCTCCGGGGCGAGCCGCGTCTCGCCGGGAGAGAGGCGCGCGACGGCCTGGAGGAGCGGGGAGTAGAAGAGCCGCTCGTGCAGGCGCCGGACCTCGCGGGCGTGCCGGTGCCACTCCTCGGTGAGCTCGGTGACCGGGTCGACGACGAACCCGAGCGAGCGGCCGAGCCGCCGGAGCTCCTCCGGGGCCTCCGGGACGACGTGGGTGCGCCGGAGCCGGTGCAGCTGGAGCCGGTGCTCGAGGGTCCGCAGGAACCGGTAGGCGTCGGCCAGCCTCGCTGCGTCCTCCCGTCCGACGTAGCCACCCTGCGAGAGCGCCTCGAGCGCGGGGAGCGTCGAGGGGCTGCGCAGCGCCGGGTCGGTGCGACCGTGGACGAGCTGGAGCAGCTGGACGGCGAACTCGACGTCGCGCAGGCCGCCCTTGCCGAGCTTGAGCTGCCGCGACGCCTCGCGAGCGGGGAGCGTGTCCTCGACGCGCCGGCGCATCGTCTGGACGCCGTCGACGAAACCCTCGCGGGTCGCGACCTCCCAGACCATGGGCTGCAGCGCCTCGAGGTACGCGCGCGCGAGCTCGGCGTCGCCGGCGACCGCACGCGCCTTGAGCAGCGCCTGGAACTCCCACGTCTGCGCCCACCGCTGGTAGTAGGCCACATGGCTGGCGAGCGTGCGGACGAGCGGGCCGGCCTTGCCCTCCGGCCGGAGCGCCGCGTCGACCGGCCACAGCGTGCCCTCGGCGGTGGTCTCCGAGCAGGCCCGGGTCAGTCCGGCGGCCAGCTTCGTCGCCGTCCCGAGCGCTGCCTGCTCGTCGGCAGGCGGCGAGCCGAGGGCGGGCTCAGCGACGAAGATCACGTCGACGTCGCTCACGTAGTTGAGCTCGCGCCCGCCCGCCTTGCCCATGGCGAGGACGGCGAGCCGGCACGGCGTCGCCCCGTCGGGCAGGTCCGCGCGCGCGATCGCGAGGGCCGCCTCGAGCGCTGCCGCAGCGAGGTCGGCGAGCTCGGCGGCGACGAGCTCGAGCGAGGCCTCCCCCGCGAGGTCGCGTCCGGCGAGGTGCAGGACGGCGCGGCGGTAGGCCACCCGCAGCGCGTCGAGCCCCGCGCGGCCCCCGGGTCGCGCCATCGGCTCGGCGTCCTCCGGCCGCGCACCGACGGCGCGCAGCAGCGAGGACCGGAGGGGCTCGCCGGGGTCAGCGGGCTCCGACAGGAGCACCCGCCAGTGGTCCGGGTGGCGCGCGAGGTGGTCGGAGAGCGCGTCGGAGAGCCCGAGGACGCCGAAGAGCCGCGCCGCGAACGTGCTGTCGCCCAACGCGACGCCGAGGAGGACACTCGGCTCATCGCACGCCTCGAGCAGCCGCACGAGACCGATGAGCGCGGCATCGGGCGACGCCGCAGCGGAGAGCCTCACGAGCAGCCTCGGGTCCGCGACCACCTGCGCCAGCACCGCCGAGCCGAGCAGCCGACGGGCCCGCTCGGTGTCGGCGAAGCCCGCGCGGGCCAGGCTGCCCGAGGAGGGCAGCGCCGTCACGGGCTCGGTGCTCACCGCGCTCCGGCGGCCTCGGGGCGTCGGAGCGCATCGCCGGAGCCGGCCCCGACCCGCGCGGTGACGACGGCGGCGAAGGCTGCCGCCATCGGTCGCCAGGCGGCGACGAGCTCGGCCGCCGCGTCGGCGACCTGCGCCACCGCGGCAGGGCCGTCGAGGCCCTCGGCATCGAGCACGGCGGCGTCCTCGGTGGCCCAGCTCGTCACGAGCTCGAGGGTCGCCTCCGGGTGGAGCTGGACGCCCCAGGCGCACCCTCCGAGCCGGAACACCTGGTGCGGGTACGGCTCGCCGGTGCCGAGCAGGACAGCGCCCGGGGGCAGGATGGTCATGGCGTCCCAGTGCCACTGCACGGCCGGGACGCCTCGGGTCGCGAGCGGTCCGTCGCCGAGGGGCAGCAGCCGGAAGAGCGGGTCGGACGACGCCTCGTCGGTGGCCCACACCCGCCCGGCGCCGAGCTCCGGACCCACGGCTCCCCGCAGGACCTGTCCACCGCAGGCCACGGTGAGCAGCTGCGCACCGAGGCAGATCCCGAGCACCGGCGTCGCGTCGTCCACGCACGTGCGCAGGAGCTCCCGGACCGCGGGCAGCCATGGGGCGACGTCGTCGTCGTGGGCACCCATCGCCCCGCCGAGGACGACGAGCCCGCCGGCCTCGACCCGTGCCGGGACGGGGTCGCCGGCCCAGGCTTGGCACACCTCGAGCTCGACCCCGGCCTCGTCGAGCCACCGTCCGACGAGCTGCGGACCGGTGTGCTCCTCGTGCTGGACGACGAGCACCCGCGGGCGGGGTGCCCCGGGGCTCGAGGCCGACGGGCTCAGGGCGCCGGGATGCGGAGTCACAGGACCGGCAGGTAGCGGTCGAGCTCGAAGCGCGTCACCTGTCGGCGGTACTCCTGCCACTCGGCTCGCTTGTTGCGCAGGAAGAAGTCGAACACGTGCTCGCCGAGGGTCTCGGCCACGAGCTCGGAGTGCTCCATCGCCGTGATCGCCTCGGCGAGGCTCGCCGGGAGCGGCTTGATGCCCATCGCCCGCCGCTCGGCGTCGGTGAGCTCCCAGACGTTGTCCTCGGCGCCCTCGGGCAGCTCGTAGCCCTCCTCGACCCCCTTGAGACCCGCGGCGAGCATGACGGCGAAGGCGAGGTAGGGGTTGCAGGCGGTGTCGAGGCTGCGGACCTCGATGCGGGTGGAGTTGCCCTTCGACGGCTTGTACATGGGGACCCGCACCATCGCCGAGCAGTTGTTGTGACCCCAGCAGACATACGCGGGTGCCTCGCCACCACCGGAGAGCCGCTTGTAGGAGTTGACCCACTGGTTGGTCACGGCGGTGAACTCGGCGGCGTGGTGGAGGAGCCCGGCGATGAAGCTGCGGCCGACCTTGGACAGCTGGTACTCGGCGCCCGGCTCGTAGAACGCGTTGCGGTCGCCCTCGAACAGCGACAGGTGCGTGTGCATGCCCGAGCCCGGGTGGTCGGTGAAGGGCTTGGGCATGAAGGAGGCGTAGATGTCCTGCTCGATGGCGACCTCCTTCATGACGAGCCGGAAGGTCATGATGTTGTCGGCCATCGACAGGGCGTCGGCGTAGCGCAGGTCGATCTCGTGCTGACCAGGCGCGCCCTCGTGGTGGCTGAACTCCACCGAGATCCCGAGCGACTCGAGCATGGTGATGGCCAGTCGCCGGAAGTCGCGGCCCTGGGTCGAGGGGGTGTTGTCGAAGTAGCCGCCCGCGTCGATCGGAACCGGGTCCTGCCCCGCCTCGGGCCGGCTCTCGAAGAGGAAGAACTCGATCTCGGGGTGGGTGTAGAAGCTGAACCCGAGGTCGGCGGCCTTGGCGAGGGTCCGCTTGAGGACGTAGCGGGAGTCGGCGAAGGACGGCGAGCCGTCGGGCATGAGGATGTCGCAGAACATCCGGGCCGCGCTCGGGGCGTCGGAGCGCCACGGCAGCACCTGGAAGGTCGCCGGGTCGGGCTTGGCGAGCATGTCGGACTCGTAGACGCGCGCGAAGCCCTCGATCGCCGACCCGTCGAAGCCGATGCCCTCGGCGAAGGCGCCCTCGAGCTCGGCGGGGGCGACGGCGACCGACTTGAGGAACCCGAGGACGTCGGTGAACCAGAGCCGGATGAAGCGCACGTCGCGCTCCTCGAGGGTGCGCAGCACGTACTCCTGTTGACGGTCCACGGAGACATCATGGCCGAGCCGGGGCGGTGGTGCCGTCACGGCTGCGGCGGACAGCGCGCGGAGCGGCAGTTACGCTCACCGACGTGCCACGACTGCGCCTGGCCCTGGCCCAGGTGAACCCCACCGTCGGAGACCTCACGGCCAACGCCGACCTTGTGGCGTCCTGGACCCGCTCGGCGGTCGAGCAGGGGGCCGAGCTGGTCGCCTTCCCCGAGATGGTGCTCACCGGGTACCCCGTCGAGGACCTCGCGCTGCGTCCGTCGTTCGTCTCGGCCTCCTCCGAGGCGCTCGTCGCGCTGGCGGGGCGGCTGCGCGACGAGGAGCTCGGCGAGGTCCCCGTCGTCGTCGGCTTCCTCGACCGCTGCGAGCACGACCTCCCCCGGCTCGGCCGGCCCTCCGGCTCGCCGCAGAACGCCGCCGCCGTCCTCCACCGCGGCGAGGTGCTCGCCCGCTACGCCAAGCACCACCTGCCCAACTACGGGGTGTTCGACGAGTTCCGGTACTTCGTGCCGGGCGACCGGCTCTCGGTGGTGCGGGTCCGAGGCGTCGACATCGCCCTCGCGATCTGCGAGGACCTCTGGCAGGAGGGCGGCCCGGTCTCCGCCTCGCGCGCGGCGGGCGCAGGGCTGCTCCTCGTCGTCAACGGCTCCCCGTACGAGCGCGGCAAGGCAGGCGTGCGCCACGAGCTCGGGGCGTTGCGAGCGGCCGAGGCCGGATGCACCCTCGCCTACGTCAACCTGGTCGGCGGCCAGGACGAGCTCGTCTTCGACGGGGGCAGCTTCGTCGTCGGCCAGGACGGCGCAGTCCTCGCGCGTGCGCCGCAGTTCGAGCAGACCCTCCTCGTCGTCGACCTCGACCTGCCCGCGGCCGTGGAGCACGATGACCTCGACGAGGTGGAGCTCTCCGCGCACGGCGGCACGGTCTTCTCGATCGGCCGGGTGACGCTTCCCGCATCCGACGCGGCGGGCGACCGGGCAGACGCCGACGCAGGCCCCCGGCTGCCGGCCACGGGCGGACTCGCCCCGCAGCTGCCCGACGAGGCCGAGGTCTACGCCGCCCTCGTCACCGGGCTGCGTGACTACGTGGGCAAGAACGGGTTCCGCTCGGTCGTCCTCGGGCTCTCGGGCGGGATCGACTCGGCGCTCGTGGCCGTTGTCGCCGTCGACGCCCTGGGGGCCGACGCCGTGCACGGGGTGTCCATGCCGAGCGTCTACTCCTCGGAGCACTCGAAGGACGACGCCGCGGACCTCGCGGCGCGCACCGGGCTGCACTACCGCACGATCGCGATCGGCCCCATGGTGACGAGCTTCCTCGACAACGTCGAGCTCACCGGCCTGGCCGAGGAGAACCTTCAGGCGCGGGTGCGCGGGATGACGCTCATGGGCCTGTCCAACCAGGAGGGCCACCTCGTCCTCGCCACAGGCAACAAGACCGAGCTCGCCGTCGGCTACTCGACGATCTACGGCGACGCCGTCGGGGGCTACGCGCCCCTCAAGGACGTCCCCAAGACGACGGTGTGGGCTCTCTCGCGCTGGCGCAACACCGTGGCCGCCGAGCGCGGCGAGACCCCGCCGGTCCCCGAGAGCTCGATCACGAAGCCACCGTCGGCCGAGCTGCGGCCCGGCCAGCTCGACACCGACTCGCTGCCCGACTACGCGCTGCTCGACGACATCCTCGACGACTACGTCGAGCAGGACCGCGGGGCCGCCGAGCTCGTTGCCGACGGCTTCGACCCTGCCCTCGTCGAGCGGGTGCTGCGGATGACCGACCTGGCCGAGTACAAGCGCCGTCAGTACCCGCCGGGCCCGAAGATCTCGCTCAAGGCCTTCGGCCGGGACCGCCGCCTGCCCATCACGAACCGCTGGCGGGAGTCCGCACCGCCGGCCTGACGGCGACCCCGGGTGCCCGCAGTGCGGGCGACGCCTCGGCTACGGGCCGGACGCGTGCCACCATGGACGGTGACAGGGGACGCCGTCCGGGCGCCTCGAGTCGCGCCAGGAGGCACCGCTATGCCCGACACGCCCCAGCAGAGCACCCTCTACGGCGGGACGCAGGCACGCCGCGTCACCGTCAGGGACATCGCCGCCGCCAAGGAGCGAGGCGACCGGTGGCCCATGCTGACCGCCTACGACGCCCTCACGGCCGGCATCTTCGACGAGGCGGGCATCCCCGTCCTGCTCGTCGGCGACTCCGCGGGGAACGTCGTCTACGGCTACGACTCGACGCTGCCGGTGCGCGTCGAGGACATCGTCAGCCTCACCGCCGCCGTCGTGCGAGGCACGAGGCGTGCCCTCGTCGTCGCCGACCTGCCCTTCGGCTCCTACCAGTCCTCGCCGCAGCAGGCGCTCGACAACGCCGTCCGGCTCGTCAAGGACGGCGGTGCCCACGCCGTCAAGCTCGAGGGCGGTGAGCGGGTTCTCGCCCAGGTCGAGGCCATCGTCGCCGCCGGGATCCCGGTCATGGCCCACCTCGGCCTGACGCCGCAGAGCGTCAACGCCTTCGGCGGCTACCGCGTCCAGGGTCGGGGCGAGGCCGGTGAGCAGCTTCTGGCCGACGCCAAGGCGCTGCAGACGGCCGGGGCGTTCGCCGTCGTCCTCGAAGTCGTGCCGGCCGACCTCGCCGAGCGGGTCACCCGCTCGCTGTCCATCCCGACCGTCGGCATCGGGGCGGGTCCGCACTGCGACGCGCAGGTGCTCGTCTGGCAGGACATGGCGGGGCTGTCCTCGGGTCGGGCGCCGAAGTTCGTCAAGAAGTACGCCGACCTCCGTGGGATCCTCACCGAGGCGGCGCGCGCCTACGCCGACGAGGTCGTCGCGGGCGCCTACCCGAGCGAGGAGCACGGCTACAGCTGAGGAGTGGCGGTGCCGGAGGGCCACGTCGTCCACGGGGTGGCCCGCCGGATCCGTCGCGTCCTCGGCGCAGGGCTGAGCAGGTCCCGCACCTCGGTGGGCGCCCTGCTCATGGACCAGACCGTAGTCGCGGGCGTCGGCAACGTCTTCCGGGCCGAGGCGCTGTTCCGCGCGAGGGTGTCGCCGCTTCGTCTGCGGCACGGCCATCCGCAGCGAGGCGCTCGCCGGGCGCACGCTCACCCGCAGCCCGACCTGCCGGGCGAGCTGACCGCCGGCCCCGCCGCGGGGACACGTCGGCCTGGTGGCTGCGGTCAGGTGAGGGGCTCGAACCGCGCGGTGAAGTGGCGCAGCGCCGGGGGCTCGTCGACGATGCGGTACCCGGGCAGCGATGCCGCGTCGTCAGCGACGCGTTCGCAGACCTCGATGACATAGTCGACGTGGCTCTGCGTGTACGTCCGCCGCGGGATGGCCAGTCGCACGAGGTCCATCTCCGCCGCCTGCTCGCTTCCGTCGGGCCGGCGTCCGAACATCACCGTGCCGATCTCGCAGCCGCGCACGCCACCCACCTGGTAGAGCGCGACAGCCAGGGCCTGACCCGGGTACTGCAGCGGCGTCAGGTGCGGGAGCAGGCTGCGGGCGTCGATGTAGACGGCGTGCCCACCGATCGGCTGGACGACGGCGATACCCCGGGCAGCCAGCGCGTCGCCGAGGTACGCCGTCGAGCGGATCCGGTACCGGAGGTAGTCGTGGTCGACGGCCTCACGCAGCCCCTGCGCCAGCGCCTCGAGGTCGCGGCCCGCGAGACCCCCGTACGTGGGAAACCCCTCGGTGAGGATGAGCAGGGTGCGGCACTGGGCGGCCAGGGCGTCGTCACGCATGGCGAGCCACCCGCCGATGTTCCCCAGCGGGTCCTTCTTCGCGCTCATGGTCATGCCGTCGGCCAGCGAGGCCATCTCCCGGACGATGTCAGCGACCTGCCGGCCACTCTGGCCCGCCTCCCGCTCCCTGATGAACCACGCGTTCTCGGCGAACCGGCAGGCGTCGAGGAACAGCTGCTTGCCATAGCGGTCGCAGACCTCCCGCACAGCTCGCAGGTTCTCCAATGACACGGGCTGGCCACCACCGGAGTTGTTCGTCACGGTCACCATGACGAGTGGCACGTCGTCCGCCCGCGTCGCGAGCAGGCGGTCCAGCGCGTCGACGTCGAGGTTGCCCTTGAACGGGTGACGCGCCTGCGGGTCGCGACCTTCGGGGATGACGAGGTCGACGGCCTCCGCCCCGGTGTGCTCGATGTTGGCGCGGGTCGTGTCGAAGTGGGTGTTGTTCGGCACGAGGCGCCCCGGCCCGCCGACAGCCGAGAACAGGATGCGCTCGGCAGCACGTCCCTGGTGCGTCGGGATCACGTGCGGGAACGGGAAGAGCTCCTGCACGCTGGCGAGGAACCGGAACCACGAGGGCGAGCCCGCGTATGACTCGTCCCCGCGCTGGATCCCTGCCCACTGCTCGGCCGACATCGCACCGGTGCCGGAGTCGGTCAGCAGGTCGATGAGGACGTCGGCGGAGTGCAGCGAGAACAGGTTGTACCCGGCGCCCTCGAGCGCCTCCTGCCGCTGCTCGGCAGTGGTGAGCCGCAGCGGCTCGACGCTGTGGATCCGGAACGGCTCGATGATCGTGCGGAAGTCGGCCATCGGCGCAGGCTATGCCCCGCGCACGCACTCCAGGTCGTCGCTCCGCGACTCTTGCCGCGCGATGTGACCTGCGCCACACTCGGTCCCGCGACGCTTCGCAGCCGACGATCGCAGGTCGTGCCCAGGCTGCTCGGAGGCCCGCCCATGCCCGGTCACTTCACGCACATCTACACCGCCCGCAGGGTCGCTGACCTTCTCGCAGACCCGCAGACGACGTCCTTCGACCTCGCCGGCACCTCCCTGGGCGCCGCTGCCGGGGGGCGCAGCCCGAGTGAGTGCGCTGACCTCATGAAGAAGTGGGAGCGGTTCACCGCCGTCGGTGCGGTCGGACCGGACCTGTTCTTCTTCTGCCAGGACTACTCCTCCGGCCCGCTTGCCGCGGCTCCCTTCCAGGACGACGTCCTCATGCTCGCGCTGGCCGTCTGGTACTGGGTCGACGCCGCCAAGGAGGACGACTACGAGCCGCTGCTCGTGCTGCTCGCCGAGGTCAACGGGACCTTCGCCGAGATCGTGCGCCTGCTCATCAAGCTCAAGAAGCTCTGGGACGAGTTCGTCAAGGTCTGGAAGGCGACCATCGGTCCGTTCGTCGACGCCGCCGCCGCGGTGCTCGATGACCTGACAGGCGGGCTGGTGGAGGAGTTCACCACCGCCCTGTCCAACCTGGCAGCTGCGCTCCAAGAGCTGGCCGAGCAGGAGCTCGTCAGCTTCGCCGACGTCTTCTCGTGGTTCAGCCTCAAGATGCGCATGGGCTGGGACGAGCAGGCGTTCGTATGGAGCGACATGCTGCACTACCGCCGGACCAGCCAGATGGCGGCAAACCTGTTGGCCGAAGCCGAGCGACAGCACCAGGCAGGTGCCAGCGACGAGCAGCACGAACAGTTCCTGGCCTACATCCTCGGCTGGGTCTGCCACATCGGCACCGACGTCGTGGCGCACGCGTTCGTCAACGAGCAGTGCGGCGGCCCGTTCCGCACGCACTACCAGCGTCACCACCTCGTCGAGAACCACATGGACGCGCACAACTACCGCGAGGCCGGCCCCGGCGGCTCCTTGCCCACCGACCCGATGGCGGCCACGGCGACCTACCCCGACGTCGACGGCTCCGCCCTCGTGTTCTCGGTCGCCCTCGACGACGAGCACCCCGAGGGCTGGCAGCGCCCAGCGGATCTGCCGGATGACCCGGATGCTCGCAAGGCCGCGCTCGACGTCGACGGCCAGCTGCCCGACTGGCTTGCCGACGGCATCGTGCGGGCGCTGGTCGCCACGTACCACGACAAGGGCCTGCCCGAGCCGGCGAACCTCGGCGGAGGCCCGTTCCAGGCGGGGATCGGCGCGAGTCACGGAGCGGTGCAGGACCTGCTCGACGCGGCGGGGATCGACATCGACCGGCCGCTCTCGGAGCTGATCGACATGATCGCGCCGACCCCGGACTTCGAGGTACCCCCGGGCTACCCCCTGCCGTGGGAGGTGAAGTTCTGCTACCGATTCATGATCAGCTTCTACAAGCTCTCGTTCAGCCAGGGGTTCGACCTGCGCAAGCCGAAGGTCCCCGACATCATCATCTGGCCGCCCGCCTCGGACCTCTCCGACCTCGCGAGCACCCCGGACTTCAGCGGCGCGTCCTCCGGTGACCCGGTGCAGGACGTCTGCAGCGCGCTGAAGTCGCTCTTCGACTGGCTGCTCAAGGAGGTCGAGGCGGCCATCAAGCTGGCGGGCGACCTCGTCAAGATGCTCGCCAGCCCGTTCACCTACGGCGCACGTGCAGGGCTGCACGAGCTGGCCATGATCGGCTGGAACATCGCCACCAACGCGCACGAGATCCTCGCGCACACCGGGTTCGTCTACCCCCACGGGGAACGTCGGTACCCCGACGGCGAGCTGGCCGTGCCCAACGAGATAGACCTGCCGCTCATCACGCTGGGCAAGACCCTCGACAGCGCGTTCACCCAGGCGCTGGCCGATGCCATCGACCCGTTCGGCAACCTCGACCTGGGCACCGACGAGCTCGGCTCCGACCATGACCCCCAGCAGCCGTTCCCGTGGCTGCCGGTTCGCGAGGTGCAGGACGCGGCGCACAAGCCCAACGAGTTCCGCCGTCCGTGGGCGCACCCCGGGCTCTCCCGAAGGGCCGACGGCTCGCTGGTGCCCACCCCGCTCGAACCGTGGGACGTCGACGCCGAGCTCGACCGGCTCGGTCTGGGCCAGGCCAAGGAGGCGGTGCACCGGGCGCTGGGAAAGGAGCTCGGGCTGACCGTGCCCGGCCCCTACCAGGCAGGGACGATGCCCGAGGAGATGCTCCGCACGGCCAACCGCGGCGACGCCACGAGCCGGCTCCAGTACGAGGCAGCGTTCACGCCCGTCCAGACCGACCTGCTCAACACGACTCTGCTCATCCAGCAGCGCGAGCAGCACCACAACCCCCTCGGCGACCCGGTGCCGTTCTCCGCCTACCTCATCGGCCAGATCCTCAGCGAGGGCGGGTACCCCGTGGACTTCAACCTCGACGCCGACCGCGGGTACGCCTACCTGTGCTGGGACTGGAACCGCAGCGACCGCACAGGGAAGAACGCCCGGGGACAGGGGTACTCCCTGCCCGACGTCGCCCCCGAGGGATCGACGACCGGAGACGGCGGCGACGACTGGCCAGGCGCACCGCCCGACCACACGCAGGTCCCCCTGCGGCTGCACTACCTCGAGCGCAAACGGCCCCAGGTGCCGGCAGGCGGTGGCGACTCGCCGTTCGGCCCTGCCACCCACGGCCCGCTCGGCCCCGACGGGCCGGACCCGGCAGGAGGCCCCCGATGAGCCGCGACGACTGCGGCTGCTCCGGCGGCTGCCGCGGCTGCGGGTGCGCGCGGTGCTGCCGCCAGGGCTGCGGGCACGGCCCCGGCGGCGGCCATGGCGGAGCTCCGGGCGACGGACCCGGCGGCGGTCCTCAGCGGCCAGGACGGACGCCGGGCACCGATCGCGGCGACCTCGGCGGCCTCGGCGGCAGAGACGGCTCCGGAGGGCTCACCCACGACGACATCTATGGCAGCAACCCCGCGACGAGCTGGCCCGGGCCGCGCAAGGACCTCGACCTCCCCTTCCTGTTCCTGCGCGCCAACCCGGGTGACACCGGCAGTCGGCCCGCCGTGGGGGCGTTCTGGGAGAGCCCCGACGTCCTGCTGCTGGCGGGGGTGGAGCCGAGCGCGGCGCCACCGATCCCGCCCGAGCTTGGCCAGGTCGCCTTCGCCGGCAAGCCGAACACCGTCTACGCCCACGTGTGGAACTTCGGCAACGCCGCCGCGCACGACGTCGTCGTCCAGTTCTTCTGGTGCGACCCCGCCCTGGGGATCAACCCGGCGAGCGCCCACCTCATCGGCACGGCTGTCACCAACCTCGGCGCCAAGGGCAGCGGCAAGGCGCACCGGGTCGTCCGGTGCCCCACTCCCTGGGTGCCCACGTTCCTCAACGGCGGTCACGAGTGCCTGCTCGTGCGCGTGTGGGACGTCATCAGCGACCCGCTGACGACGCCGGAGTGGGACGCGTCGGTCAACCGCCACCTCGGCCAGCGCAACGTCCACGTCGCACCGGCAGGCAGCCTTGAGGTCCAGCCGGTGCTGATCCAGGTCGGCCCGCTGTTCGGCGTCCCGACGACGGTGCGGGTGGAGCGAGCCCATCCGACGGCGGTGCCCTGGCTGCAGCAGCGGACCGGCGCTCGCGGGGTCTTCCCGGCGGCCGCTCCGGTCACCGGCGCCGTGGGGATCGGCCTGATGGGAGGCGTCCCGACCGACAGCCACGCCGTGACCGGCGACGGTGCGCAGGTGACGCTGACGTCGACCGACGCCCCTCCGCCGCCCGGGACCGCACACGTCTACCGGGTGACTGCGAGCGCGAACGGTGCCGCCTTCGGCGGCTACACCGTGGTGGTCATGGGGTGAGCCAGCGCCGGGGCGGCGTCAGAACCCGGTGAGGCGCACCCCGGCGTGCGCCTTGTACCGGCGGTTGGCCGAGATGAGGTTCGCCGTCAGGGCCTCCACCTGCGCGGCGTTGCGCATGCGCCCGGCGTAGACCCCGCGCACGCCCGCGATCCGCTGGGCCATCGCGGCGACCAGGTCGGTGGCGCCGCGGTCATCGCCGACCACGAGGACGTCGGTGTCGACCTGCGCGACGTCGGGGTCGAGGAGCAGCACCGCCGACACGTGGTGGAACGCACCGACCACGGTGCTCTCGGGCAGCAGCTGCTGCGCCTGCTGGCACGCGCTGCCCTCGGCGACGACGAGGGGGAAGGCTCCCTGCTTGTCGAAGCCCAGCGGGTTCACGCAGTCCACGACCACCCGGCCGGCCAGCACGCCACGCAGCGAGGCCAGCAGCTCGGCGTGGCCCTCGTACGGCACCGCGACGACGACGACGTCGGCCTGCTCGGCGCACGCGGCGTTGTCGGTGCCGCTGACCGCGCCGACGCCTGCACCGGTGAGCCCGAGGCCCTCTGCCGCGGCCTGCGCCCGGGCAGCGTCCCGCGACCCGAGAACCACCCGCAACCCGCCCATCGCCAGGCGGCGGCCCAGACCCCGGCCCTGGTCCCCGGTCCCGCCGAGGATGCCGACCACGAGGGTGTCGAGACCGCCCTGAGCGACGTCGATCTGAGTCATGCCGGCATCCTGTCAGGCTCCTCCCCGGTCACGCGGCGGGGTGGTGCTGCTCACAGCGCCGGGCTAGCGCGGAGGGTCGTTCCAGCGCGGGTCGTCGTCCCAGGCCTCCGACGCCGCCGCCGTGCGCGAGCTCGCGCTGGCCGCTCGCTCCCGGGTCGGGTAGGGACCGAGCCGCTCCGCGTTCGGGCAGCCCGCGCCCTGCTCGACCTCGTGGTGGGTGAGGCAGTACCACCAGTCGCCGTCAGCCATGATCATCCCCTGCCCTGTGCCGCTTCGGCACCTAGACTCGCGTCCCATGCCTGTGGTTCCCGGAACGATCTCGCCCATGCGCGCGGTGCCCGCCTCGATCCCGCGCCCGGAGTACGTGGGTCGCCCGGGACCCGCGCGCTTCACCGGGCCCGAGGTCAAGGACGCCGAGACGATCGAGAAGATGCGCATCGCGGGTCGCATCGCCGCGCAGGCCATGGCAGAGGCAGCCTCGCACGTCGCACCCGGGGTCACCACCGACGAGCTCGACCGGGTCGGGCACGAGTTCCTCTGCGACCACGGCGCCTACCCCTCGACGCTCGGGTACGGGACGTTCCGCAAGTCGTTGTGCACGTCGGTCAACGAGGTCATCTGCCACGGCATCCCCGACTCGACCGTCCTGCGCGACGGAGACATCGTCAACATCGACCTCACGGCGTTCATCCACGACGTGCACGGCGACACCGACGCCACCTACCTCGTCGGCGAGGTCGACGAGGAGTCGAGGCTGCTCGTCGAGCGCACCGAGGAGTCCCTCCTGCGCGCGATCAAGGCGGTGCGACCTGGACGCCAGGTCAACGTCATCGGGCGGGTCATCGAGTCCTACGCGAAGCGGTTCGGCTACGGCGTCGTGCGGGACTTCACCGGTCACGGGATCGGGACGGCGTTCCACTCCGGGCTCGTCATCCCGCACTACGACTCGCAGCACCACACGACCGTGATCGAGGCGGGCATGACGTTCACCATCGAGCCGATGCTCACCCTCGGCTCCATCGACTACGACATCTGGCCCGACGGGTGGACGGTCGTCACCAAGGACCGCTCGCGGACGGCCCAGTTCGAGCACACACTTCTCGTCACCGAGGACGGCGCGGAGATCCTCACCCTGCCCTGAGCGCACTGACCGGGGGCGTTGGTCAAGCGACTGACGGCCGTCCGCGGTGCTCACCCTGACCCCGGCCCGACGCCGGCGACGACTCCCGCGATGGCGCGCAGCGAGGTCGTCCCCGCGGAGTAGTAGTCGCTGTGACCGTGGCTGGCTCGCAGCCGCTCCCCCGTCCGCGGGTCGGTCCCAGGGCCGGTCGGCAGCCGGGAGGCGCCGAACCACGTGCCGCCCGGACGGGGCCCGAACCGCTCGAGGCGGGCGACGGCGTCCCCCGGGGCCTCGCCGACGAGGACGTGGCTCGCGCTGAGGCCCAGGTCGCGGCTGCGAGCCACTCCCGCGCCCGGGCTTCCGACGAGGACGACGTCGTCGGCGGGGGCGCCCTGCTGGACGGCGAAGCCCACGGTCAGGCTGCCGTAGCTGTGCCCGACGAGGGTGAGGTGAGCGCGAGGGTTGCGGGCGCGAATGCCCCGCATCACCGGCGCGAGCTGGAGCGCCCCGACCCCGGCGCGCCGCTCGGAGGCCACGGTGGTCAAGGTCGGCGTGATGTAGCCGAGCCAGGCCAGCGCGGCCACCTCCTCACCGGTCCCAGACAGCTGGGCGGCGACGCTTCTCACGCGGTCCGCGTTGGCGACGAGGCTCCCGAGATCGCCGGTGACGTCGGTGCTCATCCCCGGGACGAGGACCGCCACGTGCTCGGCGCTGTCGAGGTCGCCCACCGCGACGGCGGCTCGGGCCTGCCCGACGTCGAGCAGCGCCAGGCGGCGGCCCGGCGCCGAGATCGCCCGCTCGACGGCGGCCAGCATGGCGCGCCGTGCTGGCGAGGGATGGGCGGCCATGGCCTCGCGCAGCGCCCGTCTGTTGGCCAGGTCGCGCACCTCGGCCGGGACCCCGTCGCGGCTGCCCAGAGACGGCACCCCGCCCCTCAGCGCCGCCAGGCGCCGCTCGTCGTCCAGCGCCCCCCACCATGCGGCCACGTCGTCAGGCTCCGACGGCGCTGGTCGGACGGGCGCGACCAGCCCGCAGCGACGGGGCATGCCCGGAGCCCACGGCGTCGACGTCCGGGCCGGGTCCGCGACCGCGAGCAGTGCGGAATCGACGGCTCGCGCCGCGACCCGGTCGGCGGACTCGGCGCGCTCGAGGGCCGCTCGGGCCCGCTCCCGCGCCCCTGCCGGCTCCCGAGGCGGAGCGGCGGTCGCGTGACCGACCGCAGCGGGCGGCCGGGGCACCCCCTCGTCGTCGAGCGACCATCCCGAGGCCGCGGCGAGCCACCGGGCGGCGGCGAGGTCGGCCTGGGCCTCGGTGAGGTCGCTCGCGCACCTGGCCAGGACCCCGCCGAGGTCGCGCAGCGCCCCACCGAGAAGCGCAGCCTGCCGGTTCAGCCGTTCACCCGCCAGCCGCTGCTCGACCGACCCGGGCCCGACCCACTCGACCTCGCCAGCGCACAGCAGGCCGACGAGGCTCAGCTCCTCGGCGCAGGTGAGCAGCACCCGACCAGCGGCCCCGAGCGCCTCCGGCCGCCACGCCGCCAGCAGCGAGGCCGAGGGCATCAGCGGGCCGCCTCGCGCACCGGGACCACAGCGGCCTCGACGTCGTCGTAGGACGCGCGCGCCGCCGCATGCAGGCGCCCCAGCTCGACGAGGTCGGTTGCGAGCGCCCCCACCGCCCGACGCACGAGCCCGGCGGCATCAGGCAGCGACGCCGCCGCACGCCCTCCCTCGACGGCGGCGCCTGCCTCGTCGAGGGCGCGGTCCGGGCGCAGCGCCCCGGCACGGACCCCCTCACGCTGCAGCCGCACGGCGCGCTCGTCGAGCGCCGCTGGGTCGACGTCGATCCTCGGCACCGCCTGCCTCCTCTCAGCCTGGAGACGGCGAACCTAGGGCCGCCCGAGCAGGCGTGCGCTGCTTCGTCCCCCGCCGGTAGGCGCTGTCCACAGGAACACGCCGGGGCGAGCGCCCCTGCC
>JBBQFP010000052.1:0-18631 GCA_038322045.1 Actinomycetes bacterium | reverse complement strand
AGCGAGCGGGGCGTCGACTGCCCTGGCGACCTCCCGGCGGCTTCCGACCCGTCGCTCGTCCAGCGCGCCACGGCGGCGAAGAACGCCCTCGGGGACCGGCTGTTCGTCCTCGGCCACCACTACCAGCGCGACGAGATCGTTGCGCTCTCCGACGTCACCGGCGACAGCTTCCGGCTCGCCCAGCAGGCTGCCGCACGACCCGCGGCCGAGTTCGTCGTCTTCTGCGGCGTCCACTTCATGGCCGAGTCCGCGGACATCCTCACCGGCCCGGACCAGCAGGTCGTCCTCCCCGACCTCGCCGCCGGCTGCTCGATGGCCGACATGGCGAGCGCCGAGCAGGTCGAGACGGCGTGGGACCACCTCGAGGACCTCGGCCTCGCCAGCTCCGTCGTCCCCGTGGCCTACATGAACTCCTCGGCGGCGATCAAGGCCTTCACGGGTCGCCACGGCGGGACGATCTGCACGAGCTCGAACGCGGCACGTGCCCTCGAGTGGGCGTTCTCCCGAGGCGAGAAGGTCTTGTTCCTGCCCGACCAGCACCTCGGGCGCAACACGGCCGTGCGTGAGCTCGGCATGAGCCTCGAGGACTGCGTCGTCTGGGACCCGCACCGCCCGATGGGGGGGCTGACGCCCGAGGCGCTCGCGGCGGCTCGCATGATCCTCTGGCGAGGCCACTGCTCGGTGCACGGCCGGTTCACGGCGCAGTCCGTCGCCGAGGTGCGCGAGCGGGTCCCCGGCGTCCGGGTCCTCGTCCACCCCGAGTGCCGGAACGAGGTCGTCGAGGCGGCAGACGAGGTCGGCTCGACCGAGCACATCATCGCCGCGGTGGCCTCGGCCCCTCCGGGCACGGCCTGGGCCATCGGCACCGAGCTCAACCTCGTCCGTCGGCTCGCAGCACGCCACCCCGAGCAGACGATCGTCTTCCTCGACCGCACCGTCTGCTTCTGCTCGACGATGAACCGCATCGACCTGCCCCACCTCGTGTGGGTCCTCGAGTCGCTCGTCGCCGGCCGGGTCGTCAACCGGATAACGGTCGACGACGACACCCGCCGCCACGCCGCTCGCGCGCTCGAGCAGATGCTCGCCCTGCCCGCACGGGTGGGCTGAGCCCCCCCCGGCACGCCGCTCGTCAGAGCCCCCCGGCACGCCGCCGGTCAGAGGCCGGGCGCTCCCCAGACGGGGAACCAGCGCGAGAGGTCGGCCTCGACGGGGAGGTCGGCGCCGAGCTGACCGCGCACCGAGAGCTCAAGGGTGTTGTCGCGCTTCTCGCGCCCCGGGGCGTTGTCCGGCGCGGGGGCGAAGGGGTAGAACGAGCCGCGCTTGTAGAGGTAGACCAGCGCCATCCGCCGTCCGTCGCCGCGCTCGAACCCGACGAGGGAGCACAGCAGCTGAGGGCCGAACCCGGCGGCCTCGAGCGTCGAGTTGACCGCGTGAAGGTCAGTGACGAGGGAGGGCACGTCCGGCGGGTCGGTGCGGACCATGAGCCACGTGAAGCCGTAGGAGTCGGTGGACGCCTCCACGTCGGGGCCGTCGTCGGCGTCGAGCAGGGCCGCCACGTCGGCCTGGATGGAGCTGAAGGTGCCGCCCTCCGCGGCCCGGAAGCACACCGACCCCGACCCGGTGGGGCGGAACCCCGCCGACGCCTCGAGGGTCAGGGCGGCCGTGGGCAGCGCGAAGAGGGCGTCGAGGCGCGGCGGCACGGCCTTGGTGCGCCCGAGCAGGCCGTCGAGGAACCCCATGCTCAGGAGCCCGGCCGGTTGAGCTGCGCAGAGACCTTCTGGAGGTTGTCCAGGCGCTTCTCCAGCGACGGGTGGGTGGAGAACAAGCTCGAGAGGCTCGTCCCGGCGAGGGCCGGGGTGAAGAAGAAGGCGTTGAACGCCTCGGCCTGGCGCAGGTCCTTCGTGGGGATGCGTCCCATGTCGCCGGTCATCTTGACCAGGGCGCTCGCGAGGGCGCTGGGCTGGCCGGTGAGCAGCGCCCCAGAGCGATCTGCCGACAGCTCGCGGTAGCGCGAGAGCGACCGGATGAGCACGAAGCTCAGGACGTAGACGAGGATGCTCACGAGGATGGCGACGAGCGCGATGATGGCGCCGTTGTTGTCGTTGTCGCGCCTGCGGTCACCGCCGAGCATCCCGCTCCACATCATCGAGCGGGTGAGCATCCCGGCGAGGACGGCGACGAAGGACGCCATGGTCATCACCGTGACGTCGCGGTGAGCGACGTGGCTGAGCTCGTGGGCGAGCACCCCTTCGAGCTCGTGCGGCTCGAGCCGGCGCATCATCCCCGTGGTGACGCAGACGACGGCGCGGCTCGGGCTGCGGCCGGTGGCGAAGGCGTTGGGGATGTCGGTGTCGGCGATCGCCACCCGCGGCTTGGGCATGTCGGCCAGCGCACAGAGCCGGTCGATGACGGCGTGCAGCTGGGGCGCCTCGTCCGGGGTGACCTCACGACCGCCCATGCCGTAGAGGGCCATCCGGTCGGAGAAGAACCACTGCGCCCAGAGCCCCCCACCGGCGAGCAGGATGACCAGCACGGGCGGCAGGCCCAAGCTGTAGAGCAGCACCATGAGGACGACGTAGAGCAGGCCGAGCAGAGCCATGGTCAGGCCCATCCGGGCGGTCAGTCCCCGGTCCGAGGCGTAGCGAGTGGTGCTCACCGGATCCCTTCTCGAGCACGGCCCCCGACGCTCAGCCGGGGATGAGGCCGTCCTCACCGAGCAGGGCGCGGACGTCATCGACGTGTGCGTCGCCACCGGGAAGGATCAGCTCCGACGGGCACAACGAGTCAGCGGCCAGCGGCGTGCCCGTGGCGCGCACGTGGTCGAGCAGCGCGACGAGCGCGGCCCGGAACGCCGGCTCGTCGGTGCTCTCCAGGGCGGTGGTCAGCGTCTCGTCGAGCCGGTTGAGGGCGTCGATCTCGGTCTCGGGCAGCTCGTACTGGTTCTCACCGAGGATGCGGACGATCATGCGTTCTCGACCCCCTGCGGCGAGGTGGTGGTGTGCGGCGGCTGGACGGGCACCTGCTCCTGGCCCACGGGCGTCGCCTCGATCGCCGGGGCGGCCGGCGCCGAGCCGAGCTCCCCCTTGAGCCGCGACAGCTCGAGCTCGACGTCGGTCCCGGCCGAGAGCCGGTCGAGCTCGACCTGGATGTCGTCCTTGCGGGTGCCGGTCGCGTCCTCGAGCGCACCCGAGGCGAGCAGCTCGTCGATGGCGCCGGCGCGGGCCTGCATCGTCGCGGTCTTGTCCTCGGCGCGCTGAACGGCCAGGCCGACGTCGCCCATCTCCTCGGAGATGCCGGAGAACGCCTCGCCGATCTTCGTCTGCGCCTCGGCCGCGGTGTACGTCGCCTTGATCGTCTCCTTGCGGGTGCGGAAGGCGTCGACCTTGGCCTGCAGCCGCTGGGAAGCGAGGGCGAGCTTCTCCTCCTCGCCCTGCAGCTGCGCGTGCTGGGTCTGGAGCTCGGCGAGCTGCTGCTGGAGGGCGGCCCGCCGGGTCAGCGCCTCACGCGCGAGGTCCTCGCGCCCGGCAGCCAGGGCGGCCCGGCCCTGCGCCTCGAGCTTGTCGACCTGCTGCTGGAGCTGGTTGGCCTGCAGCTCGAGGCGCTTGCGCGAGGTCGCGACGTCGGCGACGCCTCGGCGGACCTTCTGCAACAGCTCGAGCTGCTTGGTGTAGGAGTAGTCGAGGGTCTCGCGGGGATCCTCCGCGCGGTCGAGGGCCTTGTCGGCCTTCGCGCGAAAGATGAGCGACATCCGCTTCATCACGCCCATGGTCGTCGGTTCTCCCGGGTCTCGCCCTGCCGTCGCCGGCCTGTGGTCCGCCCCAGGTGACAGGTGCCTGGTGACGTCGTGCGCAGCCTACGCACTCTTCCCGGCAGGTGCCTGAGGGGCTCACCGCCCCGATACCCTGAGGACGTGCTGGGACGACGGAAGACCGAGACCGACCGCCCCGACGAGCGCAGCGCGGTGGGCGTCGCACCGACGACGTCGTCCGGCGACCACCCGGTCGGCAAGGGGCGACCCACCCCGAAGCGGCGCGACGCGCAGGCCTCACGCAAGGTTGTCGCCGCGCCCACGAGCCGGCGGGAGGCGTCGAAGCAGGCCCGCGAGCGACTCCGTGTCGAGCGCGCGCAGTCCCGAGCCGCGCTCATGGCTGGCGACGAGCGGGCCCTGCCGACGCGCGACCGCGGGCCGGTCAAGCGGTTCGCCCGCGACGCCGTCGACGCCCGCCGCAACGTCGCCGAGTACCTGCTCCCCTTCGTCCTCGTCGTCTTCGCGATCAGCATCTACCCCAACGCCGCGGTCCAGAGCGTGACGAGCCTGCTCATGCTCGCCGCGATCATCCTGGCCGTCGTCGACTCCGTCGTCCTCGTCCGCTCGTTGACCAAGCGCGCCGGCGAGCGGTTCCCCGACGAGGACCTCTCCGGGCTGGGGCGCTACGCCCTCATGCGGAGCACCCAGATCCGCCGGCTCCGGTTGCCCAAGCCCAAGGTGTCTCGAGGCCAGGCGGTCTGACCGGTGCGCGCTGGGTAGGGTCCGGCGTATGGAGCACCGACACCTCGGCAGCAGCGGTCTGAAGATCAGCGAGATCGCCTACGGCAACTGGATCACCCACGGCGGGCAGGTCGAGGAGGACGCCGCACGCGCCTGCATCAGCGAGGCGCTCGACCTCGGCGTGACGACCTTCGACACGGCCGACGTCTACGCCGGCACCCGCGCCGAGGACGTCCTGGGCCGCGCGCTGGAGGGGCAGCGGCGCGAGGGCCTCGAGATCCTCACGAAGGTCTACTGGCCGACCGGCGAGGGGCCCAACGACCGCGGGCTTTCGCGCAAGCACATCATGGAGTCGATCAACGGCTCGTTGCGGCGGCTGCGGACGGACTACGTCGACCTCTACCAGGCGCACCGCTACGACGTCGAGACGCCGCTGGAGGAGACGATGCTCGCCTTCGCCGACGTCGTCCGGGCCGGCAAGGCGCTCTACATCGGGGTCTCGGAGTGGAACGCCGAGCAGATCCGCGCCGGAGCCGAGCTCGCCCGCGAGCTGCGCGTGCCCCTCGTGAGCAACCAGCCGCAGTACTCCATGCTCTGGCGGGTCATCGAGGAGGAGGTCGTGCCGGCCTCGAAGGCCGCCGGTCTGAGCCAGATCTGCTGGTCCCCCATCGCCCAGGGCGTGCTCACCGGCAAGTACCAGCCGGGTCAGCCGCCGCCCGCGGGCTCCAGGGCCACCGACGAGAAGGGCGGCGGCGCCTCGTTCATCAAGGCCCTGCTCACCGACGAGACGCTCACCCGGGTCCAGGCGCTGCGCCCGCTCGCGCACGAGGTCGGCATCTCCATGGCGGCCCTCGCCGTGGCGTGGGTGCTGCAGAACGACAACGTCGCCGCCGCCATCGTCGGCGCCACCCGCCCGGAGCAGCTGCGCGACAACGTCGCCGGCTCCGGAGTCCGTCTCGACGTCGCTCTCATGGCGCGCATCGACGACGCGCTCGGGGACTCCATCGTGCGGGACCCCTCGCTCACGCGCAGCCCGCAGAGCCGCCCCTGACGTCGTCGTGGGGCCGCTGGGTCAGCGCAGGCCGGTGCTGCGGCTCAGTGCCGCCCGCACGAGCCGGTCGACGAGCTCGGGGTAGTCGACGCCCGTCGCCGCCCACATCCGCGGGAACATCGAGACCGGCGTGAAGCCGGGCATCGTGTTGACCTCGTTGACGACGACCTCACCGGACGGGGTGAGGAAGAAGTCCACCCGGGCGAGCCCCTCGCACGACAGCGCCTCGAAGCTCCGGCATGCCGCGGACTGCACGGCAGCGACGACGGAACCCGGGAGGTCAGCGGGGACGTCGAAGTCGGTGTCCTCGAGGTACTTGGCGGCGAAGTCGTAGAACTCGTGCCCGGGGCGTACCCGGATCTCCGCCGGCACGCTGGCCCGGAGGTTCCCGTCCTCGTCCTCGAGGACGCCGCACTCGATCTCACGACCGACGACGGCGGCCTCGACGAGCACCTTGGGGTCGTGCTCACGTGCGAGCTCGATCGCGGCGCCGAGCCCCTCGGCGCCGCGCACCTTGGTGATCCCGAAGCTCGAGCCAGCCCGGGCAGGCTTGACGAAGACCGGCCACCCGAGCGCCGCGACCTCTGCCCGCACCGCGTCGGGCGCCTGCTCCCAGCGCCGTGGCGCGACAGCGACGTAACGACCCACGGTGAGCCCGGCCGAGGCCAGCGCGGCCTTCATGTGGACCTTGTCCATGGCCAGCGCGCTCGAGAGGACGCCGGAGCCGACGTAGCGGACGCCGGTCATCTCGAGCAGCCCCTGCACGGTGCCGTCCTCGCCGTACGCGCCGTGCAGGACGGGGAAGACGACGTCGACCGACCCGAGCTCGCGGGGTACCTCGCCCGGCTCGGTGACCATGAGGGTGCCGGTACCGGGGGCGACGAGGGCCCCCGAGCCGGGATGGGCACCGGCGAGGGTCACGGGAGGTGCCGAGCCGTCGACCGTCGGCAGAGCGCCGTCGGTGACGGCGAGGGCGCCGCCGTCGTCGCCGGCGAGGACCCAGCGACCCTCGCGGGTGATGCCCACGGGGACGACGTCGTAGGTGTCCCGGTCGATCGCGGCGAGCACGCTGCGGGCCGAGATGCAGGAGATGGCGTGCTCGGCGCTGCGGCCGCCGAAGACGACGGCGACGC
The DNA here is from genome assembly GCA_038322045.1 of Actinomycetes bacterium. Taxonomy (GTDB): domain Bacteria; phylum Actinomycetota; class Actinomycetes; order JBBQFP01; family JBBQFP01; genus JBBQFP01. The sequence continues at coordinate 11,958 of JBBQFP010000052.1, read as the reverse complement.
GCGGCCGCGAGGAGGAGTCGGTCATCGGCGACGACCCTATCGCCGCCTGGGATGATCCCCCGGTGGCAGCCTCCCCCTGGACCCCGCAGACCCTCGCCGTCGCGCTCGGCCGACCCACGCACGAGCCCGACGCGCCGCTGAACTCCCCCGTCGTCATGACATCGACCTACGTCGCCGGGGGTCCGCGCGGGTACGGGCGCACCTCCAACCCCACGTGGGAGGCGTTCGAGGAGGTGCTCGGCGCGCTCGAGGGAGGACGCGCCCTGGCGTTCGCGTCGGGCATGGGAGCTGTGAGCGCGGTGCTCGACCTCGTGCCGGTGGGCGGGGTGCTCGTCGTCCCGGTCGGTGGCTACTCCGGGACGATGGCTGCGGCCGCGGCGATGGAGGGCTCCGGGCGGGCCGTCGTCCGCCGGGTGGACGTCACCGACGCCGCCGCCGTGGCCGAGGCCGCCACGGGGGCACAGCTCGTGTGGCTGGAGTCACCGACCAACCCCCTGCTCGAGGTCGCCGACCTGCCCGCCGCCGCTGCGGCCTGCAGCCGGAGCGGAGCGACGCTCGTCGTCGACAACACCTTCGCCACCCCGCTGCTCCAGCAGCCCCTCGACCTCGGCGCCGACGTCGTCGTCCACTCGGCGACCAAGCTCATCGCGGGGCACTCCGACGTGCTCCTCGGGGCGGTGGTCGTCGGCACCGGCGGTGCCGCTGACGCTCTGCTCGCGGAGGTGACGGCCCGCCGGACCCTCGGCGGGGCGGTGCCGGGGCCCTTCGAGGCGTGGCTCGCCCTGCGCGGCCTCCGGACGCTGCCGGTGCGGCTGCGCGCAGCACAGGCGAGCGCGACCGAGCTGGCCCGGCGGCTTGCCGGGCACCCGGCCGTGTCGCGCGTGCGCTATCCCGGCCTCGGGACGATCGTGTCGATCGAGGTCGACGGCGGGGCCGCGGCCGCTGACGCCGTCTGCGGGGCTGCGCGTCTGTGGACGAACGCGACAAGCCTCGGCGGGGTGGAGTCGACCCTGGAGCGCCGTCGTCGGTGGCCCGCCGAGAGCGCCGCCGTCCCGGAGTCGCTCGTCCGGCTGTCGGTGGGGTGCGAGGACGTCGAGGACCTCTGGACCGACCTCGAGCAGGCGCTGCGCGGGGGGCACTGACCGCGACCGGCACCGGCGTCAGCACCGACACCGGCGTCAGTGCGCCGTCGCTGCGCTCTCGGGCTTCGCGTCTCGGCCCATGAGCCGGGCGACGAGGCTCTGCGGCGGCAGGCCTTCTTCGACGACGGCGACCACCTGCTCGATGATCGGCAGGTCGACGCCGTGCGCCCGCCCCAGCGCGAGCAGCGGTCCCGCCGACGTCACACCCTCTGCGGTCTGCTTCGTCACGGCGACGACCTCGGCCACGCTCATGCCCCGACCGAGGTTGACCCCGAAGGTGTGGTTGCGCGACAGCGACGAGCTGCACGTGGCGACGAGGTCGCCGAGGCCGGCGAGGCCGGCGAAAGTCTCGGTCCGGGCGCCCAGGGCGTGCCCGAGCCGGATGGTCTCGGCCAGCCCCCTGGTGATGAGGCTCGCCTTGGAGTTGTCCCCGAACCCCATCCCCTCGGCCATCCCGACCGCCAGCGCCATGACGTTCTTCACGGCACCGCCGAGCTCGACGCCGACGACGTCTGAGGAGGTGTAGATGCGGAAGCTCGGCGTCATGCACGCCGCCTGGACGAGCGCCGCGGCCTCGCTGCTCACGCTGGCGACGACGCCTGCCGCTGGCTGACGCTGCGCCACCTCGGCCGCGAGGTTCGGTCCCGAGAGCACCGCGACCCGCTCCCCCGGCACCCCGCCGGCCTCGGCCACGACCTCGCTCATCCGCAGCAAGCTGCCGAGCTCGATCCCCTTGAGCAGCGAGAGGTAGACCGCGTCGTCAGGCACGTCGTCCCCCCACGCCGCGAGGTTGGCCCGAAGCACCTGCGACGGCACCGCCAGGACGACGAGCGCCGCAGCATCGAGGGCCGCTGCGGGCTCGGTCGTCGCGCCCACCCGAGGCGAGAGCTCGACGCCGGGGTGGAACCGGCTGTTCTCGTGCCGATCCGCGATGTCGCGGACCACCTCGGCGTTGCGCCCCCAGCAGACGACGTCGTTGCCGGCGTCGGCGAGCACCATGGCGAAGGCCGTCCCCCACGAGCCCGTCCCCATGACGGCGACGTGGCTCACCGCTGCTCCCCTGTCGGGCGCCCCACCGGCGGCAGCCCCGCCGCGCGAGCGTCGAAGCGCTCGAGCGGAGCAGTTTCCCCGCGCAGCGGCTCGAGCTCACGCGTGATGGCGGCCATGATGGCCTCGGTGGCCGCGCGCAGGACCGGCGTCGTCACGGGCTGGCCCTGCCAGGGCGAGAGGTCGACCGGCGCACCCACCGTCAGGTGCATCGTGTGGCGGCGTCGCAGGTTCGGCCGGCTGGTGTTCGGCGGCAGCAGCTCGTGCGGCCCCCACTGGGCGACGGGGATGACCGGGCACCCGGTCGTCAGGGCTACTCGCGCCGCACCGGTCTTGCCTGCCATCGGCCACAGGTCGGGGTCGCGGGTCAGCGTCGCCTCCGGGTAGATGACGACGCACTCCCCCGCGCGCACAGCGGCGGCGGCGGCCCGGAACGCCCGCTGCGCGTCGCGGGTCTCTCGGTAGACCGGGATCTGCCCCGCACCGCGCAACAGCCTGCCGACGAAGGGCAGCCGGAACAACGACTCCTTGCCGAGGAAGCGCGGCGGGCGGTCGTTGTCGTGGAGCAGGTGCGCGACCATGAGGGCGTCGCTGTAGGACGTGTGGTTGGGCGCGATGACGAAGCCACCGGTGGCCGGCAGGTTGGCCAGGCCTCGCCAGTCCCGGCGCACGAGGAGCGTCAGCAGCGGCTTGAGGATGACGACCGCGAAGCCGTACCAGAACCCGGGCCTTCGGCGGCGCACGGAACCTCCTCGTGGGTCGGGGCGCGCGTCATCCTGCCCGCTGCGCCGAAGGCTTGTCGAGGCAGCCGGTGCGTGCCTGGCAGCATGAGCCCGATGAGCCGAGCACCAGACCGCCCGTCCTGGGTCGTCGTCATGCCGGTCAAGCGGCTCGACCAGGCCAAGACCCGCCTCGCCTCCACCGCGCAGGCCCGGGCGCGGCTCGCGCTGGCATTCGCCGAGGACACCGCCGATGCGGTCCTGTCCTGCCCGGCAGTGGCCGAGCTCGTCGTCGTCACCTCTGACGCCGTCGTCGCCCGGGCTGTCGCAGGCCTTGGCGCACACGTCGTCAGCGACCCGCACGACGTCTCGCTGGACTCCGCGGTCGCCCTCGGCGCCGCATGGGTCCGTCACGAGCACGCCGGCGCTGACGGCGTGGCGGTGCTGCTCTCCGACCTGCCTGCCCTACGGGCTGACGATCTGTCAGCAGCCCTCGCGGAAGCCGCCCGGCACGAGCGCGCGGTCGTGGCCGACGCCGACGGCTCAGGGACGACGACGCTGACGGCCCTCGCCGGCGTGCAGCTCCATCCATCGTTCGGGGCGGGGTCCCACGCCCGGCACGTGCGCGGTGGCGCCGTCGACGTCGGCAGGTCGCTGACCTCGCTTCGCCGCGACGTCGACACCGCTGCGGACCTCGCCGATGCCTGCACTCTCGGTCTCCGCCGCCGCAGCGCTGCCGTCGTCGTCAGTCAGCAGGGTCGGCGTCAGGCGCCAGACGCCTGAGCGCTCAGGCCTTCTTGGCGGCGCGCTTGCGGGCAGGGGCCGCAGTCGTGGTCGCAGCCTTGGTGGCCTTGGTGGCACTGGCCTTGGTGGCAGTGGCCTTGGTGGCACTGGCCTTCGTCGCCACCTTGCTAGCCGCGGTCTTCGACGCCGTCGCCCTGCTGGACGTGGCCTTCGTCGCGGTCGCCTTGCTCGGGGCTGACGACGCCGTGCGCGTCGTCGACCTCGCCGGTGCGGCGGCCTTGCCCGCCCCAGACCTCGTGGACTTCGCTTCGCCTGACGTGGCCTTCGATGCGCGAGCCGTCGATGCCGGGGCGGACGCGGCAGACTTCGCGGTGCGCTTGGCGGCCGGAGCCACTGCTGCGGCGGAACGAGTCGTCGCGGCACCGGCACGTGAGGCCGCCCCGCGAGTCGCGGCACCGGCCGAGGACGCCGCTCCACGACCGGCGCGTACCGCCCCTGCAGTACCGGTCGCTGCCAGCTTCGGAAGCTTCTTGGCCCCGCTGGTCACCTGCTTGAAACCGGTACCGGCACGGAATCGCGGCACAGCGGTCTTCTTCACCTTGACGCTCTCACCGGTGCGCGGGTTGCGCGCGGTGCGGGCCGGGCGGGCGACCTTCTCGAAGGTGCCGAAACCGGTGATGGTCACGGCCTCGCCCTTGGCGACGGTCCGCTGCACGACGTCGAGAACGGAGTCCAGGGCGTGCCGGGCATCGGTCCTGCTGCCCTCGAAACGATGAGCCAGCTCGTCGATCAGCTGCGCCTTGTTCACGGTGATCCCTTCGGCAACGGTGCCGAGCCCATGCCCGACCTGATGCGCACGGTATTCCGCAGGAACGCCCAGCACAATCACCGACGAACACGATTTCCCTTGTGCCGGGCGGGAACCCGTCCGCATCCGGCCCGAAATGCCTTATGCCACCGGAGTTGTCGTCGGGAGGAACTGCGGTCGCTGCGCCTCGAAGGCGGTGATGTCCTCGACGTGGGTGAGGGTCAGGCCGATGTCGTCGAGGCCCTCCAGCAGCCGCCAACGCGTGTAGTCGTCGAGCGAGAACTCCACGGTGCGGTCTGCGAAACGGACCTCCCGCTCGACGAGGTCGACGGTGATCTCGAGGGAGGGGTCCTGCTCGACCGCGGCCCAGATGAGCTCGACGACGGCCTGGTCGAGCTCGACGGTGAGCAGTCCCTGCTTGAGGGAGTTTCCGCGGAAGATGTCGGCGAAGCGCGAAGAGATGACGGCCCGGAAGCCGCCGTCCCGAAGTGCCCAGACGGCGTGCTCCCGCGAAGAACCCGTGCCGAAGTCGGAGCCGGCGACGAGGATCGAGGCACCCTGGTGCTGCGGCTTGTTCATGACGAAGTCGGGATCGCTGCGCCAGGCGGCGAACAGCCCGTCCTCGAAACCGGTTCGGGTGACCCGCTTGAGGTAGACGGCCGGGATGATCTGGTCGGTGTCGACATTGCTTCGCCGCAACGGCAACGCACGTCCGGTGACGACGGTGACGGGTTCCACGGTCTCAGACCTCCCTGACGGCGGCGACGATGTCGGTGGGCGCACTGAGCCGGCCGACGACGGCGGTGGCTGCTGCCACCGCGGGACTCACGAGGTGGGTACGGCCGCCCTTGCCCTGCCTGCCCTCGAAGTTCCGGTTCGACGTCGAGGCGCTTCGCTCGCTGGGCGCGAGCTTGTCAGGGTTCATCGCCAGGCACATCGAGCACCCGGCGTGGCGCCATTCGGCCCCGGCAGCGGTGAACACCTGGTCGAGCCCTTCACGCTGCGCCTGGTCACGAACCGCGACAGACCCGGGCACGACGAGCATGCGGACGCCGTCGGCCACCCGCCGGCCCCTGATGACCTCGGCTGCGGCGCGAAGGTCCTCGATCCTGCCGTTGGTGCAGGAGCCGACGAAGACCGTGTCGACGGCGATGTCGCGCAGCGGCGTCCCTGCCTCGAGGCCCATGTACTCCAGGGCTCGTTCGGCGGCCAGCCGCGACTGCTCGTCGAGGAAGTCGGCGGGGTCGGGCACGGATGCCGTCAGCGGTGCGCCCTGCCCGGGGTTGGTGCCCCACGTGACGAACGGGGCGAGCTCGCGTGCGTCGAAGACGACCTCGGCGTCGAACTGCGCGTCGTCATCGGTGGCTAGGGACTGCCAATAGGCGACGGCGGGCTCCCACTGCTCGCCCGAGGGCGCGTGCGGGCGGCCGAGGAGGTAGGCGAAGGTCGTCTCGTCGGGCGCGATCATCCCCGCGCGGGCGCCGGCCTCGATGGACATGTTGCAGACCGTCATCCGGCCTTCCATCGACAGGGACCTGATGGCCTCGCCGCGGTACTCGATGACGTGCCCCTGACCACCGGCCGTGCCGATCCTGGCGATCACGGCCAGGACGAGGTCCTTGGCGGTGACACCGTCGGGCAGAGCACCGTTGACGGTGACGGCCATGGTCTTGAACGGCCGCAGCGGCAGGGTCTGGGTGGCGAGCACGTGCTCGACCTCGCTGGTGCCGATGCCGAACGCGAGGGCCCCGAAGGCCCCGTGCGTCGAGGTGTGGCTGTCCCCGCACACGACGGTCATCCCTGGCTGCGTCAGGCCGAGCTGGGGACCGATGACGTGGACGATGCCCTGGCCGGCGTCGCCCATCGAGTGCAGGCGGATGCCGAACTCCGCGCAGTTCTTGCGCAGGGTGTCGACCTGGGTGCGCGAGACGGGGTCGGCGATGAGCGAGACGATGTCGTCGGTCGGGACGTTGTGGTCCTCGGTCGCGATCGTGAGATCAGGACGCCGCACCCTGCGGCTCGCGAGACGCAGGCCGTCGAACGCCTGCGGGCTGGTGACCTCGTGGACGAGGTGGAGGTCGATGTAGAGCAGGTCGGGCTCTCCGGCGGCGCACCTGACGATGTGGGCGTCCCAGACCTTCTCGGCCAGCGTGCGTCCCATGAGAGGGGCTCCTTCCCTACGGTGGGTCCAGCATCGGGGAACGGGTGCCGCGCCGACTTGCAATCTCACCGGGTGAGACGAGAGTATCGCTGCATGGACAACGGTAGCGGAGTGGGCGTCCTTGACAAGGCGGCGCTCGTCCTCGGAGCCCTCGAGGCCGGCCCCGCGTCGCTGGCCAGCCTCGTGACGGCAACCGGCCTCGCGCGACCGACCGCGCACCGCCTCGCGGTCGCGCTCGAGCACCACCGCCTCGTCGCTCGTGACCTCCAGGGCCGCTTCGTCCTCGGGCCGCGCTGCGCCGAGCTCGCTGTCGCCGCGGGCGAGGACCGGCTCCTCGCAGCAGCGGGGCCGGTGCTCTCCGCGCTGCGCGACCAGACCGGCGAGAGCGCCCAGCTCTACCGACGCCAGGGCGAGGCGCGCGTGTGCGTCGCCGCCGTCGAGCCGCCGTCCGGCCTGCGCGACACGGTGCCGGTGGGGATGGCGCTGACCATGCACGCAGGGTCTGCCGCCCAGGTGCTCCTTGCCTGGGAGGACCCCGACCGTCTGCACCGCGGGTTGCACGGCTCACGCTTCACGGCGACGGCGCTCTCGGGCGTGCGGCGGCGCGGCTGGGCGCAGAGCGTCGGCGAGCGCGAGCCGGGGGTGGCGTCGATCTCTGCTCCGGTGCGCGGCCCGAACAACCGCGTCGTGGCCGCCGTGTCGATCTCGGGGCCGATCGAGCGGCTGACCCGCCAGCCCGGGCGGCTGCACGCGCCGGCGCTCCTGGCCGCTGCGGCCACCCTCACCGAGGCCGTGCGCAGGGCCGGCTGAGCACGGCCGGACGTCTCACAGCCGGACGTCTCACGGCCGGACGACGTCGGCGCCCCGGACGACGTCGGCGCCCCGCACGACGACGCGCCGCCGCACGCGCGAGTGTGCGGCGGCTCTTCTGGGTGTAGCCCCGACCGGATTCGAACCGGCGCTACCGCCTTGAGAGGGCGGCGTGCTAGGCCTCTACACAACGGGGCCGTGCTGGTGCTGGTGGTGCGTGCTCCCCGAACCCTGACGGTTCCGGCGGTTCCGGCAGCTCCGCTGGGGTACCAGGACTCGAACCTAGACTAGCGGTACCAGAAACCGCCGGGCTGCCAATTACCCCATACCCCATGGGTGTGCTGCCGTCCCGGAGGACCGCAGCCCCGAAAGGATAGCCCACCCGGACTCGGCCTCCTAACCGCCCGAGGCGACCGCGAGCCCGTCGTCGAGCCGGCTCAGCGAACGCTCGCGGCCGAGCAGCTCGATGGACTCGAACAGCGGCGGGGACACCCGCCGTCCGGTGATGGCGACGCGCACCGGGGAGAACGCGTGCTTGGGCTTGAGCCCGAGGCCCTCGACGAGCGCGGCACGCAGCGCCGCCTCGACGGCCGACGTCGTCCACTCCCCCAGTCCTGCGAGCGCCTCACGGGCCGCGGCGAGGACGGGACGCTGTTCGGGGGTCAGCGCCCGGGCGGCCGCCTCCTCCTCGACGGTGAAGTGCTCCTCGTCGACGAGGAGGAAGCCGAGCATCTCGACGGCCTCGGTGAGCCGCGACGAGCGCTCCTGGACGAGCGGTGCGCCGCCCTCGACGAGCCCGCGCTCCTCCGCGGTGACCGGGTTCGACACCAGTCCGGCAGTCGCGAGGAACGGCAGGATGCGCTCGACGAAGTCCGCGGCCGGCAACGCGCGGATCTTGTCGCCGTTGATCGCCTCGAGCTTCTTCATGTCGAAACGGGCGGGGTTGCGGTTGACCCGCTCGAGGGTGAAGGCCTCGGCCATCTCCTCGAGGCTGAACAGCTCGCGGTCCTCCCCCGGCGACCAGCCGAGCAGCGCGAGGTAGTTGCACACCGCCTCGGGCAGGAACCCGTGGTGGCGGTACCACGCCACCGAGACCTCGCCGTTGCGCTTGGACAGCTTGACGTTGTCGGTGCCCATGACGAAGGGCAGGTGCCCGAAGCGCGGGAAGTCCTCGTCCGCGACGCCCATGGCCCGGTAGACCGCGATCTGCCGGGGGGTCGAGGAGAGGAGGTCCTCACCTCGGAGGACGTCGGTGATCTTCATGAGGATGTCGTCGACGGCGACGGCGAGGGTGTAGAGCGGGTAGCCGTCGGCCCGGACGAGGACGAAGTCGGGGACGAAGGCGTGGTCGAAGGTGACCTCGCCGCGGATGGAGTCGGCGAAGGTCGTCGAGCCCTCCGGCATCCGGAAGCGGACCACCGGCCGGCGTCCTTCCGCGACGTAGGCGGCGACCTGCTCCGGGGAGAGCGCCCGGCAGTGCCCGTCGTAGCCCGGCGCGCGGCCCTCGCTCCTGGCCTGCTCCCGGCGGCTCTCGAGCTCTTCGGGGGTGCAGTAGCAGGAGTAGGCGTGGCCGTCGTCGAGGAAGCGTCGGGCCCAGCCGGCGTAGATGTCCATCCGCTGGCTCTGCAGGTAGGGCCCGTGCTCGCCGCCCTTCTCCGGTCCCTCGTCCCAGTCGAGGCCCAGCCAGCGCAGCGTGTCGACGGCGGCGGCGATGTACTCGTCGGTGACCCGGATCCGGTCGGTGTCCTCGATCCGGAAGACGAAGGTGCCGCCGGTGTGACGCGCGTACGCCCAGTCGTAGAGAGCGGTGCGGATGTTGCCGACGTGCAGGTCTCCGCTCGGGGACGGCGCGAACCGCACGCGGACAGATCGTTGGTCAGCCACGGCGCACCACACGGTTGGTCAAGGTGCCGATTCCTTCGATGGTCACGGAGACGGACTCGCCGTCATGGATGGGGCCGACGCCGGCCGGGGTGCCGGTGAGGATGACGTCCCCCGGCAGCAGGGTCATGGCAGCGCTGGCGTGCATGACGACGTCGGCCACGGAGTGGATCATCTGCGACGTGCGCCCGGACTGGCGGACGTCGCCGTCGACGGTCGCGGTCACGGCCAGGTCGGAGGTGTCGAGATCGGTCTCGATCCACGGCCCGAGCGGGCAGAACGTGTCGAAGCCCTTGGCGCGGGCCCACTGACCGTCGGCCTTCTGCAGGTCGCGGGCCGTGACGTCGTTGGCGCAGGTGTAGCCGAGGACGACGTCGGCGACCCGCTCGCGCGGGACGTCCTTGCACAGCCTGCCGATGACGACGGCGAGCTCGGCCTCGTGGTGGACCTCGCGGGACTGCTCCGGCAGGACGATCGCCTCGAGCGGGCCGATCACACTGGTGTTGGGCTTGAGGAAGAGCAGCGGCTCGGTGGGTGCTTCTCCGCCCATCTCCGCGGCGTGGTCGGCGTAGTTCTTGCCCACGCAGACCACCTTGCTGCGCGGGATGACCGGCGCGAGCAGCCGGACGTCGACGAGACGCACCTGCTCACCGGTCGGCCGGACGTTGCCGACGAGCGGGTCGCCGTCGAGGACGAGGACGAGCTCCTCCCCCGGGTCGCCGTCGACGATGCCGTACGCCGGATCAGCGCCGCCCTCCACCCTGGCGAACCTCGCGACGCGCACGCTGAGCCCTCCTGCGGTTGGACCTGCTCGACCCCGTCAGCCTACCGATCGAGGCCGGACAGCCCGGCCAGCCGTCCGGCGAGGAAGCGGCGCTCCGCCTCGTTCGCCGTGTGGAGCAGGGCTCGCTCGTAGGCTGCCCCAGCCTCGGCCTCTCGGCCCAGCCTGAGAAGCAGCTCCGCCCGTGCAGCGTGGAGGTACCGGTACGACGCCAACCTCCCGTCGGTCGAGAGGACGTCGATCTCGGCCAGCCCCTGCGCCGGGCCGTGCACCTCGGCAGTCGCGACCGCGCGGTTGAGCCCGACGACAGGGGACGGCCACACCCTCGCCAGCTCGTCGTAGAGAGCCAGCACCTGTGCCCAGTCCGTGTCCGCGGCGGTCACGGCCTCGGCGTGGACGGCGGCGATGGCAGCCTGGAGCGCGAACCGCCCGGGATGCGGGGCGAGCGCCGCGGCCGCGAGGGCGCAACCCTCCTGCACCATCGCGGCGTCCCAGAGGCTCCTGTCCTGGTCGGCCAGCAGCACGAGCTCCCCGTCGCGAGACGTCCGCGCCGGACGTCGGGCCTCGGTGAGCAGCGCCAGCGCCAGGAGAGCGCGCACCTCTCGCTCCTGTGGCAGCAGGCTCACGAGCATGCGCGAGAGGTCGAGCGCCCGCGCGACGAGGTCCGCCCGGACCAGCGCGGGACCGGATGGCGCCGCGTGGCCGGTGGACAGGACCAGCAGGATGACGGTGAGCACGACGTCGAGCCGCTCGGGCAGCTCGTCGGGCGAGGGGATCCGGAAGGGGATCCGCGCGGCGGCGATCTTCTTCTTCGCACGGGTGACCCTCGCGGCCATGGTGGCCTCCGGGACCAGGCAGGCAGCGGCCACCTCCGCCGTGGTGAGCCCGCAGACGAGGCGCAGGGTGAGCGCGATCTGCGTCTCGGGCGGGAGTGCGGGGTGGCAGCAGATGAACATCAGGCGCAGCCGGTCGTCACCGCGTTCGAGCGGCGTGGCGCCAGCGCCGTCGTCGTCGCCGGTGTCGGTCGAGGCCTCCTCGACGACGAGCAGCGGCAGCTTGCGCCTCAGGGTGCGGTCGCGCCGGTGCACGTCGAGCGCCCTGCGCCGCGCGGTCGTGGTCAGCCACGCTCCGGGTGCCGCTGGCACGCCGTCGCGCTGCCAGGCGGACAGCGCGGAGAGGTAGGCCTCCTGGACGCACTCCTCCGCCAGGTCGAGATCGCCTGCCACGCGCACCGTCGAGGCGAGGACTCTCGCCCACTCCCGACGGTGCGCGTCCTCGACCGCCCGGCGGACCTGACCGCTGGGGACCGAGGAACCAGGCACGGGCCTCAGCCGCCGGAGGTGTCCATGATCGGGCGTACCTCGACCCCGCCGTACGGAGCCGGGCAGAGCGCCGCGACCTCGAGCGCATGGTCGAGGTCGCGCGCCTCGAGGACGTAGTAGCCGCCGAGGGCCTCCTTGGTCTCGACGAAGGGTCCGTCGGTCATCAGCCCCGAGCGGATCGAGGTCGCGGTCGGGGTCGGCTGGAGGGCCTCACCACCGAGGATGGCGGCGCCCTTCTCGACGGCCTGCCGGGCGAAGGTGCCGTGCGCCTCCATCGCCTTCGCCCACTCCTGCGGGTCGGGTTCGAGGTAGGCGGTCTCGTCCTCGTAGATGAGGATCAGGTACTGGGCCACGAGCGCTCCCTGGATAGACGTGGTCGTCGGTGGTCCCGACACCTCGACGACGCACGAGGCTCCCGCAGATCGACAGCCCTGCCAAGGGTTTCCTCAGCGAGTGGCCCCACTTTTGAGCAGCCCGTAGGTCACGGCGTCGACGATGGCCTGCCAGGAGGCGCCGATGACGTTGTCGTCGACCCCGACGGTG
>JBBQFP010000051.1:0-19169 GCA_038322045.1 Actinomycetes bacterium | reverse complement strand
GACGGCGGCCGCGGCCAGCGGCACGGCGGGGCGGATCACGGGCATGACGAGCGGGTCGAGCGTCACGGGTGCGACGGGCTCCGGGACGACCTCGGCCACGAGCACGGTCGACGGCAGGTCGACCGAGGCGAGGACCCCACGGACGGGGCCGGTCCGCAGGACGACCGTCGCGTCGAGCCGGCGGGCAAGTCGGCCGACGACGAAGAGGCCGAGGCGCTGGGACCCGAGCACCTCGCTGACGGGTGGCGAGCCGATGTGCGCGTTCGCTTCCGCGAGCTCGGCGTCGGACATCCCGAGGCCCTCGTCGGCCACGGTGATCCGGATGCCGGTGTCGGTGCGCTCGGTCAGGACGGTGACGCGCGAGGTCGGGTCGGAGAAGTTCGTCGCGTTCTCGAGCAGCTCCGCCAGGAGGTGGGCCGCTGTCAGCGCGGCGTGCCCGAGGACCGAGGAGTCCTCGCCGAAGGTGAGGTCGACCCGGTCGTAGTGCTCGATCTCGGAGACGGCCGTGCGCACGACGTCGGCCAGCGGCATGGGCTGACGCATCCGACGTCCGGAGTCGATGCCGGCGAGCACGATGAGCGACTCGGCGTTGCGACGCATCCGGGTGGCGAGGTGGTCGAGCTTGAACAGGTCGTCGAGGACGGCGGGGTTCTCCTCGCTGCGCTCGAGCTGGTCGATGAACGACAGCTGCCGGGACAGCAGCACCTGGTTGCGCCGGGCGACGTTGACGAACATCTCGGCGATCGAGGCCCGCAGGGCTGCCTGCTCGGTCGCGACGGCGAGGGTCGTCTCGTTGACCGAGCGGAAGGCCGCGGCGAGCTGGCCGACCTCGTCGGAGGACGTCACGGGGATGTCGGGCAGCTCGAGCATGGGTTCGGCCCCCGGGGCGGAGATCTGCTCGACCATCCGAGGCAGCCGCTCACGCACCTGGCCAGCTACGGCCGTCAGGGCGACGATCGGCCTGGTGATGGCGCGGGAGAGCACGACGCCCAGCGCGATCGAGAGCAGGACGAGGGCGACGGTGACGGCGAGCACACCGGTGGCGCGCCGGGACGCGTCGTCGGCGACCCTGGCTGCGGCGCGAGCGGCGTCGGTGGTGACCGTGGTTGCCACGGCACCGAAGGCGTCGATGCGCTCGTCGGCCGACAGCTGCCAGCGAGAGGTCGACAGGCTGCTCGCGCCGCCCGCCCCAACCGCCGAGAAGTGGCCGCGGGCCCGAGGGAAGACGTCCTTGATGAGCAGGTCGCTCGTCAGCTGCTGGGTGAGGCCGGCCTTCTGACGCGCGGTGGCGTCATAGGCGAAGCGCTCGAGCGCCGAGTCCTCGTCGGCGGCGAGTCGAGCCATCTCACCGGTCTGCGCAGCGGTCTGCGCGCCCGAGCTGATGATCGCCAGACCGAGGTCGCGCTCCTGCACCGCCAGCTCGGCTGCGCGGCTGAGATCGGTGAAGGCCTTGATCCGCTGCCCGAGGCCCTTGTCTGCGAGGCCGTGGGCGAGCTGCTCGAGCAGGGTGAGGTTGCCGTCGATCATGGCGGAGTACTGCGCGGCGACGGCGTCGCGGTCGGCCTTGCCGCCCTCCACGGAGGCCCGGATGGCGCGCAGCGTCGGCTTGGTCCCCGGGATCGCCGCGACCGCACCGGCGGTCTCGGCCGACAGGCTCGTCAGGTCGGCCCGCGCGACGAGTGCGGCCGCGGCGGACAGCTCGTCGTCGACCCCGGCGTGGACGGCGGGCAGCTGCGCGGAGGCCCGTCGTGCGTCGTAGTCCCGCCCGAAGGTGCGCACCGAGAGCGACCGCTCGAGCTGTAGACCCGCGACGAGTCGCGCGAACGTGCTCGCGGAGGTCGCGACGGTCTTGACGTTCTCGGCCCGGCGGGCCTGGCCGACCGCCTGGGCGGAGACCAACGAGGCGGCGAGCACGAGGACGAGGACCGGGACGGCGAGCACGCCGAGGAGCTTCGTCTGGATCTTCACCCCCCGAAGGGAGCGCCCGGGGCCGCGGGCAGAGGTGCCCGTACCAGTCGGGACGCCCGTGCCCGTGCCGTTGTGCCGTACCGCAGACCTGCGCCGCATCGGAGTCCCTTCCACCGGTCGCAGTAGTCCTCGGGTGGTAAGGCGACGGTCTTGACCTCGCGCCGTTGCGCGGTCACCCGTTCGGCCCCGCCGTCACGGGTCCGGTGCGGTGGTTTGCTTCTTTACGGTAACTGTTCGGTTGCGGGAGCCCTCGGGGCACACAGGGGCACAGCGCGTCACCCCAGAGGGGGGGTCCTCGACAGCCTCGAGATCACCGTCGCGAGCGCCGGCGCCGCCGGCGTCATGGTTGCCGACGGTATCGTCGAGACCGTCCTGGGCATCCCCGCCGAGGGCAAGTCGCTAGGAGACGTCGCGAACCCGCTCAAGCGTCGTCCGGAAGCCTGCGGAGGCCAACACCTGATTCTCCACACCGTCCTCGCAGGCGGGTCCCCCTCGTTGGGGGACCCGCCTGCTGCTGCCTGCCCCGTCCTCGTCGTCCCTGGCCTGGGGCTCGACGCCCGCGTCGAGGGACGCACGGGGCGCCTGCTCACCGCGGCTGCCGCCGTGCGGGTGCTCCTGCTGCCGGGCTACGGGCGCACCATCGGCGCGGACGGACGCCCCGGGACGGACGGCGGCGCCGGGACGGACGGCGAGGACCCGGTGAGCATCGCCGCCCTCGCGCGCGAGGTCGTGGTGACGCTGCACGGGCTGGGTGAGGGACCCGCGGTGCTCGTCGGGCACTCCGCGAGCTGTGCCGTCGTCGCGGCGGCGGCGGCTCTCGACCCGTCCGCCGTCGCCGGGCTCGTCCTCGTCGGCCCCACGGGCGACCCCGAGGCCCAGGGCTGGTCGGCCCTCATGAGGCGATGGCTGCGGACGGCGGTCCACGAGCCGGCCTGGCAGCTGCCGATGCTCATGCCGACCTACCTGCGCACCGGTGTCGTGGCTGCGCGCGCCGCCATGGACGAGTCCCGCCTCGACCCGCTCGCACCGTCGCTTCAGCGCTACGGCGGACCGGTGCTCGTCGTCCGCGGGCACCTCGACCGCATCTGCCCGGAGCAGTGGGTCGAGGTGCTGGCCGCGCTACCGACCGTGCGACCGGTGACCCTCTCCGGTGCGCACATGATCGTCATCACCCGCCCGCACCACCTCGCCGCCGTGATCGACGGATTCCTGCGCAGCATCGCGCGCGAGCGCATGCCCGCGACCGAGCCGGACCTGGCATGACGGAGCATGGCGCCGTGCCGAGACGGCGACGGAGCCGGCCCCGTAGGACCGGCTCCGTCGTGCTGCTCGTCAGGTGAGGCCGCCCGGGCGGCCTCCCGTCACGGGTTGGCGGACGGCTGCTGCCAAGCCGGCATGGACTCCGACTCGTACGAGCTCGTCGACCCGGAGTCGCTCGGGGTCGGTGCGGCGCCCTTGGTCTCCTGGACGGCGTCCTGCGCCTGGCTCTTGACGTCGCCGGCCGCCGAGGTGGCCTCGTCCTTGACGGTCGAAGCCGCGTCGGTCGCGCTGGCCTTCACCGAGGCGAGCGCGTCGGCGGCGGGCTCTTGAAGGTTGCCCTTCATCTCCTGGGCGACCGCGGTGAGCTCCTGCTTGACGGCGTCCATCGCCGGCATCGCCTTGTCGCGCAGGTCGACGACGAGCTCCTGCTCCTTCTGCGTGGACGGCATGAGGGAGGAGATGAGCCAGCCGAGCCCGAAGGCGACGACGCCTGCCGCGAGCGGGTTGCCCTCAGCGCGCTCCTTGACCATGGTCGGTGCCTGATGGGCAGCACCGCTGACGCTCGAGGCCATGGACGATGCGTGGTCGCCGACGCTCGACGCCGTCGACGTCGTCGTCGACGTCATGGCGCTCGTCGTGCCCATGACGCGCTCCTTGACGCCGGTCACGGCGCCCTTCGCGCTGTCGACACGACGCGCGACGATGTGGCTGGGCGTCACCTTGTCGGTGAGCGCCTCGACGTTGCTGCTGAGCTCGCTACGGGTCCGCTCGATGTCGCGGCGGATCTGGTCTGGATCGTTGCTCATGAAGAACTGCTCCTGTCAGTGACGTGTGGAATGAGTGCTGGGAGGTTCCGGGGTCAGGCGTTTCCCTTGACGGCGTCCGGGATCTCCTTGACGGTTTCCACCGTCTGCCGGGGGCCCTTGACGGACTGGAGCTGCTTGCGGCCAGCCTTGTAGAGCACAGCGCCGGCGATTCCCCAGAGGACCGCGACGATGAGCGCGGCCCACGACTGGTCCATGGCGTTGGACAGACCCCACCACAGCGCCAGGGAGAGAAAGAGCAGGACCATGTGCCCGGCGAGACCGGCGCCGCCCAGCATCCCGGCGCCCTTGCCGGCCTTGCCGGCCTCCTGGCGCAGCTCGGCCTTGGCCAGCTCGACCTCCTGACGCATGAGCGTCGACAGGTCGCGCGTCACGCCGGAGAGCAGCTCGCCGACGGACTGGTTGCTCGACGGCCCGGTGGTGGTGCTGAGGTCGACGTAGGGCTCAGACGTCGGAGCCTGGAAGCCCTGGGTCACCTCTGCACCTCGTCATAGCCGAGCCCGCTCGGCAGGACGGCCGCCGGGACGCTGCCGACCGTCGGGGTCGAGGCGAAGGTCGTCGTGTGCGCGTACGCCGTGTCGCTGACGCCGGAGGCGTAGCCGCTGTCAGCGACGCCCGCGGGGAACCGCTCCGGGACCTCGGCCGGCTGCGAGGACTCCGACGACGAGGCGTCCTTGGCCCCGCGGGTCACGCGACCCGCGACGACGCCGAGCACTGCCGCGCCGACGAGGAAAGCACCCGGACGGCGGCGTCCGAAGTCGCGGAGCTCGCTGATGAGCTCGCCGGGCTCCCTGTTCTCGAGCCACGTGGCGAACTCCTGGGCCTTGTCCGCAGCCTGGCTCACGAGGTCGTTGGCCGGACCGGGCACGGGTGCCTCGCCGGTGGCCATGCCGCGCAGCTGCTCGGACAGCGTCCGGATGCCACCTGCGGCGCGCTCCTGCTGCGAGGACGCCTGGCTGGTGAGCTCGGTGCGGGCCTGGTCGATGAGGTCCTGTGCCTGGTGGCCCGCTGAGCTCGCCACCTGCTTGGTCTGTTCCACCGCGGTCTGCGCGACCTGGGTGCCGGCCTGGGCCGTCCCGTGCGCGACATTCGTGGCCTGCTCGCGGGCGGCCTCCGCGGTGCTCTGCGTGCCTGACGCAGGCCCGCTGAGGCTGCCGAGGGTGTCCGTCATGTCCGTCCTCTCTCCGTGCCGACTGGGTTCGACGGGGGCGTGGGAGGGCCGTTGCTCGGCCCCGCCCGGCGCCACCGATCTGACTACGGGGATACCCGACGAGACGCGCACTATGTCGTAGAATAGACGGTTTATTTCGGCGCCCGTTGGAAAGGCCGGCCCTTCCTGGACGGCGTCATCAGCCAGCCGTCAGCGGTGGCACGGCTGCCGGTACGCGATACCCGGGGCGTAGCGGGCCCACTCCTGCGGGGTGACCGAGGTGCCCACCCCTGTGCAGGCGGCGATCGCCGCGGCCGAGGGGTCGGTGCTCCAGAGCCTGAGCCGGTGGTCAGCCCCACCAGCGGCCAGCATGCGCCCGTCGTCGGTGAACGTGAGCATGAAGAGCGACTGCTCGGAGCCGGCGAGCGCGCCGATGAGGTGAGGTCTTCCCCGGTCGGTGACGTCCCACAACCAGGCGCCGCCGGCACCCGTCCCTGCAGCCAGCCGACTGCCCGCCGGGTCGAAGGCGACCGAGTACACCAGGCTGTCGGGACCGGTGAGGACGGCGAGGCGGCGCGGCTGGGCCCGGTCGGCCAGGTCCCACAGCCAGACGGTCTTGTCGTCGGACCCGACCGCCAGCGTGCGCCCGTCGGGGCTGAAGGCGACGGAGTAGACGTAGCTCGTCGGACCTGTCAACGGTCTACCGAGCTCACGGGGAGCCCCGGGGTCACTGACGTCCCAGAGCCGTACCGACTTGTCGATGCTTCCGGCCGCCAGCGTGCGGGAGTCGGGGCTGAAGGTCACCTGGGTGATGTAACCCGTGGCGCCGGTGAGACGGCGCAGGAGCCTGGGATGGCTGCGGTCGGAGATGTCCCACAACCAGGTGACGCTGTCGTCCCCACCGACCGCGACGAGCCGGCCGTCCGGGCTGATCGTCACCGTCTCGACGAGGGCCGACCCGCCCCGCAGGGTCGCCAGCAGGGACGCCCGGTACGAGGCGTCGAGGGCCCACAGGTGAGCCGCACCGTCGGCCGTGCCCGAGACGATGGTGCGCCCGTCGCGGCTGACCGCGAGGGTGCCGGTGAGCGTCGCGGAGCCGGGGGGAGCCGACACCGGGGCGCCCAGCCCACGCACGCCAGCGGCCTGCCCAGCAGAGACCACCCGCCAGAAGCGGATGCCATCCTTGGCCGCGGTGCCCACGACGGACCCTGCTGGGCTCGAGGTCACCGGGACGACGGCGAAGATGTTCGCGCCGGCCGCGGTGGCCACGGGCCCCGGCTGGGCCCACACGCGGGCTGCGCCGTCGGAGGACGAGGTGACCAGCGCCTCGCCGCTGGGCAGGTACACCACCGAGGTCACCGGTCCGGGGTGCACCAGTACAGCCTCCGGGGCCCAGTCCCTGGTGCTCCACGACCAGAGGTGGTTGTCCGAGCTCGCGGCGGCCAGCCGTGCACCGTCGGGGCTCCAGGCGACGCCGTTGACCCAGCTGTCCGGGCCGGTCAGCGGCTCGCGGACCAGGGCGATGCGGGCGGGGTCGTGGACGTCGAGCAGGTGCACCGACCGGTCACCGCCGCCGACGGCGAGCCGCGTGCCGGTGGGGTCGAACGCGACGGAGTACAGCACCGCCGTGCCGGTGGAGTACGGGGCGGACGCCGGTGCCGGAGTGCCCCCTGCGCCGACGTCCCACAGCCGCAGCGTGCCGTCGCCGCACCCGACGGCGAACCGCGCCAGGCGTGGGTGCGCCGCAACCGACTGCGCCGGCCCTGCGCACGCCGTGACGGTGCGCGCAGGCCGGTCGAGGTCGCTCCACAGGTGCAAGGTCCCGTCGGAGACCGCTGCCGCGAGCCCTCCTGCGCCACGCGACCACGCCAGCGCGTAGACGGTGCCCTTGCCGATGGAGACCGGGGTCGACGCCCGTGGCCGGGCGAGGTCGGTGACGTCCCACCGGTAGAGCCTGGTGTCGGAGCCGCCGGCAACCACCGTGCGCCCGTCAGGGCTGAACGCCACCGCGAAGAGCGTCTCGGCGCCCGCGGGCAGGGGCGTACCGATCAGCGTGCCTGGCGAGGTGAGGCTCCACAGCCGCAGCCGGTGGTCTGCCCCGACCGCGGCTGCAACGGTGCCCGCCGGGTTCACCGCGACCGCCTGCAGCACGCCAGAGGCCCCCGCGAGACGGGTGACTCTCGGCAGAGCCGTGTCGCTGAGCAGGGCGGCGGTGGCCTCCGGGGTGCGCGCGGTCCGCTGTGCCGCCACGGCGAGCTGTCGGGAGAGCGCCACGTCGGTCGAGCGAAGCCGGTCGGCGGTCATGGCGAGCTGTCGGGAGACGGCGAGGTTGCGCTGGGAGGTGGCCGCGCGTGACTGCCGCCACGACACCACGGCCAGCGTCAACGCGGCCACGAGGACGACGCTGAGCGCCAGGCTGAGCCTGCGCAGGACGAGGGCACGCCGCTGCTCCGCCGTCCGGCTCGCGCGCGCCTGCTCGGCGCTGCGGGCGAGGAACCGGCGCTCGTCGGCCGAGAGCGCGCCGGACTGGCCGGGGTCCTCGGCGTAGCTGGTAGCCAGCTCGAGGGGTGCGCCGCGGTAGAGCAGCTGCGCGTCTTCCCCGTTCTCCTGCCAGAGCGCGACCGCGTCCGCCAACCGTCGCCGCAGCCGCAGCGTGTCGAGGTCCTCGTCGACCCAGCCGTGCAGGCGGGGCCACGCCTCCAGGAGGGCCTCATGGGCGATCTCCACGGTGTCGGCGTCGGCCGTGAGCAGGCGCGCCTCGACGAAACGCTCGATGACCTCGGTCATGCCCTTGCTGGCCGGGTCGCCCGGTGCTTCAGCGGCGCTCTCGGCCTCTCGGGTGATCCGCCGTCGCGTGACGACCGTGCCGTCGAGCAGGGTCACCAGCCGCAGGAACAGCCCTCGCGCGAGCTCCTGCTCGCGCGGCCCCAGGGACCCGTACACCTCCTCAGCGCTGAGTGCCACGGCTCCCTCGACGCTGCCTACGGCGACGTAGTCGGCCAGGGTGAGCGCGGAGCCGCTGCCGTGCCGCCAGGTGGCGAGCAGCGCGTGGGACATCAGGGGCAGCGCGCCGGCCTCGTAGGCGCCCGGCCCGTGCCGGCCGGGTGCGGCGAGGTCGCGGAGCAGCCGGTCGACCAGTCCGGGCTCCACCTGCAGGCCTGCGGCCCGCGCCGGTTCGAGGATCGCCCGGCGCAGCTCGGGCTCGGACATCGGCCCCACCACGACCTGCGCGTGCTGCAGCCACGAGACCAGCCGCGGCTCGGTCATCGCGGCAGTGAAGAAGTCCGACCGGAGGCTCAGCACGACCCGCACCCCCGCTCCGGCCAGTCGGTCCAGCCCGGCCAGGAGGCTCTCGCGCTCGTCGGGGTCCTCGGTGACCGTGAAGCACTCCTCCAGCTGGTCGACGACGACCATCGCGGGCGCGGGACCGTCGCCGAGAGCCTCGGCGAGGGCCGACCCGGGCCGCTCGCCCGGCGTCAGGACGACGGCAGCGGGGTCGGGCAGGTCGGCTTCGTCCGGGTCGGCGCCGCGTCGGGAGCGCTCGCTCGCCGCGAAGGCGGGGACCAGCCCCGCACGGACCACGGAGCTCTTCCCCGATCCGGAGGGCCCGACGACGACGACCGGCATGAAGCGGTCCGGGTCCTCGACGACCGTGAGGATCGACGCGGTGAGCTCCTCCCGACCGAAGAACCAGGCGGCGTCCTCAGGCTGAAAGCTGGCCAGGCCGCGGTAGGGCGGCGCCACAGCATCCCGACGGGCGGGACGACGTCGCACCCGGGCGATCGTCTCGAGCCAGGCGGTGTGCTCCTGCGCGGAAGGCACGCCGCAGGCAGTGAGGATCGCGCGCACCTGGGCCGAGGCGCTCACCGGAGGCACGTGCCGACCGCTGAGGTAGCCACCGACGGTGGCCAGCGGGACCCCTGAGACCCGGGAGAGGTCACGGACGGTCAGTCCGGCGGTCTCCCGAAGGGCGGTCAGAGCCTCAGCGAGGTCCTCCCTGGTGTCGACCCGTGCCCACGCGGCACCAGCTCCTTGATCCACGGTCGTCCCCCGATGCGCGCTCGTGCGTAACGGCGACCCTAGGGGTCTGAGCCCACCTCGAGGACCGCAGCGCGGCGTACCGGGTTGAACGGCCCAAGGTCCGATCCGTTCGGGTGACGCGGGGCTCAGCCCCACCGGCTCGACGGCGGGCCGCTCGGCGTTCCCCCTGGTCAGGGCCGCGTTCGGCCTTGTTCGGGCTTGGCCGCAGCGCTGGCCCTTCCTCCTGGCTGCCCTCTTGACTGGAGCCATCAGGTCCCGCCACGTCGAGGCGGGCAGCGGTGCCCGTACGGGGGTCGGCCACCGCAGCACGGTGCGTGCTGGGCCGTCCGGGGGGCGGCCCAGCACGCGGCCGACCGGTTGAGCTGTGAGCCGGCGAGGGGAATCGAACCCCTAACCTCCCGATTACAAGTCGGGTGCGCTGCCAGTTGCGCCACGCCGGCGGGTGCGGGACCAACCCTCAGGTCGAGGTCGAGGGCCACGCCGTCCGTCCGCGGTCCAGGGTAGCGGCCAGACGCGCTAGTGCCGCTGAGCTGCCATCGACGTGAGGCGCACGCGCTCGACGGGCGCCGCACCGGTGGACCCCCGGACGACGAGCTCGGGGCGGAACATGTACTCGGCGCGGGGCGCCGGCGTCCCGGCGATCTCGTCGACGAGGGCGCGGACGGCGGCCCGGCCCATCTCGGCCACGGACTGCCGCACCGTCGTCAGCGGCGGGTCGGTGAAGGCGATGAGCGTCGAGTCGTCGTAGCCGACGACCGAGACGTCGCGCGGGACGGCGAGCCCTCGCCCGCGGGCGGCGCGGACGGCGCCGAGGGCCATGAGGTCCGAGCCGCACACGATGGCCGTGCAGCCGCGCTCGAGCAGCGCCTCGGTCGCCACGACGCCGCCCTCGACCGAGAACAACGAGCACTCGACGAGCTCGGAGACGTCGGTGCAGCCGACGTGGTCGGCCATCGCCTGGGTGAAGCCGTGGATCTTGCGGATGACGGGCAGGTAGCGGCGAGGGCCCACGGCGAGCCCGATCCTCCGGTGGCCCAGCGCGGCGAGGTGCGTCACCGCGAGGCGCATGGCGGTGACGTCGTCGTCGCTGACGAACGGTGCGTCGACGCCCTCGGCGTAGCCGTTGACGAGGACGATCGGCAGCCCGCGGTCGCGCAGGCGGTGGTAGCGCTCGTGGCTGGCGTTGGCGTCGGCGTGCAGGCCGGAGACGAAGACGATGCCGGCCACCCCACGCTCGAGGAGCATGTCGACGTACTCGTCCTCGGTGACGCCGCCGGGGCTCTGCGTGCACAGCAGGGGCGTGTAGCCCTGCTGGGACAGCGCGTCCTCGATGATCTGGGCGAACGCCGGGAAGATCGGGTTCGTGAGCTCCGGCACGACGAGGCCGACGAGGCCGGCGGGGCGCTCGCGGATCTTGGCGGGGCGCTCGTAGCCGAGGACGTCGAGAGCGGTGAGCACCGACTGCCTCGTGGCCGCTGCGACTCCAGGCTTGCCGTTGAGGACGCGGCTCACCGTCGCCTCGCTCACGCCCGCATGCGTGGCGATGTCGTTGAGCCGAGCGACCATGCGCCGGACCCTACATCACGATTGAAACACTTTCAGCAAGCCCACTGTAAGAGCCCTGCAACTTCTTGCTACGGTCCCCGGTGAACGGGGACCCTCCCCGCACGAAGGAGCACCTCCATGCGTCGCACCCTCTCGGGCATCGGAGCCGCAGCCGGCCTGATGCTCCTTGCCACCGCGTGCGGTGGCAGCAGCAGCGGAGGCACCAGCGCCTCCGCGAGCAGCGCACCGGCCTCGCCGACGGCGAGCGCGAGCAGCGCCGCGCCGACCTCGGCCGGCACCCTGACGGTGTGGGCCGACGACACCCGGGCCAAGCCGCTGCAGCAGATCGCCGCCCAGTTCCAGACGGAGAAGGGCGTCACGGTCAAGGTCGTCCAGAAGGACTTCGGCAAGATCCGTGACGACCTCATCAGCCAGGGCCCCTCGGGCCAGGGCCCCGACGTCATCGTCGGAGCGCACGACTGGCTGGGCAAGCTCGTCACCAACGGCGCGGTCGCGCCCGTCGAGCTGGGCGACAAGGCCTCGCAGTTCCAGAAGGTGGCCATCGACGCCCTGTCCTACGAGGGCAAGCTCTACGGCCTGCCCTACGCGGTCGAGAACGTCGCCTTCATCCGCAACACGGCCCTCGCGCCCAAGGTGCCGACGAGCTTCGCCGACGCCATCGCGACCGGCAAGAAGCTCGTGGCTGCCGGCAAGGCCACCTTGCCGATCGCCGTCCAGGTCGACCCCAAGGCGGGCGACCCGTACCACTTCTACCCGATCCAGACGTCGTTCGGGTCCTTCGTCTTCGGCACCAAGGCCGACGGCTCGTACGACCCGAGCAAGCTCCAGATCGACAACGCTGGTGGCGTGAAGTTCGCCCAGCAGCTCGCCGCCTGGGGCAAGGACAAGTCGCTGTCCCCGTCCGTCACCGGTGACATCGCCAAGGCGACGTTCCTCGCCGGCAAGACGCCGTACATCATCACGGGCCCGTGGAACACCGGTGACTTCACCAAGGCCGGCATCAAGTTCTCGGTCGAGAAGGTCCCCTCGGCCGGCGGCCAGCCGTCCAAGCCCTTCGTCGGGGTCCAGGGCTTCATGATCAGCAGCTTCTCGAAGAACAAGCTGCTCGCCAACGACTTCGTCGTCAACTACTGCGGCACGCCTGAGGTTGCCAAGGCGCTCTTCGACGCCGGAGGCCGCCCGCCGGCGATGGTCTCGGTCTTCGACCAGGTCAAGAGCGACCCGGTGGTCGCTGGCTTCGGTGCCGTCGGCGCCGACGGCAGCCCGCAGCCCGGCATCCCGGCCATGGACAACGTCTGGTCCGAGTGGGGCTCCGCCGAGCTCGCCATCCTCCAGGGCAAGGGTGACCCCACCAAGATCATGAAGGATGCCGCGACGCGCATCCGCGCCAAGATCGGCAGCTGATCCCTGCAGCGGTGCGGGGCGCCCCTACCCGCGCCCCGCGCCGCTGACAGGTCCCGCTCGACAGCACGCCCTGCTCGACAGCCCTGAGAGGCCCCCGTGTCGGTCCCGCCCCCCGTCGCGTCACCCCCCGAGGTCGTCGCGAACCCACCTCGGCGCCGTCGCGGTCCCGGCCCGTCGCGAGCCGGTCTGACGAGCTCCCGGTCCTCCGCGTCGCTCGCAGCCAAGCTGCTCATGCTCGCGCTGGTCAACGCCCTCGGCGTCTACGGCGTCATCGTCCTCTACGCCAACGGCTCGTGGACCGCGCTGGCAGCGATGGTCACCGGCCTCGTCGCGATCGACTACGTCTACCTGAGCAAGCGCACCGTGCCGGCGAAGTACCTGCTGCCGGGTGTGCTCTTCCTCCTCGTATACCAGGTCTACGTCGTCCTCTACACGGGGTACGCCGCCTTCACGAACTACGGCGACGGCCACAACAACAGCAAGTCCACCGCCATCTCGACCATCCTCGCCAACACCGAGAACCGGGTCCCTGACTCCGCCGCCTACCGGCTCACCGTCGTCGACAAGGGCGGCACGCTCGGGTTCCTCGTGACGGCGCCTGACGGGTCGGCGCTCGTCGGGACAGCCAAGGAGCCGCTGGCTCCCGCCCGCGAGGTGACCCGTGGCACCGGCGACAGGGCTGTGTCGATCCCCGGCTACACCTCGCTGACGTTCCCGCAGATCCTCGCGCGTCAGCAGGAGGTCACCACGCTACGGGTGCCCTTCGAGGACCCGAAGGCGGGCAGCCTGCGCACCCCTGACGGCTCCAACGCCTTCGTCTACCGCTCGACGCTGACCTATGACAGCGCGGGGGACGCCATGGTGGACACGACCAAGGGCACCGTCTACCGCAACGACGGCGAGGGCTACTTCCGGGCACCCGACGGGAAGGTCCTCGACCCGGGCTGGAAGGTCGGCGTCGGCTTCGCCAACTTCACCAAGATCGTGCGGGACGACGGCATCCGCGGCCCCTTCGTCGGGGTGCTCATCTGGACCTTCGCCTTCGCCTTCCTCTCCGTCCTCACGACGTTCGCCCTGGGGCTGCTGCTCGCCATCGTCCTCAACGAGGAGCGGATGAGAGGTCGACGGGTCTACCGCTCGTTGCTCCTGCTGCCGTACGCCGTCCCGGCCTTCATGTCAGGGCTCATCTGGGCCGGGATGATGAACACCGACTTCGGTTTCATCAACCAGATCCTGCTCGGCGGTGCGCACGTCACCTGGCTGACAACCCCGTGGCTGGCTCGGTTCTCGGTCCTGCTCGTCAACCTCTGGCTCGGCTTCCCCTACTGGTTCCTCATCTGCACCGGCGCTCTCCAGTCGATCCCTGGCGAGCTCACCGAGGCCGCACGGGTCGACGGGGCCGGGCCGTTCCGGGTGTTCCGATCCATCAAGCTGCCCTTGCTGCTCATCGCCGTAGGTCCGTTGCTCATCGCCTCGTTCGCGTTCAACTTCAACAACTTCAACACGATCTACATGCTCACCGGCGGTAACCCGAAGATCCTCGGCGCCAAGATCGACGTCGGCAGCACCGACATCCTCATCACGATGGTCTACAAGGTCGCCTTCGGCGGCACGAACCGTCAGTACGGGTTCGCGTGCGCCGTCTCGATCATCATCTTCTTCATCGTCGCGACGCTGTCGGCCATCAGCTTCCGCAAGACCCGCGCGCTCGAGGAGATCAACTGATGACCTGGTTCCGGCGCACGGGATGGCGTCACCTCGTCGGCATCCTCGCCCTGCTGTTCGCGCTCTTCCCCGTCGTCTTCGTCGTCTCGGCGTCGTTCAACAGCAGCGGCACCCTCATCGGTTCGAACCACCTGTTCTCCTCGGTGGTGCTCGACAACTACCGCGGCCTGTTCAACGACGACCT
The DNA here is from genome assembly GCA_038322045.1 of Actinomycetes bacterium. Classification (GTDB taxonomy): domain Bacteria; phylum Actinomycetota; class Actinomycetes; order JBBQFP01; family JBBQFP01; genus JBBQFP01. The sequence goes on along the minus strand of JBBQFP010000051.1, from coordinate 5,047 downwards.
CCACCCCTACGCCAAGTGGTTCGTCAACACGATGGTCATCGCCACGGTCACGGCGATCGGCACGGTGTTCCTCGGGGCGTGTGCCGCCTACGCCTTCTCGCGCTTCCGATTCAGGGGACGGCGAGGCGGGCTGCTCAGCCTGCTGCTCGTCCAGATGTTCCCGCAGCTGCTCGCCTACGTCGCCATCTTCCTGCTGCTGCTGTCCATGAAGGACACCTTCCCCCTGCTGGGGCTCGGCAGCCGGTTGGGGCTCATCATGGTCTACCTCGGCGGCGCCCTCGGCGTGAACACCTACCTCATGAAGGGGTTCTTCGACACCGTGCCGCGTGAGCTCGACGAGGCCGCGAAGATCGATGGGGCATCGCACGCGCAGATCTTCTTCGGCATGATCCTCCGCCTCGTGGCGCCGATCCTCGCCGTCGTCGGGCTGCTGTCGTTCGTCACGACGCTCAACGATTTTGTCATCGCCAGCGTCGTCCTCACCGACCCCGACAAGCAGACGCTCGCGGTCGGCCTCTACCAGTTCGTCTCGCAGCGGTTCTCCGAGCACTGGGGAGTGTTCGCGGCCGGTGCGATCCTCGGGGCCATCCCCGTCGTCCTGCTCTTCCAGTTCCTCCAGCGCTACATCGTCGGTGGCCTGACGGCCGGCTCGGTGAAGGGCTGACGTGAGCCACCTCCTCGACGCACCGCACCACGACGGCTCCGCCCTGCACCTGCCCGACGGCCCCCCGCGGCTCGGCAGCCCGGTCACCGCCCTCGTCCGGGTGCCCCGCGCCGCCGGCGTCACCCGCCTGCACGCCCGTGCCGTCCACGACGGCGAGCCGGCGTGGACCGAGGGGCGGGTCGACCGCGAGACGACGTCGGACGTCTGGTGGCGGGTCCCCGTGACGGCGGTCAACCCCGACACCCGCTACCGGTTCCTCACCGACGGCGGCCCTCGCAGCTACCGGTGGCTCAACGGCAGCGGCACCCACGACCGCGACATCCCCGACACCCACGACTTCCGGCTGACGACGCACGAGCGGCCGCCGGCGTGGCTCGAGGACGCCGTCGGCTACCAGGTGTTCCCCGACCGCTTCGCCCGGTCGTCGGCCGCCGCGTCCCGAGAGCTGCCCGACTGGGCGGTTCCGGCGGCGTGGGACGAACCGGTGCAGGGCCAGGGGCCGTTGACCCCGCGTCAGGTCTACGGCGGCGACCTCGACGGCGTCCGCGAGCACCTCGACCACGTCCAGCGGCTCGGCGCGACGGTCCTCTACCTCACACCCGTCTTCCAGGCCCGGTCCAACCACCGCTACGACGCGGTGAGCTTCGAGCACGTCGACCCCCTCCTCGGCGGGGACGCGGCCTACGAGGCGCTGTGCGCAGAGGTCCACCGCCGCGGGATGCGCCTCGTCGCGGACCTCACCGCGAACCACGTGGGCAGCGGGCACGACTGGTTCCGCACCGCGCAGGTCGACCCCTCGGCGCCGGAGCGCGGGTTCTTCTTCTTCGCCGACGGATCAGCAGGCCCGGACCCCGTCGCGAGCGCCCGGGACCGCGAGCTCGGCTACGCAGCGTGGATGGGGGTCGCCTCCCTGCCCAAGCTCGACCACTCCGATGCCGAGCTGCGCCGACGCCTCGTCGAGGGTCCGGCGTCGGCCACGGCGCGCTGGCTTCGCGCGCCCTACGAGGTCGACGGCTGGCGGGTCGACGTCGCCAACATGACCGGACGACGCAGCGCCGCGGACCTCACCCACGACGTCGCCCGCACCATGCGCGCCACCATGCGCGGCGCGTCCACCCGCGACCCGTGGCTGCTCGCCGAGCACGGGCACGACCCGGTGGACGACCTCGCTGGCGACGGTTGGCACGGGACGATGGCCTACGCGTGGTTCACCCGGCCGGTGTGGTCCTGGCTGCGCGACCCTGCCGTCGAGCTGCCCTTCCTCGGGCTGCCGACCGCCGTCCCTCGCCTGCCCGGGTCCGCGTCGGTGGCCACGTGGCGCGACTTCACCGCCAGCGTCCCCTGGCAGGCGGTCACCTCGAGCATGACGCTGCTCGGCTCTCACGACACCGCGCGGGTCCGCACCGTCGTCGGAGGGGCGGACGCCGTCCACGTCGCCGCCGCGCTGCTGTTCACGCTGCCCGGCGTGCCCACCGTCTTCGCCGGGGACGAGATCGGGCTCGAGGGCGAGCTCGGCGAGGACTCCCGTCGGCCGATGCCCTGGCACGCCACCGAACGCTGGGACACGACGACGCTCGCCCGCTACACGGCGCTCGCCCGGCTGCGCGCGACGAGCCCGGCGCTGCGACGCGGCGGGCTGCGCTGGGCCGCGTGCGCCGACGACGCCGTCGCGTTCCTCCGCGAGTCGGCCGAGGAACGGCTGCTCGTCCTCGTCGCCCGAGCCCCGCACGAGGGCCTCGTGCTTCCCGCAGCCGCCCTCGGGCTCACCGTGGGAGAGGCGGGCAACCGCTACGGCGGCGCGGCCCCGCTGCGGCGGAGCGGGGACTCGGCACTCCTGCGCCTCCCCGGCGACGGGCCGGACGTGCAGGTGTGGAGCCTGCCTCGCGGCTGACGGCCCACGCGGGCCGCGGAGCGGTGCAGGTGGGGAGCGACACCGCAAGAACATGCAATACGGAGCCCTCCACCGCGCTAGTCTGTGCTTCACGTGCACCAGCAACCCGCACGTGCTCACCGCCGTCACGGCGGCCCATTCATTCCACTCGGATCGTCCGGCACGTTCCTGCCGGTGGAAGGAAGAATCTCCATGGCTCAAGTCACTTTCAAGGGCGCGACGCGTATCTATCCCGGGGGCGACAAGCCCGCCGTGGACCGCCTCGACCTCGAGATCAAGGACGGCGAGTTCCTCGTCCTCGTCGGCCCCTCCGGCTGCGGCAAGTCCACCAGCCTGCGCATGCTCGCCGGCCTCGAGGACGTCGACGAAGGGTCGATCTTCATCGACGATCGCGACGTGACGAACCTCGCGCCCAAGGACCGGGACATCGCGATGGTGTTCCAGAACTACGCCCTGTACCCGCACATGACCGTCGCCGACAACATGGGCTTCGCGCTCAAGATCGCCGGCGTGAGCAAGGACGAGATCCGCCGCCGGGTCGAAGAGGCCGCGAAGATCCTCGACCTCGAGCCCTACCTCAGCCGCAAGCCCAAGGCTCTCTCCGGTGGCCAGCGCCAGCGCGTCGCCATGGGCCGCGCCATCGTTCGCCAGCCCCAGGTCTTCCTCATGGATGAGCCGCTCTCGAACCTCGATGCCAAGCTCCGCGTCCAGACCCGCACCCAGATCGCGTCGCTCCAGCGCCGCCTCGGCGTCACCACGGTCTATGTCACGCACGACCAGACCGAGGCGCTCACCATGGGCGACCGCATCGCCGTGCTGAAGGATGGCATCCTGCAGCAGGTCGGAACTCCCCGCGACCTCTACGAGAAGCCACAGAACATCTTCGTCGCCGGCTTCATCGGCTCCCCCGCCATGAACCTGCTCACTGTCGACCTGGCAGACGGCGGCGTCCAGTTCGGTGCCCGTGTCGTTCCCGTCGACCGTGACGTTGTCGGAGGAACCAGCGCCAAGCAGGTCACCGTCGGTGTCCGCCCCGAGGACATCGAAGTGTCGACCGAGCCGGGCAACGGCCTCGAGGTCCAGGTTGACCTCGTCGAAGAGCTCGGTGCAGACGGCTACCTGTACGGTCACGCCGACGTCAACGGCAAGCGCACCGACCTCGTCGCCCGCGTCGACGGCCGCACCCACGCGCACGCCGGCGAGAAGGTCTTCCTCATCCCGACCCCTCGTCACATGCACGTGTTCGACATCGAGTCCGGCCTCCGCCTCGGCAACCAGGCCGTCGTCGCCGACTAACAGCATCGCGCCGGCTGATGGGGTCTCGTACTCCGTCAGCCGGCGCTACTGTTTAAGCCACCATGAGCGCATCACTCAACATCACCGCGGCGACCGTCGACCCGGCACTTCTCGATCTTCCCTGGCATCTGCCACTGGAGAACTGGCCGAACGAGACCATTGCTTCTTTGCCCAAGGGCATCTCCCGCCACCTGGTTCGTTTCGCGAACCTCTCCGGCTACGTCGTCGCCGTGAAGGAGACCACGTCAGAGATGGCGCGCGGTGAGTACGAGATGCTGCGCACACTGCAACGCCTCGACATTCCCTGCGTCGACCCGGTCGCCGTGATCACCGGTCGCGCCGACGAGTTGGCTGAGGAGTTGCCGAGCGTGCTCGTGACCCGGCACCTCAAGTTCTCACTCCCCTATCGGGCCCTCTTCTCACAACAACTCCGTCCGGACACCGCAGGCCGTCTCGTCGATGCGCTCGCCGTGCTTCTCGTCCGGCTGCACATCGCGGGCTTCTTCTGGGGCGATGTTTCCCTCTCGAACACACTTTTCCGACGGGACGCGGGCGCGTTTGCCGCATACCTCGTCGACGCGGAGACAGGCAAGCTCTACGAGGGTGGCCTGTCGAATGGACAACGCGAGAACGACCTCGAAATCGCCCGCGTGAATATCGCCGGCGAGTTGATGGACCTCGAGGCGGGTGGCCGGGTCGACGTCGAGCTCGATCCGATCCAGCTCTCCGACGGCATCGTCGCGGCATACCGATCACTGTGGGCTGAGCTCACCGGAGCTGAATCCTTCTCCTCAAGCGAACGCTGGCGCATCAACGAGCGCGTTGACCGGCTCAATGCCCTCGGTTTCGACATCGAGGAACTTGCCATCAAAACGGATGCCAACGGGTCGAAAGTGCGCATCCAGCCGAAGGTCGTCGACGCGGGGCACCATCAGCGACGGCTGCTTCGCCTCACCGGCCTCGACGCCGGCGAGAACCAGGCGCGCAGGCTGCTCAACGACCTCGACTCGTACAGTGCCACGTACGGGAAGAGCCACATGGATGAGGAGATGATGGCTCACGAGTGGCTCATCCGTGTCTTCGAGCCCGTGGTGAAGTCCATCCCCCGCGATCTCAAGGGAAAACTCGAGCCCGCCGAGGTGTTCCACCAGTTGCTCGAGCACCGATGGTTCATGTCGCAGAGCCAGGGGCGGGAC
>JBBQFP010000050.1:0-19514 GCA_038322045.1 Actinomycetes bacterium | reverse complement strand
GTGGAGCGGGTGACGGGAATCGAACCCGCACTGTCAGCTTGGGAAGCTGATGTTCTACCATTGAACTACACCCGCGTAAGCCGTCCAGCGGCTCGTGCAGGCAGCATCGTAGCGCCACCAGCGCCGTCCTCCGGAACCCCTGAGACGCCGCAGCGCCCCGATCGCAGGTCGCCCTAGTGACGCTCCATCGCGCGGTCCCTCGACCACGTCGTGACCCAGCCCGGCACCTCGGACGCCGGCATCGGCCGCGACAGGTGGTAGCCCTGGGCGACGTCGCAGCCGAGGGCCCGGAGCGCGTTCATCGTGTCGGCGTCCTCGACGCCCTCGGCGATGACGGTCAGCCCGAGGTTGTGGCCGAGGTCGATGACGCTGCGGACGATGAGCAGGTCTCCGCGGTCCTTGGCCATGGGCGTGACGAACATCCGGTCGATCTTGAGCTCGGTGACCGGGAGGCTGCGCAGCTCCGACAGGCTGGTGTAGCCGGCCCCGAAGTCGTCGACCGCGACCCGCACGCCGAGTGCCCGCAGGCGGGTGAGGACCGACGCCGCGCGCAGCGGCTCGCTGATCAGTGCGCTCTCGGTCACCTCGAGCTCGAGCAGGTGGGCCGGGACCCCGTGGTCGACGAGCGCCATGGCGACGTGCTGGGGGAGCGACTCGTCGACGAGGTTGCGGGCCGAGAGGTTGACCGCGACGGGCAGCGGCGTGCCGGCGTCGAGCCAGGCGCGGGCCTGACTCAGCCCGACGTCGAGGACGTAGCGGGTCAGCGGTCCGATGAGTCCCGTGTGCTCGGCCAGGGGGATGAACGTGTCAGGCATGATCATGCCGCGCTCGGGGTGCTCCCAGCGCAGCAGCCCCTCGACGCCGACGACGTCCCCGGTGCTCAGGCTCACCTTCGGCTGGTAGTGCAGGGTCAGCTCGTGGCGTTCCAGGCCGCGGCGCAGGTCGCCGAGGATCGACAGGCGCTCAGGGCTGTGCCCGTCCATCGCGGCGTCGTAGACGAAGACCCCGAGGCCCTGGGCCTTGGCCACGTACATGGCGACGTCGGCGCGCTGCAGGAGCGTGGCCGCGTCCTCGCCGTGCACGCCTGAGACGGCGATACCCACGCTCGCCTCGACGTCGAGCTCGACGCCGTCGACGAGGAACGGGTCGGCGAAGGCCAGCCGCAGCCGCTCGGCGACCTGCTCCGCACCGAGCACGCCGTCGACCTTCGGGAGCAGGACGGCGAACTCGTCACCGCCGAGCCGCGCCACCGTGTCGACCTCGCGCAGCGCCCCGCTCAGCCGCGGCCCGATCTGGCGCAGCAGGGCGTCGCCGTGGTGGTGCCCGAGGGTGTCGTTGATCTCTTTGAACCTGTCGAGGTCGAGGAGCAGGAGCGCGGAGGACGATCGGTCGCGGCGGTTGGCCCGCAGTGCGCTGCTGAACCGCTCCGCGAGCAGCACCCGGTTGGGCAGCGACGTCAGCCGGTCGTGCAGCGAGTCGTGCAGCGACTGGTCGCGCTGGTCGTCGAGGGCGGCGCGGTACCAGCGCAGGACGCCGAGCAGCATGCCCGCGGCGAGCAGGCCGCCGAGCAGGACGACGGGCAGGGTCCGGGCCGCGCGTGCGTCGAGGGTGATGAGCCGGTCGAGGGCGGCCGTCGAGACCCGCCCGTGCGACGAGGCGGCGTCGAGCACCTGGCGCTCGATCTTGTCGTACACCGGCGCGGCCTCGAGCTGGGAGATCGTGAGGATGCCCATCTCGTCCTCGCGGTCGACCGCGTCGAAGAGCCGGACGACGGCGGCGCGGTACCGCGAGTGCAGCGCCAGGACGTCACCGACGAGCTCGTGGTCTGAGGCGTTGCCGATGACCTTCGCCTCGACGAGGTGGGCCTCGAGCTTGTCAGCGGTCCGCTCGAACTGCCCCCGGGTGGCCAGCGTCCGCTCGTGCCGGTAGCTGTCGGCGAGCCGTTCCTCGTGGGTGACGTCGTCGGCCGCGTCCCGGTAGGCGCGGGAGATCGCCGCGGCGTGCGAGGCCGCCCGTGCCGAGTGCCCGGCGACGAGCGAGCTCGCCGCCGCGAGGACGCACATCCCCACGACGATGATGACGAGGCCGGCCGCGGCGAAGCCCCCGGTGGTGGTGCGTCGCCGCGCGGAGCTCGCGACGCGGCTCGACGCCGGCAGAGGGGACACCCCGTCGCTATCGGCGTCCGAAAAGCCGGGCTTGAGCCGCCGGCGAGGGTCACGCGTGAGCGTCGCGCTCGTGCTCGCTGTGCCCGGGGGGCTCGAGCTGGAACGTCGAGTGCTCGACGTCGAAGTGGCCCGCGAGGCAGTGCTGGAGCTCGTCGAGCAGCGCGGGCGCGTGCCCGTCGCGGAAGCACTCCGCATCGACGACGACGTGTGCCGTGAGCACCGGCAGGTCCGAGGCGACGGCGGAGGCGTGCAGGTCGTGGACCGCCCGCACGTGCGACACCTCGAGGATGTGACGGCGCACCTCCGAGAGGTCCATCCCGCGTGGCGTGGACTCGAGGAGGACGTCGACCGCCTCCCGCAGCAGCCGCCACGTGCGCGGGACGATGAACAGCCCGATGAGCCCCGAGGCGACGGCGTCGGCCCGCAGCCAGCCGGTGAGCATCACCACCGCCGCCGCCACGAGCACGGCGACGCTGCCCAGCGCGTCGGCCGCCACCTCGAGCGACGCCGCTCGCAACGAGAGGTTGCCCCGGCCGTGCTCCGCGCGCGAGAGCACGGCCATCGAGGCGAGGTTGCCGACGAGGCCCACCGCTCCGAACGCGAGCATCACCCCTGAGGCGACCTCGGGGGGTGACACCAGCCGCCGCGCCGCCTCGATGAGGACCGCCGCGCCGACGGCGAGCAGCACCGAGGCCTGCAGCGCCGCCGCGAGCACCTCGGCCCGGCGCCACCCCCAGGAACGGGTGTCGGTCGCCGGCGCTCCGGCGAGGACGGCGGCCCCGAGGGCGAGGGCGAGGCCTCCGACGTCGGCGAGCATGTGACCGGCGTCGGCCAGCAGCGCGAGGCTGCCCGAGACGAGACCGCCGACGACCTCGGCGACGAGCACGACCGAGGTGATGCCCAGGACGACGGCGAGCGGACGGCGAGCCGCGTGGTGCAGCGAGTGCGAGTGCCCGGTCACCGCGTCACCGTAGGGCGCGGGGGCGACGCGAGGTGGCGAGCGCGGCGACGAGGTAGGTGCCCGCGGCGACCGCGAGGATCGCGAAGCTCGGCGGGGTGCGGGGCAGCGCCGTGGCGACGGCGAGGCCCGCCCACATCGACCCGACGGCGACCCCCGCCGACACCGCCATCCCGCGCAGCGGCCGGGTCGTCAGCCGCAGGGCCGCGCCACCAGGTGCGGCGAGCAGCCCGAGGACGAGCAGCGCGCCCACGGCCTGCGTCGCCTCGACCGTCGTCACCGCCAGCAGCACGAGCAGCGCGAGCCCGAGGGCGCGCACCGGGACGCCGCGGGAGGCCGCCACCGCCTCGTCGAGGCTCGCGAAGATCAGCGGCCGGGCCACAGCGACGACACCGACGGCGACGACCGCGCACACCGCGACGGACCGCCACGCCGTCCCGGGGGTCAGGCTCAGCAGCGAGCCCGAGAGCACCCCGGCGCCCCCGCCGGCCGCGCTGCTGCTCGTGCTGTACGCCGAGAGGGCGAGCACCCCGAGCCCGAGCACCCAGGCGAACACCCCGCCGGTGACGACGTCGTCCGGCCGGCCCCGGCGCCCGAGCAGCCCCAGCCCGAGCGCACCGGCGACCGTGACGGCGAGGAGCCCGAGCCGGACGTCGACGCCGAGCGCCAGCGCCGCGATCCCGCCGGTGAAGGCGACGTGGCTCAGGGCGTCGGCGGTGAAGACCGCTGCCCGCAGCACGAGGAGGTAGCCGACGAGCCCAGAGGCGACGGCGACCGCGGTACCAGCGAGCAGCGCGTGCTGGAGGTAGGGCTCGCTCAGCGCGCCCATGCACGCCTCCGCAGCCGGGCGCCCGAGGCGGCCGCGACGTAGAGCGCAAAGGCGATGGTCGTCAGCCAGAACCCCAGCGGCCACGGCGAGTAGAAGGCGACGGTCAGCGACGTCCACATGACGAGAAGGCCGATGCCGACCGAGAGGAGCAGCGCTCGGGCCGGTCGTGCCGTCAGCAGCTGCGCCGTCGCCGCGGGCAGCACCATGAGCGCGAAGACGAGCAGCGCGCCCGTCACCTGCGCGGTCGAGGCCGCGGTGACGGCGAGCACGAGGAGGAACGCCGTCCCCAGCAGGCGGACGGGGACCCCGTGGGCAGCCGCGACCGCCGGGTCGAGCGAGGCGAACATGAGGACGCGCCCGGCACCCGCGAGCAGCGCCAGCACGACGAGCGTGAGCACGAGCAGTCCGGCGACCTGCCCCTGGCCGATGCCGAGGACGTTGCCGAAGAGCAGCGACGTGGAGCCGGTGAGCAGCCGTCCGTGCAGCGCGAGGAAGAGGAAGCCCGAGGCCAGCGCCAGGGCCTGCACCGTGCCGATGGCTGCCGACTCCTCGCCGCGACCCCGCTGCGGGACGACGGCGAGCACCCCCGCGGCGAGCAACGCCGCGCCGAGGTAGCCCAGCGTCACCGGCAGCCCCAGCCACACCGCGGCGGCAGCGCCAGGGAAGCCGATGACCGAGAGCGTGTGCCCCGCGAAGGCCTGGCGCCGGGTCACCATGAACCAGCCGACGACGCCCGCGAGCACCGCCACGAGCGTGCCCGCGCGGAACGCCGTCACCATGAACGGCAGCGACCACATCTCGCGGAGGTCCGCCACGACGTCGAGGCTCAGGACGGCGTCGCTCACGGGTGCCCGTGCCCGTGCCCGTAGGCCGTGGCCCCGTGCCGGTCGGAGTGGTGCGCCGGGGCCTCCGGCGCGCCGACGACGACGAGCCTGCCGTCGGAGGCCTGGAGCACCTCGACCGGCGTCCCGTAGAGACGGGTGAGCGTCTCGGACGTGATGACCTCGGACGGCGTTCCTGCCGCCGCACCCCCAGCCGCGAGGTACACGACGCGGTCGAGGTAGCCGAGGATCGGGTTGACGTCGTGGGCCACCATGACCACCGCCACCCCCTCGCTGCGGCAGATCCACGAGACGAGCGAGGCGATCGCCGCCTGGTTCGGCAGGTCGAGGGAGTCCAGCGGCTCGTCGAGGAGGAGCAGGCGCGGCTCTCGGGCGAGCGCCTGGGCGATGAGCAGCCGCTGCTGCTCCCCCCCGGACAGCTCGCCGATGGGACGGTGCGCGTAATCGGTCGCGCCGACGAGCTCGACGAGCCGATGCACCCTCGCCGCGGCGGCCCGGGAGCGTCGTCCGGGCAGCGGGACGCCCCACCGGTGCCCGTCGAGCCCGAGCCTGACGACGTCGAGCCCCCGCACCCGCAGCGACGGGTCGAAGCTGCGCCGCTGCGGCAGGTATCCAATCGCGGCCCCGCCCCGGCCCGGCGCCGAGCCGAGGACCCGCACCTCGCCCTCGGAGACAGGAAGGAGGCCGAGGATCGCCTTGAGCATCGTCGACTTGCCGACGCCGTTGGGGCCGAGGACGGCGACGAGCTCGCCGGGCGCCACGGTGACGTCGACGCCGGACCAGATCGTGCGTCCGCCGACGCGCAGGGTGGCATCTCGGAGCTCGACGACGGGTTCGCTCATCCGCGCAGCGCCTCCTCGAGCGCATCGAGCTGGCGCAGCTGCCACTGCTCGAAGCTTGTCCCTGCCGGCGTCGGCGTCTCGGTGACCGTCACGACGGGGACGCCGGCGGCGCGAGCGGCCTCGACGAGGGCCTCGACGTCGGGGGTGCTGTTCTGGCTGTTGTAGAGCAGGACGCGCACGCTGCGGGTGCGCAGCTGGCGCAGGACCGTCGCGCGGTCAGCAGGCGTGGGCTCGGCGCCCTCGCTGACGGCGGCCAGGAGCGCGGCCGGGGTGAGCAGCCGCAGCCCGAGGTCCTCGGCGAGCGGCTCGACGACGGACTCGGTCGCCGCGACCGGTGCCCCCGCGTGCTCGGCTCGGATCCGGGCGGCCAGCGCGAGGTAGGGCGCGAGCCCGACCTCGAGGACGGCGTCGCGCTGGGCGGCGTACCGGTCGGCGTGCTCGGGGTCGGACGACGACAGCGCCTCCGCGATTCGGGCGACGACAGCCCGCACAGCGGAGGGGGAGTACCAGACGTGCGGGTTGCCGTCGTTGGGCACGCCAGCCACCGCCGCGGCCTCGACGACCTCGCGGCCCTGACGCGGCGAGGCCTGCGCGAGAGAGGTGGCCCAGGCGTCGTAGCCCGCCCCGTTGACGACGAGGACGTCGGCCCTCGCGACCCGCCGGGCGTCGGCGACGGTCGGCTCGTAGTCGTGCGGGTCGGCGGCCGGGTTGCTGATGACTGTGCGTACGTCGGCGTAACGGCCTGCGACCTGCGCGGCGAGGCCGCCCCACACCGACGTCGAGGCGAGGACCTGCACCGGGCCGGTGCGCTCGGGAGGTGCCACCGAGCAGGCGCCGAGCGCGAGCGCGCCGACGGCGAGGGCGGCTGCGGCGGCGGTGAGGCGGGCTGGCACGGCGGGCTCCTCTCGGGCGGGGGTCTGCTGGTGTGCTGCCGACCGTAGGCTCGGCGTCACCGGCCCGACCAATGCGTGGAGGTGCATGTCGTGCACGCGCCGGCGCAGGTCGACGCCGCCGCCGAGCTCCTGCGCACGCTCGGCGCGCCCGTGCGCCTCGCCGTCCTCGTCCAGCTCCTCGACGGGCCGCTGTGCGTGCACGAGCTCGTCGACGCGCTCTACGACGCCGGGCGCCCGGTCAGCCAGCCCCTGGTGTCGCAACACCTGCGGCGGCTACGGACCGCCGCGCTCGTCGTCACCTCCCGGCGGGGCAACGAGGTGCTCTACGCGCTCGCCGACTCCCACGTCGGCCACATCGTCCGGGACGCCCTGCGCCACGTCGACCACGACACCGACTGACCGCTCGAGCGGGCCGCTTTGCCGTTGGTCGCAGTCGCGAGAAGGCTCTTGACGCGCTGCGCGCATAGACCTATTGTCCGCAGGACACAATACAACCCAGCAAAGGGAAATTGCGATGCGGGCATCGAAGCGACGGCTCCTTGCTCTTGGGATGACCTGCGCTTGCGTCCTGGTGTTTGACATTGTTCCGCTACAGACCGCGAGCGCATACGCGTTCTTGAACTGTCGATGGGGCGGGACCTTCAATGCCAATTCTGCAATTAACTACAGGTATTCCGACGTCACATCCGGATACCGGACCGCCTTCGAGCAAGGGCAGTATGCTTGGGACACAAAGGCGGTGCCAGGATACTTCAATCCAACGACGGCGACGACGCAGCAACTACTTATCATTGACAACAGTTACGCGGATGGTTGGTATGCCTACACCAGTTACACCTGTACTTCGGGTACGTTCTCAAGCTCTCAGACCGTGAAGTTCAACGAGCGCACGATGGCAGTCTTACCCGCTTACTCAAAAGCTCTCGTGACGATGCACGAATTGGGACACACGTACGGGTTGACGCACGTGAGTAACACCTGTTCAGACACTCGGATTGGCCCCTCCGTCATGGTCGGCGATTCCACGACAGGTAGCCCTTGCGGAGGTAGCCCGCCTTACGCGGACGACATCAACGGCGTTAACGCGATCTATTGAGGAGGGGCTATCCCAACCCAGACTATGTGGCGAACTTCCTTGGCGGCAGCCGTCTCGGTGATCGCGCTCGCCTCGTGCGCCGCGTCGTCTCAACGTGTGGTTGACACATCCGGGCCGTCATACTCCTCTGTCTCGCGGCTGACTGCAGCGGCTGATCTCGTGGTCCGAGGCAGGGTGACGAGCGTGATCGGGCGCGAGATCGATGGTGGGGGCGCGTCGGAAGAAGGCCCGGACGCAGAAGCATCGGGTGTTCCCATGGTGTTTTACGACGTCGCCGTCACGAAGGCGTGGAAAGGCAAGACGCCAGGACCGGACGTCATCGTCGCGACCTTGGATACCGCGCGAGTGACGACTGCGTATGTCTCAGCCCTGAGCACGGGCGCTGACGTCGTCCTGTTCCTCGAGCGACGGCCGGAGGGGGCCTCACCCGGCATCACGTCCATCAAAGGCGACTTCTACGTCCTTGTCGGAGGCGACAACGGCATTCTCGACGTCCATGGCGGCACGGTGACAGCAAGAGCTGCGGCGTTGAACGGACTGCGGGAGGGAAAGGTGGATGTGCCCTCGGGGCAGAGGCTGACCGTGCCGCTCGCGGTGATCGAGACAGCGGCCTCCGCTACCTGACCAGGCGGACCGGCTTGCCCCCGGTTACCGGCGGGTAGCATCATGGGGTTACTGGCGGGTAGGCCCGCTGGTCCCGTTCCGTCCGGGCCCTCGCTCCCGCACGGCCGCCCAGGAGGTCTCGTCATGGGTCACTACAAGAGCAACCTGCGTGACATCGAGTTCACCCTCTTCGAGGTGCTCGGCCGGCAAGAGGTGCTCGGCACCGGGCCCTATGCCGACATGGACCTCGACACCGCGCGCAGCATCCTCGGCGAGGTCGAGCGGCTGGCCTCCCACGAGCTCGCCGACTCCCTGCTCGAGAGCGACCGCACCCCGCCGGTGTTCGACCCTGCGACGTCGTCCGTCACGCTTCCGGAGTCGTTCAAGAAGAGCTACTACGCCTACCGCGACGCCGGCTGGCAGCACCTCGACCTGCCGGCCGAGCTCGGCGGCACCCCGACCCCGCCGTCGGTCCGCTGGGCCGTCGCCGAGATGGTCCTCGGCGCCAACCCCGCCGTGCACATGTACTCCTCCGGACCGGCGTTCGCCCACGTCATGTGGTCGCTGGGCACCGAGGAGCAGAAGCAGTGGGCGAGCGTCTGGGCCGAGCACGGCTGGGGCGCGACGATGGTTCTCACCGAGCCCGACGCCGGCTCCGACGTCGGTGCCGGGCGCACCAAGGCCATCAAGCAGGACGACGGAAGCTGGCACATCGAGGGCGTCAAGCGGTTCATCACGAGCGCCGAGCACGACCTCGACGACAACATCATCCACCTCGTCCTCGCCCGTCCCGAGGGCCACGGCCCGGGCACGAAGGGCCTGTCGCTGTTCTTCGTCCCCAAGTTCCACGTCGACTGGAGCACCGGAGAGCTCGGCGAGCGCAACGGCGTCTACGTCACCAACGTCGAGAAGAAGATGGGCCTCAAGGTCTCGACCACCTGCGAGCTCACCTTCGGTGAGAAGGCCCCCGCGCAGGGCTGGCTCATCGGCGAGGTGCACGACGGCATCGCGCAGATGTTCAAGGTCATCGAGTTCGCCCGCATGATGGTCGGCACCAAGGCGATCGCGACCCTGTCGACCGGCTACCTCAACGCGCTGGACTACGCGAAGACCCGGGTCCAGGGCCCGGACATGACGCGGATGACCGACAAGGCTGCCCCGCGGGTCACCATCACCCACCACCCCGACGTCCGCCGCTCGCTCATGACGCAGAAGTCCTATGCCGAGGGCATGCGCGCACTAGTGCTCTACACCGCCTCGATCCAGGACGCCGTCGCCCTCAAGGAGGCCGCCGGAGAGGAGCACGACCTCGAGATCGCGCTCAACGACCTGCTCCTGCCCATCGTCAAGGGCTACGGGTCGGAGAAGTCCTACGCGCTGCTCGGCTCGGAGTCGCTGCAGACCTACGGCGGCTCCGGCTACCTGCAGGACTACCCGGTCGAGCAGTACATCCGGGACGCCAAGATCGACACCCTCTACGAGGGGACGACGGCGATCCAGGGGCTGGACTTCTTCTTCCGCAAGATCGTGCGCGACAAGGGCAAGGCCCTCACCGCGCTGATGGCGCAGGTGCAGGAGATGGCCAAGAGCGGTCCGGAGGCTCTCGTGCGCGAGCGCGAGCTGCTCGGGCAGGGGCTCGAGGACGTCCAGGGCATCCTCGCCACGATGGTCGGTGCGCTGACGTCGTCGGCGCAGGATCCGCGCAACGTCTACAAGGTCGGCCAGAACACCTCGCGGCTGCTCATGGCGGCGGGCGACCTGGTGACGGCGTGGCTCCTGCTGCGCCAGGCCGAGGTCGCGCTGGCGAAGGTCGGGGGGGCCACCGGTCGCGACCAGGCCTTCTACACCGGCAAGATCGCGGCAGCGAAGTTCTTCGCCCAGCAGGTGCTGCCGGGTCTCGCGGCGGCTCGCGTCGTCGCCGAGGGCATCGACAACGAGCTCATGGACCTGCCGGAGGACGCCTTCTAGGCCGACTCCGACGACGACGAGCGCCTCGCTGCCTACCTCCTCGGGCCGGGGCGCTCGGCGTTTCCTCACGCCAGGGCTGGGCTTCCCGACGTCGCAGTGTCGAGTCCTGTCAGACGGCGGGGCATTCGCATGGCGCCAGGTCGAGGTTGTGTCTTACAGTCGAGGTGTGGGGATCCGTTGGACCGCCAGTGCCGACAAGCACGGTATCGACCAGGCCGACGCGCTCCACGCCATCGCCCACGCCGTCAACCGTGAAGACCGCTTCGACGAACCGCGCCCGCCAGCAAGACGTCGCCCCGACGCTGTTCATTGGTCCGCAACGCCGCCTCGGTGCGCCACTGCTCGAGGTCATGGTCGAGATCACTGACCAGGACGTCACCGTCTTCCACGTGGTGCACGCACGTGCCAAGCACCTGGAGAGGATGGGCCTGTCGCCATGAAGGACTACACCGACGCCGCGGACTGGGCGGAGCACGAGATGCGCCTTGACGTGCACTCCACTACCGCGCTTCGCGGCGACATCGCCGCCGCAAGCGGGGCCGACGTGCTCAGGCGCGCCGGCCGTCCACCACTCGACCGCACGGTCGCGTCGGGACACCGATCCCCGCAACGAACCTTGCGTCTGCCTCCCGCTCTGGACGGTCAGCTCGCGGCTGTCGCCCGAGCAGAGGGCCGAACGCCCAGCGACATCATGCGAGCCGCGCTTGCCGAGTACCTCGAACACCACACCTGCGCCTGAGCGTTCGCCCCTGCGCCCACAGGCCCGCGGCTCGGAGTTTCCTGCCCTCATCAGGCGGGCACCCCCTACGAGACGTCAACTCGAAGGAGGTGCCCCGGTGGGCATCGGAGTCAGCATCCTGCTCCTCGCGGCCGGCGCCGTCCTGGCGTTCGCCGTCAACGCAACCGTGTCGGGCCTCGACCTCACGACGGTCGGCTACATCCTCATGGCCGCGGGCGCGCTCGGCTTGCTCATCGCGGTGCCGCTGCTCATGTCGCACCGCCGGGCCGCCCCTGGCGCCGTCGTCGAGGAGCGTCGGGTCTACGACGACCGCCCCGGCGCCTACTGACCGGCCCGCCCGCCCCAGCGGCCCCGTCACGCCGACGCGAACGCTGGGCGGTGGATGCCCGCTGCCGAGCCGCGGGCCTTGAGCGCGAGGACGAAGGCGAGCACCCGCGCCACGGCCGTGAAGGTCTCGGCCGGGATCTCCTGACCGATCTGGCACGACGCGTGCAGCGCACGCGCGAGCGGCTTGTCCGCGACCATGGGGATGCGGTGCTTCTCGGCCTCGGCCCTGATCCGAGCCGCGACGTGCCCTGACCCCTTGGCCACGACGCGGGGAGCCCCCTTGGCGGGGTCGTAGCGCAGCGCCACCGCGACGTGCGTCGGGTTGACGAGGACGACGTCGGCCGAGGCGATGCTGGCCATCATCCGGTTGCGGCTCATGGCCAACTGCCGCGAGCGGATGGCGCCCTTCATCTGCGGGTCGCCCTCGGACTGCTTGGCCTCCTGCTTGACGTCGTGCTTCGACATCTTCAGGCCCTTGGTGGTGCGCCTCTTGACGACGGCGTAGTCCAACGCGGCCATGACGAGACCGGCACCCGCAGCCGTGCGGATGAGCGTGACGACGGTGTCGGCGACGATGCGCAGCAGCTCACCGAGCGGCAGCGAGCCGGACGCCGAGAGCGTCGGCACCGCCGCGGACACGGCACGCCACACGAGCAGTCCGACGACGACGCTCTTGAGCAGCGCCTTCGCTCCCTCCCAGAGCCCTTGCGGCCCGAACGCCCGCTTGAAGCCGCTGATGGGGTTGAGCCGCTTGAACTGCGGCTTGAAGTTCTTCGTCGCGATGTGGACGCCGCCCTGAGCCGCTGACGCCGCCACCCCGACGAGCATCATCCCGAGCACGAGCGGCGCCGAGATGATGACGAAGTCCTGTAGCCCCTGCCCGAGGACCGACAGGGCGACATGCGGGTCCGGGTCCTGCACGACACCGGCCACCCTGACCATGAGCGTGCCCAACCGTTGTGTCCCGGAGCGGATCACCAGCGGGATGAGCAGGCTGGCCACGAGGATGCCGGTCCAGGCGCCGAGGTCCTGGGTCTTCGCGACCCGCCCCTCCTTGCGCGCATCCTTGAGCCGTTTCGGGGTTGGTGCCTCGGTCTTGTCGTCGCTGCCAGCCATGCCTCACCCCCCGCTGACGGTGGCGAGCGCCGTGCCGATGGCGCTGACGGTGCCCTCGACGGCCTTCGGCAGGAGGGGGACGGTGACCCCGAAGAGCAGCAGCGTGACGAGGATCTTCAGGGAGAAGCCGAGGGAGAAGGCGTTGAGCTGGGTGCTCACGCGGGTCAGCAGCCCGAGGCCGACGTCGGCGAGGAAGAGCACGGCGATGAGCGGCCCGGCGATCTGCAGCGCCGACACCAGCAGCTGCCCCAGCCCGTGGGTGAGCAGCTGGGAGAGCCCGGAGAGGTCGACGCCGGCATCCAGCGGCATGGCCCGGAACGTGCCCAGGTAGCCCTTGACGACGAGCAGGTGCCCACCGCTGACGAAGAGCAGAGTGATGGCCATGAGGTTGTGCAGGCGTCCGAAGACGCTGTTCTGGGTCATCGACAGCGGGTCGTAGGCGGCGGACAGGGTGAAGCCGCCGAAGAGGTCGATGAGGTCGCCGGCCGCCTGGATCGCCGCGAAGATCATGTAGCAGACGAAGCCGAGCGCCGTCCCGACGAAGGCCTGCATGATGGCCCGGGACACCAGCCCCGGCAGGTCGTCGAGCGTCGCCGTCGACGAGAGCTGCGTGGCTACCGGCAGCGTCAGGGCGAGCCCGAGCCCGGTGCGGACGCGGCTCGGGATCACCTTGCTGTTGAACGGCGGCGCCACGAAGAGGAACGCGATGGTGCGGATCGACCCGAGCATCACGCTGATCAGCGTGGCGCTGCCCAGCGAGAGGGTCATCTCAGCCGTGGCCCAGCAGCTGGGGCAGCTGGGCGAACAGCGCCGTGGTGAACTCCACCATGCTCGAGAGCATCCAGTTGCCGCACACGAGGATGACGACGCCGACGCCGACGATCTTCGGCACGAAGGTCAGCGTCACCTCCTGGATCTGCGTGACCGACTGGAACAGCGAGATGCCCAGGCCGATGGCCAGCGACGTCAGGAGGATGGGCGCTGACAGCTTCGCCGCGATGAGCATGGTCTGCAGCGCGATGTGGACGATGTCGGTGTCGCTCATCGATAGCTCGCCACCAAAGCCGTGACGATCATTCCCCAGCCGTCGACGAGGACGAAGAGCAGGAGCTTGAACGGCAACGAGATCATGACCGGCGGCAGCATCATCATGCCCATCGACATGAGGGCGGCTGACACGACGAGGTCGATGACGAGGAACGGGATGAAGACGACGAAGCCGATGATGAACGCGCTCTTGAGCTCGGAGAGCACGAACGCCGGCACGAGCGTCGACATCGACACCTTCTCCGGCCCGGCCGGCTTCGGCTGGTCGGAGACCTTGACCATGAGCGCGAGCTCTTCCTTGCGCGTGTGCTCGAGCATGAAGCCCTTGAGCGGCTTGACACCCTGCTCGTAGGCCTGCGACTGCGTCATCGTCCCCTTGAGGTACGGCTGGACGCCGTCGTGGTTGACCTGCGAGAGCACCGGGCCCATGACGAAGAGGCTGAGGAAGAGCGCCAGGCCGGTGAGCACCTGGTTGGGTGGCACGCCCTGGAGGCCGAGCGCGTTGCGGGTCAGTGACAGCACCACGATGATCTTCGTGAAGCTCGTGCAGAGCAGGAGCAGTGCCGGAGCCACCGACAGCAGCGTCAGCGCGACGATGATGATGACCGACTGGCTCGGCTTGCCCGAGACTCCGGTGAGGTTGATGTTCACCGTGCCGCTCGGGGCCGTGGGGCCGGTAGGTCCGACGGGCGTGCCCGGCGCGGCGAAGGCGGCGGGCCCGACGAGGGCCGAGGTGCCCAGCGTGACGACGACGGCGGCGGCGCGGGCCGCGAGGCGCATCACGCCGCACCGCGCCGCACCGTGCGGTCGCGCAGGACGTCGACCGCCGTCCGCCAGGTCGCGGGCGAGAGGACCGAGCCCGCGAGGGCACCGGTGGGCCGCACGGCCGAGGGCTTGCGAGCCACCCGCTCGCCCGAGGGCTCCAGCGGGAGGGCGACGACGTCCGGCACGGAGAGGGTCGCGGGGTCGAGCTCGGTGAGCAGGCTGACGCCCGACTCGGTGACCCCGAGGAGCAGCGGACGCCCTCCGACCGTGACGACGGCGATCGACGAGGTGCGCCCGAGCTGCTGGCGGGCGACAACCTCGAGGGCGCCACCTCCGCTGCGGCGGACACCGCGCCTGGCGACCCGGGCGGCGAGGAACATGAGGGCCAGCACGGCGGCCAACGAGAAGGCCGTGCGGGCGACCATCGCGATCACGCGGACGCTGCTCCCGGGGTCGTGGCGTCCGTGCCAGGGGTGAGGATCTCGGTGACGCGGATGCCGAAGTCCTCGTCGACGACGACGACCTCTCCGCGGGCGATGAGGGTGCCGTTGACGAGGAGGTCGCACGGGCTGCCGGCTGCCCGGTCGAGCTCGACGACGGCGCCGGGGGAGAGCGAGAGCAGCTCGCGCACCGACATCCGGGTGCGCCCGAGCTCGGCGGTGACCTCCATCTCGACGTCGCGCAGCAGCTCGAGGCCGTTGGTGCGCGGCGTCCCGGCGGGGGCCTGACGTGGCAGCCCGACGGCGACCCGGACGGCGAGCACGGCGAACAGCTCGGTGCCCGAGAGGATCGGGACCGCGACGACGTCGCCGTCGCCCTGGAGGACGTCGGCGCCGAGGGCGATCTCGAGCTCTCGGCTGCCGGTCACCTGCACCGAGCCCAGGGCGATCCCGGCGGCCTCGAGCGCGGGGGCCAGCGACGGGACGAGGTCGAGGCGCCCTAGCGGGCTCTCGGCGAGCGCGGCGACGAGCTCGTCGCCGACGAGCAGGACGAGGTCGCCGTCGAGGTCGCCGGACAGCGTGGCCACGACCGAGGAGCCGGAGGCCAGCGACGGCAGCAGCGACCGGTCGGTGACCGGCTTGCCCACCTGCAGCGACGCGGCGGTCGGCAGCTTG
Organism: Actinomycetes bacterium; assembly: GCA_038322045.1. Lineage (GTDB taxonomy): Bacteria > Actinomycetota > Actinomycetes > JBBQFP01 > JBBQFP01 > JBBQFP01. The sequence continues at coordinate 4,209 of JBBQFP010000050.1, read as the reverse complement.
GTGGCGACGGTCTGCGCCGCCCGGGCGAGGGACACGGCCAGCGTGCTCATCGAGAGCTCTCTTCCTGCGGGGGTTCGACGACGAGGCACGCCAGGCGCTTGCCCTGGGCGCCGGGGACGGCTGAGGCGAAGACGATGTCGGCCGCGGTCACCGACAACGGGCGGGAGGTGGGGTGACCCAGCGGCAGGACGTCACCGATGGCCAGGCCGACGAGGTCCTTCGGGGTCACCGTGAGGGCGTCGAAGCGGACGGCGACGTCGACCGGGACCTCGGCCAGCCCGGCGCGGATGGCGATGGCCGCGGCGTCGCGGATCGCGCGCTCGCGGTCGGAGGTCACCGATCGGCCGGAGGCGGCATCGAGGTAGGGGGCCAGCGAGGCGTAGGGGAAGCACAGCGACGCGATGGACTCCTCGTCGCCCTGGTGCAGCTCGAACGAGGCGACGATGACCATGTCCGAGGCCGAGGCGGCCTGCGCGAACTGGGGGTTGTACTCGGTCGAGGCGAGGCGCGGCTGGAAGCGCACGATCGGCTCCATGGCGTAGCGCAGCTCGCTCAGCGCCCGCTCGAGGAGGCCGTTGAACAGCGGCCGCTCGAGGTCGGTGAGCGCGCGCTGGGGCTGCGTCGTCCCGCCCGGACCGCCGAGGAGGTGGTCGATCGCCGTCATGGCGGTCGTCGTCGACAGCTCGAAGACGCCGACGCCGGAGAGCGGCTCGATCTCGAGGAGGTTCATGCACGTGGGGTTGGACAAGCCGCTGACGTACTCGTCGTAGGTGATCTGCTCGATCGAGAGCAGTGTCGCCTGGCACACGACGCGCAGGGTCGAGGTGAGCAGGGTCGACCAGTGGCGGCCGAACGTCTCGTAGGCGACCTGGAGCATCCGCACGTTCTCGCGCGAGAGCTTCGTGGGGCGCCGGAAGTCGTAGGGCTGCGGGCCGCTGCTGCGGGACCGCCGGTTGCCCCGCGCGCCGGTAGCGCGCCCGCGTCCTGCGGTGTCGAGGTTGCTCACACCGAACGCTTCGACACGAGCGGCCCAGGGCTTGAGCCGAGGGCTCGGCTCGGCGTGTCGCGGGCTGGATCGCCCGGACGGGTGAGGTGGCTCTCGGGACCGTTGCCCGCGCGGCTACTGCATGACGAACTCGGTGAAGTAGACGTCGTAGACCTGCTCCTCGTAGGCCTTGGCGACCTCCTCGACGAGGACCGTCTTGTACTTCAGCCGCCCCGCGTCGGTCGCGAGCTCGGACATGGGTTTGTTGCTGAACAGCGCGATGGCGAGGTCGAGGGCCTTGCTGCCGTCGGTGACCTCCTTGGCGCTCTTCGTCGCCTGCAGCGCGAGGCCGAGCTTGAGGTAGTGGCCCGTGGCGAGGTTGATGTTCACCGGGTCGAGCTTGAGGACGAGGCCGGGCGAGGGCTTGGCAGCGGCTGCCGCGGCCCCGGTCGTGCTCTTGCTCCCGCCGAGGAACGTGTATCCGCCACCGCCGAGCGCGAGGACGAGCACGGCGACGATGATGATGAGCTTCTTCTTCGACTTCTTGGCCGGCGCGTCGCCGTCCGTCTCCTTGGTCGGCGCGTCGCCGTCCGTCTTCTTCTTAGCCATCTCGGGTTCCCTTCGGTGCAGCAGTCAGGTCGTGGGGGTGAGGAGCGGGTCAGCCGACGGTGCTCGGGGTGCCGGTGCCCGCCGCTGCCGAGGGCAGGAACGCGGCGGCGTCGCCGGTGAGTGCTGACAGGACGACGATCTCGACGCGGCGGTTGAGGACGTTCGCCCTCGGGTCGCTCGGCGGGACCAGGGGGTGCTGGTCGGCGAAGCCCGCTGCCGAGACCCGTCCAGGATCGATGTGGTCACGGTCGAGCAGGTAGCGCAGCACCGTGACGGCACGGGCCGAGGAGAGCTCCCACTCGGTGGGGAAGAACCTCGGCTTCACGGCGACGGTGTTCGTGTGCCCCTCGATGGAGAGCATGTTCGTCGTCTCGCGCAGCGCTGGGGCGACGGTGTCGAGGACCCGCTGACCCGCCGGGGACAGCGTCGCGAGGTCCGCGGGGAAGAGCACCTTGTCGGTGACGACGCTGACGACGAGGCCCCGCTGGTCCATCCGGAACTTGACCTGGCCTTTGAGGCCCGCCTTCTCCAGAGCCTTCTCGATCTGCTCACGCACGGCGTCGAGCCGGTTCGCCTCGGCCTTCGCCTCGCCCTGGAGCTTGGCCACCTGGCTCGGCGTGAGGTCCGTCGACGTCTTCGTGGCGGTGGCCGGGGTGTCGGCGGGACGGACGACGCTGGACACGGGGGAGAGGTCGACGGCGGCAGGCGCGATGCCGGTGTCGTCGAGGATCCCGTGACCGCCCTCGAGCATGGTGACCGGCGCGCCGAAGCTCTTCGCGAGACCGCCGCTGAGCTGGGCGAACTTCTTCTGATCGACCTGGCTGATGGCGAACATGACGATGAACAGGACCATGAGCAGGGTCACCATGTCGGCGTAGGTCAGCAGCCAGCGCTCGCTGTTCTCGTGGTCCTCTTCGTGGCCGCGCTTCTTCTTGGGAGTGCTCATCACGCCGCCTTCTTGTCAGCTGCAGGAGCGGCGTCAGGCATGAGCGAGCGCAGCTTCTGCGCCACCACCCGGGGGTTCGAGCCGGCCTGGATCGCCATGATCCCTTCGACGACGAGCTCCATCTGCGCGCACTCGATGCCGCTGATTCGCTTGATCTTGTTGCCCATGGGGAGCCAGAACATGTTGGCGGTCAGCACTCCCCACAGCGTCGCGACGAACGCCCCGGCGATCAGCTTGCCGAGCTCGTCAGGCTTGCTCAGGTTCTCCAGCACGTGGACCAGGCCTACAACCGTGCCAAGGACGCCGAGGGTGGGGGCGAAGCCGCCCATGTCGTTGAAGAACTTCGCGCCCTGCTTGTCTGCGTTGCGCTTGGCGTCGATCTCGGACTCCATGATGTCGCGGAGCTCCTCGGGGTCGGTGCCGTCGATGGCCAGGTTGAGCCCCTTCTTGAGAAAGGGGTTCTCGATGCCGCGCGAGGCTTCCTCCAATGCGAGCAGGCCTTCTCGACGTGCCTTGTCGGCGAGGGAGACCAGGGTGTCGATGAGGTCGTTGGCGGGGGTCACCTTCGCGAGCAGGGCCACCTTGAACTGCTTGACGATGCCCGTGGCGTCCTTGAGCAGCCCCGAGGCCATGGCCACGCCGAAGGTGCCGACGAAGATCAGGAGCATGGCTGGGGGCAGCAGAAGGGACGCCGGGTTCCCGCCCTCCATGACCATGGAGATGATCAGAGAGCCGAACGCGAGACTGATCCCGATCAGGGTTCCGGGGTCCACGTCAGACCTGCCTCACCGGCAGCTGCGCGACGCTGGACAGCCTCGGGTGAGACGGCTCAGGGGCTCGGTTGACGATGGGACGGGCCGGGTATCCGTCGCACTCCTGGGACTCGATCTCCATCTGGTGCGCGGCGCAGATCACCGAGGCGCGAAAGTCGCGGATGCGCTCGACAAGCACTTCGACGGACTCCTCGACGACGTACTTCGTGCCGTCGACGAGGGTGATGACCGTGTCAGGGGTGCACTCGGCACGCTGCACGAGGTCAGGGTTGAGCGCCAGGGCTGGCCCGTTGAGGCGCGTCACGATGATCACGGTCATCCGTCCTTGGATGTCGGCTCCAGGGCCGGTCCGTGGCCCTGCGATATACCCATCGGCGGTTGCGTCAGGTTCCTGAGTGGTCCGACCGGTCAGCGGGGTGGGCCTGGTGGCCCAGCCCCCGCTGAGGCCTAGCGCTTGAGGTTGACCAGGTCGGTGAGGATCTCGTCGGAGGCGGTGATCACCTTGGAGTTCGCCTGGAAGCCGCGCTGGGCCACGATCAGGCTGGTGAACTCCTGCGCGAGGTCGACGTTGCTCATCTCCAGGGCGCCGCTGACGAGGGTTCCGCGCCCACCGCTGCCGGCCGTCCCGAGCTGGGCGGTGCCGGAGTTCACCGTCGTCCGGTAGGCGCTGCCGCCGACCTTCTCCAGGCCGGGAGGGTTGTTGAAGTTCGCCATGGCGATCTGCGCCAGCGGCTGCTTGAGCCCGTTGGAGAACACTCCGACCAGGGTGCCGTCCGGGGACATGGTGAACGACTGCAGGGAGCCCATCGCCGAGCCGCCGTCGGTGCCGTGGTAGGCCACCGCGACGCTCTTGTCGCCACCGAACTCGGTGAGGCCGGCGAGGTCGACGGTGATGG
>JBBQFP010000049.1:0-20714 GCA_038322045.1 Actinomycetes bacterium | reverse complement strand
GATGGCCTGGATGACGGCCTCGGAGGCCTTCCGGGTGGCCATCCCTTTGGCGTCCGCCTCGAACGTCGGCAGCGCGGCGTCCCAGCCCTCGGGAAGCGCGCGGTCAGCCATCCGCGCGAAGGTCGCGGCTCGCTCAGGGTTGCTCGCGGCCCACGCGTCGAAGGCCTGCTGCCACCGCTCGTGCCACGCCTGGCCCCGCTCCATCGCCCGGCGGGTGTGGGCGAGGACGTCGTCGTCGACCTGGAACGTGCGCTCGGGGTCGAAATCCAGCAGGCGCTTCGTCGCGGCGACCTCGTCAGCGCCGAGCGCGGCGCCGTGTGACTTGCCGGTGTTGCGGGCGATGGGGGCGGGCCAGGCGATGACCGATCGGTGGACGACGAGGCTCGGACGGTCCTCGACCCCGATCGCCCGCTGCAGCGCGCCCCACAGGGCCTCGACGTCGACGTTGCCGTCGGGAAGGTGGTCGACGGTCTCGACGTGCCAGCCGTAGGCGGTGTAGCGCGCGGCGGTGTCCTCGGTGAGCGCGACGTCGGTGTCGCCCTCGATCGAGATCTTGTTGGCGTCGTAGACGAGGACGAGGTTGCCCAGCCGCTGGGTTGCCGCGAGCGAGGAGGCCTCGGAGGAGAGGCCCTCCTCGATGTCGCCGTCGGAGCAGATGGCGAAGACCCGGTGGTCGAACGGGGAGCTGCCCGGCGCGGCGTCAGGGTCGAACAGGCCACGCTCGAAGCGGGCCGCCATGGCCATGCCGACGGCGTTGGCGACGCCCTGCCCGAGCGGGCCGGTCGTGACCTCGACGCCCTTGGTGTGGTGGACCTCGGGGTGGCCCGGGGTCTTCGAGCCCCATACCCGGAACTGCTGGAGGTCCTCGAGCTCGAGGCCGTACCCCCCGGCGAGGTAGAGCTGGATGTAGAGGGTGAGGCTTGAGTGCCCGCACGAGAGGATGAACCTGTCTCTGCCTGGCCAGCGGGAGTCCTCGGGGTCGTGACGCAGGATCCGCTGCCAGAGGAGGTAGGCCAGGGGCGCGAGGCTCATCGCGGTGCCGGGGTGACCGTTGCCGGTCCGCTCCACCGCGTCCATCGCCAGCACCCGCACCGTGTCGACCGCCCGGGTGTCGAGATCGGTCCACTCGAGCACATCGACGCCTGCCTGCTGCTCCACTGTTGTCCTCTCCTCGCGGTGCCCCCCCGGGAGAAGTGCCGCGCCGGCGGGTCACGGAAACCCTAGTGCGGCCGACCGACACGGCCCGGGTACCGACGCCGGACGACGCACGCGCAGCCCGCCGCACGCCCGGGTGCCGAAAGGCTCAGGGCCCCCGGTTACAGTGGACCCGCCGCGGCAGGACCAATGGCGGCGCCCTGTCCCTGCTCTACCGAGCGGGGACCCGGCTCAACCAGCGGAGTGTGCGTGACGACGCTCGACCATCGGCCAGCAGCCGTCGTTCCAACCGGGTCGCGGCCGTACTCAGCCCTCGAGCGGGTGCGCGGCTTCGTCGCCCTGACCAAGCCGCGGATCATCGAGCTGCTTCTCGTCACGACAGTCCCCACGATGATCCTCGCGGCCGGTGGGCTGCCCGGCCTCGGCCTCGTCGCTGCCACGCTGCTTGGCGGGACGCTCGCCGCGGGGAGCGCCAACACGCTGAACATGTACATCGACCGCGACATCGACATCCTCATGGCGCGCACGGAGCGGCGGCCGCTCGCGACGGGGCTGGTGGCCCCGCGTGAGGCCCTCGTCTTCGGGATCGTCCTGGGCGTCGCCGCGGTCGCCTGGATGGCCGCCGTCGTCAACCCGCTCTCGGCGGGCCTCGCCCTGGCGGCGATCGCCTTCTACGTAGGCGTCTACACCCTCGGGCTCAAGCGGCGTACCCCGCAGAACATCGTCTGGGGCGGGGCGGCGGGCTGCATGCCCGTCCTCATCGGCTGGGCCGCGGTCACCGGATCCCTCGCCTGGACCCCCGTCGTCCTGTTCGCGGTCATCTTCTTCTGGACGCCGCCGCACTACTGGCCGCTGTCGATGCGCTTCATCGACGACTACAGCCGCGCGGGCGTGCCGATGCTCCCCGTGGTGGCCAGCCACGAGGTCGTCGCGCGCCGGGTCGTCGCCTACTCGTGGGTCATGGTGGCGGTCTCCCTCCTGCTCTGGCCGGTCGCCGGGATGACGCCGGTGTACGGGATCGCCGCAGCGGTCCTCGGCGCCGGCTTCCTCCTCGAGGCGCACCGGCTGTGGACCCGGGCCCGTCGGGGAGACCACGGCTCGGGGCTCGCCCCGATGCGCCTGTTCCACGGTTCGATCACCTACCTCACGCTGCTCTTCCTCGTCGTCGCGATCGACCCGCTGCTGCGCTAGCGCCGGTCGGGTGAAAAGGCTCGCAAGCAGCCTCACAGAGGTGCACACTGTGCCCATGAGCATCACGCACAGTGACAAGGTGAGCCGCCAGGAGGCGCGCACCGTCGCTCTGTGTCACGCCGAGATCCGGAGCGCCAGCGACGTCGCCCTGCTCGACGCGCTTGTCCACCTCGCCGCCCCGCGTGCTGTGCCCGCACCACTGGCGGCCGCCGCCGCCGGGCATCCACTGCTCATCGACCTCACCGACACGCCCCGGCGGGTCGTCGCTACCAGCCGGTAACCCAGAGCGGTACCGTGCGGGGCATGGGCCGTCACCGCACCCCCATCCCCGTCGTCCTCGCCGTCGTCGGCGCGCTGCTCCTCGCCGCCTCCGTCGTGACCGGCTACCGCGCACGGGCCGAGGCGACCGATGCGGCGACGACGTGGTTGGGCGTCGCCGGCACCCTGCTGTGTCTCGCATCCGCCTACCTCGCCCTGCGTGAGGAGCGCCACCCCAGGGGTCTCCAGCTGCCGCCCGAGCCGCACCCGCACGCCGCCCACCTGCCCGACTACGACTGGTGGGCGCCGGTGACGTTCACCGCCCTGGCTGCCGTCGTCGCCGGCTGGCTGGCCAGCCCGTGGCTCGCCGTGGCGGGCGCCTTGCTGCTCCTCGCTGCAGCCGTCGGCATGGTGTGGATGGCCCGCACGAAGCACGGCGTCCTCGATCGTCGGTGCGTCCTCGGGGCACGCCGCATGGTCGACTTCGGCTCCCGTCACGCCGTCGGTGCGGACAGCTCGGTCCAGGCGGCCGTCGAGCACGTCACCCACGGTCGTTGGCGCGTCGTGCTCGTGGGCGCCGACGGGGCGTGGGGAGATGTCATGGCCCGCTCGCAGGAGCGCGCCGAGATGATGATGCACCTGGCCCGCGCGCACCCGCGCGACCCCCGCGACCGTGCCCTGGGGGCGTCGGTGCGCACGTCGAGCTACGAGTGGCAGCGGATGGCGGGGGTCCAGCTGCACGAGCCCGGCAGGGGCTGACCCCCTCGAGCGCCCGAGCGCCAGCGACGGGCAGGGCTCAGGGGGCCGCGTCCGCGGTCCGGACCCGCAGCGCGAGCACGACTCGGACGCTCGCCACCCAGACCGCGCAGGCCCCGACGAGGTGCAGGGCGACGACGAGCTCGGGCAGCCCCGTGAAGTACTGGACGTAGCCGACGACGCCCTGGGCAAGGCTCACCGCGAGCAGGATTCCGGTCGCCCGCTGGGCAGGTGCCGGCCCGTCGGTCAGGCGTAGCGCCAGCCACAGGGCGATGGTGACCCCGACGAAGGCGATGACGACGTCGGCGTGCAGCCAGCTCACCGACCGAGGGTCCAACCCGAAGCGAGCCCGGGCGTCGGGGTCACCGGAGTGCGGCCCCGAGCCGGTGACGACGGTCCCGAGGACGACGACCACCGCGGCCAGCGCGAGCACCGCCCGGCCGGTCCACACGAGCTCCGGGCGCACGAGCCGCTGAACCCGACCGTCGCCGTCCTCGCCGCTGCGCCGGTGCAGGACGACGGCTGCGGCGATGAGGAGCATGGACAGCAAGAGGTGCGAGGCGACGAGGTAGGGGTTGAGCCCCGTGAGCACCGTGATCCCGCCGAGCACCGCCTGGGCGAGGACCCCGAGCAGCCCCGCCAGGGCGAGCAGGACGAGCGGGCGCCTGCGCGGGCGCTGCCGCCACGCGGCGACGATGGAGGCGGCGACGACGACGAGGAGGACGAAGGTCAGCAGGCGGTTGCCGAACTCGATGAGCGAGTGGAAGCCCTGCGCCTGGTGCTGGACCGGGACGTAGCTGCCGGTGGCGCACTGCGGCCACGTCGGACAGCCGAGACCTGACCCGGTGAGCCGCACGAGCCCGCCCGTGATGACGAGGGCCGACTGGGCGAGCACTGCGGCGAGGAACACCCACCGGGCGAGCGGACCCGACCGGTTGCCGCCTGCGCTCCTCGGCGCCTTCGTCGGAACGGGCGCGGGCGGCAGGTGCAGGTCCACGTCCCGATCGTAGGCGGTGCCCTGCGCAGCCACCGACCGACCGGAGCCGGGCCTCACTCCCAGCGGAACAGCTTCGCGGTGAGCGCCCCGGCGCCCACGGCCCACGCGAGGAGAACGGCGAGCGCCGCCCAGGCGACGCCCTGGCCCGCGAGAGCCTGACGCAGCCCCTCCCCGAGGGCGGCGGAGGGCAGCAGGGACAAGCCGGCGGCGACGGCGTCCGGCAGCCGCTCGAGGGGCACGAGGACCCCGCCGCCGACGAGGAGGAGGAGGTAGACGAGGTTGGCGGCGGCCAGGGTGACCTCCGCCTTGAGCGTGCCGGCCATGAGCAGCCCCAGCGCGGCGAAGGCGGCGGTGCCGAGCACGAGAAGGGCTACGGCCGCCCCGAGCGCCACCCAGCTACCGCGCGGCGCCCAGCCCAGCGCCAGCGCGACCCCGGAGAGCAGCAGCACCTGCGCGGTCTCGACGACGAGCACGGCGAGGGCCTTGGCCGCGAGCAGCCCGCTGCGCGGCAGCGGCGAGGCGCCGAGCCGCTTGAGCACCCCGTACCGGCGCTCGAACCCCGTCGCGATCGCCAGGCCGGTGAACGCCGTCGACATGACGGCGAGGCCGAAGATCCCCGGCGTCACGACGTCGATCCGCCGCGTCATGCCGTGGGACCCGCCGAGGTCGACGACGCCCACCGAGCTCGCGAGCACGAGGAGGACGGTGGGGATGACGACGGTGAGCAGCAGCTGCTCGCCGTTGCGCACGAGCAGCCGTACCTCCAGCGCGGCCTGGGAGCGCACCATCCGCGACCATGACGCGGCCCCGGGGGCGGAGGAGAGGTCCGGGAGGAGTCGTCCGACGTCGGACCCCGTGCTGGCGCCGCTCATCGCAGCGCCCGTCCGGTGAGCTCGAGGAAGACGTCCTCGAGGGTGCGTCGCTCCAGCGAGAACCCCTCGGGCATGACGTCGTGGGCGGCGCACCACGTCGTGACCGTCGCGAGCAGCCGGGGGTCGAGCGGGCCGAGGACCCGGTAGGCCCCGGGGGCGTCCTCGGTGACGACGACGCCCTCGGGCAGCGCGGCCTCCAGCGAGGAGACGTCGAGCCCGACGGGTGCGCTGAAGCGGAGGGTGTTCTCGGCGCCGGCGGAGGTGAGCTCCGCGGGGGAGCCGTCGGCCACGACGCGACCGGCGTCGACGACGACAACGCGGTCGCAGAGGCGCTCGGCCTCGTCCATGAGGTGCGTCGTCACGAGGACCGTCACGCCGTCATGGCGCAGCTGCCGGACGACGTCCCACACGGCGTGGCGTGCCTGCGGGTCGAGGCCCGCAGTGGGCTCGTCGAGCAGGACGAGCTCGGGCCTCCCGACGAGGGCCATCGCGAGCGACAGCCGCTGCTGCTCGCCGCCGGAGAGCCTCCGGTAGGGGGTGCGCCGGCACGCGTCGAGCCCGAGGGCCTCGATGAGGGGTTCGACCGGCAGCGGAGAGGAGTGCAGACGAGCGAGGTGGCGCAGCATCTCCTCGGGTCGGACGCCGGGGTACACGCCGCCGGTCTGGAGCATGACACCGACGCGCGGGCGCAGCGCCGCCGCGTCGCGCCCGGGGTCGAGGCCGAGGACCCGGACGACGCCGGAGTCGGGTCGGCGGTAGCCCTCGAGGCACTCGACCGTCGTCGTCTTGCCGGCACCGTTGGGCCCGAGCAGGCCGAGGACCGTTCCTGCCTCGACGACGAGGCTGAGGTCGTCGACCGCGGTCGTCCGGCCGTAGCGCTTCACCAGCCGCTGGACGTCGATCGCGGGGTGAGTCACGGGTCTGGAGTCTAGGCGGCGCGCCGGGGGCGGGCCCGGCCTGGCCGAGCGGGAACATTTACGTCACACTGGTGTTGTGAAAACCATGGCAGCGACGAGGACGACCGCAGCAGCGGTCGCCCTGCCTGCTGTCGTCCCGGCCCCCGGGCACGACACCGACGCCGCGGAGAAGGGCACCCGCTCGCTTCTCGCCCGGCGACTCCTCGAGGACGGTCCCTCCACCGTCGCGGTGCTCGCCGAGCGGCTGGGCCTCACGGCGGCCGGCATCCGCCGCCACCTCGACGCCATGGTCGCCGACGGCCTCGTCGTTGCGCGCGAGCCCCAGCAGTCCGGCTCCCGTGGTCGTGGGCGCCCCGCCCGGGCCTTCACCCTCACCGACGCCGGCCGGGAGCAGTTCGAGCAGCAGTACGACGACCTCGCGCGCAGCGCCCTGCGGTTCCTCGCCGAGGTCGGCGGCCGCGAGGCGGTCGCCTCGTTCGCGCGTAACCGGGTCAGCGAGCTCGAGGAGCGCTACCGCACCCTGCTGGAGTCCGTCGACCCCGACCGGCGTCCGGCCGTCCTCGCCCAGGCGCTGACCGCCGACGGCTACGCGGCCTCCGCCGCCGTCGTCAGCGTCCCCGGCGGCGAGCAGCTCTGCCAGCACCACTGCCCCGTCGCCCATGTGGCCGGGGAGTTCCCTGAGCTATGCGCGGCCGAGACCGAGGTCTTCGCCCGACTGCTCGGCACCCACGTCCAGCGCCTGGCGACCATCGCCCACGGCGACGGCGTCTGCACGACCTTCGTCCCCGCGAGCTCGATCACCACCCGCCTCTCCGGAAGGACCTCCTCATGACCACCACTGCGCACCCGGAGCTCGACGGCCTCGGCCGCTACGAGTTCGGATGGTCCGACAGCGACGTCGCCGGGTCCACCGCACGGCGCGGCCTCAGCGAGGACGTGGTCCGGGGCATCTCGGCGATCAAGAATGAGCCGGAGTGGATGCTCGAGACGCGGCTCAAGGGGCTGCGCCTGTTCGAGCGCAAGCCCATGCCCACGTGGGGCTCCGACCTCGGCGGCATCCACTTCGACAACATCAAGTACTTCGTCCGCTCGACCGAGAAGCAGGCGACGTCGTGGGACGAGCTGCCCGCGGACATCAAGAACACCTACGACCGGCTCGGGATCCCCGAGGCAGAGAAGCAGCGGCTCATCGCCGGGGTCGCGGCCCAGTACGAGTCCGAGGTCGTCTACCACCAGATCCGCGAGGACCTCGAGGAGCAGGGCGTGCTCTTCCTCGACACCGACACGGCGCTGCGCGAGCAGCCCGAGCTCTTCCGCGAGTACTTCGGCACCGTGATCCCGGTCGGTGACAACAAGTTCGCCGCGCTCAACACCGCGGTGTGGTCAGGCGGCTCGTTCATCTACGTGCCCAAGGGCGTCCACGTCGACATCCCGCTGCAGGCCTACTTCCGGATCAACACCGAGAACATGGGCCAGTTCGAGCGCACCTTGATCATCGCCGACGAGGGCTCGAACGTCCACTCCGTCGAGGGCTGCACCGCGCCCGTCTACTCCTCGGACTCCCTGCACTCGGCCGTCGTCGAGATCATCGTCAAGAAGGACGCCAGGGTCCGGTACACGACCATCCAGAACTGGTCGAACAACGTCTACAACCTCGTCACCAAGCGCGCCGTCGCGCACGCCGGGGCGACGATGGAGTGGATCGACGGCAACATCGGCTCCAAGGTGACGATGAAGTACCCGGCGGTCTACCTCGTCGGTGAGCATGCCAAGGGCGAGACCCTCTCGGTCGCCTTCGCCGGTGCGGGCCAGCACCAGGACGCCGGCGCCAAGATGGTCCACGCCGCCCCGCACACGTCCTCGACGATCGTGTCGAAGTCCGTCGCCCGGGGCGGTGGCCGGACGTCCTACCGGGGGCTCGTCCAGGTCCAGGAGGGTGCGCACCACAGCGCTTCGACCGTGCGGTGCGATGCGCTGCTCGTCGACCAGATCAGCCGGTCGGACACCTACCCGTACAACGATGTCCGTGAGGACGACGTGTCGATGGCCCACGAGGCCACCGTCTCCAAGGTGTCCGAGGACCAGCTGTTCTACCTCATGAGCCGCGGGATGAAGGAGGAGGAGGCCATGGCGACGATCGTCCGTGGTTTCGTCGAGCCGATCGCCCGCGAGCTGCCCATGGAGTACGCCCTCGAGCTGAACCGACTGATCGAGCTGCAGATGGAAGGGGCCGTGGGCTGACCCATGGGGATCACGCACAGCACAGCGACCGACGTCCGCCCGGAGAAGATCCACAGCAGGGACGTCGACGCGTTCCCGGTTCCCACGGGCCGTGAGGAGGAGTGGCGGTTCACCCCGCTGGACCGGCTCCGCGGCCTGCACGACGGGACCCATGGGTCCTTTGACGGCAAGGTCGTCGTCGAGACCGAGCTTGCCCCCGAGGTCCGCTACGAGGTCGTCCCCATGAGTGATCCCCGGGTCGGCTCTGCCCTGACGCCTGACGAGCGCCCGAGCGCCCTGGCCATGACGGCCTCGCCCGACGCGATCGTCCTGACGATCCCAGCCGACACCCTCGTCGAGGCGCCGTCGGTCGTGACCCTTCGCGGCGAAGGCGGACTGTCGGCCGGTCATGTCGTCGTCGACGTCAAGCCGTTCGCCAAGGCGCTGGTCGTCATCGACCATGTGGGCTCGTCAGTGCGCACCGACAACGTCGAGGTGCTCGTCGGTGACGGCGCCTCGGTCACCGTCGTCAGCCTGCAGGACTGGGACGCCGGCTCGGTGCACCTGACCCGTCAGCACGCGAGGGTCGGCCGCGACGCGCGCTACCGCTCCGTCGTCGTCACGTTCGGTGGCGACGTCGTCAGGGTCGTGCCGACAGTCGAGTACGCCGGCCCTGGTGGTGACGCCGAGCTGTTCGGCCTCTACTTCGCCGACAGCGGCCAGCACCTCGAGCACCGGCTGCTCGTCGACCACGCCGTCGCCCACTGCAAGAGCAGGGTCGCCTACAAGGGAGCCCTCCAGGGCTCCGAGGCCCACACCGTATGGATCGGCGACGTCATCATCCGGGCGGCGGCCGAGGGCACCGACACCTACGAGCTCAACCGCAACCTCGTGCTCTCCGACGGCGCGCGCGCCGACTCGGTGCCCAACCTCGAGATCGAGACGGGCGAGATCGTCGGAGCCGGCCACGCCAGCGCCACCGGCCGGTTCGACGACGAGCAGCTGTTCTACCTGCAGACGCGCGGAATCACCGAGCAGGAGGCGCGCAGGCTCGTCGTCCACGGCTTCTTCGCTGAGATCCTCGCCTACGTCGGCATCGACGAGATCCAGGCCCGGCTCGCCGCACGCCTGGAGATCGAGCTGGCGGCGCACCGATGAGCGTCTCCCGCACCCTCGTGCGGGCCTGTTCCCTCGCCGAGATCCCCGAGGTCGGCGCGCACCGCGTCGTCCTCCAGGGAACCCCGGTCGCCGTCGTCCGCAGCGACGGCGACGTGTACGCGATCTTCGACATCTGCTCGCACGCGAACGTCTCCCTCGCCGAGGGCGAGGTCGACGGCACGACGATCGAGTGCTGGCTGCACGGTTCCACGTTCGACCTGACGACCGGGCGGCCGACCAGCCTGCCCGCCACCAAGCCCGTGCCGGTCTACCCGGTGACGATCGATGGCGACGACGTGTACGTCGAGATCGCCGGACAGGAGAGCTGATCCATGGCCACCCTCGACATCCGCGACCTGCACGTCAGCGTCGACACCGAGAACGGTGCCCGCGAGATCCTCCGTGGGGTCGACCTCACGGTCCGCTCCGGGGAGACGCACGCGATCATGGGCCCGAACGGGTCGGGCAAGTCGACGCTGGCGTATTCCGTCGCCGGCCACCCGAAGTACAAGATCACCGGCGGCAGCGTCACCCTGGACGGCGTCGACGTCCTGTCGATGTCGGTCGATGAGCGCGCTCGCGCAGGGATGTTCCTCGCCATGCAGTACCCCGTCGAGGTGCCTGGCGTGAGCGTCTCGAACTTCTTGCGCACCGCGGCGACAGCCATCCGCGGCGAGGCCCCGAAGCTGCGCACCTGGGTCAAGGAGGTCAAGGTGGCCATGGAGAAGCTCGCCATGGACCCGACCTTCGCCGAGCGCAACGTCAACGAGGGGTTCTCTGGCGGCGAGAAGAAGCGCCACGAGATCCTGCAGATGGAGCTGCTCAAGCCCAAGATCGCCATCCTCGACGAGACCGACTCCGGCCTCGACGTCGACGCCCTCCGCGTCGTCTCCGAGGGCGTGAACCGGGTGCGGGCCACGGGTGAGACCGGCCTCCTGCTCATCACGCACTACACACGGATCCTGCGCTACATCAAGCCGGACTTCGTCCACGTCTTCGTCGCCGGCCGGATCGTCGAGGAGGGCGGCCCGGAGCTCTCCGAGCGCCTCGAGGCCGAAGGCTACGAGCGTTTCACCAAGGCGACGGCGTGACATCAGCCGTGGCCCTGCTGCCAGGGCTGCTCGACACCGGGGCGATCCGCAAGGACTTCCCCATCCTCGAGCGTCTGGTCCACGACGACCGACCGCTGGTCTACCTCGACAACGCGGCCACGTCGCAGAAGCCGCGTCAGGTCATCGAGGCGATGGAGCGCTACTACTCGAGGCACAACGCCAACGTGCACCGCGGGATCCACGTGCTCGCCGAAGAGGCCACAGCTCTCTACGAGGGTGCGCGCGACCTCGTCACGGCCTTCATCGGGGCGAACGCCCGCGAGGAGGTCGTCTTCACGAAGAACAGCACCGAGGCGCTCAACCTCGTCGCGCAGTGCCTGTCGTGGGGCCCGCTGGCAGTGGGGCCTGGCGACGAGGTGCTGATCACCGAGATGGAGCACCACTCGAACATCGTCCCGTGGCAGATGCTCTGCCAACGCACGGGTGCGACGCTGCGGTGGATCGGGCTGACCGACGACGGCCGACTCGACCTGTCCAACCTCGACGAGCTGCTCACCGAGCGGACCAAGGTCGTCAGCGTCGTCCACATCTCCAACATCCTCGGCACGCTGAACCCGGTGCGGCTCATCGGTGACCGGGCGCACGCCGTGGGTGCGCTCATGGTCGTCGACGCCTCGCAGTCGGTGCCGCAGATGCCCGTCGACGTCAAGGAGCTCGGCGCCGACGTCGTCGTCTTCACCGGTCACAAGCTCCTCGGACCGACCGGCATCGGCGTCCTCTGGGGCCGGCAATCCTTGCTCGAGGAGCTGCCGCCCTTCCTCGGCGGTGGCGAGATGATCGAGACGGTCGCCATGACGGGCTCGACCTGGGCTGGGCTGCCGCACAAGTTCGAGGCCGGCACGCCCCCTATCGCCCAGGCGGTGGGCCTCGGTGCTGCGGTGGAGTACCTCTCCGCACTCGGCATGGACAACGTCGCCGCGCACGAGCAGGCGCTGACGGCCTATGCCCTCGAGCGGCTCGGCGGCGTCGAGGGCTTGCGCATCATCGGGCCGGCCGAACCTGTCGACCGCGGTGGCGCGGTGTCGTTCGTCCTCGAGGGCATCCACCCGCACGACGTGGGCCAGGTGCTCGACTCCCTGGGCATCGCCGTCCGGGTCGGTCACCACTGCGCCAGGCCGGTGTGCGTGCGCTTCGGGGTGCCAGCGACGACCCGCGCGTCGTTCTCGGTGTACTCGACGGCCGGTGAGGTCGACGCCCTCGTCGACGGGCTGGCCCGGGTGAAGGAGATCTTCGACTGATGCAGCTCGACTCCCTCTACCAGGAGATCATCCTCGACCACTACCGCCGCCCCCATCACGCGGGGCTGCGGGAGCCTTTCGACGCCGAGGTCCACCACGTCAACCCGACGTGCGGCGACGAGGTCACCCTGCGGGTGGCCCTCTCCGACGGACCGACCGTCCGCGACGTGTCGTACAGCGGCACCGGGTGCTCGATCAGCCAGGCCTCGACATCGGTGATGACCGACCTCGTCATCGGCAAGCCGGTCACCGAGGCGCTTGCGGTGGGCGAGGCTTTCCTCGAGCTCATGCGGAGCAAGGGCGCCCTCGAGCCCGACGAGGAGGTCCTCGACGACGCCGTCGCCTTCGCCGGGGTGTCGAAGTTCCCGGCACGCATCAAGTGCGCACTGCTGGGCTGGATGGCGTTCCGCGACGCCACGGCCCAGGCCATAGCAGCAGACTCGCAGCAGGACCTCCAGGAGACGCCATGACCGACATCAGCGCGCCGCACGATCTCGCCGACCTCGAGGAGGCCATGCGCGACGTCGTCGACCCCGAGCTCGGCATCAACGTCGTCGACCTCGGACTGGTCTACGGCATCCACGTCGACGACAGCAACGTCGCCACCATCGACATGACGCTGACGTCGGCGGCCTGCCCGCTCACCGACGTCATCGAGGACCAGACCCGCGACGCGCTGACGGGGTTGGTCAGCGACGTCAGGATCAACTGGGTGTGGATGCCGCCGTGGGGCCCCGACAAGATCACCGACGACGGCCGCGACCAGCTGCGCGCGCTCGGCTTCACCGTCTGACGGGCCCACGGCGGCCGTCGTACCCGGGTGCGTGCTCTGCCAGCTCCTCGACCCCGCCGACGCGGACGACGACAGCCCCCTCGGTCCACAGCAACGAGAAGCTGCCGCTGCGGAAGTCGGCGACCAGCTCGGCCCGTGAGTCTCCGGCAGTCCAGCACAGGCGCAGCGCTCCGTCGTCGAGGTCGCTGAGGGAGAAGCTGCCGCCGAACGCGGGGTGGCGTGCCCGCAGAGCGACG
The DNA here is from genome assembly GCA_038322045.1 of Actinomycetes bacterium. Lineage (GTDB taxonomy): Bacteria > Actinomycetota > Actinomycetes > JBBQFP01 > JBBQFP01 > JBBQFP01. Next base: position 7,811 of record JBBQFP010000049.1, on the reverse strand, counting down.
AGCGCGAGCCCGGCGCGCACCACCGGTCGGCTGAGCTGCTCGCGCACCTCGTCGTCGGTGTAGACGTGCCGGTTCACCTCGCGGCCTACGCCCGTGCGCTCGAACAGGGCCAGGTCGTTGCTGCCGGCCAAAAGCCCGGTGTAGTAGACCTGCGGCAGCCCGGGGCTGAAGAGCTGGAAGGCTCGTGCTGTCAGGTAGTGCGCGTCATTGCGGCTGAGCACGTCGTAGAAGGTGCTGTTGATCTGGTGCGGCAGGCGCGCCCAGGCGACGGCGGTGTTCGTGCGGTCCGTGAGCCCCCCGGTGGCGGCGGAGGCACGAGCGAAGACCTCGGCGGCCTCGACCTCGGAGAGCAGCCCGGGAAGCGCCCCGAGCGGCGAGACGTCGATGACACCGATGCCGTCGTGCGTGTCGAGGACCGTGACGGCGTTCTCCGGGCGGATGCCGAACCACTCGATCAGCCGACTGGTGTCGGCCGTGGCGAGGGCGTGCAGCAGCAGCGGAGGCAGCGCGAAGTCGTAGACCCAGTCGACGTGCGGCGCGATCAGCTGCTGCTGGCTGTAGTGGCCGTGCAGCTCGATGAGGACCTCCATGCCCAGGCCGCGCACCTGCTCGGTCAGCTCGTCCACGAACGCCAACGTCTCGGGCGTCAGAAAGCTGTCAGTGCCGCGGGTCTTGACGGCGTAGCCGACCGCGTCCAGGCGGACGATGCTGACGCCGGACGCGGCGAAGGCCGTGAGGATCTGTGTCAGGTACTGACGGGCTGCAGGGTGGCTGACGTCGAGGTCGATCTGGCTCGGCATGAACGAGGTCCACACGAGGCGCCGTGAGCCGTCGGCCAGCTGCACGGGGCGGAACGGCAGACCGGCGCGTGGACGGTAGATCGAGGTGATCTCCGCCTCGGTGCCACCGCCGGGAAACACCTGGTCGAAGGTCAGGAAGAGTCCCGCGTAGGGGGACCGGTCGCCGTGGGCGAGCCAGTCCTGGAACTGCTCGCTGTCGGCCGACGCGTGGTTGACGACGAGGTCAGCCGTCACGGTCGCGGTCTCCGACAGCGTGGCGACGTCGGACCAGTCGCCCAGCCTGGGGTCGACTGTGGAGTGGTCGACGGGGTCGAAGCCCGCGTCGTCACCGTCGTAGGGCACGAAGAACGGCAGCACGTGGACGCCGGAGAACGCCGCGAGCGGCCCGCGCATGAGCTCGGTCAACCGGGTGAAGTCGCCGCCGAGGCGATCGGCGTAGGTGAGCAGGTGCACGCCGGAGGCCATGGCGTGAGCCTGCCCTATCGCGCCGCTCGGGCGCCAAGCGGCCGGGTAGAGCCTGGCAGCAGGTCCGTCGTGAGCAGCGAGCTCAGGTGCCGAAGGTAGAGCACGACTGCAGGCGTCCGCTGGAGAACCCGGTGCGGAACCACTGCTGGCGCTGGGCGGAGGACCCGTGGGTGAACGTCTCGGGGTTCACCCGCTGGCCGGCGGAGCGCTGGATCCGGTCGTCGCCGACCGCGGCCGCCGCTTTGATGGCCTCGTCGACCTCGGTTGGCGTCACCGCCTGGTTGCCCTGCTTGTCGGCGAGCGTCCCGTAGACGCCGGCATAGCAGTCGGCCTGCAGCTCCATCCGCACCGACAGGTCGTTGCGCCGTGACGGGTCGGACTGCTGGAGCCGCCGCACCTGCGCCTCGGTGCCGGTGATGCTCTGCAGGTGGTGCCCCACCTCGTGGGCGACGATGTAGGCCTGCGCGTACCGGCCCTGGGCGCCGAACCGGTCTTGGAGCGCGGCGAGGAAGCCGAGGTCGATGTACACCCGCTGGTCGGCCGGGCAGTAGAACGGGCCGACGTCGGACGTCGCGCTGCCACACCCCGTCTGCGTCGCCTGCTCGAAGAAGACGAGCGTCGGACGGCGGTACTCGCCGCCGCCTTGGGCCGGCAGGTCCGCCGTCCACACCTCGTTGACCTCGTTGAACACCTTGAGCACGTAGCAGTCGTCGTACTGGTCGATGGCGCCCTGCTGCTGGCAGCGCGTCGCGACGTCGGAGGCCCCCTGGCCCTGGGCACCCGTCGTGCCGGAGCCGCCCGGCGTCGACGACGTCCCGTCGCTGCTTCCGAACGGGTTGACCCCGAGCAGCAGGGCGAGGATCACCCCGACGATGCCGAGGCCGCCGCCCCCCATCGCGAGCGCTCCGCCCCGGCCGCCACGTCGGTCCTCGAGCTGGCTGGCGTCGATGCCCTGGTCGTCGAACTGCACTGAGGTCTCCGGATCGTCGTCGGCACCGCCGCGCGGCTGGGGGAGGGGTACCCCGGCGGGTAGAATCGGAACCACCGTGATCACCGTCTCCGACCTCGAGCTGCGCGCGGGCGCCCGGGTCCTCCTCCAGGAGGTCACCTTCCGAGTGGCCCCCGGCGACCGCATCGGCCTCGTCGGCCGCAACGGCGCCGGCAAGACCACTCTCACCAGGGTGCTCGCTGGCGAGGCCCTGCCCGCTGCGGGCACGGTGACGCGTTCCGGTGAGATCGGCTACCTGCCGCAGGACCCGCGAACGGGTGATCTCGACGTCCTCGCGCAGGACCGGATCCTCTCCGCCCGTGGTCTTGACGCCATCACGCGCCGCATGCGCGACAACGAGGGCCGGATGGCCTCCGCCGACGACGCAACCCGCGACAAGGCGATGGCCCGCTACGGCCGGCTCGAGGGGGAGTTCGTCGCGCAGGGGGGCTACGCCGCTGAGGCCGAGGCCGCGACGATCGCCTCGTCGCTGGGCCTGGCCGACCGGGTGCTCCACCAACCGCTGAACACGCTCTCCGGCGGGCAGCGCCGTCGGGTCGAGCTGGCCCGAATCCTGTTCAGCGGCGCCGAGACGTTGTTGCTCGACGAGCCCACCAACCACCTCGACGCCGACTCCATCGGCTGGCTGCGCGACTTCCTCGCCGTCCACAAGGGCGGTCTGGTGGTGATCAGCCACGACGTCGGCCTGCTCGAGAAGACGGTGAACAAGGTCCTGCACCTTGACGCGAACCGCAGCGCCCTGGACGTCTACAACGTCGGCTGGAAACTCTATGTCGGGCAGCGCGAGGCTGACGAGCGGCGTCGTCGTCGTGAGCGCGCCAATGCCGAGAAGCAGGCCAGCGCACTGAAGTCCCAGGCCGACCGGATGCGCTACAAGGCGACCAAGGCGAAGGCGGCGCAGAACATGGATCGCCGGGCCGAGCGCCTGCTCGCCGGGCTCGAGGCGACCCGGGCGGGGGACCGCGTGGCCAAGCTGCGCTTCCCGCAACCGGCCCCGTGCGGAAAGACCCCGCTCCAGGCCAGCGAGCTGTCGAAGTCCTACGGGTCGTTGGAGATCTTCACCGACGTCGACCTCGCGATCGACAAGGGTTCCCGCGTCGTCATCCTCGGGCTCAACGGTGCGGGCAAGACGACCCTGCTGCGGCTGCTCTCCGGCATCGAGGAGCCCGACACCGGCGAGGTCGTTGCCGGGCACGGGCTCAAGCTGGGCTACTACGCCCAGGAGCACGAGACGCTGGACCCCGAGCGCAGCGTCCTCGAGAACATGCGCGCCGCCTCTCCCGACCTGCCTGACGCCGAGGTCCGCCGTGTGCTCGGCTCGTTCTTGTTCTCCGGCGACACCGTGGAGCAGCCGGCCAGCACGCTGTCTGGAGGCGAGAAGACCCGGCTCGCGCTGGCCATGCTGGTCGCATCGAGCGCGAACGTCCTGCTGCTCGACGAGCCGACGAACAACCTCGACCCGGCCAGCCGGGAAGAGGTGCTCGCGGCACTGCACAGCTATGCGGGTGCCGTCGTCCTGGTCACCCACGACGAGGGCGCCGTCGAGGCTCTGCACCCGGAGCGGCTCATCTTGCTGCCCGACGGCGTCGAGGACCTGTGGAACCAGTCCTACCTCGACCTCGTGGCGCTCGCCTGAGAGGACGTCGCACGGGGCCGCCTGCGCCCACTGGCCGAGGTGCCTCGGGTGTGGGCGGGGAGCGGTCTGGGCTAGCCAGATCGTCTTGTGGGGTCGATCATGGGATGGACCCGCCCTGTCCTGCGCTACGAGGAGGAACTGATGGCCGAGAGCCTGAAGAAGGGCGCCCGCATCACGGGGTCCGACCGCACGAAGCTGGCGACCGAGCTGAAGAAGAAGTACACCGGTGGTGCAAGCATCCGGGCACTCGCGGAGGAGACCGGCCGCTCGTACGGGTTCGTCCACCGGATGCTCTCGGAGTCCGGCGTCGAGCTGCGCGGCCGGGGGGGCGCGACCCGCGGCAAGGCGGTCAAGACCGGCTGACCCGAGTCCACACCTGCCAGGCTGGGGAGGAGGACCTCCTCGTCCCGACCCCTGTCTGGGGCCGCTGACCGGTGCCCCGGACGCGATCGGTACGGTCGCTGCCATGACCGACCAGCTCGAGAGCACCGGCCTGCGGATCGACGTCGAACCAGGGATCGTCACGGTGACCCTGGACCGCCCGGACCGGCGCAACGCCCAGGACCCGGCCATGTGGCGTGCCCTGACCGCGCTCGGGGCCGGTCTCCCCGAAGGCACCCGCGTCGTCGTCGTCCGGGCTGAGGGTGCCTCGTTCTCGGCCGGGCTCGACCGGCGGATGTTCACCCCGGAGGGCATCCCCGGCGAAACGTCGTTCCTCGCGATGGCCGAACTCTCCGACGAGGCGCTCGACGAGGTGATCCGGGGCGCGCAGGCGGCGTTCTCGTGGTGGCGTCGTCCCGACGTCGTGACGATCGCCGCGGTGCAGGGCCATGCCGTCGGTGCGGGGTTCCAGCTGGCGCTGGCCTGCGACATCCGGGTGCTGGCCGAGGACGCCCAGCTGGCGATGAAGGAGCCGTCCCTGGGGCTGGTCCCCGACCTGTGCGGCACCAAGCCGCTCGTCGAGTGCGTCGGGTACTCCCGCGCTCTCGAGATCTGCGCCACCGGGCGGTGGGTCGGGGCGAAAGAGGCCGCGCGGATCGGCCTGGCCAACGCCGTCGTCCCGCGCGAGGAGCTCGACGCCACGGCGAGAGACCTCGCCGCGGCGCTTCTCGCGGCGCCCGCCGGGGCGGTCCGCGAGACGAAAGCGCTGCTCCTCGGCGCCGCCGGGCGCAGCCACGCCGACCAGCAGGACGCCGAGCGCGCAGCGCAGGCCATGCGCATCCGCGACCTCGCCCGCGGCAGGTAGTCGCTCACCGCGGGAAGCGCGGGGCCCGCGACGGCGTTGCAGCGGTGTGCCGACCTCTCGGCGCACCGCCAACACCTGGAGCAGCACCTCGTGGCCATGCACGGCGCCGGACCCTGGAGCACACTGCGGTCGTTCAGCCGCGACGGTTCCGTCGCACGTCAGAGCCTCGCCCCGGGCACCGTGCGCCGCATCGCCCGGTTCGCCAGCCCCTACCGCCGGCAGATCCTCACGTTCCTCGTCATCGTCGTCCTCGACGCGGTGCTCGTCGTGGCCACCCCGTTGCTCTTCAAGAAGATCATCGACGACGGCGTCACCCCCGGCAACGGCCGGGTCGTCACGGTGCTCTCCCTGGTCGTGGCGCTGCTCGCGCTGGCCGACGCCCTGCTCTCGCTCGTGCAGCGCTGGTACTCCTCGCGGATCGGCGAGGGCCTCATCTTCGACATGCGCACCCGGGTCTACCGCCACGTCCTGCGGATGCCGGTGGCGTTCTTCACCCGCACGCAGACCGGCGCGCTCATCAGCCGCCTGAACAACGACGTCATCGGCGCCCAGCAGGCGTTCACCTCGACGCTGTCAGGTGTCGTGTCCAACGTCGTCAGCCTCGTGCTGGTCGGCGCCGCGATGCTGTACCTGTCGTGGCCGATCACCGTGACCTCGCTGCTCATGCTCCCCGTCTTCCTCCTGCCAGCCCGCTACGTCGGGCGCCGGCTGCAGGCCCTGACGCGGGAGTCCTTCGGGCTCAACGCCGACATGTCGACGATGATGACCGAACGCTTCAACGTCTCCGGTGCCCTGCTCGTCAAGCTCTTCGGCCGCTTCGACGCGGAGGGCGAGGCCTTCGAGCAGCGGGCTGGCCGGGTCCGTGACATCGGCGTCCGGATCGCGATGTCGAACCGGGTCTTCTTCACCGCCCTGACCTTCGTCGCCGGGCTCGCCACGGCGCTCGTCTACGGCATCGGCGGCAACATGGTCGTCAACGGCTCGCTGACGGTGGGGTCGTTGCTCGCACTGGCTGCGCTTCTCGGCCGCCTCTACGGCCCGCTCACGGCGCTGGCCAACGTCCGGGTCGACGTCATGACGGCACTCGTGAGCTTCGAGCGGGTCTTCGAGGTCCTCGACCTCCCGCCGATGATCGACGACAAGCCGGGCGCCGGAGGGGTGCCTGACGGCCCCCTGGCCGTCGAGCTCACCGACGTGCGGTTCCGCTACCCCACCGCCGACGAGGTGTCCCTCGCGTCGCTGGAGTCGGTGGCCGTCCTCGACAACGCCCCGACGTCAACCGTGCTCGACGGCGTGTCGTTCCGCGCCGAGCCGGGTTCGTTGACCGCCCTCGTCGGGCCCTCGGGTGCCGGCAAGACGACGATCACCAGCCTCGTGTCCCGGCTCTACGACGTCCAGGAGGGCGCCGTCCTCGTCGGGGGCACCGACGTCCGCGACGTCACCCAGGCCTCGTTGCGCGACGCCGTCGGGGTGGTCACGCAGGACTCGCACATGTTCCACGAGTCCATCCGCTCGAACCTTCTCTACGCCCGCCCGGAGGCCACCGAGGGCGAGCTGCTCGAGGCGTGCCGGGCCGCGCAGATCGGCGACCTGCTCGCCGCTCTGCCCGACGGACTCGACACGGTCGTCGGCGACCGTGGTTACCGCCTTTCCGGCGGGGAGAAGCAGCGGCTGGCCATCGCCCGGCTGCTGCTCAAGGCCCCGCGCGTCGTCGTCCTCGACGAGGCCACCGCCCACCTGGACTCGGAGTCCGAGGCGGCCGTCCAGCGGGCGCTCGCCACCGCGCTCGAGGGCCGGACGTCGATCGTCATCGCCCACCGCCTGTCGACGGTGCGCGAGGCCGACCAGATCCTCGTCGTCGATGAGGGCCGCATCGTCGAGCGCGGTAGGCACGACGAGCTCCTCGCCGTCGGCGGCCTCTACCGCGACCTCTACTCCACGCAGTTCGAGCGGCAGGCGGCTCTGGAGATCGCCGAGGTCACGACCGGCTGAGTGCGGTTCGGATCCGGCTCTTGGCACGAACACTGCTGATCCACCCCGGCCCCGCGTGCGGGGCGATCGACCAAGGTGCGCAGCACTCGCCCGCACGTCTACCGGGATCAGACTGTCGGCATGGCTGACACGACGACGGTCAAGGTGCACACCAGCACCCGCGATCTCCTCTTGGAACTCAGGGCGTCCAGGCGTGAGAGTGCGGATCAGGTCATTCGGGCAGCGCTGACGGCGATGCTGCGCGACCAACGTCGCCGGGTCGCGGCGGCCGAGAGCCGGGCGATCAAGGACGACCCGGAGGATCGTGCCGAGATTGCGGCGATCCAGCAGGACCTGGACGCGCTGCGTGCGGGGCAATATGGGTGAGGTCTATCGGCTGCCTGCCCGAGGCAAGGGGCACGAGCAGCGAGGCCGACGGTACGCCTTCCTCCTTCAACCAGACTGGCTCGCGCTGAGCACCTGGCTTGTCGCCTTCACCAGCACCAGCGCCCGTCAGACGAGCTTCCGCCCGTCGGTCGAGATCGGAGGCTGTGGAACCCTGGTGATGTGTGACGAAGCGCCAACAGGTGCTGACGACGAGCGCCTCGAAGATTTCGTGGGTCGAACTCCAGAGATTGTCAGTTGGATCACCTGGGCGGATGTCGACACGGTTGTTGTTCGTCA